>NZ_JBBAXQ010000001.1:0-828678 GCF_037198055.1 Luteimonas sp. gir
TCGTCAACACCTTTCGGTGAATCTTCTTGCCTTCCCTTCGTGGCCCGAACCCAAGTTCGTTTCCGCCGAAGGAGCCGCACATCTTAGCGCAGCTTCCCGATCTGTCAACTCCCTGTGAAATCCCAGAAGTCCGACCGTTCCCCGCTTCCCTGGCCGACCTCAGCGTCGTCGCAGCGTTGCGGGGCGCGCATTGTGCACAAGCTCGTCACATTTGCATAGCGTTATTTTCACCTTGCCCATCTTGACCGCCGTCGGCGCTTGTCCAAAGGTGTGGGCTTCCCCTTCGAGGCCCTGGCCATGCGTGCGATCCGTCTGATGATGCTGTGTCTGTTCGCGGCGCTGCTGCCCGCCTGTGCCAGCGGTACGCCCTGGGTGGAACTGGCCGGCCACCGCTATCAGGTGGAGGTCGCGACCACCGACGAGGCCCGCGCACGCGGCCTGATGTTCCGCGATGTGCTCGAGCAGGGCCACGGCATGTTGTTCGTGCACGAGACCGAGGCGCCGCAGGCCTACTGGATGAAGAACACCCATATCCCGCTCGACATCCTGTACTTCGATAACGAGCGCCGCCTGGTCTCCCAGCAACGCGACGTGCCCCCGTGCTCGGCCGGCAACCGCTGTCCTGCCTACCCCAGCGAGGGGCCGGCACGCTTCGTGCTCGAGCTCAATGCCGGCGAGGCGCAGCGCATCGGCCTGCGCGATGGTGCCGTGCTGACGTTGTCGCCGGCGATCCATGTGCCTTGATCGGTCCGCCGTGAGCGGCGAGGCGCCAGCGGCTGCGCCGCTGACCTGGGCGCAGGTCGGTGGGATGGCGCCCGCGGCGCTGCCGCTGTTCGAGGCCGCGCTGCTGGTCGCGCGCGACGAGTACCCCGATCTTGACGTGCGCGCGTTCGCCGCGCGCATGCAGGCGCACGCGGCGCATCTGCGCATCGAGGTCGATGCGATCGATGCCGGCCCGTTGAAGATGCAGGCGATCAACCGGCACCTGTTCGAAGAAGCCGGCTACACCGGCGACCAGGCGAACTACTACGATCCGCGCAACAGTTATCTGAGCGACGTGATCGAGCGCCGGCTCGGCAATCCGATCTCGCTGGCGATCGTGCAGTGCGAGGTCGCGCGCCGGCTCGGCGTTCCCCTGGCAGGCATCTCGTTTCCCGGCCACTTCCTGGTCCGGCTGCCGGTCGGCGACGGCATGCTGGTCATGGACCCGTTCAACGGTGGGCGCCCGCTCGATATCGACGAATTGCGCATGCGGGCAGCGGCGCACCTGGGCGGAACGCCACCCGACGACGATGCACTGGCCGCGCTGCTGCGCCCTGCCACGGCGCGCGCGACCGTGATGCGGATCCTGCGCAATCTGCATGCGGGCTATCGCGAGACGGGCGACTGGGCACGCGCGGCGCGTTGCGCTGACCGGCTACTGACCCTGCATCCGGGCGCGTGCGATGCGCTGCGCGATCGCGGGCTCGCCTATCTGGCACTGGGATATGTGACGGGCGCGCGCAACGACCTGGTGCGCTACCTGCAGGCGGCCCCCGAGGCCGACGACGCCGATGCGATCCGCGAGCGGCTGGTCGAAGCCGGCCTGCATCGCCATCGCGCGCACTGAGCGGCCGCACCCACGCACAGCCGGCTGGGCGTGGTGCGGCTTAAAGCACCATCATCTCGAAGTCGTCCTTGGTGACGCCGCAGTCGGGACAGGTCCAGGTCTCGGGCACATCCTCCCAGCGCGTCCCCGGCGCGATGCCTTCGTCGGGCAGGCCTGCTGCCTCGTCATAGAGAAAGCCGCAGACGACACACATCCATGTGCGGTAGGCGGTCTGCGTCGAAGTGTCGTTCATCGGATAATGGGGGCTGCAGCGGCGTCGGTCCGGAGCCGCATTGTCCCATCGCGTCCCGTGGACCGGAACCCATGCCGATGAACGCTTCCCCGACCGAGCCGCCGCGCGGGCTGTACCTGCTCACGCCCGACGAGATCGACACTGCGCGGCTGCTGGCGCGGGTGGCCAGCGTGCTGCCGCATGCGACATGGCTGCAATACCGCAACAAACGCGCCGACGCGGCGCTGCGCCGGGAACAGGCCAGCGCATTGCTGGCGCTGTGCCGGGCCACCGGCGTGCCGCTGCTGGTGAACGACGACTGGCGGCTGGCGGCCGAGCTCGGTGCCGACGGCGCGCATCTGGGCGAGGACGACGGCGCGCTGGTCGAGGCGCGCGCGGCGCTGGGGGCACAGGCGATCCTGGGTGCGTCCTGTTACGACGACGGCGCACTGGCGGTGCGCGCGGTCGAGGCCGGCGCCAGCTACGTCGCCTTCGGCAGCTTCTACCCCTCGCCCACCAAGCCGGCGGCGCGCCGCGCACGTCCTGCGCTGCTGCGCGAGGCCGCCACGCTGGGCGTGCCACGGGTGGCGATCGGCGGCATCACCCCGGACAATGCACGCACCCTCGTCGCGGCCGGCGCGGATCTGGTCGCCGTCCTCAGCGGCGTGTTCGATGCGCCGCACCCGGCCGGCGCCGCGCGCGCCTACCGCGCCTGCTTCGGGCTCTGAGCCCGCCCTTATTCTCTGGAGTCGTCATGGATACCGCTCGTTCGCAAGCTCTGTTCGCCCGCGCCCGCACGCTGCTGCCTGGAGGCGTCAACTCGCCGGTGCGCGCGTTCAAATCCGTGGGCGGCGAGCCGTTCTTCGTGCAGCGCGCCGACGGCCCGTATCTGTTCGACGTCGACGACAACCGCTACATCGACTACGTCGGCTCCTGGGGCCCGATGATCGTCGGCCACAACCATCCCGAGGTGCGGCAGGCGGTCAAGCGTGCGATCGGCGACGGCCTGTCGTTCGGCGCGCCGTGCCCTGCCGAGGTCACGATGGCCGAGCGCATCACCGCGCTGGTGCCTTCGTGCGAGATGGTGCGCATGGTCAACTCGGGCACCGAGGCGACGCTGTCGGCGATCCGCCTGGCACGCGGGGCGACCGGTCGCAGTTGCATCGTGAAGTTCGAAGGCTGCTACCACGGCCACGGCGATTCGTTCCTGGTCAAGGCCGGCAGCGGTGCGTTGACCTTCGGCGTGCCGACCTCGCCAGGCGTGCCCAAGGCACTGGCCGACCTCACGCTGACCTTGCCCTACAACGACTTCGACGCTGCCACCGAGCTGTTCGAGCGCGCAGGCGACCAGATCGCCGGGCTGATCATCGAGCCGGTGGTCGGCAACGCCAATTGCCTGCCCCCGCGCGAGGGCTACCTGCAGCACCTGCGCGCGTTGTGCACGCAGCACGGTGCACTGCTGATCTTCGACGAGGTGATGACCGGCTTCCGCGTCGCGCTCGGCGGCGCGCAGGCGCGCTATGGGGTGACGCCGGACCTGAGCACGTTCGGCAAGATCATCGGCGGCGGCATGCCGGTGGGCGCCTATGGCGGCCGACGCGCATTGATGGAACAGATCGCACCCGCCGGCCCGATCTACCAGGCCGGCACGCTGAGCGGCAATCCAGTGGCGATGGCGGCTGGGCTGGCCATGCTCGACCTGATCTCCGAGCCGGGCTTCCACGATAAGCTCGAGGCCGCGACGCACACCCTGTGCGACGGCCTGGAGGCGGCTGCGCGCGAGGCCGGCGTGCCGTTCACCACCACCCGCGTCGGTGCGATGTTCGGCCTGTTCTTCACCGACCAGCCCAGTGTCGATACGTATGCGCAGGCCGTCGCCGGCGACACCGCGGCCTTCAACCGCTTCTTCCACGGCATGCTCGAACGCGGTGTGTTCCTCGCGCCGTCGGCGTTCGAGGCCGGGTTCCTGTCCTCGGCGCACGACGCCGATGTGATCGGCGCGACGATCGCCGCGGCCCGGGAGGCATTCGCCGCCATCGCCGCGTGAGGCGGACGCCGCCGCAGCTGGTGCTGTTCGACTTCGACGGCGTGCTCGCGCATTACGCACGCGATGCGCGCCTGCGCGACTTGGCGCGCGTCGCGGGGTGCGCGCCGGCTCGGGTCGCCACCGCGCTGTTCGCGTCGGGCCTGGAGCGCGCCTACGACAGCGGCGCGATCGACACCGCAGCCTACCTGCAGCAGCTCGGCGACGCGCTTGGCTGCACGATCGACGAGGACGCGTGGATCGCCTCGCGCGTGACCGCCTGTCGCGTCGATCCCGCGGTGCTGGCGCTGGTGAGCTCGCTCGCGCAGCGCGTGCCGATCGGCGTGCTCAGCAACAACGGCGCGCTGATGGCCGAGGCGATGCGCCGCATCGTGACGCCGCTGTTCCCGGCGCTCGACGGACGCGTGCTGTGCAGCGGCGCGTTGCAAGCGCGCAAGCCCGAGCGCGCGATCTTCGAGCGGGCACTTATGCACTTCGGCGTCGAGGCGCGGCAAGTGCTGTTCCTCGACGATCTGTTCGTCAACGTGCGCGGCGCGCGCGCCGCCGGACTGCAGGCCGACACCGTGCACGACGCGCGCTCGCTGCGGCGGGTGCTGCGGCGGCACGGGCTGGGCTAACCCGCCGATACGATGCGGACGGCGCAGCGTGCGCGGCCGCCCGCATCTCACCTCGCCGCGAGGTGCTCGACCAGCGCGGCCCGCAGGCGCGCCAGGCCTTCGGCGATATCGGCATCGGTGATGTTCAGGGCCGGCACGAAGCGCAGCACGTCGGGCCCGGCCTGCAGCAGCAGCAGGCCGTGTTGGGCAGCGCGGTCGAGAATGGCGGTGGCCTGTCCGGCGTACTCGGGGCGCAGCACGGCGCCGAGCATCAGCCCGCGGCCACGGACTTCGGAGAACAGACCGAGCTCGGCATCGAGCGCGGCCAGACCGTCGCGCAGCGCACGCGACTGGCGCACGACGTTCTCGGCGATCTGCTTGGATGCAATCTTGCGCAACGCGACGCGTGCGACCGCGGCGGCCAGCGGGTTGCCGCCGAACGTGGTGCCGTGGTCACCGAACTGCATCGCATCGCTGACCTTGGGGCCGGCCAGCAGCGCGCCGATCGGAAAGCCACCGCCCAGCGCCTTGGCCAGGGTCACGATGTCGGGCGTCGCCCCATCCTGCTGGAAGGCGAACAAGGTGCCGGTGCGCCCCATGCCGCACTGGATCTCGTCGAGCACCAGCAAGGCCTCATGGCGGTCGCACAGCGCGCGCACCGACGCCAGGTAGCCGTCGGCGGCGGGCATGACGCCGCCCTCGCCCTGCACCGGCTCAAGCATCACCGCGGCGACGTCGCCACCGGCCATCGCGGCTTCGAGCTGCGCGATGTCGTTGAAGTCCACATAGCGGAAGCCGCCGGGCAATGGCTCGTAGCCGGCCTGGTACTTGGGCTGCGCGGTCGCGGTGACCGTGGCCAGGGTGCGGCCGTGGAAGCTGCCGCGGCAGGTGACGATCACCCGGCGGTCGGGACTGCGGCCCTGCGCCGCGGCCCACTTGCGCACCAGCTTGATCGCCGCCTCGTTGGCCTCGGCCCCGGAGTTGCACAGGAATGTGCGCGTGGCGAAGCCGCTGGCCTCGACCAGTTCGGCCGCCAGCTGCAGCGGCGGCGCGCTGTAGAACACGTTGCTGGTGTGCCACAGCTTGCCGGCCTGCTCGACCAGTGCGGCGACGAGATCGGGATCGTTGTGACCGAGGCCGCACACGGCGATCCCTGCCGACAGGTCCACGTACTCGCGACCGGCATCGTCCCACAGGCGTGCGCCCTGGCCGCGTTCGAGCACGAGCGCGCGCGGCCGGTACACCGGCAGCACATAACGGGCCAGGGACAGCGGGGCGTCGGTCGCGGTGCTCATGCCGGGGAAATCGCTCGAGAAGAAAAGGGAATCGCGCATTCTCGCGCATTCCGATGCGCACCGGCGGATCGGGCCGCATCCCTGCAGCCCGCAGCGGTCACAGCCTGTTCGCGCGCTCGACCAAGACGTTGTAGGCGTCGAGCACTGCCCGCGCCGAGCCGCGCGGCGCCAGGGTCGAGGCCGGATTGTCGAGCATCCGCTGTTCGTCTTCGGTATAGGGCGTCCCGGCACGCGTGCGTTCGATCCGCGCCCGCGCGACGCGCCGCAGGTCGTCGAGACCGCTGTTGAAGCTGGCCCAGCGGTCCGCCATGCCGTCCTGGCTGGCGACCTGCGCGCGCGCCTCTTCAGCCAGCGCGTCGAACGCCTCAAGCTCGCGTTCGGCCTCCGCCACGTCGAAGGTGCGCTCGGCCATGCGCTCGACCATCGACTTGGCATCGGCCATCAGCGAGAGGTGATAGAAGTCGGGCGTGCGTCCCTCGCTTTGTTCGAGCGCGGCGATCCGCGCGCGCTGCTCGCCGTCGATCTGCGCTTGCAGCTGCGACGACAGCGCGTCGCTGGCCTCGCCGTAGGCGGTGATCGCCGCCAGCAGCGGCGGGTGCATGCGCTTGCCCTGGGCGAACGCGTCCTGGCGGAATCCATCATCGGCGTAGTAGCGCGACGCTTCCTCGAACAGCGGCACGAGGGCCTTGGCCGCATCGCGGAATCGCACGACCGCCGTGTCGAGCTCCGGCAGTGCCGGCTCGGCGGTCAGCACTCGGTCGACCGGGCCTGCGCACTGGTCCAGGCCCAGGCGCGGGACATAGCCCGGCCCAAACGCCTTGGTCTCATCGCCACGCGGGCCAGCTTGCGGGTCCTGCATCCAACTGCCGTACACCGCGATGCCCTTGCGGACGTCCCCGTCCATGGCGTTGAAGCACGACACATAGGCATTGACCTTGCCGTTGCGTACCTGGCGCGCTTGCTCGGCCTGGGCGGCTTCGACTGCATCGGCGCCGGCCTGCAGCGGATTGCGCTCGCAGGCGGTCAGGCCGACAGCAACACTCAATGCCCACAGTGCCGGCAGCAACTTCCGGGATCTCACGGTCTCTCCTTTGAAATCGGTTACAGCCCGCCAGAATAGCAAAGCGTCAACGCCGATCGCAGCGGTTCAGTCCAGGAACAGATCGGGCAGCAACGGCTGCGAAGGGTCGACCGCATAGGCGTCGAGGTCGGTGATGCCCGCCTGGTGCAGCACCTCGTCGTCGATCAGGAATTGGCCGTGGAAGCCGGCCGCACGGCGCACCAGGATCGCGTGCGCCGCATCGCCCATGATCGCCGGGCTGCGGCCGTTGCCGCGTTCGACCCCGGGAATCATGTTCAAGGCATCGGTGCCGATCAGCGTCCGCGGCCACAGCGCATTGACCGCGACCCCCTGCGGGCCGAACTCGGCCGCCAGGCCCAGCGTGACAAAGCTCATGCCCATCTTGGCCAGCGTGTAGCCGGTGTGCGGCGCCCACCACTTGGGATCGAGCGACGGCGGCGGGCACAGGGTCAGGATGTGCGGGTTGGGGGCTGTGAGCAGATGCGGCAGGCAGGCCTGCGCGCACAGAAAGCTGCCGCGGGCGTTGACCTGCTGCATCAGGTCGAAGCGCTTCATCGGCGTGTCGAGAGTGCCGCGCAGCCAGATCGCACTGGCGTTGTTGACCAGGATGTCGACGCCGCCGAAGGCGTCGACAGTGGCGGCAACGGCGGCCCGCACCTGGTCCTCGTCGCGGATGTCGCACTTGAGCGCCAAGCCTTGGCCGCCTGCGGCGTTCACGGCCTCGGCCGCGCTGTGGATGGTGCCCGGCAACCTGGGGTTGGGTACCGACGACTTCGCGGCGATCGCGACGTTGGCGCCATCGCGCGCAGCGCGCAGCGCGATCGCCAGACCGATGCCGCGCGAGGCGCCGGTAATGAAAAGTGTCTTGCCGGCCAGTGTGGACATGTCCCGGGTCCCGTCGATGAGATCGCAGGCATTATGCGCATGGCGCTGGCCGTATTCAGGCCACGGCGCGATACTGACCGGCCCTTCCGCCACAGGTCCTGTCGATGCGCCCCATCGCCCTCGCATTGCTCGCACTGTCGCTGGCCGCCTGCAGCGATGCGGCGCCCGATGCCGCCGACCGGGACGTCCCGGTCGCCCAGCCTGTTGCGCAGCCGGCGTCGAACGCCGGGGCGATGCCGGCACCGATGGCACCCGAAGCGATCGCCGACGGCGACGACCTGGCGGTGGGCCCGGCTTCGGTCTGGCAAGGCGATCTGTCGCCTTGCCGCACCGGTGCGACGGCGGTCGACGCCTGCCTGCTGTCGACCATGCAGGCCGGTGGTGCCTCGCCCGAGGCACTGGCCGCGACCACACGCCTGATCGCACTCGGCGACCCTGGCCATGTCAGCGGCTGGCGCTCGATCGACGGTGTGGGCAATGCGCAGATCACCTATCCCTTCCGCGCCAACACCAACGAGGGTTTGTGGCTGGTCGATGCCGACGGCCACGCGGTGGACGTGGACGAAGCCGTGCCGCCAGCAGGCGAAGGCCGGATGCGCGATGCACTCAAGCCGTTCCTCGATGCGCACCCCGATGCAATGCCGTTCGCACCGGCGACCGCCGCAGGCAGCGAGGCCCTGGCCGACGGCGGCCTGCGGCTGCGTTTTCAGGTGCCGATGCGCAGCTGTCACGCCTGCGCCGATCTCGGCACGCTGGTGCTGGGCTACGACTTCGACGCCGATCGTCGGTACGTCGGTCGCAACGTCGTGGCGGTGCGTGCGGCCGACTGACGGTGCGTCCAGCCGACGACGCTCAGGCGTAGGCGCGTACCTGCCGTTGGAGCAGATGCGGCACGATCAGCCGATGGATCGATGCGACGGGCTGCATGTACAGATGCCCGAACGCATTGTGGACGTGCACGACCGTGGCCACCTCAAGCACGCTGTCGCCATGCCATTGCACCGCCAGTTGCACCCGCAGGTGGCGGTCGTCGTCTTCGAGCACGATCGCCGCGTCGCCCAGCGCCTGGAGCGTGAAGATGCCGAGGCGCTCGCCCGGCCGCGGCGTGCCGGTCGTCTGCACCGCACGCAGCGCGCCCAGATCTTTCATGCCCAGCAGCCGCAGGCTGCGATTGCGCAACGTCATCAGGCCATCGAACCAGCCCGGCACGGCGGCAGCGAGGTTGCGATAGGCCTGCAAGGCCGTACGGCCGCCACGCAGGGTCTGGACGCGACTGGCATGGCGGAAATCGGCGCCGGGCAGCTGCGCGTACAGCGCACTGCGCGCATCGGGCACGCCGGACACCACGCGCGGCGTCAAGGCTTGGGCCCCTGGCCCTCGTTGTCTTCCCACTTCAGCAATTTGCGGGTGACCACGCGATAGACCGGCTTGCCGGTGCGGAACCACAGATCGCGCACCCAGGAGCGCCGCCGCAGCAGGCGCTGCTCGACCGGCGTGAGCGCGGCGCGGCAATAGGTGCGCTTGTGCTTGAGCAGGTGACGCAGGTCCTCGCGCGCGAGCAGCCGCATCCAGCGCGAACGCGGATCGCCGACGACGGCGAGCTGGAAGTCGATGATCGCCGGCCGGCCATCGTCGAGCACCAGCCAGTTCGCCTCCTTGGCCAGGTCGTTGTGCGCCAGGCCGCGCCGGTGCAGCGCCTGCAACTGGCGCCGCGCATGGCGGAAGTAGGCCAGATCGCCGTGCGGCGGGCGCTGGTACATCGCAGCGCCCGCCATGTAGCTGCGGTCGAGCCGCCGTCCGTCCCAGCGCAGCAATTGCGGCACATCGGCCATGCCGCGCACGCAGGCCAGCCCGCGCGCTTCGCGGCGCGCCAGCCACCAGGCCGGCAACCGCAGCCACAGCGGCACGTGGCGCAGGTCCCGGCGCACGAACAGGCCGCCGTCGGCGCCACGCATCAGCGCGATGCGGCCGAAGCTGTCGGACTTGAGTGCACGCAGCTCAGTGGCGGTGTCGACGGGCGATGACATGGCCGCATTGTACGGATCGGGCCCGGGGTTAACGTCGGCCGACGCGGGGGTGGCGCACAAGGCGGGCCAAACGCGATGCCCTGCCATAATGGCGCGATGCTCAGCGACTTCTTCAACAGCCTCATCGGGTGGGTCGGCGACCACCCGGTCGCGGCCGGCATCGTGATCTTCCTGATCGCCTTCTGCGACTCGGTCATCGTGCTCGGCGCCATCGTGCCGGCGCTGCCGCTGCTGTTCGCGATCGGCGTGCTGATCGGCCTGGGCGAGATCTCCGGCCCGTACGCGATCGCCTGCGCCACGCTGGGCGCGATGGCCGGCGATGGGCTCAGCTACTGGGTCGGCCACCGCTGGGGGCACGGCCTGCGGAAGGTATGGCCGTTCCACAAGTTTCCGCAGTTGCTCGATCGCGGCGAGACCCTGTTCCGCCGCAATGCCGTCAAGAGCATCCTGATCGCCCGCTACGTCGGCGCCATCCGGCCGTTCGTGCCGGCGATCGCCGGCATCGCGAAGATGCCGTTGCGGCGCTATCTGCCGGTCAGCGGCGTGGCCTGCCTGTCGTGGGGCGCGCTGTTCCTGGCGCCGGGCTGGCTGTTCGGCGCGTCCTACGATGCGGTCGCCGCGGTCGCCGACCGGCTGGCGATCGTGCTCGGCGCGCTGGTCGCGGTGCTGGCGCTGGCCTGGGCCATCGTGCTCTACACCTATCGCTGGTTCGACGCGCACGCCAACAGCCTGCTCGCGCGCCTGCTCGGTTGGACGCGCCACCATCCGCGGCTGGGTCGTTACGCGGTGGCGCTGGTCGATCCGCGGCGCCCGGAATCGGCCTCGCTGGCGATCCTGGCGGTCTGTCTGCTGGCGATCGGCTGGGCCTGGTTCGCCTTGCTCGCGACGGTGATCATGCGCGGCGAGCCGCTGCTGATCGACCAGACCGTGTTCCAGTTCATGTACGAACTGCGCAATCCGCTGGCCGACCGGCTGATGGCCGGCCTGGCCTCGATCGGCGATGTGCATGTGCTCGGTCCGGCGGTCGCATTGACGCTCGGCTGGTTGATCTGGCGGCGCCGCTGGCTGGGCGCGGCGCATTGGCTGGCGGCCCTGGCCTTCGGCATGGCGCTGACCGCGCTGCTGGGCGCGGTGATCGACATGCCCAGGCCGCCGACCGCCCACGGCGGCTTCGGTTTCCCGGCGGTCGAGATCACGATGGCGACGATCGTCTTCGGCTTTTTCGCGGTGCTGATCGCGCGCGAACTGCCCGGGCGCTCGCGGGTCTGGCCGTATCTGGTGTCGGGCGCGGTGGTCGCGGTGCTGGGCTTCGCCCGGCTGTACCTGGGCGCGCATTGGCTCAGCGACATCGTCGGCGGCATGTTGCTGGGCATCGTCTGGCTGCTGGTGCTGGGCATCGCCTATCGCCGCCATGTGGACCGCTCGTTCTGGATGCGTCCGGTGGCGACGATCTTCTATGTCACCTTCACGCTGGCCGCGCTGTGGCATGCGCCGCGCGCGGTCGATCCGCTGCTGACACGCTTCGTCGCTGCCCCGCCGGCGCGGACCATGGCGGTCGGCGAGTGGTGGGGGCGCGACTGGGCGCAGTTGCCCGGCCAGTTGCGCGAGCGCGACCCGGCCCATCGCTGGCCGCTGGACCTGCAGGTCGCCGGCCCGCTGGCACCGCTGCAGGCCCGGCTCCAGGCGCAAGGCTGGCAGGTGCAGCCGCAGGCCGACTGGATGCAGGTGCTCAACCTGCTCGACGACGATGTGCCCGCCAACGACAAGCCGGTGCTGCCAGCCACGCTCGACGCCAATGCCGAATCGCTGTTGATGCGTCGGGTGACCGACGAATCCCGAATCGAGGTCCTGCGGCTGTGGCGCGCGCCGGCGCAGCTCGACGACGCGCAGCCGCTGTGGCTGGGCACCAGCCAGTCGATGCTGCTGACCCGGCCATTGGGCCTGTTCAGCCTGTGGCAGCCGCAGCCCGATGCGCACGGCGTGCATCGTGGCTTGCGCGACGTGCTGACGGGCTTCGAATGGCGCGAGGACGTGCATCCGCAGTCGGGCGTGCCCACCTTGCGGCTGCGCATCGCTGGCGACGGCTCAGTCGTCGACCAGCCGCAGTAGCGTCTCCAGGCGAACGTCCGGATCGTCCTGCTGCAACAGCTGCTGGCGCTGCGCGGCGGCCAGCGGCAGCAGCTCGGCCAAGCGCCAGCCGACCCACGCCGCATCGTCGAACCGCGGTTCGGGGAACGCGCGGTCGGCGCCCTCGATGCGTTCGAGAATCTTGCGCAGCACAACGCCCAGTAGAGCATGCTCGGGCTGCAGCTCGATCGCCGGGTCGGGAGCGCACCAGTCGACATCGGCGACCACCAGCCCGTTGTCGCGCACGCGGGTGCGCTCGACGCGGAAGCGCCGCGCGCCGCGCACACGCAGCCGCAGCAGGCCATCGGCACCGGTGTCGAAGTCCTCGACCGACGCCTCAGTACCGACGCTGGCAGGCGTTGCCGGCGTGCCGACCTCGCCGCCCTCGAGAATCAGGCAGATGCCGAAACTCGTGCCGCGACGACCACATTCGCGGAGCATGTCGAGATAGCGCGACTCGAACACACGCAGCGCCAGCGACGCGCCGGGCAGCAACACGGCATCGAGCGGAAACAACGGCAGCGAAGCGGATGTCGTCATGCCGGCCATCCTAGTGGCTGCACGATGAAAACGTCATCCTGCGTGCCGTGCCGGGCGTGCGAGGCGCCCACGCGCCGGCGCGTTGCCGTGCCGGCGCGCAGGTGCCGTCGTCGCGATCAGAAGCTGTACTTGATGTGCGTGTGCACGCGTTGCAGGTCGCCTTCCAGCCCGTTCTCCAGGCGACGATCGGCCCAACTCAGTTCGCCGCCGACATCGAGATTGCGCGCCGGCGAATAGATCATGTTGACGCGGAACGACTGCGCACGCTCGGTGACGCTGCCGCCGGTCAACAGCGGGTCGTTGTCGAGCGAGGCCAGCGAGTAGATGACATTGCCGCGCAGCTTGGGCGAGAACGCGTGCCGCCATGCGGCAAAGCCGCCGTAGCCGCGCTGGCTGTGCAGGCGGCCATCGGCATCGAGCACAGTGTCGCTGCCGAGTGCGAAGCCCAGATACCGCCCGATGCCATCGCCACCGCTGACCATGTAGCGGATGTCGTCGTTGGCGCCGAGGTTGAATCGGCCCGAGACGCTGAGCGCCGCGCCCGAGGTGCTGGCATCGCCGCTGCGCAAGCGCCGCGCCAGGCCGGCGACGGTGAAGTGGCCCCAGTCGCCGCGGGTGATCCAGCGCGCGGTGACATCGGGCAGCCGGTCGTCGCCGCTGTTGAAGCGCGCGGTCCGCGACAGGTACGGGGTCACCGTGGTCTGCGGGTTTTCCACCGAAACCGACCACGGGCCGCGCGTGTAGCGCAACTGCGCCTGGCGGTTGAAGACGGTGCCTTCGGACGGCCCGGTGAAGTCGACCGCGTCGGGCAGCGCCGCGACATCCTGGAAGTTCGACCAGGTCTGGCCGGCGAGCCAGCCGTTGTAGCTGACGTAGGCCTGGCGCAGGGTCAGTGCGTAGGTGTTGGTGATCACCTCGTTGCCGGCCAGCGCGTTGCTGCCGCCGCCGTACATGTCGGCCTCGATGTAGGCCTTGATCGTCTTGCCGCTGTCGGTGACGGTGTCGGCGCCCAGCCAGAAGCGCGAGAACTGCGCGTGCACATCGCTGTAGGTGCTGCTCTGGCCCTGGCCGTCGGCCGCAACCGGGGTCGCGCCAGGGAAGTAGAACAGCCGGCCGGGCGAGCCGTCGGCGATCTGCCCGTCGCTGGTGCGCGTGGTCATCGCATCGAACTTGATGAAGCCGCCAAACGAGAACGTGGTGCCGGGCGCCGCGCCGGGCATCATCGGGTTGCGGGCAGGCGTCGCGCTGCCCGCCGGCGCGGGCGCCGGGGCTGTGGTCGCGACTGCGGTCGAGGGCGCCGTCGTCGCCGCCGGTGTCGCGGTCCCGCGGTGGCTATCGAGCAGCGCGCGCAATTCGCGCATCTCGCGCTCCATCTGGCCCAGTCGCGCCTCGACCGCGGCGACGTCGACGTCCTGCGCCGACACCGGCGCAATGCAGGCGGCCGCGACGGCCAGGGCGATCGGCGACAGCCATCGCTTCGCGTTGGATCTGGACATGTGACTCCCTCTCCCAAGCAGCGGCCCGCCCCGGGTTGGGGCGGCGACCGAAAGCAGCGGCGCCGGCGCGGTGGCCGGCCCGGCGGCTCAGACGAAGCGCAGGCCCGTCGAGCCGAGTCCGTCTACGCGGACCTGGACGTTGTCGCCCGCCTCGACGGCGACGGCGGCGGTGATCGCGCCCGAGAGCACGACGCTGCCGGCCGGCAGCGACTGGCCGCGGGCGTGCAGCATGTCGACCAGCATCGCGACCGCGAGCGCGGGATTGCCCAGCACCGCGGCGCCTGCGCCGACTTCGACGACCTGGCCGTTCTTCTCCAGCACCACACCCGTGGTCTCCAGGTCGATGCCCTGCGGCGCGGTCGGACGCGAGCCGATCACGTAGCGCGCGGCCGAGGTGTTGTCGGCGATCACGCTGGGCAGGTCGAAGCGGAAGTTCTCGTAGCGCGAGTCGATGACCTCGATCGCCGGCAGCAGGCACAGCGTCGCCGCCATGACCTGTTCGGGCGTGCAGCCCGGCCCCTGGAGCGCGTCGCGCATCACGAAGGCGATCTCGGCCTCGACCTTGGGATGGATCAGCTTTGCGGCCTCGATCTCGGCGCCGTCGTCGACCGCGTTGTCGCTGCCCAGAAAGCCGTAGATCGGCGTCTCGACGCCCATCTGCTGCATCTTGGCGTACGAGGTCAGGCCCATCTTCATGCCGACGCAGCGCACACCGCGCGCCTGCTTGTGGGCGCGCAGCGCATCCTGGATGCGATAGGCGTCCTCGATCGACAGCTCGGGATGCGCATCGGTGATCTTGACCGTGTCGCGCACGTCGCGCTCGGCGTCGTGCAGCAGGGTCGCCAGTTGGGCGACCGTCTCCGGTGACAGGCTCATGCCGTGGCCTCCTGGCGGGCGCCGGCACGCTCGCGCGCGCGCACCATGTCGAGCGCGACGTCGACGATCATGTCTTCCTGGCCGCCGACCATGCGCCGCTTGCCCAGCTCGACCAGGATGTCGACCGCGCTGATGCCGAAGCGCTCGGCCGCGGCTTCCGCGTGGCGCAGGAAACTCGAGTACACGCCGGCATAGCCCAGCGCCAGGGTTTCGCGATCGACGCGCACCGGACGCTCCTGCAGCGGGCGCACGATGTCGTCGGCAGCGTCCATCAGCATGCGCAGGTCGCAACCGTGCTGCCAGCCCAGCCGCGAGGCGGCGGCGATGAACACTTCGAGCGGGGCATTGCCGGCGCCTGCGCCCATGCCCGCCAAGCTGGCGTCGATGCGGTCGCAACCTTCCTCGACCGCGACGATCGAGTTGGCGACGCCGAGCGACAGGTTGTGATGGGCGTGGATGCCGGTCTGGGTGCGCGCATCGAGCACGTCCTTGAACGCGCGGAAGCGTGCGCGCACGTCCTGCATGCCCAGTGCGCCGCCCGAATCGACGACGTACACGCACGAGGCGCCGTAGCTTTCCATCTTCTTCGCCTCGCCGGCGAGCGCGGCCGGTTCGGCCATGTGACTCATCATCAAAAAGCCCACCGCATCCATGCCCAGCGCATTGGCCGCCTCGATGTGCTGGCGCGAGACGTCGGCCTCGGTGCAATGGGTGGCCACGCGGACCACGCGGGCGCCGGCGGCGTGGGCGTTCTTCAGGTCATGGACCGTGCCGATGCCCGGCAGCAGCAGGGTCGCGACCTTCGCGTGTTGCACGGTCTCGGCGACCGCCGCGATCCATTCGACATCGCTGTGCGCGCCGAAGCCGTAGTTGAACGACGATCCCTGCAAGCCGTCGCCGTGCGCGACCTCGATCGAATCCACGCCCGCAGCGTCGAGTGCGCCAGCGATCCGGCGCACCTGGTCCAGCGTGTACTGGTGGCGCACCGCGTGCGAGCCGTCGCGCAGAGTGACGTCGGAAATGGTGAGCTTGCGGTCGTTCATCGGGTCGGCTCCGGCTGCGCGGCCGCCAGGCGCGCGGCGATGCGCTCGCCGGTGGCCAGGGCCGCGGAGGTCATGATGTCGAGATTGCCGGCGTAGGCCGGCAGGTAATGCGCGGCGCCCTCGACCTCGAGGAACACCGAGGTCTTCAGGCCCGTCGTCGGGCCGATCCCCGGCACATTGCAAGGCCGCTCGATGCGTTCGAACTGCACGGCCTGCTTGAGCCGATAGCCGGGCACGTGGCGCGCCACGTCGGCGACCATCGCCTCGATCGCCGCGGCGATGCGCGCGGTGTCGGCCTCGTCGGACAGCACATAGACGGTGTCGCGCATCAGCAGCGGCGGCTCGGCCGGATTGAGCACGATGATCGCCTTGCCCTTGCGCGCCCCGCCCACCGCTTCGATCGCACGCGAGGTGGTCTCGGTGAATTCGTCGATGTTGGCACGCGTGCCCGGCCCTGCGGAGCGGCTGGAGATCGATGCGACGATCTCGGCGTAATGCACCGGTGCGATGCTGGCGACGGCCGCGACGATCGGAATCGTCGCCTGTCCGCCGCAGGTGACCATGTTGACGTTCGGCGCGTCGATGTGCGCGTCGAGGTTGACCGTCGGCACGCAGTAGGGACCGATCGCGGCGGGCGTGAGGTCGACCACGCGGATGTCCGGGCGCGCCTGGCGCAGCGCCGCGTCGTTGCGCACGTGCGCGCCGGCGGAGGTGGCGTCGAACACCACCTGCACGTCGTCGAACAACGGCGAGGCGACCAGCCCCTCGACGCCCGAGTCGCAGGTCTGCACGCCCATCGCACGCGCGCGCGCCAGGCCGTCGGAGGCCGGATCGATGCCGACCAGCGGGCCCATGGCCAAGTGCTGGCCGTGGCGCAGGATCTTGATCATCAGATCGGTGCCGATGTTGCCGGGACCGATCACGGCTGCCTTGACGGGCATGGGAACTCCTCGAAACGTTGAAGCGGACGTGGGGAAGGGCGGACGCGGCGTGCGTCGATCAGTCGAAATGCAGGTCGAGGGCGCCGAGTCCGCCGACCCGCAGGCGCAGGTGATCGCCGCGCACGACCGGGGTCAGCGGGACCAGGGCGCCAGAGAGCACGATGTCGCCGGCACGCAGGCCATCGCCCAGGCGCCCAAGCTGGTTGGCCAGCCAGACCACGCAGTTGAGTGGTGAGCCCAGCGCTGCGGCGCCGGCGCCCGTGGACAGCAGCGCGCCGTTCTTCTCGAGCACCATGCCGCAGGTGCCCAGGTCCAGGGCCTGCGGCGAGACCCGCGTGCGCGAGGTGACGAACGCAGCCGCGGACGCGTTGTCGGCGACCGTGTCGAGGATGCCGATCTTCCAGTCGCGGATGCGCGAGTCGACGATCTCGAAGCATGCCGACACCGACTCGGTCGCCAGTAACACGTCGTGCAGGCCGATACCGGGGCCGGCCAGGTCGCGCTTGAGATGGAACGCGATCTCACCCTCGGCACGCGGCGCGATCATCCCGGCCACCGCGACCGCACCGCGGTCGGAATGATCCATGCGATCGGTCAGCACGCCGAAATCGGGCTGATCGACACCGAGCATGCGCTGCACAGCGACACTGGTCAGGCCGATCTTGCGACCGACCACGCGTTCGCCCTCGGCCACGCGGCGGGCGATGCCGGCTTGCGCGATCGCGTAGGCGCCGGCCAGGTCCAGGCCCTCGACGCGTCCGGTCAACGGCGCGATCGGCGCGGCGTCGCGCAACGCGGTGTGCAGGGCATCGGCGTGCAAGGTCGAATCGGCGCTCATGCCGCGCCCCCGGCGGGCGTCGGCGGATCGCTCTTGAGCGTGGTGCCGACGGCGAAACGGTTGGCCGGCACTTCGGTGACCATCACGCGGATCGAGGCGAGCGGCGCGTCCAGCGTCTCGCTGGCCACGCGCGCGACCTCGCGGATGCAGCGCTCCACGCGGGCGGTGTCCCGGCCTTCGACCAGGGTGATCTGGATGATGGGCATGAGGTGTCCTTTAGGGGGTGTCAGGCGAGCTCGCGGCCCTTGGTCTCGGGCAGGAACAGCCAGACGATCAAACCGGCCAGCGCGAAGAACGCCGCGGTCGTCACCAGGCCGCTGCCGACGCCGTAGCGGGTGGAGATGAAGCCGATCAGGAACGGCGCGATCGCCGCGATCGCGCGGCCGCCGTTGTAGACGAAGCCCTGGGCGGTGGCGCGGATCGAGGTCGGGAACAGTTCGGCGAACGTCGGCGCAAAGCCGCTGTAGAAGCCGGTGCCGAAGTACGCGACCACGATGCCGAACACCATCAGCATGTCGGGCGAGCGGATCGTCGCGAACACCGGCACCACGACCGCCGAGGCCAGGAAGAACAGCAGGAAGGCTTTCTTGCGACCGATGCGGTCGGCGAAGTAGCCGAAGGTGATGAAGCCGGCGGCCGCGCCGACCTGCATGATCACGATCCAGATTGTCGACTTCACCAGATCCAGCCCCGGGCCACCGTCGGCCACCGGCGTCGCAAGATAGGTCGGGATCCAGGTGAACAGGCCCCAGTAGCCGCACATCGCCGCGGTGGTGAATGCCAGGCCGATCCAGGTGTTGCGAGCGAACGGCCCGCCGAACAGTTCACGCACGGTCTCGCCGAAACCCAGCCGCCGGGTCTGGTTGCGCCAGATCTCCGGCTCCTCGACGTGGCGGCGCACATAGAACGCCAGCAGCGCCGGCAGCAGGCCGACCGCGAACACCCAGCGCCAGCCACCGACCGGAATCACCAGCGCGGCGACCACCGCAGCAGCGGCGTAGCCGGCCGCGAACGCGCTCTGCACCCAGGCCATGACCTTGCCGCGATGCTTCGCCGGCCAGGTCTCGCTGACCAGCGCCGAGCCGGCCGACCATTCGCCGCCGACGCCCAGGCCGACGATGATTCGGAACAGCATCAGCTGCCCGAGGGTGTCGGCCAGGCCGCACAGGGCGGTGCCGATCGAGTAGCAGATGATGCTGAGCATCATCGAGCGCGCCCGGCCCAGCCGGTCGGCGAGGAAGCCGAAGACCAGTCCGCCGGCGGCGGTGGCCATCAACGTCGCCGACATCACCAGGCCGGCCGACGACTTGTCCATGCCCAGGTCGACGATCACGTACTTGATGACCATCGCGAACAGCATGAGATCCATGATGTCGAGCATCCAGCCCAGATAGGCCGAGTTGAACGCGCGCCATTGCTGCTTGCTCGCGCCCTTCCACCAGCGCTCGCCGGTCCCCTGCCCCGCACCTGTCGTGTTCTGCGCCATTGCACGCCCTCCCGAGGCGATTCTTGAGGGGGTGTGCCCCCGGCTGTTTGTATCGTTGCTCGATACCTAGGTATCACTATACGATAAGTATCGACTGAAGAGTCAAGACCGCAATTTTGTATCGATCACCGAAACAAGGAACCGCCATGTCCAGCCTGATGCTGCGCCTGTTCGAAGACGAACTGCCTGCCCACTGCCCGCCGGTTTATCTGCCGGCAGCCCCGCGCGCGCTGTATCTGGCGCAGGGCGAGGCCACGGTGGAGGACGCCGTGTCGGGCACGCTGCTGTTGCAGGGCGCGGCCTGGGTCGGCGAGGACGCGCTGACGCTCAACATCGGCGCCGCGCCCGTCCGCATCTGGCGCTGGGAGCTGTCGACCCACGCTGCGGCCGCACCGGGCCTGCCCTCGGCGCCGGCCACCCGCACGGTGCTCAAGCTCGAAGCGCCCGTCGAACTCGACCCCGGATTCGACTGGTTGATGCGCTGCGACGAGGTGGGCTTCCCACCCGGCGGCGTCGCCTTGACCCACGTGCATCAGGGCCCGGGCATCCGGATCTGCGCCGAAGGCGAGATCGGGATCGAGACCCAGGGCCGGGCCCAGCGCCACGGGCCTGGCCAGGCGTGGTTCGAGCTGGGCCCCGCCCCGGTGCTGGCGCCGACCACCGAGCGCGAACCCACGCGCTTCGTGCGCTGCTTCCTGCTGCCGCGCCAGCTCAAGGGCCGCAGTTCGATCCGTTACGTGCGCCAGGAAGACGCGGACGCGCCCAAGGTGCAGACCTATCGGGTTTTCGCGGAGCGATACATCCGTCTACCTCAGTGACATCGCCTCGGGGTACCCTGATGCGTGCGGCCTCGCCGCATTCATCGGCTTCACCGCACAGGACGATCCCCATGGCCCAGGCCGGCCCCGCCTCCGACGACGCCGCGGACGCGTCGCTTCCCACCGCGATCGTGTCGTTGCAGGTCATCGACGCACTGTCCAACGCGCCCCAGGGGCTGGGGGTCACCCAGCTGTCGCAACACTTGGGCATGCCCAAGGCGCGTGCGCACCGGCACCTGCGTGCGCTGCGCGATCATGGCTATCTGCTGCAGGACCCGGTCACCAACCAGTACCGGGTCGGCTGGAAGCTCTATCTGCTGGGCAAGGCCTGCGTCGGGCGCTTCGACCTGACCACGCTGGCGCGGCCGGCGCTCGAGCGCCTGCGCGACGCGGTCGGCCAGACGATCGTCATCGCCTCCTATGCCGAGCAGGAAGTGGCGGTCATCGACGTGCTGCGCGGCACCTCGCCGCTGGAGATCAGCCTGCGGCCGGGCAGCCGCTTTCCCCACCACGCCAGCGCCCAGGGCAAGCTGGTGCTGGCCTACGGGCCGGCGGCGCTGCGCGAGCAGTATCTGGCGCAGCCGCTCGAACCCGAGACACCGCGCACGATCACCACGCATGCGCGCCTGCGCAGCGAACTGGACCGGGTCCGCGACTGCGGCTGGGCCGATGCGCCCGAGGAACTGTTCACCGGCATCAACGCGCTCGCCGCGCCGCTGCTGCAGGCCGGCGGTGCGCTGTTCGGCACCCTGGCGATCGTCGGCTCGATCCATTACCTGCCGGCCACGCCCGATCCGGCGCATGTCGACGCCTTGCGCCGCACGGCCGCCGAGCTGTCGACGATGCTGGGTTACGCCGGCGCCTGATCGGCCTGCAGGCCGGCGAGAAAGCGCCGCGGGGCGCCGTCGAAGCCGCCATTGGACATGAACACCACGTGGTCGCCCTCGCGCGCCAGCGCCGCGAGCGCGTCCAGCAGTGCGTCGGCATCGGGCACCGTGCGCGCCTGCCCGCGCACCGCGTCGACCACGCGCTGCGCATCCCAGGCCAGTTCCGGGCGGTGCAGGAACACCACCGCATCGGCGGCCTCGAGTGACGGCGCCAGGGCCTGGGCATGCGCGCCCAGCCGCATCGAATTGCTGCGCGGCTCCATCGCCACGACGATCCGCGCCTCCCCGACCTTCGCCCGCAGCCCGGCCAGCGTGGTGGAGATCGCGGTGGGATGGTGCGCAAAGTCGTCGTAGACGGTGATCCCGCGCGCGCGACCGAGCAGCTCGAGCCGGCGCTTGACGCTGCGAAAGCGCGCGAGCGCCGGCAGCACGCCCGCCGGATCGACGCCGACCGCCGCGCAGGCCGCCAGTGCGGCCAGCGCATTGAGCACGTTGTGGTCGCCGAGCAACGGCCACTCGACCGTGCCCACGTCCACGCCACGGCGGCGGACCCGGAACGCGCTGCCGTCGGCGGCGACGCGTTCGGCGCTCCAGTCGAACGCGGGATCGAAACCGAAACGCTCGACCGGGGTCCAGCAGCCCATCGCCAGCACCTCGCCCAGGCGCGCGTCATGGCCGTTGACGATCAGCCGTCCGCGGCCGGGCACGGTGCGCACCAGGTGATGGAACTGGCGCTGGATCGCGGCGACATCGGGGAAGATGTCGGCGTGGTCGAATTCGAGGTTGTTGAGGATCGCCACCGTCGGGCGGTAGTGCACGAACTTGCTGCGCTTGTCGAAGAATGCGGTGTCGTACTCGTCGGCCTCGACCACAAACACCGGTCGCCTCGGCGCTGCCGCGCCTTCTGCCTTCGACGACGCCGGATCGGCCGGTCCACCCAACCGCGCCGAGACGCCGAAGTCCTCGGCCACGCCGCCGATCAGAAAGCCCGGCGCGCGGCCGGCGGCTTCGAGCAGGAAGGCCAGGATCGTCGTCGTCGTGGTCTTGCCGTGGGTGCCGGCGACCGCCAGCACCTCGCGACCGGGCAGCACCTGCTCGCTGAGCCACTGCGCGCCCGAGGTGTAGGCGCGGCCGGCGTCGAGCACCGCCTCGACCGCAGGGTTGCCGCGCGAGAGCGCATTGCCGATCACCACCTGGTCGACGTCGGCGCCGATGTGCGCGGGGTCGTAGCCCTGGCGCAACGCGATGCCCAGCTGCTCGAGCTGGGTCGACATCGGCGGATAGACCGCCTGGTCGCTGCCCTCGACCGCATGACCGAGTTCGCGTGCGAGCGCCGCGACGCCGCCCATGAAGGTGCCGGCGATGCCGAGGATATGGAGTTTCACGGGTGGGAAGTCCTGGACGGGGCCGCACTGCGCCGGGGCGGCTGCGGCGCGCGCGGACGACCGACGGCCGCGCCGGGAGAAAGACAGGCACCGCAGTCGCGCCGCCGCTGGACCCGGCGGCGCGCTGGGCGCGGCTCAGGCGGCGGCGTCGGCCTTGCCGATCGCCGCGACGATGCGCGCGAACACCTCATCGAGCGGACCGACGCCGTCGACCACCGTCAGCTGGCCGTGGTCGCGGTAGAAGCCGATCACCGGCGCGGTCTGCTGGTCGTAGACATTGAGGCGGTGGCGCACCGATTCGGGACTGTCGTCGGCACGGCCTTCGGCCTTCGCCCGACCGGCCAGCCGCTCGACGATCTGCTCATTGTCGACTTCCAGCTGCACGGCGGCATCGAAGGTCTGGCCCAGCTTGGCCAGCAGCGCATCGAGCGCGGCGGCCTGGGCGAGGTTGCGCGGATAGCCGTCGAGGATGAAGCCGGCGCGGGTGTCATCGCGCGACAGGCGGTCCTCGAGCATGCCCAGCAGGATCTCGTCGGAGACCAGGTCGCCGCGGTCCATCACCGCCTTGGCCTGAAGCCCCAGCGGCGTGCCGGCGGCGACTTCGGCGCGCAGCAGATCGCCTGTGGAGATGTGCGGCACCTGCAGGTGTTCCTTCAGTCGTGCGGCCTGCGTGCCTTTGCCCGAACCGGGCGCTCCGAGAAGAACCAAACGCATCGAACGCTCCTGCAAGTGTGGGGAGCCCTCCGGTCCTGCGGCTACACTCGGGCAGGGCGGCGAACGGCCGCACCAGCTTAACGTATCCCGCCACGACCCGAATCGACGAGGCCCGCGATGCCCTCCGGAACCCTGCTCTACGCCCAGTCGGGCGGCGTGACCGCCGTCATCAACGCCACCGCCTCGGCGGTCCTGCAGGAGGCCCGTGCGCAAGGCGTGCGCGTGCTGGCGGCGCGCAACGGCATCCTCGGCGCGCTGCGCGAGGATCTGGTCGACGCCTCGCGGTTGCCGATCGCCGCGGTCCGCGCACTGGCGCACACGCCCGGCGGCGCGTTCGGCTCGTGCCGCCACAAGCTCGGCACGCTCGAGGCTGACCGGGCGCGCTACGAGCGCCTGCTCGACGTGCTGCGCGCGCACGATGTGCGCTGGTTTCTCTACAACGGCGGCAACGATTCGGCCGACACCGCGCTCAAGGTCTCCAAGCTGGCGCGGGCCTTCGACTACCCGCTGACCTGCATCGGCGTGCCCAAGACCGTCGACAACGACCTGGCGGTCACCGACTGCTGCCCGGGCTTCGGCTCGGCGGCCAAGTACACGGCGGTGTCGGTGCGCGAGGCGGCGCTCGACGTCGCCGCGATGGCCGACACCTCGACCAAGGTCTTCGTCTACGAGGCCATGGGCCGCCATGCCGGCTGGCTCGCCGCGGCCGCGGGTCTGGCCGGCCAAGGTCCGGACGAGGCCCCGCAGCTGATCCTGTTCCCCGAGCGCGCGTTCGACGAGGCCGACTTCCTGGCCAACGTGCGCCGCGTGGTCGAGCGCGTGGGCTGGTGCGTCGTGGTCGCCAGCGAAGGCATCCGCACCGCCGACGGCCGCTTCGTCAGCGACGCCGGCGGCGGCCGCGACGCCTTCGGCCATGCCCAGCTCGGCGGTGTCGCCGCGCACCTGGCCGGCCGGGTCAAGGACGCGCTGGGTCTGAAGGTGCACTGGGCACTGCCCGACTACCTGCAGCGCTCGGCCCGGCATCTGGCCGCCAAGACCGATGTCGAGCACGCGATGGCGGTGGGTCGCGAAGCGGTGCGCTTCGCGCTCGCCGGCCGCAACGCGATCATGCCGGTGATCCGGCGCACCTCCGACGCGCCGTATCGCTGGAAGATCGAGGCCGCGCCGTTGGAGAAGGTCGCCAACCACGAGAAGACCATGCCCGCCGGCTTCATCCGCCGCGACGGCTACGGCATCACCGCGGCCGCGCGCCGTTATCTCGAACCCCTGGTGCGCGGTGAGGCGCCACCGCCCTACGGACGCGACGGCCTGCCGAAATACGTGACCCCGGCGTTGACCCCGGTGCCGCGCACCCTGGCCGATTGGGACGGCTGAACCGCGCACCGAGCCATCGCCCGCTTCACGATGCGGCGGCTAGGCGCGGCGCTATATTGAGCGCCGCCCGATCGACCGTGCAGGCCCTTCGATGACGTCCGATGCCGGTGTCCGACGCGATCTCCAGCATCTGCGCGAACTGCTCGACCACAACTCCGACTGGGCCTGGGAGGTCGACGCGCAGGGCCGCTACACCTACTGCTCGCGCATGGTCACCGCCCTGCTCGGCCATCCGCCCGAGGCGATGCTCGGCCGCACCCCGTTCGAGTTCATGCCGCCGGCCGAGGCCGCCCGCGTGGGCGAAGCGTTCGCGGCCATCATCGCAGAGCGTCGTGCGTTCTCGGGCCTGGTCAATCGCAACCTGCATGCCGATGGTCGCATCGTGGTGCTGGAGACCAGCGGCGTGCCGTTGTTCGACAGCGCAGGAGACCTCCGCGGCTACCGCGGCATCGACCGCGACATCTCCGAACTCGGCGAGCGGGTGCTGCAGCTCGAGGCGGTCTACGACCATGCCGCCGTGCCGATGAGCACGGTCGATACCGCCGGCATCCTGGTCATGGGCAACCGGGCGATGGCCGCACTGTGCGAGCACGACGGCCCGGTTGCCGGCCTGCGACTGACCGATCTGCTGCCCGAGGCGGCGCAGTGGCTCGACGCCGACCTGGCGCTGGCACGCGATGGCCAGCCGCTGCCGACCCACGAATTCGCCTGGCGCACGCGCTGGCTGTACGCCGCGCCGCACGCGCTGCACGATGCGCTCGGCCGTGTGGCCGGGCTGTCGATCGCCTGGATGGACATCACCGCCCGCCGCCAGGCCGAGCAACTGCTCACCGAGGCCAATCGCCGGCTCGAAGGCTACGCGCGCCAGGACTACGTCACCGGCCTGTACAACCGCCGCGACCTCGACGAGCGGCTGGCGCTGGAGATCGGCCGTGCGCGGCGCGACGGCAGCCCGCTGTCGCTGTGCATGGCCGACGTGGACTACTTCAAGGCCTACAACGACGGGGCCGGCCACCTGGCCGGCGACGACTGCCTGCGCACGATCGCCGGCGCGCTGCGCCGGGCCGTCTCCCGTCCCGGCGATGCGGTGAGTCGCTACGGCGGCGAGGAGTTCGTCGTGGTGTTGGCCGGCACCGACGAGGCCGGGGCGGCGCACGTGGCCGAACGCATCCGCGCACGCGTGGAGGCACTGGATCTGGCGCATCCCAGCAGCCCGCTGGGCCGGGTGACGGTCAGCGTCGGCGTGGTCACGTGCCGGCCGCAGCGCGACCCGGTCGCCGCCGACGATGCCGCCGCGGTGGCCGGGCTGCTGCGCCTGGCCGACCACGCGCTGTATGCGGCCAAGCACGCCGGCCGCAATCGGGTGGCCACCGAACCGCTTCCGACCACATTGCCGGTCTGAGCGGCGCGGCGTCCCCATCGACGCGCGCCGGCCGCCGCCCGCATTCACGCCCCTGCCATTGAATCGCGGCGTCGACCCCCGATCTTCATCGGCTCCGCCTTGATCGGCACCGCCCGGCCCGCGCTCGATGCCCGAACTGCCCGAAGTCGAAACCACCCGCGCCGGCCTGGCGCCGCATGTCGAAGGCCGTCGGATCGTGGCGGTCCAGATGCGCCGGCCGGACCTGCGCTGGCCGATCCCGCCGGAGGTCGCCACGCAGTTGCCGGGCCAGCGCATCGACGGCATCCGCCGCCGCGCCAAGTACCTGCTGCTCGACACCGCGGCCGGCAGTGCATTGCTGCACCTGGGCATGTCGGGCAGCCTGCGCGTGCTCACGCCCGATGTGCCGCTGCTCGCGCACGACCATGTCGACATCGCGCTGGATTCGGGGCGCGTGCTGCGTTTGCACGATCCTCGTCGCTTCGGCTGCCTGCTGTGGCAGCCGCCGGGCCAGACCCACGCGCTACTGCAGGGCCTGGGCCCCGAACCACTCGGCGAGGCCTTCGACGGCGACCATCTGTTCCATGCCAGCCGCGGCCGGCGCGCGCCGGTCAAGGCGCTGCTGATGGACCAGCGCATCGTCGTCGGGGTCGGCAACATCTACGCCGCCGAGGCGCTGTTCGCAGCCGGCATTTCGCCGCTGCGTGAGGCCGGCAAGATCTCGCGCGCCCGCTATGTACGCCTGGCCGACGAGATCCGACGCATCCTCGCTTACGCGATCCAGCGCGGCGGCACCACACTGCGCGATTTCGTCACGCCGGGCGGCGCACCGGGGTACTTCGAACAGGAGCTGTTGGCGTATGGGCGAGGCGGCGAGCCTTGTCCACGCTGCGGCAGCGTGCTGCGCCAGGCGTCGATCGCCCAGCGCACGACCGTGTGGTGCCCGCGCTGCCAGCGCTGAGCCGCTACAACGGCAATTCGGGCTGCGCCGGTTCGATCCGGCCTTCGCCGCGCGCGATCCGCTTGAACTCGGCGCGACTCACCGACACGTAGCGCTCGTTGCCGCCGATCTCGACCTGCGGGCCGTCGTGCACCGCATAACCGCGCTCGTCCACGCGCACGGTCATCGTCGCCTTCTTGCCCGTGTGGCAGATGGTCTTGATCTCGCTCAGTTCGTCGGCCCAGGCCAGCAGCGCCTGGCTGCCTTCGAACAGCTCGCCGCGGAAATCGGTGCGCAGGCCGTAGCACAGCACCGGGATGCGCAGCGCATCGACGACCTCCGACAGCTGCCAGACCTGGGCGCGGGTCAGAAACTGGGCCTCGTCGACCAGCACGCAGTCGATCCTGGGCACGTCCTCGCCAGCGCCCAGCGCGCGCACGCAGTCGAGCAGATCGTCATCGCGGTCGAACGCGATCGCTTCGGCCGACAGCCCGATCCGCGAGGCCACCCGCCCGACCCCGGCGCGGTCGTCGAGCCGCGGGGTCAGGATCGCCACGCGCATGCCGCGCTCGCGGTAGTTGTGGGCGCTCTGCAGCAGCGTGGTGGTCTTCCCGGCGTTCATCGCCGAGTAGTAGAAGTAGAGCTTGGCCATCGGCGGATTCTACCGGCCAAGGGGCCAGCGCCGCCGGCCGGTACACTATGCGTCGCTAGACAGATGCCCCATCCGATGCACGGTCTGAATCCCCAACAAGCCCAGGCCCTCGGCCACGTCGAGGGCCCGCTGCTCGTGCTGGCCGGCGCGGGCAGCGGCAAGACGCGCGTGATCGTGGAGAAGATCGCCCACCTGATCCAGTCCGGGCGCTACCCGGCCAAGCGCATCGCCGCGATCACGTTCACCAACAAGTCGGCCAAGGAGATGCGCGAGCGCATCGCCAAGCGTCTGCGCGGCGACGCCGCCGACGGGCTGACGATCTGCACCTTCCATGCTCTGGGCTTGAAGATGCTGCAGATCGAGCACGCCAAGCTGGGGCTGCGCCGCGGATTTTCGATCTTCGACGCCGACGATGCCGCCGCGCAGATCAAGGATCTGCTGCCCGGCGCCAAGCCCGACGTGGTGCAGGCGATGCAGGGCCTGGTCTCGCGCGCCAAGAATGCCGGCCTGTCGCCCGAACAGGCGCACGCGGCGGCGACCAGCGCGCGCGAGTTCGAGGCCGCCGCGCTCTACGCCCGGTATCAGGAACGCCTGGCGGCGTTCAACGCGGTCGACTTCGACGACCTGATCCGCTTGCCGGTGCAACTGCTCGAATCCGATGAGGACGCGGTGCTGGGCTGGCGCGAGCGCATCGGCTACCTGCTGGTCGACGAGTGCCAGGACACCAACGACGCGCAGTACCGGTTGCTCAAGGCGATCGCTGGGCCCAAGGGCAACTTCACCTGCGTGGGCGACGACGACCAGAGTATCTATGCCTGGCGCGGCGCCAATCCCGAGAACCTGGCCGCGCTGGCGCACGATTACCCGACGCTGCGCATCGTCAAGCTCGAGCAGAACTATCGCTGCAGCAATCGCGTGCTGCGCGCGGCCAACGCGCTGATCGCCAACAACCCGCACGAACATCCCAAGACGCTGTGGAGCGCGCAGCCCGACGGCGAGCGCATCCGCGTGTGGGAGTGCCGCGACAGTGCGCACGAGGCCGAGAAGGTCGCCGGCGAGATCCACTTCCTGCAGTCCGCGCGCAAGGCCGAGTGGAGCGAGTTCTGCATCCTGTTTCGCAGCAATCACCTCTCGCGGCCACTGGAAAAAGCGCTGCAGCTGCTGCGTGTGCCCTACCACCTGAGCGGCGGCACCGCGTTCCTGGACCGCGGCGAGGTCAAGGACGCGATGTCGTGGCTGCGCGTGCTGGCCAACCCCGACGACGACTCGGCATTCCTGCGCGCGGTGCAGTCCCCCAGCCGCGGTGTCGGTCAGACGACGCTGGCCAAGCTGGCCGAGCTTGCGCGCAGCGCCCAGATGCCGATGTCGCGAGCGATCGAATCGATGGGGCTGCTCAAGCAGCTGACCCCGCGCGCGGCCAATGCGCTGAGCGAGTTCGCCGACATCCTGCGCGAACTGCGCGCCGACGCGCGCCACATGCCGCCGGGCGATCTGGTACGCAAGCTCAACGAGCGCTCCGGCCTGATCGCGATGCTGCAGGCGCAGTGCAAGAGCGAGGAGCTGTTCCGGATCCGCCGCGGCAACCTCGACGAACTCGCCGACTGGTTCGAAGGCGCCCGCGGCGCGGGGCCAGGCGAACTGGCCTCGCAGCTGGCGCTGCTCACCCACGCCGACAAAGGCGATGCCGGCAACCAGGTGCGGCTGATGAGCATGCACGCCGCCAAGGGCCTGGAGTTCCGCTACGTGTTCATCATCGGCATGGACGACAACACGCTGCCGCACGAATCGAGCATCGACGAGGGCCGCATCGACGAAGAGCGCCGGCTGCTGTACGTGGGCATCACCCGCGCCAAGGAACAGCTGTGGCTGTCGTATCCGCGCGAGACCCAGCGCTGGGGCCAGAAGCTGCGGCTGACCCCCAGCCGGTTCTTCGAGGAACTGCCAGCCGCCGAGATCCAGCGCGATGGCGCCGACCCGGTCGCCGACGCGCAGCGCAAGCGCGAGCGCGCCAACCACGGCTTCGCCTCGATCAAGGCCCTGCTCGACAGCTGAGCGATGGCGGCCGCTACGGCCACCGTCGCACCGGCGTCAGGGCGAGGTGTGCGCACCCGGTGCGAGCGCGGCCAGGGCGTCGCGCAGCGCCGAGACCTCGGCCTCGAGCGCCTCTACGCGCGCCACCAGCGCCTCGTCGCTGCGCGCGGCCTCGCCCCTTGGCTCGGACATCGGCAGGCTCTCGACATCGACCGGCCCACACAACAGATGCGCGAACCGCTCCTCGCGGCGCCCCGCGCCCGGCGGGATGCGCACCAGCAGCGCCTTGGCCGCCATTCGCTCCAGATGATGGCGCACGTCCTCGATGTCGCCAAAGGCGTGCAGTCGCTCGCTGCGCGCCTGCAGTTCGTGCGCGGTCTGCACGCCGCGCAGCAGCAGCACGGCGAGCAGCGCGATCTGGGGCGGCGGCAGGTCCAGCAGACTGCCGACGCTGTGCTCGTAGCGCTCGGCACGCGACGAGAACGACTGCCGCGCCAGCCGATGCTGCTCGAGCTGGCGCAGCGCGTGATGCGTGTCGCCGAAGCTCAGCGCCATCACCGGCTCGCGCGCGGTCTTCTGATTGGCTGCCGACTGCGCGGCGTTGACGGTGAGCGGATAGACGTCGGGCGTGGTCGCCTGTTTCTCGATCAGGCAGCCGAGCACGCGGGCTTCGGCGGGGCTCAGTTCCGGCCAGCGGGCGGTCTGGTGCATGTCGGCTCCTGTCGGACGGGGCCGGCATGATGGCCCGAGTGCGCCTGGATGTCATGCTGGCGTGAAGAGCTGCGGTTACACTCCCTGGCCGATCGATCCCAGGCTTTCTGCGATGCGCACAACGCTCCCCGCCCTGACCCTGCTCGCCAGCGCGCTGCTGATCGCGGCCTGCAAACCCGTGGCGGCGCCCGCCGACGCCCCAGTCGCCGCCCCACAGCCCGCCGCTGCGCCCGTCACCGATGTCAGCGCGCCCGCCGACAACCTCAACGCGGTGCTGTGGGTGCAGCGTTCGGAGGAGTACCGCGCCAACAGCCTGTCGCTGTTCCGCGCGGCTGCCGACCACCTCGATGCGGCCCTGGCCGAACCGAACTGGGATGCACTGGTGCCGGCCGAGCGCGAACTGGCGGGCGACGCGCGCGCGCTGCCGCCTGCGGTGATCATGGACATCGACGAGACCGTACTCGACAACTCGCCCTACCAGGCACGTCTGGTGCACAACGGGCTGGAGTACGACGAGGTCACCTGGGCGCAGTGGGTTGCCGAGAAGAAGGCCCGCCCGGTTCCCGGCGTGCTCGAGTTCGCCAAGGCCGCCGAGGCCAAGGGCGTGACCATCCTCTACCTGTCCAACCGCGCCCAGCATCTGCAGGAGGCGACGCTCGCCAACCTGCGCGCCGAAGGTCTGCCCGTCAAGGACGACAGCGTGTTCCTGGGATTGGGCACGCATGTGGAAGGCTGCGAGCAGCACGGCAGCGAGAAGACCTGCCGTCGTCGCCTGGCCGGCCGCCAATATCGGGTGCTGATGCAGTTTGGCGACCAGCTCGGCGACTTCGTCGAAGTCCTGGCCAACACGGGCGAGGCCCGCACGCAATTGCTCGACGAGTACGGCGACTGGTTCGGCGAGCGCTGGTGGATGCTGGCCAATCCCACCTATGGCGGCTGGGAGCCGGCGCAGTTCAACAACGCCTGGGACCAGCCCGCACCGGCCCGCCGCGCCGCAAAGCGCGCGGCGCTCGACTTGGCGCAGTGATCTACGACGCCTACACCGCCGGGACCTCAGTCACTTAGCCGACGAACCTGAAGTATTGCGTCAGCTTGATGAACGCGCTAGGCTGAACGCGTCAACACCGAGTCCTCCGGCATCGTCCGGTTCAGGGAGACCCCGAGGGTCTCCCTTTTTTTATCCTGCCCGCGCAGCGATCGGCATCGCGCGCCGCAAGGCGGCCGAGGTGGAGCGCACATCGTCCGACAGGCGTTCTCCCCACCCTGGGGTCGCCCCCAGGTGTGAATGGCGGGACGTTCGACTACCTTCGGGCGGTCCGGCTCCGCACCACCGACCCGGTCATGCCGCCCCCGAGGCCTCGTCGTGTCGCTGATCAGTGAAATCCACAAGCACGCCTCCGCCGACCTGGGCAGGCTGTCCGGGCTGCTCGGCAATGGCCCGGGCGGCAACGGGCACGGCATTGGCCCGCAGCTCGGCAACGCGTTCTCGAACACGATGAAGGGGCTGACGTCCGCCCTCTTCCATCAGCAGTTTCCCGGTGTGAACTTCGGAAACGGCCCGCGGCCCGGGCAGAGTGGCGCGCCGGCGGCGGACGCACGTCCGACCCTGCCCACACCGCCAGGCGGCCCGCCGATTCCGGCACCACCGCCACTGCCTGCACCACCCGGGGGGCAGCCCGCCCACAACGGATGGAATGGCGGCCACCCGCATGGTGGTCATCCAGCCGGCCCCAACATTCCGACCCCGGGCGGCATTCCGGCCGGGCCCGGACTCGGTGGCGGTCTACCGGGCCCGGCGCGGCCCGATGGCGGTCATGCCCCACACCTGCCGTCCCCTGGTGGCCCGACATCCACGCCGGGCCAGACCGGGCTGCTACCGGCGCTGGGCAACCTGCTGGGCAACGCCGCGAATGCAGTCCGCCAACTCCTGTCCCCCGGCACGGCGGCGCCGCCTGCCTTCCAATCGGGTCCACCGGGTAGCACCCCGGTCGCCCCCCCACAGACGTTGCCGACGCAGCTCGCCTCTGCCGCCAATCAGGTCGTACGCGCGCTCACCAATGCGGTGCCGCAGGCCCCTGTCGCCGCGCCGCCCGGGACCACCACGAACACGGCGGCACTGCCGGCCGCAGTGCCGGGCCAAGCGGCCGCCACGCAGGCCGCGCTGGCGCAGCAGGCGGCCGCGCCCACCTCCCAGCAGGCACTCGCCCAGCAGGCATCGATGCCACAGACAGCATCCACGCCGCCATCCACGGCTCCGGCTGCGCCGCAGACCGCATCCACGCCGCTGCCTATGCCGGCGCAGACACTGCCCGCGCAGCCACAGCGCGCGGAGACCGCCTTCGCGCCCCCGGGCAATCCAGCCGCCGACCGCAGCGCCGTGCCACAGCAGGCCGCGCCCCCGACGCAGCCCGCGATCGCCAACGCTCCCGCCGGTACCACCCTGGCCGCAGTGCCGGCCGCGGTCATGGCGACCCAGGCGCCGGCGACACAGCAAGTCGCCGGCAACACCCAGATCGCAGGCAATCCCCAAGCCACGGCACCGGCGGCCGGCGAGCGCGGCGGCCCGTCGCGCGTCGACTTGGTGGCCACCGGCGTCTACACCGCCGATGGCCCGGGCCTGCGCCGACGCAACCGGCTCAAGGTCGGACCCGCCGACATCGGCCAGTGGATGGTCGCCCTGGCACAGGGCCGGCGATTGCTGATGCGGCCCCACGACGACCTGCCGGCCGAGATCGCGCGCGCGATGCAGTGGCTGTTCTGGACGCTGGCTCTGGTCGCCTACGGCTGCCTGGGCCTGGTGCTGGTCAGCGTGCTGCTGAGCATGGGCGAGATGCCGGCCGCCCCCGCGATGCGGCGCTGGAGCAGCGAACTCGCGTTCGCGGGTCTGGCGGCCGCCTGCGGCGCATGGTGGCTGGCCCGGCGGCTCAATGCCCCGGCACGCGGCGCGGCCGGCGCGCCTCGCCATTAGAGCCGCAGTCGCCTGACCGGTGGGCCGGGCCCGCACGTGCACCACGCAGCGGCGAGCGTACGTCCTCGTGCGACATCGGCCTGCCACTCAAGGCGTACACACCGGAACCTGCACTGTGCTCATCGCGCCATCGCCGATGTTGGCGATCATGCGCGGCTGATAGACGACGTGCGGACAGCTGCCGCGTCCGCGTCCCGCCGCGGTAGGTGCCCTGTCGCCGCGCATCTGGCGGCGCTCGAGCGCGTAAGTGAAACGAAAGCTCGAAATCTCTGCGCTCGGCCCCGCCGCTGCCGCGGCACCCGGCTCAATCGCGACCACAAGCGTACCCTGGGACCCCATCAAGCGACCGGACAACATATAGCGATCCTGCTGCACCGTGCCGCCCCCCGTGATCCGCCCCTGCGCGTCGATGTCGATGTGGATGCCACCGGTCTGAGCACGCCATCCATCCGGCCCAGCGCGTCCCTCGGCAATGAAGCCCGCATTGCCGGCGCCCGAAGCCTGCCCAGGCACACCCGCAACTTCGCCATGGACGATCAACTGGACCCGATCGCCCCCCATCCTTTTGAAGGCAATGCTGCCCTCGCCCGAGGCGCGCATCGCGGGCCTTCCGTTGGACGGGGTTGCGCGCACATCGAGCGTGCCGACATACGGATCATCGGTCGCGAGAAACGCAGGTTCCGCTTCCCCGCAAGCGGGAAAAAACAGCACGACAAGTGCCAGGCCAGACAAGCGCTGCAGCAGTGCCATGACGACCTCGATTCAAGAGCTGATACAGAGAAAAATCGCCGCCACAACGTAACGAATCCGCATCGATGCGCGAAACGTAGGACGGCTGACGATCGCAGCACTCCACACTCACGTTGAGGACCTAGTTCTGATCAGTGGACTGCGGGGCAACCGCCTTGCGGGAAAACCCTTGCGGGCCGATCTGCAACGACGCGAAGTCAACGCCGGTCGTGCGCTTGAAATCCTCACGCACCGTCCTTGATAGCGCTTGCCGAGCACCTTGAGATGCCTGCGCCCGATAAGAGGCTTCAAGCAGTACGGCCGCAGTCAACGCATGGATGGTTTCCGCCTGCGTACCGGATCGTTCTCCCGCTCCCTCCAATTGCCGAAGAACGGCTTCCGCCTCACGCCCTCCGACAGTTTTTCCACTCACGACTTGCCAAGCAGTCACCAACAAAAGGGCGTGATTTCGATTCGTCGCGCCAAACTCGAGGTCAAGTTCCAAGGAGCGGTTCCTGGCCACAGATTCCGCTGCTCCGGACAAGACGAATGCTTCCACCCAAGGCGCATCCAGACCAGAGATCTCCGAAAACTTGTCTACGAACAAAAGCTCGGTTGAATAGGCGGGACCTCCCTCACCTGCAAACCCACGCGCGAAGGAAGCCTCCAACACCGATCTTTCTTCTTCAGAGAGAACAGCTGCCTCGAACAAGACCGGCGGTGCTCCGCCACGATCTTCGAGTTCAACGTCCACGCCACGTTCAGAGCATGCCGCGATGTACATCACAATGGCAGCAACCAGAGCGCACGACAGCACCCCTGGCTGCACGCTGATCATTCTTGGACTCATCGACGTTGGCGTTTGGACGCCGCATTTCGCCCCGCTTCGAATGCCGCCTGACGAAGCCAAACAAGTGCCGAGCGCTCACCATCGCGTTGCACGCGACGACGGTACTCCGGCGCCAGCCTTTCCATGACGGCATCAATCTCGGCTTGAGTTGGCTCAGCGCTCGTGTCTTGGCGGCCGGGTGACCGCTGTCGCCCCTGCCGCTCGGCTTGCTCGCGATTGTATCGATCCGTGTCAAGCTGAAGCGGCTGCGCATACGCGCCCGGGCTCGCCGTCGTCACTTGAGGAACGACAACATCCTGCGCCCAACAGTTCATTGCAAACAGCGCGACATACAGAGAAACAAGCATTTTCATGCCAGCCCTCCTTGCTGAGAATACAAAGCGAACACTGCTTATTCTATACCAACTACCGCTTGGACTTACTGAGGCCTGGTGTTTCCGAGCAGAAACAAGCCTGCACTCGTGCCTGTAATGCAGCGCTGCAACAACACGCTCGCGCGCTGGCACGGCGGCGGCGTGCGGTACGCAGTTTACCTCTGATGAAGCGAAAATCAGGAGAAATATACTGACCCACCTGGGCGATACCCGTACTCAGCGCGCCACCAGGCCGCCGTCGGTCAGCTCGATGCGCTGCAGATCAATGCCATTCCCCTGCAGGCCCCTGCGCACGCCCGAAGCCAGAGTCGCCAGCGCCTCGCGATTGCCCTGGCGCTTCATCGTTTGGTACGACAGCGCCGACACCATCGTGAGATATGCCGTGCGCTCGGCCTGTGCCTGTTTGGCTGCATCATTCATGCCGGCGATCTGCGGCACGGCGGCCAAGGGACCTATCAACTGACGACGCACCGCGCGTTGCCCATCCGGCACCCTGGCCGAATCGCGGTCGTTGGCAACCTCCCAAGAGATCAGCAGATGCGCGGCCAGCACATCGCCGAGATTGGTCGGGTCATACCCGTAGCGCCGCAGAATGCCGTCGAACTGCCGCAGCAACTCACCTGAGCCGATCACTTTTTCAAGATCGGCGACCTGCTGCGTGTTGCGGCCAAACGCCTGGATCGTCTCCTGCTGCACCCGTGCGCTAATGGCTGGGTCACGCCGAAACGACAGGGTCTGGACGGCGTTTGCATCGACCTGCGCAGGTGCTGGCCGGGAAACTGCCTGCTGCAATGCACGCTGCACGGCTGCATCGCCATCAGCGGCATGTACCGCCGCACCGGCCAGCAGCATCGCCGCGCCCATCAAAAGTCCAGTCACAGCACGGACACGGGATTTCGCATGAGCAAACATCAGGAACCTCCTTGCGATGCGGCGTCTTGGCTGGCCTGGAAGCCGGCGCCGGTCAATTCGATGGCGGCGAGATCGTTCCCGGTCTGCCGTTGAAAATCCTGCCGGACCGACTGCGAGAACACCGCCTGCACGCGTGCTTGGCCCCGCACACGATCAGCCTCCCGCCCAAGGGTGGCGGCGACCAGTTCATAGATCCGTTGGCGATTGGCGAGCGCCTGCGCATCGCCGCTCTGCGCGCCCTGGCGTGCCCAGTGCGCACTCATCTGCTGGCGCAGGCCTGCTGCTTGCGACGGCGTGGCACGTACGCCATGGAAGGCCTCCCAATGCACGAGAAAGAGCAGGGCATTGGCGTCGACGATATCGGTACCGGGATAGCCCAACGCCCGATATCGTGCCTGCAGCCAGGCATCCGCATCGCCGGAGTCCACGAACTGCGAGAGATTGTCGATCCGCACGCTGCTCAGTGCAGGCCCTTGCGCGCTGAAGGCAGCGCCCTCTCCTTTGTCCGCAGACACGGCGGACGTCGATGCGGCCACGCTCTGCACCCCGGCATTGTAGGCCTCAAGAAATGCCTGTTGATCGTGTTCGCCGGTGTCCACAGCGCCGGCGCCTTGGGTCGCTCGCGCGCCGTCCGAACACGCGGTAGCCAGCCCGGCGATAGCAAAAAGGAGCGGCCAACATGCCGATGCGCGACACCGCCACTGCCGATCACCGCTCATGCGCGTCCCGGCGTCCCAGTTCGAATGCCCACGCCCTGGCGCTCTCGACCCCGTCCCGCTCCACACGCTGCCGATACTCGCGCGTCAGCGATTGAAGCCGCTGCGCGTCCATCTGCGCGTGGGCCGTCGTCGCGCCCTGCTCCCGGGAATCGTCCTCACTTCCCTCGGTTGTCGCGTCCATGGTGTGTTCGAGCGTCGTTTGCGACAACGCGGCTTGACCATACCCCATGCCCAGGTCGGCAGTGGCGGAGGGATCCCATTGCGCGAAGCAGGCGAGCGGGAGCGCGACTGCACCCAGAACCAGACACCACACTCGCTGCTTGCGAGGCACTTGCTTGCGAACCGAAGACTTCATCGCGCATCTCCTGTCGTGGACAGCACGTTTGATGGCGGGGACTGATGGACTGTAACGCCTGGCTGGAGTGTAAAGATGGATGCCAGCCAACGCGCAAATGTGGCTTGGCAATCGCAGTCCCCACGAAGGCGAAGGCGTGTGTCAACTGGCTCTTCGTTGGGCTACGCTTGGCAGCTACTACCTGCGGGCGGCGCTGCTCAGACCATGATCCATCGACTTGCTGATCGTATGCAACGGCATGATGAGCATCTGCAACTTAACGATACCAACTCAAAGCGCACGAAACCCGGTGCTTGTCAGGCCCATCCGGGTGTAATCCATACCAAGTCGCCGCCCCATCTTGACAACTCCGTCCTGTAAAACGCGCTTGTCTCGTGCGCTCCCACCGAACCATGCCGAATTAATCATTACATTCATCAACGCCATTGTTTCCGCGGCCTCTTGGAGAACCGCATCCCGCCCGTCGGCGTCGTCTGCGCGCTGCGCGATCAATTGCTCCTGAATGCCAGAAAACGCCTGATTCGGGTTCCGAACCGAATCCCGCCCATTCGCAACGACCCAAGATGTCATTAAGAACGAGGCGTGCAGATCGATAAGACTTCGGTCAGATTTTCCGGCCTGCCGGAATCCTCGGCGTAATTCTTGCTGTGCGTCTCCTCTTTCAAGTGTCGCGATGATTTGCGACCGATCGGCGCCGAAACGGCGGGCCAGTATCTGTGCAAATTCCGATCCGGCAGGATTATCCTGAGCGACGGCTCTCAAAAGGGGCGGAAGCGATGCTTCCGGCTGACGTACGCCGGCAAGGTAATCAGCGAAAGCTTCGTTAACGCGCCTGGTTACCTGCGGAACACTTCGATAAGCAAGTGCACGCTCCACCGACTCTCTCTGCTGCTCAGCAATTTCGGAGCGAGAGGGGCCAGTGGGCTGCTCGCTTCGATCTCGGTATCGCATGATGTGCGCATGATTCCACGCACCGATGTAATCGGGCGTGTTGTTGATCATGTCCTGTCCCATCGCACCGCCCGAAGCGACAATGAGCGCAGTCATCAGCATCGCGGCCATCGACAATTTCCACGTGCAATTCATATCGACCTCCTGCTAAAGACGCTTTCTGCCCCTTAGAAATGACGAAAGCCGGGGTTAACCCCGGCCTCCGTCCAACACACAAAAAACCGTTACTGCTTACGGGCCATACCGGCGGCCGCTTCGCCCATCGACTTCAGCGCAGTGCTCACCGCATTCATGAACATCTGGAAGTTCTGCGTCATTGCCGTCAGCTCTGTCGAATCGGCCGGAGAAGGCTTCGTGCCGATCGACTCAGAGAACTTCTGAATCTCGTCAACCTGCTTCTGCATCACCTTGCCCATCGCCTCGGCAAACACGGTCAGCCAGCCCTTCTCGCCACCTCTACGGTTGGCGCTGACCTCACCGACGCCACTGTTGCCGGCAACGTCCAGCAGGATCTTGAAATCGAAACCACCGTTGACTTCGGACATCACACTTTCTCCTGGTTACATTAGACGAATAGTGGGGTCGCTGCGTCACATATGCTTTTTTGACGCCGTTCCTATAGTTCGACATTACCTCTCAGTGGCGACATCTGGAAGCTGGGGCAGACCCTAGCTCAGCTGTTATCGCACCAGTCGTTCGGCCTCTATCGATGCTTCAACGCCGCAGCGACATGGTGGGGTACCGTGTTATCCACTGGGGGAACTTGGTTGGACTGGGTCGAGAGCCAGGCTCGCGCCGCTACCTCTCCCTGCTCGCGGGAAATCCGGGCGAACTCGAGCGCACGCTGAACGGCTTCGTTCTGAAGACCTTCGAAAGATTTGGCGAACACACCTCTCGCCTCCTCAACATCCGATCTATCTAATACCCCATCTCGTTGCAACTGTCCGAGCGTGCCTTCTACATCAACCTGAAAATGCTCAGGGTCGACACTTGCCGCATCAACAAGGGACGGATCATTGAAGGCGTCCTGGAGCCGGGAAATCATGCTCTCTCGATCGGCGGCTCCCACGGATGGCTGACGCTTGAGAATCGAGTCGAACTCTTCTAGCAGCGTATCGCGCATCTGGGCCAATCTATCTGAGGGGGGCTGAGGCGAGGACATGCTGCGGCTCCTTCATGAGTAGGCTAGGTAGCGAGAAATGATAGTGATCGACGAGGCCAGGGGTCATGTTGAGCAATGCGACATTACAAACATGTATGCATGCAGCGTCGGACTCAATGCCATTGGTGCGGACGAAAACGCTCGCGGACGCCAAATGGCGTCCGCGAATGTCCCAACCCAAGACTTCGCTCAAGCAACGCTAGAAGACTCCCGAACGGCCGATAGCGATTCCACCATCCGCCTGGCATCGGCGCCTTCCCGCTCGCCCATTTCGCGAGCCTGTGCCCCCAGCCAGGCGTCGGCGGCCTCCCGGCCGTCGCTCGCAGCGCGCCGCTCGTACTCGGGCACGAGCGCCTTGAGCTCCTGCTGGACGACGTCGAGACGCTCGTCCATGTGCCGGATCAGCACGGTCTCGTCGTCGGCAGAGATCGCGCCCTGTTCACGCAACTGCGCGAGGCCATCGATCCATGCCTGGCGCTGGGCCTGCTGGTCGTAGTGCATGGGTCAGTTGCCCACGCCGAAGTTGAAGCTGAAGCCGCCCTTGAAGCCTTCGCTGACGGCGTCCTGGGCGGACTGCGGCAGGCCCATCGACGAGAACAGGCTGTCGAACGCGCTGCTGAACACCTGGCCGATCAGATCGCCCAGCATGTTGCCGAGAATGCCGCCCAGCGGGCCGCCCAGGGCAGTACCGATGACGGAACCGATGGCGTCGGAAATGGCACCTGACATGATGTGTCTCCTTATCGATGATGATGATGACTGAGAGGTACAACGAAAAATCGTGCGCGTCGGGGCCGGTGGAGCGGTGGGCCGATCGCGGCTGCAGGGCAAGTCTGCGCCGGCATCAAACACCGCGCATCTGGGACGTACCCCATCTAGGGTCCGCCCTAGTTCACGCCCCAGGCGTGACAGTTGCCCCATTTAAGTCCGGCGCATTCGCGCTATAACGGCGAGCACGATGTCCGCTCACGACTCACACACCGCGCCCCCGCCCGAAGAGGCGCTGCCGCAGTTCTCCAAGGCGGATCTGCCGGCCAATGGCCGCGACTATCCCGCCGAGGTGCAGCTGCGCAGCCGCCGCATGCAGCTGCGCGGCTTCGCGTTCCGGCACGTGCTCGAACTGCTGCAGCTCGGCCGCGAGGAGCGGGTGACGCGTCTGCTGCTCGACAATCGCCTCGACACCCTCGACGACGCGATGGGGCTGGTGGTGTGGGCCAATCGCATCTACCGCGAGCGTCCGGGCCTGGGCCTGTGGCGCGCCGGCGATCGCTGCGACCGGTTCATCGGCATGTTCTCGCTGGTGCCGCTGGGCACCACGCGCGATGTCTCGATCGGGGTGCGTCTGTTGCCGTCGGCGTGGGGACGAGGCTATGCGATCGAAGGCGGCGCGGCACTGTGTGCGCATGCGTTCGACGGACTGGGGCTCGAGGACTTGGTGGCGCACTGCGCACCGGACAATCGGTCGGTGCCGCCGCTGTTGCTGCGGCTGGGATTCGAGGAGATCGATCCCGGCATGCACTTCGGCAAGCCGGCGCGCCGGTTTCGCTTGCGGCGCGAGGACTGGCGCGGCCTGCGTCCGCGTCGGGAGGGCGTGGCCCCAAACGCGCAGCGCGACACGTCGGCGCAGCCTCCGGCGCTGTGATCGGCGCAGAAGCGGCCCGCCTGAGGGCAGGCCAACGGCGCGCGGTCAGCCGTGGAAGTGCGGGTCGATCGTCAGCGTGCCGAGGTTGCGCTCGGCGAAGCGGCGGGCCAGCTGGGGTCCGGCTTCGCGGATGGCATCGAAGCTCTCGCGCGAGCGGCTGTCGGCGCGCAGCACCCAACCCTCGCCCTCCCGCGTGAGCAGCAGATCAGTGCCCGGGAGCGTGGCATCGGACATGCGCAGCAGCACTTGGCCATCGCCGGACTGGCGCGCATCGTGGACCGCGAGCTGACGGACATGGCGCTCCATCATGTCGAGCAGTTGGCCCGGATCGGCCGGCACCGGGGCCGCGGAGGGCAGCGGCGCAGCGGCACCGTCGCGCAGCGCCATCTGCGCCTGCAGCATCGCCGCCGATTCGGCAGGCATGGGCTGCGACATCCCGGATTCGTGCTGTTGCCGGAACGTACGCGCATCCAGGACCTCGGCCACCGACTGGCCGGTCTTCGCTGCTTCCTGGCGACTGGCCTGTTCGGCCAGCAGCATCTCCTCGGACTGGCCCTCGCCGGCCTGCATCGGGACCTGCTCGAACCCCACATTGCCGCCCTTGGCCTGCTGCATCAGCGAGCGGAACTGGTCGACCTGCTCGCGCGGTGCGACCTCGCGCGGGTCGGCCTTGGCCTGGCGATCGACCTGACGGTTGCGCGCCGACTGGTCCGGAGGCCGGGGGGTCGAATCGTTGCGTTGAATCGTCATCGTCGTCTCCTACGCTTGGCTAGCGGCGCGCCAGGTGGCGCGCCTGCATCAGATCTTCGGCGGTGGCCTCTTCCTGGCGCGCCTGCAATCCGCGTTGTTCCCCGCGCCAGACATCGCGCCGCTTCTCCAGCGCATCCTCGCGGGCCTTGGCGCGGAAGAACGCATCGCGCGCAGCCTGCAGGGCCTGCTCGGCCTCGCGCACCGCATCCTGGGCCTTGGCCAGGCGCGCTTGGGCGCCGAAGATCTGCTCGCCGATCAGTTCGATGTAGAGCTCGCGCTGGCTCAGCGCCGCCGGCCACGGCACGCCGGCCGGCGGTGGGTCGAGCAACCGCGCGCGATGCTGCGCGCGCGAGGTGCGCAGGTCGTCGATCTCGCCTTCGATCCGCTGACAGGCGTCCTGGCATTGCTGCAGTGCGCGCTGTCGGTCCAGCACCACACGCCGCGCCGCCTCGGTGCGATGCGCGCGCAGTTGCAGCAGCGTCTGCAGCGGATAGCGTTTCATGCGAACAACTTCCGCAAGGCCGCCGACGACGTGTCGAAGGGCACCAGTTCGTGTTCGGATTGTTGCAGCAGCGCGCGAATCGCGCCGATCTTCTCGATCGCAAGATCGGCGTCGGGATCGGTGCCGCGCTTGTACTCGCCCAGCTGCACCAGCAGTTCGATGTCCTGGTGCTTGGCCAGCAGTTTGCGCAACTGCCCGGCTGCGCGCAGATGCGGCTGCTCGACGACCCTGGGCATCGTACGGCTGAGACTGGTGAGCACGTCGATCGCCGGGTAATGGTAGGCAGCGGCGAGCTTGCGCGAGAGCACGATGTGGCCGTCGAGGATTGAGCGCACTTCCTCGACGATCGGGTCGCCGCCATCCTCATCCTCGGCCAGCACGGTGTAGAACGCGGTGATCGAGCCCTTGTCGTTGTTGCCCGCACGCTCGAACAGCTTCGGCAGCTCGCTGAACACCGAGGGCGGAAAGCCGCGCCGGGCCGGCGGTTCGCCGACCGCCAGGCCGACATCGCGCAGCGCGCGCGCAAAGCGGGTGACCGAATCGACCAGCAGCAGCACGCGCTTGCCTTGGTCGCGGAAATACTCAGCAACCGCAGTGCCGACCCACGCGGCGCGACTGCGCTCCAGCGCAGGCCGATCGGACGTGGCGACGACGATGACCGACTTGGCCAGGCCGGCCGCGCCGAGATTGTCGTTGATGAATTCGTTGACCTCGCGGCCGCGCTCGCCGACCAGCACGACCACGTTGACGTCGGCATCCCCGCCTCGGGCGAGCATGCCCAGCAGCGTGCTCTTGCCGCCGCCGGCGACGGCGAAGATGCCGATGCGCTGGCCTTCGCCGGCGGTCATGACGGTGTCAATCGCACGCACGCCGGTCGAGAACGGCCGCTCGATCAGCGCGCGGCGCAGCGGATTGGGCGAGGCGGCGTAGATCGGCGCATCGACCGTCGCACCGATCGGCCCAAGATCGTCGATCGGCGTGCCGTGGGCATCGAGAATGCGCCCGAGCAGGCCATCGCCGACTGGCACCGACGCCTGGCGGCCAGAGGCATAGACCTCGGTCGTCGCGGCGATGCCGTCGAGCGGCCCCAGCGGAGTCAGCACCGTGTGCTGACGCGAGACACCGACGACCTCGGCCGCCAGCTCGAAGCGGTTGTCGCCGGGATTGCGCAGATGGCACAGCTCGCCGATCGCCGCGCGCAGACCGGTCGCCTTGATCAGCGTGCCATAGGCCTCGCTGACCCGGCCGACGCGCTCGATCGCCTGGACCTTGCCCAGCGCATGCAGCAGCGGGTCGTGCGCGGGCGCCGGTGCGCCGACGGCATCGAGTGCCGACAGGGCGAGATCGGCGGTCATGGCGCGGCCACGTGCGCGCTCGCCTGCGCCAATGCGGCGCGGATCGCCTCGATCTGCTGGCTGACGCCGGCGCGGACTTCGCCGGCCTCCGAGACCACGATGCAGCTCAAGGGGTCGAGACTTTCGTCGTCGACCAGTTCGATCAGACCGACGCCCGGATGCGCCTGGCGCACCGCGCCCAGACCTTCGGCAACACGCTCGCGCGCGGAGGGGTGGACGCGGATCATCAGGAACTGCTCGGCCTGCGCCGACTCGACCGCCTGCATCACCAGGGTGGGCACGACGGCAGCAGCATCGAAGCCGGGCGCCAGCCGCTGCACGATCGCACACGCGAGATCGCCGATCCGGCCTGAAGCCTCGGCCAACACGCGTGCGCGACGCTCGTTGAGCGAGGCGAGTTGCTCGGTCATCTGTTGCTTGGCCCGTTCCAGCCCTTCGGCAAACCCCTCTGCATAGCCCTGCTCACGCGCCTTCTGGACCTCCGCGCCCGCTTCGTCGTAGAGGGCGTTGACACGTTCGAGCAGCGCATCGAGTTCACCCAGCGACCGCCACTCCGCGGCGCGGACGATCGGCCCCGCGACGCCGCGCTGGAACTGGCGGCGCTCGAAGACAGCGGCGCTGCCTTCGGATCGGTGGCGTTGGGGAGAAGCGGCGGTCGACATACGCGTTCGAAACTCCGGTGATCCGCGCCGCTCAGGCGGCGACGGCGCGGTTCTGATGATGGGTCTGTACCACGAGCACGGGTTTCTCGGGCAAGTGTGCAGGCGGCAGCGCCTCGGGCGCTTCGAGCAAGCGCGCCCACTGTGCGAGCGCCGGATCGCGATGGCTGGCCCAGGCCTGGAGTTCGGCCCGGCCCTGAATTGCGAAGGTCCGCAGCAGTGTCGTCGTGCCATCGTGCGCGGACAGCGCGTGGCGCAGGGCATCGGCAAGTCGCGTGTGGACATCCGGCTCGACCTTCGCATCCCAGACACTGCGATCGAGCGCGAGCAGATAGCTGCTGCCAAGCGTCGACTTGAGCCGGCGCACCGGTTCGCGTCCGATCTCTGCACGGATCGCGGGTGCGTAGGCGAGTACGCCCAAATCGCGATGCAGCGCGTCCAGACGAACACGGCTCCAGCGCGCGATCAGCGCGCCGGGGCCGTCGGGCGAAGGCGCCAGCAGATGCGAGGCCGGCCCGGCCGCGAGCGCGCTGGCCAACAGGCGACGCCCCAATGCACTGTCACAGGCGCGACGCAGCAGGGCGGGATCGAGCCCGCCATCGCCGGCCCCGTGCCAGGCCGGATGCACCTCGGCCAGCAGCGCCCGCAGCGACACGGTCAGCCCTGCCAGCGCTTCGGTGCGGGCTCCGCAGGTGCGGCACTACGCCCACGCAGACGGCTGCCGAACGCCAGCAGCAGTGCGATGATCACGACCACCGCGGCCGCGATGCCGATCGCCAGCGGACTCACCGCCGACAGCGCCATCGCAGTGCCACCGCTCTGTCCGGCCTCCGGCGGCGCCGGCATCGCCACGAACTTGACCGAGACCTGATTGATGTCGGTCAGCCCTTCGACGCCGTCCTTGACCACGATCTTGATGTCGGCCTCGCGGTCGCGGACGCTGGCACCGGGCTGCTCGAAGATCCACACCGCCGCCGACGTCTTGCCGGTCGAGCCACCGAGCGGATCGCGCTCGGGCAGCGCGATGTGCACGCGGGCGTTGGCCACACCCGGCAACATGCTCAGCGTGTGCGAGATCTCCTGCTGCAGGCCGTGGATGTAGCGGCCGCGTTCGTCGGTGGCCGACGACGCAAAGCCTTCCTTTTTGAAGATGTCGCCGAGGTTCTGATAGTGCTGCCGCGGCAGGCCGCGGGCCTCCAGCACCGCCATCGCCTGCGGGATATCACTCTCGGCTACGACGACGTCCCAACCGACCTTGGTCGCCGAGGGCTTCTTCTTGGCCTGGATGCCCGAGCCGATCAACGCGCCCATCATCTCGTTGGCCTGCCGCTCCTCGAGCGCGCTGTACAACGGGCTGCCACCGCAGCCGGCGAGCACCAAGCACGCCAGCAGCACGACCAGCCAGCCCGACCATCGATTACGGTTGGAAAGACGCATCCACGTCACCTCGTCAGGACTGCTGGCGGAACAGCTGCTGGATGCCGTCGGACGTGCGGTTGGCGACGTTCGATGTCATTTCGCACTGGAACAGGAAGTGGTGCGACTTCATCGTCATCTCGATGACCTGGCCAGGCGTCAGTTCCCCGGTGTTCTGGGTCATGGTCTTGGCCAGCGAGTTGATGCTCTCGGCACCACCGTTGAGGTTGTCGACCGCCGACATCAGCATCCGCATGCCCTCCGAGGGCTCGGACGCGCCGACGCTGGCGACGTCGGGCGTCGCGTTGGCGGCCGATGGACTGCCACCGGCACGATTCATCGCCTCGGCGAATTGGTTGACTTCATAGGCATCGGCGACGGGTTGTCCACCGCCCGGTGCCCCTGCCCCCTGTGCCGCGGGCTCGATGCCGACGGCCTGGATTGCGTCCACCATGATGATCTCCTTAGAACGATTGGCGCGTGCCGCTTACTGCTTGCGACCCAGCGTCTCGAGGGCCTGGCCGACGCTGTTCTGCGAGGTCGAGGCATTGTTGGAGAGGAACTGCATGCGCAGGCTCTCGGCGGTGAGTGCGACCACGTTCGACGGCTGATCGCCGCCCTGGCCGATGACGTCCGAGAGGTTGGTGATGCGTGTGGCCTGCGCGTCGAGGGTCTGGCCCCAGGCACGCGACATCGCCTCGTACCAGCTCGAGCTGCCGCCGCCCGCACCGCCGGTGCGCGTGCCGCGGAGCGTGTTCTGATCGTTGTGCATCGATGCGCGACCGATGAAGTTGCCGATCGCGTCGTTGGAGATGGTGGTCATGTCGTGGCTCCTGTCGTCTGCAAAGGGGTGTTAGGCAACGAACGCGGCGCAATGCGCCTTGGGGTTACTGGGTGGTGGCGGCCGGACCGCCGTGGGCCGCACTGTTGCGGGCCGTCGCGACAACGCCGCGGCTGCCGGCCGTGACGCCGGCGACGACCTGTGTGAAGCGTGGATCGACCTGCTCACCGGTCGGCGCCGACGCGGTCGCGGTGTCGTCGAGCGTGGCCACCGGGCCGGGGGTGATCTTGACCAGGTCGCCGCGCGCATTGAGCACATGGGCGGACGCGCCGATGGAGATCAGCCGCCCCTTGCCGGGCAGCTCGTCGCCGGGCACGAAGCGCCGGCCGTCGGAGGCGATCAGATGCGGGTCTTCGCCGCGCACGATCGAGACGATGTGCGGCGGGGGCTCTTCGGGCGCCAGGCCTTGCGACGCGGTGCGCGGCACCTGGCCGTCGGGCGTGCGCGGCAGGATGCGCGCGACACCGGAGATCTCGCTGACCGCCCGCGAGCGGGCCAGGCGCTCGATCTCGGCGCCGTCTTCGAACTCGCCGACCACTTCGACATCGCCGTTGCCGGTGTAGCGGGCCTTCACCGGAATGCCGTGCCCGCGGAACATCTCGGCCACGTCGGCGGCGATGTTCTCGCCGGTACGCAGTTGCAGCGACGCGGCGATGCCTTCGGCCTGGAGCTGCGCGCGCAGCCGTTCGAGCGTCGCGGCGCTGTCGACCGCGCCGGTCACCGACGGCCGTCCATCGACGCCATCGGAAATGCCCGGATTCGTCACCCGGTGCTCCTGGAGCAACGCATCGAGCCGATCGCGCGGATCGACCGTGGTCTGCGACCCCGGCAGCACCGCAGCGAAGATCGCCAGCGAGGCGAGCGACAGCGCGGCGATGCCGGCAATCAGGGGCAGCCGACGCACGAAACCCGAGCGCCGCGGCGCCGCCTCATCGGGCGGCGCGAAGACGGTCACAAAGCCGTCCCAGTCCGGATCGTCCTCGCGGCCGAACGCGATTGCGGCCTCGCCCAGTCGCACTGGCTGCACAGTGGCCAGTTCGACCGGATCGCCGGGCTCGACCTGGGTGGCGCCGACCTGGACCGGCGCATCGAGCGCGCGCACCAGGAACCGGCCACCGACCAGCGTCACCAGCGCATGGTGGCTGGCCACGCCGTCGTCGGCGAGGACGATATCGCAGTCCTCACCGCTGCCCACCAGGATCATTTCCTCGTCGCCAAGCACACGGCTTGCGCCAGCGTGCAGGCCGTCGACGATGCGCAGCACTTGGTGCACGGGCCGCGTCGGATTGTCGTTGCGTTGCGTCATGAGTGTCCTCGCTTGGCGTACGCTGCGCGCGGCACCGCGAACATCCGTGCGGCCCGGCGGCATGCGCCCCGGTTTGATACGACATGGTCACGCATTGATCTGCCCCGCCTGCACGATGCGCAGATCCGGTGCCAGTTCCTGGTACGAGAGCACCGGCAGGTCGAAGAAATCGACCTCCATGAGCTTGCGCAGATGTCTGCGCACGTCCAGCGAACACAACAGCACCGGTCGCACGCCGGGGGCTTGCCGGCCCAGGTGCGCACGCACCTCGTTGCCGAGCCGTCCGGCCAGTTCCGGAGAGATCGCAAGCTGGCTGGCACCGCCCGCCACGCGGACCGATTGCCGCAGCTTGTCTTCCAGTTCGGGATGGATCAACAGTACATGCAGCCTGCGCTCGTCGTCTGAATAGCGATCGGCGATCTCGCGCTTGAGCGCGACGCGCACATATTCGGTCAACAGCACCACGTCCTTTTCGCGGCCACCGACATCGGTGATCGCCTCGAAGGCATCGCGCAGGTTGCGGATCGGCACGCCTTCTTCCGACAGCCGCCGCAGCACGTCGGCCACGCGCTGGGGCGCGACCACGCGCAGCATTTCCTTGACCAGGTCGGGGTAATCGCGCTGCATGCGCGCGAACAGGTTCGAGGTTTCCTGGATGCCGAGGAAGCCGCCCATGCGCCGGCGGATCGCCGCATCGGCATGGTGGGCGAGCACGTCGATGGGCGCCTGCGCGCCATCGGCCTGCGCCTGGGTCCATTCGCCGGCGATCACCGCAGGATAGAAACCCGGCTGCTTGGCCGCACCGGCCGCACTGGCCGGCTGCGGCTGCAGCCAGGCGTCGGTGCGCAGACGCCCGGTCGCAATGCGCGCGCCGAACGCGGTCAGGCGGTACTCGTCGTCGGCCAGGGTCGGCACGATGCGCATCGACGGCGCCGGTACCGGCACGCCGTATTCCTCGCGCAGGCGCTGCGCGGTCTCGGCAATGCGCACCTCAAGGTTGTGCGCGCCCAGCGCCTGGGCGAGCGCCGGTGAGACCTGCAACTGCAGCGGCGCCGGCGGCGCCAGATCGTCGCGCTCGGTCGCCTGTTGCGCTTCGGCCACGACCTCTTCCTCGCTGACCCGGAACGCGCGGCGCAGCAGTTCGAACTGGTGGCGGTAACGCCAGGCGCTCAGGGTCAGCAGGCCGACGCCCAGGAACAGGAAGACCAGCCACGGGAAGCCGGGCACCAGGGTCATCAGCAAGGCCAGGATGCCGGTGATCAGCAGCACGCGCGGTTGGCCCGCGACCTGGCGGGTGATCGCATCGCCCAGGTGGCGGTCGTCGATCTCGCCGGTGGTGCGGGTGACGACAAGGCCGGCGGCGATCGTCGCCAGAATCGCCGGGATCTGCGAAACCAGGCCATCGCCGATGGTCAGAATGCTGTAGACGTGCGTCGCCTCGGCCAACGGCATGCCCTTCTGCAGCACGCCGATGGCCAGGCCGCCAAGCAGGTTGATCAGGATGATGACGATGCCGGCAATCGCGTCGCCCTTGACGAACTTCATCGCACCATCGAGCGAGCCATGCAGCTGACTCTCGGTCTCGAGCAGGCGACGCTTGCGGCGCGCCTCGTCCTTGTCGATCAGGCCGGCGCGCAGGTCGGAATCGATCGACAACTGCTTGCCGGGCATCGCATCGAGCGTAAAGCGCGCGGCGACCTCGGCCACGCGCTCGGCGCCCTTGGCGATAACGATGAACTGCACCACGGTGATGATCAAAAAGACCACCAGACCGACGACCAGATTGCCGCCGGCGACCAGCGTGCCGAAGGTCTCGACGATGTGACCGCCTTCGGCGTGCAGCAGGATCGAACGGGTGATCGCGATCGAGATCGCCAGCCGGAACAGTGTGGTCAGCAGCAGCACGCTCGGGAAGCTGGAGAACGCGACCGGCGTGGGGATATAGATGCCTAGCAGCAGCAGGCCGAACCCGATCGAGATGTTCACCGCCACCAGCGTGTCGATGATCACCAGCGGCAGCGGCAGGATCATCACGCTGATGATGGTGACCGCCGCGAACGCCAGGATGACGTCGCTGTAGCCGAACTTGCCGCGGGGCGCGGCGCCGGCGGGCGCGCCGGTCAGGGTGGCGAGCAGGGCCTTCATGCGGCCGCCCCTTGGCACAGACACGCAGGCACGCGCCGTGACGCGGGCACCGCGCAATTCCGCACTCCGCGCAATCTGGACTTCATTCGGCGCATCTGCCCCTGACCTCGTGCGTCACTTTTTGCCCTTGTACGATACCCTATGGATGTTAGGAAGTGGTCAACCGGATGTTGCAAGCGTGTCGCAAAGCCGGGCGCAAGCAATGTGAAGGCCGCGGCGTTGGGCTGGACCGAGGTGACGCCGGACGTCACGCAGGCTTAACGATCTCCAGCGATATTGAAGCGCGCGTCCGTGCGCGTTGCCGTCTCGTTGGCAGGTGCCAGGTCATCGGCCTCCAGATCGGTGACGAACGTCACGGATTGGGCGCCAACACCGATGGCGAACGATCGGCCCGCGCGCGACCGCACCACCACCAGCCGTTCCCGGGGACCGACCGGCAGGATCTGCACCACCGTCAGCGGCGTGTCCCCACTCGACAACCCATAACGACGGCGCAGCAGCCGCAACAGCAACAGCAGGCCAGCGATGATGAAGACCAAAGGCAGCACGATGGCCAGCATTTCGCCGACGAAGGAGTCGCTGGCCGGCGCAGCCGGGGCGGCTGGCGCAGCGCTGGCCCATCCCGGCCAGCAGGCGATGGCCAGCAGGCCGGATGCCCGGCGCAGTGCGGAAGAACGGGACGGGCAGGCGGCACGGGTCATGGCATCTTGGCGGGTGCGCACCGGAGCGGTGCCGGCCTACGTTATCAGCGCTGTGCGGGCCGCCGCTGCCGCATGACAGGGGCAACGGGCCCGTCGCGCACCAGCCGCTCGCGGTCAGCCGGGCGCGGCGCGCAATCCGAAGCGCTGGCCGCCGTCCTGGCGGCTGTGCCGTTCGCGTGCGCCGCCTTCGACCGGCGCAGCGGCGCGCTGGTGGCCGCCAATCCACGCTTCTCTGCCGATCTGGGCGCGCTGCCCGGCCACGGCCAACGCGATGCATTGCTGGCCAGCCTGTATGGTGATCTGACCGGCGAGGCGCGCGGTGAGGAGGTGCGCGCGCCGCACAGCGGCCGCTGGTATGCCCTGCACTGGCGCGACCTCGACTGCGGCGGCCAAGCGTTGTCGCTGCTGACCGCGGTCGACATCAGTGAACGCATCGAGACCCTGGATTCGCACAAGTCACAGCAGGAGAAGCTGCTGTTCACCTCGCGAATGATGTCGGTCGGCGAGATGGCCGCCACCCTCGCGCACGAGCTCAACCAGCCGCTGGCGGCGATCGTGAACTACCTCAACGGCAGCCTGCGGCTGGTCGGCCAGGCCGGTGGCCCGGTCCAGGTCGAGCGCGCGCTGCAGGCCGCGCGCACCCAGGCCGAGCATGCGAGCGCGGTGATCGCACGCGTGCGCGAGTTCGTCCGCGCCCGGGAGCCGCGTCGCGACGCCCAGGAGTTGCCGCTGATCGTCGACACCGTGCTCGAGTTGCTGCGGCTGGAAGCCGAGCGTCAGCAGTTGCGCGTGGAACTGGCGCTGCCGGCCGCCCTGCCGCCGGTCTATGCCGACCGGGTGATGATCGAGCAGGTGCTGCTGAATCTGGTCAAGAACGCGATCGAGGCGATGCGCGAGGTCCCCGCCGCGCAGCGCGGCCTGCGGATCGAGGCCCGGGTCAACCTGGACGACGAGATCGAGGTCCGGGTCTGCGACCGCGGCCCGGGCCTGAGCCCGGCACAGAGCGAGCAGCTGTTCTCGCCGTTCTACACCACCAAATCCGATGGCTTGGGCATTGGCCTTGCGATCTGTCGGTCGATCATCGAGTACCACGAAGGCCGGCTATTCTTCGAGGCCAGGGATGGCGGCGGCAGCGTGTTCGGTTTCACGCTGCCCACGCCCGACAGGAGGATCTAGCGATGCCCGGCACGCCTTGCGTCTATCTGGTCGACGACAACGATGGCTTCCGCGACTCCACGGCCTGGCTGCTGGAGACGGCGAACTTCGAGGTGCGGGCGTTCGCATCCGCCGCCGCGTTCTTGACCGTATTCGACAGCACCCGCCACGGCGACGACGAGTGCCTGGTCTCGGACATCCGCATGCCCGAGATGAGCGGGCTGCAGTTGCAGGACGAACTGCTGCGCCGCGGCTCCTCGCTGCCGTTGATCTTCGTGACCGCGCACGGTGACGTGCCGCTGGCGGTCGAGGCGATGCGCAAGGGCGCGTCGAATTTCCTGGAAAAGCCCTTCAGCGACGAGGCACTGGTCGAGGCGATCGGCCATGCACTGCGCCGCGAGCGCCGACAGGCGGGCGCGCCCCAGGGCGAGGCGCTGGCGAAACTGAGCCCGCGCGAGCGCCAGGTGCTCGACCTGGTCGTGGCCAGCAAGCCCAACAAGATCATCGCCGACATCCTGGGGATCAGCATCAAGACCGTCGAACTGCATCGCGCGAACATGATGAGCAAACTGGGCGTACGCTCGTTGCCCGAACTGATGAAGGTGGCGCTTGGACATGGCTGACTCGGGCGTATCGACGCCGCCTCGCACTGCGACTCCGCTGCGCGAGCGCATTCCCCACCTGACCGCCGCCCAGGCGCAGGCGCTGCGCGCGCTGCATCGTCGGCGCCGGCAGTGGCCGTCGGCCGCCGGCACGCTGGTCCTGCGCGAAGGCCGCCCCGGCGATCCGGCGGGCGTGTTCGAGCTCGATGCCGATGGCAGCCGGGTGGGCCTGCGCTTGAGCGCAGCACCGGCGGTGGCCGATGAGGATGCGCTGCGCTGGCAGGACCACCAGGGACGGGCGCGCGTGCTCGCCTGGAGCCTGGCGCACGAGGCCGCGCTGGTGCGGCTGAGCGAGGCGCTGGGCACCTCGCTGCTGCCGCTGCCCGACCCGCCGCCGGCACCGGCGCTCGATGTGGTCTGGGTCGACTTCGAACTGCGTGCCGACGATGGCGCGTCGCTGACCGGCAGCCTGCGCGCGAGCGTCGACTGGCTGACCGCCGCGCTCGGCCGCGACGCGGCGACCGATGCCGCAGCCGCCGATACCGGCCACTGGCGCCAGTTGCCGGCGGCCGTGTCGCTGGCGTTGGCCGGCCCGCCGCTGACCGCCGCCGATCTGCGCGACCTGCGCCCCGGTGATGTGGTGATCGTCGGTTCGACCCGCCAGCCGACGCTGCACGCCGAGGCCGTCGGCCTGCGCTGGCCGATCCGGCCCGGCGCCGAGGGCTGGCGGATCGACGGCCCCCCGAGCCCCCAACCCCGATTCCAGGAGAGTGCCCCGATGAGTGACACCGACGCCCCCGACACCCCCGCCGCCGAGGCGCCCGCGCCCGTCGAGGACCCGGCCAGCCGCCTGCCGGTGGAGGTGGCGTTCGAGCTGGGCAAGGTCGAGCTGCGGCTGGGCGATGTCGCCGGCCTGCAGCCGGGCTATGTGTTCGCCCTACCTGCACATCTGGAAGGGGCGAACGTGACGATCCGCGCCAACGGCCGTGTCGCCGGCCAGGGTGAACTGGTCGCGGTCGGCGACACGCTCGGCGTACGCCTGCTGTCCTGGAGCTGAGGCATGGACTTCAGCACGTTCTCGCCTGCTCTCGTCCTGGTGACGGTGGTCAGCCTGGCGCTGGCGCCGTTCGTGGCGGTGATGGTGACCTCTTTCACCAAGATCGTGGTGGTGCTGAGCCTGTTGCGTAACGCGCTCGGGTTGCAGCAGGTGCCGCCCAACGTGGTCATCAACGGCCTGGCGATCGTGCTGTCGATCTACGTGATGTACCCGGTGATCCTCGACGTCAACGCCGCCGTCGAGGCACGGCTCGAAGGGCGTCCGCCGCCGGCGTCGGTGCAGCGGCAGATCGATGCGCGCGCCCAGCAGCAGGCCGTGCGCGAGGGCCGCGCGATCGAAGTCCGGCCCGCCGCCCCGACCGCCGCGCCGCAGGCCGAAGCGACTGCGACCAGCCCGGCGGCCGCCGATGGCCTGGCCGCCGAAGCGCAGGCCCGCGGCCCGGCGCCCGATCCGATGTTCAGCGCGGTGCGTGGCGGCTCGAGTAACGACCCGCCCGAAGCGCGCGAGCCGGCATTGCCGGCGCTGGCCGAAGAGATCACCCAGCCGGCCGCGCCGAGCGCGGCCCCGGCGGCGAGCGGCGCATTCGACACCAACCGGCTGCTGACGATGATCGACGCCGGCAAGGAGCCGCTGCGCACGTTCCTGATCCAGCACTCCAGCGATGCCGAACGTGCGTTCTTCCTGCGCAGCGTGCAGCGCATGCTGCCGGCCGAGCGTCGCGGCGACCTGACGCCCGACGACTTCATCGTCGTGGTCCCGGCCTTCACGGTCAGTGAACTCACCGCCGCGTTCCAGATCGGCTTTCTGATCTTCCTGCCGTTCTTGATCATCGACCTGGTCGTGGCCAACATCCTGCTCGCACTGGGCATGATGATGCTCTCGCCCACGACCGTGTCGCTGCCGTTCAAGCTGCTGCTGTTCGTGCTGATCGACGGCTGGGCCAAGCTGGTCCACGGCCTCGTGCTCACTTACGGAACGACCTGATGGGCGACGTCCTGGAGTTCACCAAGGAAGCACTGTGGCTGGTGCTGCTGCTGTCCGGACCACCGGTCGCGGCTGCGGCGCTGATCGGCCTGGTGGTCGCGTTCCTGCAGGCGGCCACGCAGTTGCAGGAGCAGACGTTCCCCTACGCGCTGAAATTCCTGACCGTGGTCATCATGCTGTTTGTGACCGGATCGCTGATCGGCGGCACGCTGTATGTGTTCGCCGACCGCATCTTCCTCGACTTCCCCGGCCTCGTCCGGCGCTGATGTTCGACTTCGCGCAGAACCCGCTGCTGGCGCTCGCGCTGACGCTGCCGCGCGTGGCGGGGGCGTTTTTGATGCTGCCGCTGCTGACCACCGAAACGGTGCCGGCGATGGTGCGCAACAGCTTCATGGTCAGTCTGGCGATCGTGGCAATCCCGATCGCGCTGGCTGGGGCGCCGCCGATCGAGGCCGCCGGCACCGCGCACTGGTCGGCGATCGTGCTCAAGGAAACCTTCATCGGCATCTCGATCGGGTTCTGCTACGGCATCGTGTTCTGGGCGATCAGCTCGGCCGGCGTGATCATCGACACCCAGGTGGGCATGTCGATGGCGCAGATCTTCGATCCGATCCAGGGCCACCAGACCTCGCTGCATGGCGAGTTCCTGTCGCAGCTCTCGTCGTGGCTGTTCATGGCCAGCGGCGCATTCCTGGTGTTCCTGGACCTGCTGATGACCAGCTACACGGTGTGGCCGGTCATGAGTTTCTTCCCCGACATCCGGCTCAGCGGCATGGCCTTGTTCGTCGGGCAGTTCAGTTATCTGATGACCGCGATGCTGCTGCTCGCAGCCCCGGCGATGGTGATCCTGCTGGTCATCGACCTGTCGTTCGGCCTGGTCAACCGCTACGCGCCGCAGCTCAACGTGTTCGCGCTGACGATGCCGATCAAGGCCTGGCTGGCGACGGCGATCATCCTGCTGATGCTCGGCGTGTTCGTCGAGATCGTGATGCGCCGGCTGGTCGACAACAGCGGACTGGTGAACGCCTTGAAGAGCGCATTCGGCGGCTAGCCGTTCGCCTTCATGGCGCATCGCGCCACGTAGGCGTCGGCTGTGTCTCCGCCGCCGTTCCGCGCGAGCGCTTGAAGCCGCATTGATTTGCGCGTGTGTTGATTCTTTCGTTGGGTCTTTTGGGAGCTCTGGGATTGGCTGAGGCCGCGACGATTGGCTTCAGCTGTGGCTGTGGCTATGGCTGTGGCTGTGGCTTCCAGCCTTTGACGTTCGAGCCGTAAAGCGAGCCGAGCACCGGAGCCTGACGTGGCCGAAGAGCAGCCCATGTCTGAGCGCAGCGAGTTTGGGCTGCGTGCCGCGTCAGGCGAGGAGCGCAGGGGACCGATGCGGCTTCATCGCATCGGATCGCGTCCGGCGAAGGGACTTTTTGGTTCCTTTTTGGTCCTTCAAAAAGGAACTCGCACGCGTAGCGGGCGAAAGCCGTGCACTTGCGTTGTTCGCTTTCCCTCGGCAACAGAATCGAATGCGAAGAACAGAGCTTCCGCGCCGTTCGCGCGGCTTACTTTTGTCTTGTCAAAAGTAAGCAAAACCGCCGTCGCCGGACGCGATCTGCCGCATAAAGCTGCGGCAGGCCCCTGCGCTTCTCGGACGACGGGGCACGCAGCCCAAACTCGCTGCGCTCAGACATGGGCTGCTCGTCGGCCCCGCCGCCCTGCGATGCTCGGCTCGCTTTACGGCTCGAACATCAAATGCGCAAAGCAACGGCAACGGCAACGGCAACGGCAACGGCAACGGCAACGGCAACGAGCGTAGCCCTTTCGCGCCACTCCGAACCCCGCCAGACACGATATCCCTATCCGATCCGCAATTTTGCAGCAGTCACGCCGCGCGCACGCCACAACGCTCGAAATCAGATCCCGTCAGCGCATCGGATCGCGCGGATCCTCGAACCGCTGAAGGATCGAGGGGTCGTCGGCCAGCGGCGGTGCGGGCGCCGGCTCGGCCGCCAGGCCGATCTCCTCGCGCATGTCCTCGGGCGGCACGAACTCGGGCGGCTCGGGGCGCGCTTCGCCCGCGCGCATGCCCTCGGCCCAGTACAGCACCTGGGCGACGGCCTCGAAGAATTCGTTGCCGATGTAGTCGTCAATCTCCACACGCGCATTGAGGCCGCGTGCCAAGGGCACGTTCTGCAGGATCGGCACGCCCGATTCCTCGGCCACACGCCGGATCTCCTCGGCCATGTGCCCCTCGCCCTTGGCCACGACCAGCGGCAGGTCGTCGGTGCCCTGTTCGTACTGCAGGGCGACGGCGATGTGGGTGGGATTGGTCACGACAACGCTCGATCCACGGACAGCATTGAGCATGTTCTGCTGCGACCATTCCTGGTGCAACTGCTTGCGCCGCTGCTTGACGTACGGGTCGCCCTCGTTCTCCTTGACCTCCTGCTTGATGTCGCGCCGGCTCATGCGCAGCTTCTTGATGTAGGAGAACTTCTGGTACGAGGCATCGACCGCGGAGACGAAGAAGAACACGAAGATCGTCCAGATGCCGATCCACTTGAGCGCATGCCAGATCGCGCTGCCGATCGCGGCGGGTTGAGCGAACGGCAGGTTCAGCAGGCTGGGGATCATGCCCCAGAGCACGAAACCGCCGATGGCGATCAGCGCCACGCTCTTGAATATCGACTTGATCAGCTCGATGAGATTGTCCATCGAGAACATCTTCTTGATGCCGCTGACCGGGTTCATCTTCGACAGATCGGGCGTGACCTTCTTCATCGAGGCCACCGGCCCGACCTGCAGGAACTCCACCAGCAGCCCCAGCAGCACGGCCATCAACAGCAGCGGCAGAGTCATCGACAGGAACACCTGCGCAGCCAACGGCACGACGGTGCGCAGCGCGATGTCGAAGGGCTGATTCAAGACCTCGAGCGCTTGCTCGAACAGTCCGCGCACGCGACGGAACATGAAGCCCATCAACAGCCAGCCGCCGACCAGCCAGCCCATCACCAGCACGGTGCTGGTCAGTTCCCGGCTTTTGCTGACATTGCCTTCCTTGCGGGCGTCCTTGAGCTTCTTGCTGGTAGGCTGTTCGGTCTTGTCGGCGCCTTCGTTCTGCTCTGCCATGCGGGCCTGCACCGGCGCATCACGGGGATCTGGAGGCTAGCACGCAGCGCGCAGGCATCGCGCGGTGCGCGGAGAACAAGAACGCCGGGGGCCGGCCATCATGCATTCATGTTGAGATGGCCAGCCGCCGGCCAGGGCGCGCCCCCCTAGGGCCAGCCCGAGATAGCCCGCATGTGGCACCGGCGTTACAGTCGCGCCATCGTCGCCACGAGCGGCCTCCACGGATCCCAGCGGACACGGCATGAGCGGTATCTCCTCCAACACCGGCTTCACCGCCGCCAGCCTCGAACGGCTGGGCAGCCAGGTCGCATTCGACGACCTGCGCCAGCCCGATGGCAGCGGGCTCGTCGGTCTGGGCGAGGCCGACGGCGCGCTGGCCGCCCGCGGTCCGCAGGCCGATCCGGGTGAGGACATGCTCAATGCGGTCGCATGGGACGATGTCCCGGCCGGATCGCGGCTGTTCGCCGGCGACCGCGCGTTCGAAGGCCGACTCGCCGGCCTGGACCTGGCCGCTGCCGCCGATCACGGCACCGACGCGATCCTCGACGCCCTCGGCTAGGGCGACGCACGCACGACGCGCTAGAGTGCCGTCGTCCTTGTTGGCTGTCCTTCGATGAACGCCGTGCCCTCCGCGCAATCCCTGCGTGCCGCCGCCGACCGCCTGGTGTCGGCACTGGCTGCGCATTCCGATCCCGAGTACCGATTGACCGTCCTCAAGCGACTGGCACGGCGCCTGGGCGAGGACCGCTATCCGCTGTTCCTGCGCCTGCTGCAGGTGGTCGCCGAGAGCGACGACGCCCACGCGCAACGCCTGGTCGCCGACACCTTCGGCACCGCGCTGCGTCGCATGGACCTGCCCGGCGGCGCGCTGAGTTCGTGGGGCGCGACCCGCCTGCCCGACGCCAGCGGTCCGGTCGCGGCCAGCGCGTTCTCCGGCCAGTTCTTCGGCGGTACACCGCGCCGCCTGCTCGGGCCGGTGGAGTACCTGACGGTCTGGCATCTGCAGCGGACCCAGCGCACCGCATTGTCGGCGCAGACCTTCCGCAAGAGCCTGGCGCGGATGATCGCGCTGCTCAACCGCAGCGAGGATGCCCGCACGCTGTATCCGCAGAAGCTTGCCGCCGATGCCCAGAACGAACTGGAAGGCGCCTACACCCGCGCCACGCGCGAGCGGCTGGCCGCGATCGCCGCGGCCTGGCGCGCCGGGCGCACGCCCGACGAGATCGCCCAGGCCGCGCTCGATGCCGCGGCCGCTGACACCCCGCGCGGCTGGGTCACGCACGATCTGTGAGCGCGGCCCGGGCGGCTCACTTGTCGTGAGCGACCCGGCCATTGCAGGATGGTCGGCCAGAGGGGGCCGAGGAGAATCGCCGGATGCACGCGCACGCGCCGACCCGCCGCCGGCCCCGCCGGCGCCCGCATCGTGCCTGCACGGCGCTGTTGCCGCTGCTGCTGTGGCTGGGCGGCTGCGACCGGCCCGCGCCCGAGACCGCAGCGACGCCGACCGGCGGCGCGACCCCGGTCGAGGCGGTCACGGTCCTGACCACACACCTGCGCGGCGGGGATCTGGCCGCGTTTGCGCGCGATGCGCTGCCGGCCGATCTGGCGCCGGCGCTGGAGCAAGCCTGGCGCGAGGACCGCACCCGATGGCCACTGTCGGAGCTGCCGCTGTCGGGTCAGATTCCTGCGGCGCTGGCCGCGCTGCACGCGGCGGACGCCGAACGCGCGCTGCTGGCGACCTTCGATCGGCAGTTCGCCGGCGCCGACGGCGAGCTGCGCTCGACGGCGCGGGCCCTGGCCGTGTTCGCGACCCAGTATCTGACCCAGTCGCCAGGGTTCAGCGACGACGAACGCCAGCACTACACCCAACTCGTGGCTGCCACCGGCGAGTGGGCGGCCCGCGCGCCATTGGCCGACCGCGCCCTCGCCCAGCAGACCGTCGAGGCACTGACCGCGGCGGTCCGGCGCAGCGCCCTCGACGGCGACGCTGCCCTCGGCCGGGCCGGCATGGCGGCCGGGCTGCGCCGCCTGTCGCCGGTGTTCGAGGTCGCCAAGCAGCAATTGCGCGCCTATGGCCTGGATCTGGATGCGAGCTTCGACAGCGTCACGCCAACGCTGGCCTCGCAGACCGGCGACCAGGCGCGGGTGCGGCTGCGCTACCTGCTCGATGGCCGTTCGATCGATGCCGAGATCGGCGTCGAACGCGTGGCCGGGCGCTGGTACGTGTCCGACTTCCTGCGCCACGCCCGCACCGCGGCCACGCCCCCGCCGGGCCCCTGACGCCCGCCGCGCGGAGCCGCTTGGGCATAATGCCGCCGATGCCCGACCAACCGACCTTCCCCTTTCCCGACGACGCGCGCCCCCGGCGCGACGGCGATGACGCCGCCCCGGTACCCGCCGCCGCGCTGCCGGAACCCACCGCGGCACCGGCCGATGCAGGCGCTCGCGCCGCGCACGAGGCTCCGCAGGCGGATGCTGCGAGCCCGGCGCCGGCCGCCGATGCGCCCCCTGCCGCCGACGCGCGTACGCCCCTGGTGGCGCGCCCTGCGGCCACGCCCCGCCGCGCCGCACGCCGGCCATGGTGGGCCGGTCTGCTCGACCGGCTCCTGCGCCCCTGGATCGGGCTGAAGGTCGAACCCCAGGCCCCGGAGACGCTGGTCGACCACCGCCCGGTCTGTTACGTGCTCGAGGACTACGGCCTGTCGAACGCGCTGATCCTCGAGCGCGCCTGCCGCGACGCCGGCCTGCCGTCGCCGCTGCAGCCGCTACCCGGCGATCCGCTGGGGCGCAAGCGCGCCTACGTCGCGCTGTCGCGGCGCAACGCCGGCAGTGCGCTGGCGCTGGCGGCCGGCAAGCCGCCATCGAAATCGACGCATTCCGAATCGCTCTCGCGCCTGCTCGAGGCGCACCGGCTCGATCCCACGCTCGACGTGCAGGTGGTGCCGGTCTCGATTTTCGTCGGTCGCTCGCCCGACAAGGCCAACGGCTGGTTCTCGGTGCTGTTCTCGGAGAACTGGACGATCGTCGGGCGTTTCCGTCGCTTGCTGTCGATCCTGCTCAACGGCCGCGACACGCTGGTGCGCTTCGCCGAGCCGGTCGCAGTGCGGCCGCTGCTCGACGAGGACCTGGGCGCCGAACGCACGGTGCGCAAGCTCTCGCGCGTGCTGCGCACGCACTTCAACCGCATGCGCGAGGCCATCATCGGCCCCGATCTGTCGACCCGCCGGCTGCTGGTCGACAAGGTGCTCGCCGCGCCGTCGGTCAAGGACGCGATCGCCGACCAGGCGCGACGCGACAACAGCCGGCCGGAGGATGCCTGGAAGAAGGCGCACGCCTACGCCTACGAGATCGCCGCCGACTACTCGCACCCGCTGGTGCGTTCGGCCAGCTTCCTGCTGACTACGGTGTGGAACCGGATCTTCCGCGGCGTGCTGGTCCACCACCTGGACCGCTTCAAGGAAGCCGCGCCCGGGCACGAGATCGTCTACGTGCCCAGCCACCGCAGCCACATGGACTACCTGCTGCTGTCGTACCTGCTCTACGGCCGCGGCATCGTGCCGCCGCACATCTTCGCCGGCGTCAATCTCAACCTGCCGGTGATCGGCACACTGCTGCGCAAGGGCGGCGCGTTCTTCGCCCGGCGCAGCTTCCGCGGCAATGCGCTGTATTCGGCGGTGTTCTCCGAGTACATGGCGCAGCTGGTCGGCGGCGGCTATTCGATCGAGTACTTCATCGAGGGCGGTCGCTCGCGCACCGGCCGGCTGCTGCCGCCCAAGGGCGGCGCGCTGGCGATGACCCTGCGCGCCTATCTGCGCGAGCCGCGCAAGCCGGTGCTGTTCCAGCCGGTGTACATCGGCTACGAAAAGCTGATGGAGGGCAGCAGCTACCTCGACGAGCTGTCGGGCAAGGCCAAGAAGAAGGAATCGATCTGGCGCTTGCTGTGGGGCATTCCGCAGGTGCTGCGCAGCAACTACGGCCAGGTGGTGGTGAACTTCGGCGAGCCGATCCACCTCAATGCGGTGCTCGCCGAACTGGCGCCCGACTGGGACGGCCGCGCCGTGCCCGAGGACGCCAAGCCGGCGTGGCTTGCGAGCACGATCGACGTGCTGGCCCAGCGCATCCACGTCAACATCAACCGCGCCGCCGACGTCAATCCGATCAATCTGCTCTCGCTCGCGCTGCTGTCCACGCCCAAGCATGCGATGGGCGAAGCCGACCTGCTGGCGCAGATCGCGCTGTCCAAGCAGCTGCTCGACGACGTGCCGTATTCGGACCGGGTCACGCTGACGCCGCACACCCCGGCGGAGATCGTCGCCCACGGCGAGGAGATCGGCGTGCTCGAACGCGTCGCCCACCCGCTGGGCGATGTGCTGCGGGTCGGCGACGACGAGCAGGCGGTGCTGCTGACCTACTTCCGCAACAACGTGCTGCACCTGTACACCGCCTCGGCATGGATCGCCTGCTGCTTCCTGCACAACCGCCGCATGAGCCGGCATACGCTGCTGCGCCTGGGGCGCACGATGTATCCGTTCCTGCAGGCCGAGCTGTTCCTGCCCTGGACCGAGGATGCCTTCGCCGACCGGATCGAGCGCACCTTGGCCACCTTCGTGCGCGAAGGACTGCTCGAACCGCTCGCCGACGACCATGACGGCGATCCGGTCTACGCCCGCAACGCCGGACAGAGCGACGAGGTGTTCCGGCTGCGTGCGCTCAGCCACCCGCTGCAGCAGGCATTCGAGCGCTACTACATCGCGATCTCGGTGCTGGCCAAGAACGGTCCGGGCACGCTGGGCGCCGGCGAACTCGAGGGCCTGTGCCAGTTGGCCGCGCAGCGCCTGTCGCTGCTCTACGCGCCGGCCGCACCGGAGTTCTTCGACAAATCGCTGTTCCGCGGCTTCATCCAGAAGCTGCGCGAACTGGGCCTCGTCCGGCTCGACGGCAACAGCAAGCTGGTGTTCGACGAGCGTCTGACCGCACTGGCCAAGGACGCGAAGGTGATCCTGGGCCGCGAGCTGCGGCATTCGATCGAGAAAGTCAGCCCCGAAGCCGTGCGCGCCGAACCGGCACCGCCGGCCGCCGCAGTCGATTAAGGCGATCGCGCCGCGGTCCGGTCGACGGGCGCGGCGTCGCTGCGGTGTGCGGCCCGTACGGCGTCGATCATCGCATCGCTATCGGCGATCAAGCCCGGCTTGTCCAACTTGATCGCGATCGCGCGGCTGCGCTGCGCAGCATCCAGCGCCTCGTTGGGGCGCTGCCGCTTCAGCAGCCAACGTGCCTGCATTGCCAGCACGCTGTGCAACACGCCATCGGCGAACATCGTGCCGGTTGCGGCCGCATCGCGTTCCAGGCCGGTCAATGCCGCGAGCGTGTCCGTATCGTTCTCGCCATAGCGCACCAGAAATCCGCATTCGGCCAAGCGGACCATCATCGCGTCCTGGCTGTCGGGCCCGAACTGGCGCGCGGCGTCGCGCTTGCCCAGCACCAGCTGACGCGCCGCCTCGGCCTTGCGACCCGTGGTGGCGAGCAGCATCGCATAGCCACCACGGTGATGCGCCGAGACATCGCCGTGCGCCGCGACACTGCTTGCGATCGCAGCCCCGAGCGTATCGCGCGCCCGGATCAGGTCGGGATCGTCGGCGCCGTCACCGGCCCGCGCCCAAAGGTGGCTGGCCATCAGGAAGCGCGCCTCGAGCGTGAACTCCTGATCCGGCCCATAGTGCCGCTGGTAGATACGCAGCGCGCGTCCGGTCCGCTCGAACGCGCGGGGCATGTCGCGCGCATACGCGGCCAGATGCCCTTGGGCCATGTACGCGCGCGCGACAGCGGGATGGTCCGCCCCCAGCGCCTCGGCCAGAATGCGCTCGGCCTGGTCCGCGGTCTCGCTTGCGCCGGCCAGATCGGCGTTGAGGATCTGGATGAAGGCGAGTTCGGCCAAGGCCATTCCGGTCTGCGGATGGCGCTCGCCCAGGGTCGCGCGCCGCCGCTCGATCAGTTGGTTCGCCAGCGCCAGCGCGCGTTGCTCGCGCCCAGGCTGGCGCGACGCGCGCACGGTGCGGATCAAGGATTCGCGGGCGTCATCGGCCAGGATAGGGGCCGTGTCGTCGGTCAGTGCGATCGCACGCAGCAGGTCGGCCTCCGATTCCTGCATCCGCATGCGCCAACGCAGCCAGATTCCGCGCTGGGTCAGCAACTGCGCAGTGATGTTGTCGGCCACCGCCGGCGGCAGGCGCCCCGCTTCGCCGATCGCCTGATCGAGCGTCGCGAACGCGGCCTGCGAGCGACCCTGTCCCGACTCGGCCACCGCGCGCTGCGCGAGCAGCCGCAGGTGGGCGAGCCGGTGCTGATCGGTCAGCCGGACCGGCAACCGCGCCAGGCCCACCGCGACGGTCGCTTCGGCTTGGGCATGCTGCGCCTGGAGATTCTGGAGATGGGCCAGCGTCGCAAGGTTGAAGGCAGCGGCAAGAGGATTCCCCGAATCGATCAGCGATTCGGCTTCGCGCGCCAACCGCTCCGCCCGCCGGTAATCGCCGGCCACGGCCCAACTGCGCGCAAGCACCGACAATCCCCGCGCCCGCATGCCGGCTGCATCGGCGCCTCCGGTCTGGCGGCGTAACCCCGACTCGAGAGAGGCCAACAATGTCGACCGGGCTGGTGGCAAATCTCCCAGTTCGGACGTCGCGGCCGTGCCCAGCATGGACTCGAAGAACCGGTCGGCCTGGCTGGCAATCGCCGCCTCCCGACTTGCGCGCCACAGATGTCCGCCAAGCAGGCCGACGATCACCATCGCCATGGCGGCGCCTGCCGGCACCAGAACCCGTTTCAGGCGCGACGCAGGGACTGGTGCAACGCGCCGCAACCAGGCCGTCAGCGCGTCGGTCAGCGCCTCGACACTTGCAAATCGCTGCTCAGGGCGGGTGGCGACAGCGCGCAGCACGATGGTATCGAGGGAGCCACGCAACTGCCTGACCAGCGCGGCAGCCGATGAGGCGCCGCGCGCGCGGACGGCCGACGCATCGAGTGCGGCCGCCCATGACGACGGCGCCTGCGGGGTCCCCGATGCCAGCGGCGTGGCGCAGGGGCCGTCGCCCGCCAGCAGTCGGCACAGCAGCACACCGAGTGCATAGACGTCCACGCGCACATCCCTCGACCCATTCGCCAGTACCTCGGGAGCGGTGTAGCCACTGGTCATCGCCAGCCGCTGCGTCGGCGCGAGCGCGTCGGACGCCATCAGTACCGACAGCCCGAAGTCCAGCAGCCGTGGACGGCCTTGGTGGGTCACCAACAGGTTCGACGGCTTGATGTCCTGGTGGACGATGCCGCGCTGATGGGCATAGGCGACCTGGTCACAGGCTTCGACGAACAATGTGACCCGCTCGCGGATCGACAATGCCCTGGCATCGCACCATTGGTCGATCGCGAGCCCGTCGATCAGTTGCATGGCATACCAGGGGCGACCGGCTTCGTCCACGCCGCCGTCCAGCAACGGCACGATGTCGGGATGGGTCAGACCCGCCAACACGTTGCGTTCGGCGAGAAAGGCGTCCACCAGGTCCGCCGAGAGCAGATCGTCGCGGATGCACTTGAGCGCAGCGACCTGCCGCAGTTGCGCATCCCAGCGCTGCGCACGATAGACCGTGCCCATGCCCCCCCGCCCCAAGACGCCGGTGATCTCCCACGCGCCGATTCTGGTCCCGATACGCGGATCGCTTTCGGGTCGCGGACCCTGGATGTCCAACAGCGCCGATATCTCGGGAAACGGGGCGTCAACGATGACGTGCTCACTGCGATCAGCCTCGAGCAGGGCCAACAGCGCGGCATGCAACGCGGGGTCGGACACCGCCAGTCGGGCAAGCTTTCTCGCCCGCCACCAACGCGGCAACCGCACATAGACGTCGAACAGATCGAGCGCCCGCCGTTGGGTCCCAGGCTCGCAAGGCAACGGTGTCTCGATGGCGGATCTCCTTGATGCGTCCCCCCCGATGGCGGGATCGACTAGCATGCATCGCCCGTGATCGGCAGTCAGGATGGAAAGCGAATCCGACCTCATAGACGCGACAATGCCCCGCTCCCCGGCACGCCCGGAGACGGCCGCGATGCGCAACGATGATGCGCTCGATCCGGCGATCGCCCGCCTGCTTGCCGACGCCAGCCACGGAGACGCCACCGCCTGGGACGGGATCTACCGCCTGCTTTACGATGATCTGCATCGTATCGCCAGATCGGAGATCCGTCGGCTGGCAATCGCCACCCATTCGCCGACCTCGCTGATCAGCGAGTCCTGGCTCAAGTTCGCACGCACGCGTATTCCGGCCGCGTCGCGTGGGCACCTGGTCGCATTGCTCGCACGGGCGATGCGATTTGTGCTGGTCGACCAGGCACGGCGGGGCACAGCGGCCAAGCGTGGACGCGACGTGCTGGTCAGCGCCCCCGCCGACGCACACCAGACGCCGCACGATGCGCTGAAACTCGAGCAGTTGTTGAGCATCCACAACGCCCTGCAGTCGCTCGAGGCGCTCGACCCACGTCTGGCTCGGGTGGTGGAACTGCGCTACTTCGGCGGGCTGGGCGAGGCGGAGATCGCGTCGCTGTCCGGGCTGACCGTGCGTACCGTCCGACGCGACTGGCGCAAAGCGCGTGCCTTTCTGCAGGCGCAACTCAATCCGGACGAGGCCGCGTCCCCGCACGCCAGCCCACCGCGCGACCGTACGTAAGACGCGAAATGCACTGTTCGGCGACGGCATGTCCTGTTTCGTCGGCTTTCCACGAGGTGTTTGACAGAGGACGGCGTGCGCGGCCTGGCGCGCGCATGTCCCGCAATCCGATGTCCGACTCCTCCAGCAAGCAGGCATGCCCACCCAACCACCACACCACACGCTGGCCCGGGGCACCCCGGCCGCCCAGGACGACGCGCCCACCTGGCGCGTCATCGCTGCCCGGATCGGTCCCGATGCGGCCGGGCGCTTCGAGCGCGTCGGCGACGGACTGCGTCTGCATTTCGACGACGGCAGCGTTCTGACGATTCGACACATGTTCCCCATGGATGCAGCTTTGCCGAGCGATCCTGCGCCGCCACCCGACCGTCCGGTCCGCCCGGACGCAGCGCGTCGGTCCACGGGCGACGCCGGCCCGGCGCCCCGTCATGCGCAGCCGGGTTCGCACACATCGTCGGCGGCCGGCTGCAATACCGGTACCTGGCGACTCGATGGGCATGGCTGGCAGCTCGTCTCGCCCAGCGGACGCACCGTCGACCTCACGCTCGCCGAACGGCGATTTCTGGCTCGCCTGGCCGAGTGCGCCGGACAGCCGGTGGCGCGAGCACTCCTGATCCATTGTCTGGTCGATGATGCCGACACGTTCGACTCGCATCGCCTGGATGTGCTGGTCTATCGATTGCGGCGCAAATGCAGCCGGGATGCCGGCGCCGAGCTGCCACTGCGCACGGTGCGCGGATTGGGCTACATGCTGACCTGGTGAGTCGCCCGCCCGCCGCGCGCCGCCGATGGACGCCTGCGGCCTGCCCTGTGGCAAGTCAGGCCGGTTCGTCGGGGATCAGCGACGATTCGAGCTGTGCGATCGCATCGCGCAGCGCCAGTTTTCGCTTCTTCAGCCGCTTGAGCATGACCTCGTCATGCAGCGGATCGTGCTGCAGCCGGTCGATCAACGCGTCGAGTTCGCGATGCTCGCCGCGCAACGCGACAAGGCGCTGGGCGGGGGACTCGTCGGCACGCTCGAAAGCCATGGCGGTGAGCTTACCCGAGCGGTCGCGGCTCCGCTTGGCGCCTGCGCCCGGCCCTGCAAGAATGCGGGTCGCGCCAGTCGGGGGGTGGCGCGTCGCCCATCGTCGATCCGCGGCGCCTCCGGCCGCGTCCGCTTTGGGAAAGACACGATGCGAATCCAAGCAAGCTCTCTGTCGATCGCCTGCGCCGCGCTGCTCGCCGCCTGCGCCACCTCCGCCAGCGCCGAGTCCAAGTACGACGGCTACCTGTGCTGCAACCTGCGCAGCGACGGCAGTTGGATCAGCGACAGCAACTATGCCGAGAACGGCAAACGTGTGATCCCGGCCGGCACCCCGGCCAGTGTCACCGGCCACGGCCGCTACCGCGTCAACGTCCGGATCGACGGCCAACGCCAGTCGATCGGCAACGACTACAGCCGCGACCTGGATCTGGACACCTTTGCACGCCGCTACGTCGTGACCGAGGACCCGGCGGCGAAGATCGCGAGCTGGCCGGCCAAGGTGCAGGAGGCGGTGCGCCGCGCCAAGATCACCCCGGGCATGACCCGTGAGCAGGTCATCACCTCGCTCGGCTACCCGATCAGCAGCGAGAACCCCGACCTCGAGGCGCCGCTGTGGCGCTACTGGCTCAGCAGCTTCGCCGAGTTCCAGGTGCTGTTCGACGGCTCGGGCCGCGTGCGCGACATCAGCACCGACGCCAACACCCGCAACCTGGTCTGGGTGCCCTGACGCTGCGGCCGGCGCCCGTCGCACACGGGCGCCCGCCTCACAGCGGATGCAGGCGCAGCCCGTCCGCATCCAGCCGCAGGCCGATGTCGAGCCCGATCGCCTCGAGCAGGTCGGCATCGTGGGAGACGACGAGCAGCGCACCGGGCCAGGCGCGCAGCAGCGCGACCAGCGCATCGACGCTGGCCGGATCGAGGTGACTGGCCGGCTCGTCGAGCAGCAACAACGGTGCGGCCGGCCCGACCCACGCCGCCGCGGCAATCGCCACGCGCATCCGCTCGCCGCCCGAAAGCGTGCGCATCGGCCGCTCCACGTGGTCGCGGCCCAGCCCCAGCAATGCGAGCCGGGTCGCGATCGTCGCACGCGTCTCGTCGGGCATCGCCGCCTGCAGCCAGTCCAGTGCCCCGGTCTCGTCCGGCAGGCCGTCGAGGTGCTGGTCGAGTGTCTGCGCCGGCACCAGCGCCCGGGCCGAGCCGCTGGCCAGCCCAGCCTGGCCGAGCAGCGCGCGCAGCAGGGTGGTCTTGCCGCTGCCGTTGCGACCGGTGAGCCCGATCCGGACCGGCCCGCTCGCCTGCCAGTCGAGTGCGGCGACCGGCTGGACGCAAGTCGGATGCGCCTGCGCGAAGGCCAGCACCTGCCGGCCCGGCGGCAAGGTGACGGCCGTCTGCACGAACTGCGGCGCAGCCGGAGCATCGAACGCATCGAAGGCCGCGCGCACCGCCTGATCTCCCGCATCGAGGCGCTGCGCGAGCGCGATCCGGCGACGGCCCTGCCCGCGCTCGGCACTGTCGGCGAGGCGATCGAGCAGCAGCGGCGACTGGTTGGCGTCGCGGCCGGCGCGGCGGCCGCGGGCCTGTTGTCGTTCCAGGCGCTGGCGCTCGCGCGCGACCGCCTGCTGGGTCCGCGTGCGCTCAAGCCGCGCCTGCTGCAACGCCGCCTCGCCCTGGCGCAGGCGCTCTGCCCGCACTGCGCGCCAGCTCGCCAGGCCGCCATCGACCCGATAGAGCGCGCCGGCACGCAGCTCGAACAGCCGCGGCATCGCATGCAGCCAGGCCGGATCGTGACTTGCCACCAGCACTGCGCCGCCGCGACGCGCGAACACGTCATGCCAATACCTCGAGGCCTCGGTATCGAGGAAGGTGCTCGGCTCGTCCAGCAGCAGGATCGGCGCGGGCGAATGCGCGATCGCCAGCAGGCGCAGTTGCTGGCGCTCGCCGCCCGACAGCCGCGCCGGATCCCCGTCCAGGCCGACGCCGACCAGTCCCAGGGCATCCAGGCGCGCACGCCAGGTCGTCTCCAGCGTCCAGTCCTCGCCGACCAGGACCACATCCTCGGCGCTGCCGGCGCCGGCCAGCAGCCGGCGCAGCGCATCCAGGCGCGGGCCGTCGCCGAGCAGGTCGATCACCCGCGCCGGCCACCTCGCCGGCACCTGCGGCAGCCAGGCCAGGTCCGCGGTGCGGTGCACCCGGCCGCCCTCGGTGGAGCGGTCGCCGGCGAGTTGCCGCAGCAGGGTGGACTTGCCGCTGCCGTTGTCGCCGACCAGCGCGCTCGGCCCGGCGGGCAGGCGCAGGTCGAGACCGGCGTAGAGCACCCGCCCGTCGGCGAGCGTCGCCGTCAGGTTGCGGGCATGCAGAAGATCGGAAGGGGCGGCGTCCGACGGGACACCACCGGCCGGGGCGAGGCCCGGGGACGGAACGAAGGACATGACGTGACCTGTGCGCAGACTCGAATGGCGTCCTCGTGCGGAGGACGGCGGCTCGGATGTCGGCTCAGTGCTTCACGTCTGCGGGTCTCCAAGGGCGGCGCAACGGGCGCCGGCGGTCGGCCGCAGTATAAGGCGCGCCTGCCCGCAGCACGCGGCACGCGCGCTGAACGCAGGTCGCAGCCGCGCAGGCCGGCGCCGTTAGACTATGGGCGATGAGCACCGTCCTGCCCCTGCCAGACCCCCTGCCCCGCACGCTCGACCCGCGCCGCGCCGCGCACGAGACCCAGAAGCTGGCCAAGCGCCTGCGTCACCAGGTGGGGCGCGCGATCGCCGACTTCGGCATGATCGAGGACGGCGACAAGGTGATGGTCTGCCTGTCGGGCGGCAAGGACAGCTACACGCTGCTCAACATCCTGCTGCAGTTGCAGGCCAAGGCGCCGGTGTCGTTCTCAATCACCGCGGTCAACTTGGACCAGAAGCAGCCCGGTTTTCCCGAGCACATCCTGCCCGACTACCTGCGCACGCTCGGCGTGGATTACCACATCATCGAGCAGGACACCTATTCGGTCGTCTCGCGGGTCGTGCCCGAAGGCAAGACGATGTGCTCGCTGTGTTCGCGGCTGCGCCGAGGCGCGCTGTACACCTACGCCGAGGCCAACGGCTTCACCAAGATCGCGCTGGGCCACCACCGCGACGACCTGGTGGCCACGTTCTTCCTCAACCTGTTCTTCCACGCCAAGCTCAGCGGCATGCCGCCCAAGCTGCGCAGCGACGACGGCAAGCACGTGGTGATCCGCCCGCTGGCCTACGTTGCCGAGGCCGACATCGTCGCCTATGCCGACGCCAAGGCCTTCCCGATCATCCCGTGCAACCTGTGCGGCTCGCAGGAGAACCTGCAGCGCAAGCAGGTCGGGCTGATGATGGCGCAGTGGGAGAAGGCGCATCCCGGCCGCATCGAAACGATCGCGCGCGCGCTGGGCGACATCCGCCCCTCGCAGCTCAGCGATCCGAAGCTGTTCGACTTCCTGTCGCTGGGCAGCCGCAGCGCGGCCTTGCCCGACGCGCACGACTGGCTGGCCGGCGCACCACACGACGCCCGCGACTGAGCCGCGCCGCCGCCGCGTCCGGTGACGTGGCGGCGGTCCGCACACGCGCGAGGACGGGCGCTCCGGCTTTCTGCTTTTTCGATCCCCCATCCCCAATCACGGCCCTTCGATGTTCTTCAAGAATCTGACCCTGTTCCGCTTCCCCACCTCCGTCGACGTTTCCGAACTGGAGACCCAGGTCGGCGAGTTCCGCCTGCGCGATGTCGGCCCGCTGGAAATGTCCACGCACGGCTTCGTGCCGGCGCTGGGTCGCGAGGCCGACGCACTGACCCACCGCATGGAAGACGGCATCTGGCTGGCCGTCGGTGGCCAGGAGAAGATCCTGCCCGGCGCGGTGGTCAACGAATTCCTGGCCGTGCGCATCGAGGAGTACGAGGAGAAGAACGCACGCAAGCCCGGCGGCAAGATGCGCAAGCAGATGAAGGACGACATCCTCCAGGAGTTGCTGCCGCGTGCGTTCGTGCGCCCGGTGCGCTCGGATGCGTTGATCGACCTGGAGCTGGGCGTGATCGCGGTCAACACCTCCAGCCGCAAGAGCGCCGAGAACGTGGTCAGCCAGGTGCGCACCGCGATGGGCAGCTTCCCGGCGCTGCCGCTCAATGCCGAGACCTCGCCGCGCGCAGTGATGACCGGCTGGATCGCCGGCGAGCCGCTGCCCGACGGCCTGGCGCTGGGCGAGGAATGCGAGCTCAAGGATCCGTCCGACCAGGGCGCGATCGTCAAATGCCAGCGCCAGGATCTGCAGTGCGAGGAGATCACCCGCCATCTCGACGCCGGCAAGCAGGTGACCAAGCTGGCGCTCACGCTCGACGATCAGATCGAGTTCGTACTCGGCGAGGACCTCATCGTGCGCAAGTTCAAGCTGCTCGACGGCGCGCTCGACACGCTTGAACACACCGACGCCGACGATCGCCAGGCCGAACTCGATGCGCGCTTTGCGCTGATGCGCGGTGAGTTCAAGCGTCTGTTCAAGGTGCTCGAGGGCGCGTTCAAGCTGTCGAAGGTGGAATGAGCGCAGGCGCGCGCCGCGCGCGCCTTACACTTCACGCATGCCGCCGTCCTCGCGCTTGACCTCGTCGCCCCCCGCCGCCGTGTCGGTGCGGCGCGACACGCTCGAGGTCTGGCTCGACGATGGCCGCCGGATCGAGGTGCTGCGCATGCGCGATCCGCGCGCGCGTCGCATGCGCCTGAGCGTCAGCGAGCGGGGCGCGCGCCTGACGTTGCCGCTGCGCGCCAGTCTGGCGGCCGGCGAGGCCTTCGTGCAGCAGCACCGTGACTGGCTCGCCGCGCAGTTGGCCGAACACGGCCAGGCGCCGCCGCTGCGCCGCGACCTGACCACGCACCTGCCGCTGCGCGGCGCGCTGCTGGCGGTGGATTGGCAACCCGGCCGCTTCGCCCATGTGCGGGCGGACGATGCGCACCTGGTGTTCGTCGCGCCCACACAGGCCGGCCCGGCGGCGCTGCAGCGCGCGTTGCGCGAGTTCTACGAAGCCCAGGCACGCGCCGATGTCGCGCGCTGGCTGCCCGGCTACCTGCCGGGCCTGCCGCGCACGCCGTCGCGGATCCGGATCCGGCCGATGTCCTCGCAGTGGGGCTCGCTGGCGCCCGACGGCACACTCGCGCTCGATCTGGCGCTGGTGCTCGGCGCGCCGTCGGCATTCGAGTACGTGCTGGTACACGAGCTCTGCCACCTGGTGCATGCCGACCATTCGCGCGCGTTCTGGCGCGAGGTCGAGGCGCGTTGTCCCGACTGGCGCCGAGCACGCGACTACTTCCGCAGCGAAGGACGCCGGCTCAAGGGCACGCTGCATGCGCTGCTGACGGGCTGAGCGCCGGCCGGCGTACGCACCGCGGCGGACTCAACGCCGGAGAAAATCCCCGATCGCCGCGGCGACCGCGTCGGGCTGCTCCATGTGCAGGTGGTGCCCGCCCGGGAGCACGACCAGGTCGCCATCGGGCAGCAGGCGCGCGCGGCGGCTGCGGTCGGGTTCGGGCAGGTAGTCCTGCGGCGGATCGGCGTAGATCACCCGGGTCGGGCACTCGATGCCGGCCACAAGCGCATCGACCTGGCCGGGCGTCATGCGCACCGCGGTCGGCACGGTCAGCCGCGGGTCGCTGCACCACACGTAGCCGCCGTCCACCGTCTGCACGCCGCGCTCCACCAGCCGGCGTGCCGAGCCTTCCGACAGCGCATTGACGCGCATGCGCGCACGCACCGGCGCGTCGAGATCGGGGAACACCCGCAAGGGCCGCTCGCCCAGACCGCGTGACGAAGTCACCGCGTCGCGCAACCGCACCACGGTGTTGGCCTCGGTCTCGGGCAGGGCCCCGAGCGCTTCGATCGCGACCAGCCGCTCGATCCGCGCAGGACACGCAGCGGCCACCAGGCTGGCGATGCCCGCGCCCATCGAATGGCCCAGCAGTGCGAAGCGATCCCATTGCAGCGCATCGGCGATGTCGAGGACCTGGTGCACCGCGCCGACGAAGGTGTAGTCGGTGCCCTTGGGCATGTGCACGCTGCGGCCGTGCCCGGGCAGGTCGGGCGCGACCAGATCGAGCCCGTCCAGATGCGCGGCCAGCGGCCCGAAGCTTGCGGCGTTGTCGAGCCAGCCGTGCAGCGCCAGCACCCGACGCGCACCCGGCGTGCCGAAGCGCAGGCCGCGTACGGTGCCGATGCCGATCTCCAGTGCGAAGTCCGCGCCGCTCATGCCCAGGCGTCCAGTTCGCGGCGCAGCAGCGTCACCATCGCATCGGCATGCGCGGGCGCGTCGTTGAGGCAGGGGATGTAGCGCAGCCGTGTCCCGCCATTGGCGACGAACAGCTCGGCGTTCTGCATCGCGATCTCCTCGAGCGTCTCCAGGCAATCGGCCGGAAAGCCCGGACACAGCACATCGACCTCACGCACCCCCGCCTTGGCCATCGCCACCAGGGTCGCGTCAGTCGCCGGCTGCAGCCATTTGCCGGCGCCAAAGCGCGACTGGTAGGCCATGCGACAGTCGCCGGCATCGTCGCCGAGTGCGTCCACCAGACCGCGGAATGTCGCCTCGCAGCGCTCGGCATAGGGATCGCCCTGGTCGACGATGCGTTGCGGAATGCCATGGAACGAACACAGCAACACCTCGCCGCGGCCGTGCGCCTGGCGATGCGCGTGCACCGAAGCCGCCAGCGCCTGCAACCAAGCCGGCTCGCGGGCGTAGTCTTCGATCATGCGGACCTCGACCCCATCGATCGGGGTCTCGGCGATCCGGTCGGCGACCGAGGCGGTGGTCGTCGTCGAGTACTGCGGATACAGCGGCAGCACCAGAATCCGGCGGATGCCTTCGGCGGCCAGCGCGCGCATCGTCTGCGCCAGCGCCGGGCGGCCATAGCGCATCGCATGGACCACGCGCAGTTCGGGCATGCGCGCATCGACCGCCTCGGCCAGCCGACGCGTGTACACCGCCAGCGGCGAGCCGCCCTCGAGCCAGATCTCGGCGTACTTGTGCGCGACCTTCGGCGAGCGCCGCGGCAGGATCACCCGGCGCAGCAACGGCAACCACAGCCAGCGCGGCAGACGCACCACCCGCGGATCGGACAGAAATTCGTCCAGATACGCGCGCACCGCATCGGCGGTGGGCGCATCGGGCGTGCCGAGATTGACGATCAACACGGCGGTGGCGGCCGGCGCGGCGTCTGAGGAAAGCGGATGAGCGGACATCCGCATAGGATGGCAGGCCGGCCGCTGCAATGCAGCCGACGCGCACGTCGCACGGCGACCGGCCGAACTCACGCACGATTCATGCCGTCGTCACTAGCCTGAATCGGCCGCTCCGCGCCGCGTTGCGCCGTTGCCCCTTCTTTAGTCTCCGGAGCTCTCCATGCGCCTGTCCCCGCGTCGTTCCCTGCTGGTTGCCGGTCTCGCCGTCGCACTGGTTGCCGGTCCCGCCTTCGCCGGTCCACAGGAAGAGGCGCGCGCGCGCAATGCGGTGCGCGTGCTCAACGAAATCCAGGCGATCCCGGAGTCCGGCATTCCGGACAAGCTGCTCGACGAGGCCCGCGCGATCATCGTGATCCCCGACACCGTCAAGGCCGGGCTGGTCATCGGCGGTCGCCGTGGCCACGGCCTGCTGTCGGTGCGAACCGCCGACGGCACCTGGTCCAACCCGGCCTTCGTCAAGCTCACCGGCGGCAGCATCGGCCTGCAGGCGGGCGTGCAGTCCTCGGACGTGGTGCTGGTGTTTCGCAACGAACGCAGCCTCGAATCGATCGTCAACGGCAAGTTCACCCTCGGCGCCGATGCCGGGGTCGCCGCCGGCCCGGTGGGCCGCAATGCGGCGGCATTGACCGACGGCCAGCTCAAGGCCGAGATCTGGTCGTGGTCTCGCGCGCGCGGGCTGTTCGCCGGCGTCGCGCTCGATGGCGCGGTGCTCTCGATCGACGATGAGGCCAATGTCGCGGTCTACGGCAACACCACCACGCCGCGCGCGATCCTCGAGAACCGACCCGGCCAGGCGCCATCGGGGCCGATCGTCGATTTCCGCGACCGCCTGGAAGAGGCCAGCGCCACCGCGCGCGTGGCCCGTGGTGGCGCCGCGGTCGCCCCGCGCGCCGCGCAGCCGGCGCCGCCGATCCAGGGCGTGCCCGAAGCGACCACCGTACCGGTGCAGTCCTACGACCCGGCTCCGCAGCCGTTCGAGACCGTCAACGATCAGCCCGCCCAGGTCGAACAGCTGCCGTAAGCGAGCTTGCCCCTGCGACAAAAACGCGCGTGAGGCCGGCGAGCGCGGTCGGTGCGCTATCCTAGCCGTCCACTCGAATCAGACTGGTCCCGCCATGGGCAGTTTCAGCATCTGGCATTGGCTCATCGTCCTGCTCGTCGTGCTGCTGGTGTTCGGCACCAAGCGGCTGCGCGGCGCCGGGCGCGACCTTGGCGAGGCGGTCAAGGGCTTCAAGAAGGGCATGCACGACGACGACGTGCCGCCCGAGCGTCTCGACGACCGTTCGCGCGAGTCGGAGTCGGCCGCCGAGCGCGCACGACGCGAAGACCATACCCCGCGCTGATCGCGCGGGTCGACGTTCTCCACGATGTTCGGCTTCAGTTCCGGCGAGCTGATGATCATCGCGCTGGTCGCGCTGATCGTGCTCGGCCCGGAGCGATTGCCCAAGGCCGCGCGTTTTGCCGGGCTGTGGGTGCGCCGCGCGCGCACCCAGTGGCATTCGGTCAAGGCCGAGCTGGAACGCGAACTCGAGGCCGAGGAACTCAAGCGCAGCGTCCAGGACGCGCAGCGGTCGATCGCGGATGTTGGCACCCAGTTGCGCGATGCCCAGAGCAAGGTGCGCGACGAGTTCGACGCCGTGCGTCGCGGCGCCGCGGAACTCGCCGACGAGGCCCGCCGTGTGCCGGGCACCCCGGCCCAGACCGAGGCGCAGATCGCGTCATCGCCCGCCGACGAGCCCGAGATGCCTGCCCTGCCACCGGGCGCGATCGCAGCCGACCCGACCGCGCCCCCACGCGTCCCCCAGGAGGCCGGCGATGGCACGGCACGCTGACGACGACGCTGGCGAGGGCAGCCTGGTCGATCATCTGATCGAGCTGCGCATGCGGCTGATGCGCGGCCTGGCCGGTACCGGTCTGGTGCTGGTGGCCTTGCTGCCGTTCGCCAATCGCCTGTACGGGCTGCTGGCCCAGCCGCTGCTCGACAAACTGCCCGAAGGCGCGCATCTGATCGCGGTCGAGGTCGCCTCGCCGTTTTTCGCGCCGCTCAAACTCGCCTTCTTCACCGCGCTGGTGGTGACCATGCCCTGGCTGCTGTACCAGGCCTGGGCGTTCGTCGCGCCGGGCCTGTACAAGCGCGAGAAGCGCCTGGCGCTGCCGCTGCTGGCCTCGGCGGTCGGGCTGTTCTACATCGGCTGCGCGTTCGCCTTCTTCTTCGTGCTGCCGTCGGTGTTCCGGTTCCTGACCCTGGTCACCCCCGATGGCGTGGCGATGATGACCGACATCAACGCCTACCTGAACTTCGTGCTGGTGATCTTCCTGGCGTTCGGTCTGAGCTTCGAGCTGCCGGTGGCGCTGGTGATCCTGGTGCTGCTGGGCTGGGTGACCACCGACCAATTGCGCGAGGCGCGCGGCTACGCAGTGGTCGGCGTGTTCGTGCTGGCGGCGGTGATCACGCCCCCCGACGTGGTGTCCCAGCTGATGCTGGCCGTGCCGATGTGCCTGCTCTACGAGGCCGGCATCATCGCGGCGCGGTTGCTGGCGCCCAAGCCCGGCCCCCTGCAAGACCGCGCATGAGTGTGGGCGCGCCGACGTCGCTGCCGCGCCGCTATGCGGCCTGGTCGCTGGACGCGGCCGCGATCGCCGTGGTCGTCGTCGCGTTGCTGCATCGCCGCCTGTGCGCGGGCCTGGCCGCCTGCGGCGAGGCGCTCGACGCATTGAGCCTGACGATGGCCGGCACGATGGCCGACGCCGCCGACCGCGGCGTCGCGCCGGCAGCGCTGGCACGGACCTGGCTCGCCGACCCCGCGCTGCACGCCGCGGTCGGCCAGTTGTCGGTCGCGGTCAGCGCCTGGCTGCTGCCGCCGATGCTGGCATTCGCGCTGCTCGCGCTGATCTGGTTCGCGGGGTTCGAGGGCTCGCGCTGGCAGGCGACCCCGGGCAAGCGCCTGCTGGGCCTGCGCGTGGTCGACGACGACGGCCTGCCGCCCAGTCCCGTGCGCGCGGCGCTGCGTCAGGCCGCGGGCCTGCTGTCGTGGGCCAGCCTCAACATCGGCCACGCACTGGCCGGACTCGCCCCGCGCCACCAGGCACTGCACGACCGCATTGCCGGCACCCACGTGGTACGCGTCGATGCACGGCCGATGCCCCTGCCCGTGCGACTGTGGCTGGCGCTGCAGTTGCCGGCCTGCTTCCTGCTGCTGGCCTGGCTGATGCATGCCGTCGACCGCAGCGTGACCGCCGCGCTGGACACGACGCTGGGGCTGTAGGCCCCCGCCTGGCTACAGCTCGATCGTCGAGCCCGGGGCCGGCCCGGTCGGCGCCGCGGCCTCGCCGCAGATGTCGCGCCACATGACGTACATCGCGCCGAACATCACCACGTACAGCACCAGCAGCAGCACCAGGTACATCGGCAGCACCAGGAACGCGCCCAGCGCCGGATGCAGCAGCGTGGCAACGATCGTCACCAGCGACGCCACCACGCCGAACACCAGGAGCAGCGCAAAACCGCCAGCCATCGCCAGCGCCGCGATCACCAGCACCGGCAGCACGTTCTTGAGCGTGGCCAGCACGCCGTCGCCGAACGCCGCGAACACGCTGCGCCCGCCGAGCGCGACCTGGCCCAGTCCGATCGCATAGACCGTCGCATAGAACATGCCAAACAGCAGGCCCAGCGCCATCAACGGGCCGATCCCCGCGGGCGGCATCGGCAACTCGGGCGGTGCCGACGGCGACGTCTGGCTGGCGCCTACCTCCTGGGTGATCGTCACGACCTCCAGGTACCACTCCGGCACGCCGTCTCCGAACAGACTGACCAGCGCGTAGAACGTGGCGATGTACAGCGCGCCCATCAACAGGCCGAACCCGACCAGGCGCCCGGCGCCGACCGAGAACACCGAGAACAGGTCGCCCGGTCGTGCCGGCCGGCCCTGCTCGACCGCATCGATGACCCGCAACACGCCGCCGATCAGCAGTGGGTAGACCAGGATCGAAACCAGCGACATGGCGCCGATCACCATCAGTTGCGACTGCGCGTCGAGCCCGAACGCGAGCTGCAGCACCAGCTGCAACACGCTGGGCAGCAGCGCCAGCAGCGACACGATGGCCACCGCGCCGTACACCGCCCGGGGATTGCCGCGACCGACGTTGACCGCCTGCACCAGCCACTGCCAGCCATGGCCCGCTCCCACGCTCCGAATCGTCATCCCGCTGCTTCCCGTTTCCGCACATGGCGTCATGCCACGAGGCCGGTCATCGTACTGCAGTGCCGATGCACACGGCGCGCAGGCCGCGCGCAGCCGCGTGCGCGCGATCGGCGCGCGGCAGACAGGGCCGTTACCCGGCCTTCGGCCTGGACGTCCGGCCGCAAGCGGCCGCGAAACGTCGCAGTACCGTGCGCGCATGTGGCGCGGCCCGTACTGCGGTCAGCATCGCCGCAGGATCGGCGGCCTCCTCGCGCAACGGCTGCGCCCGGGCGCGGATGTAACCGCGCATGTGCGTGGCGCTGAACTCGGGATGGAACTGCAGACCCCAGACACGCTCGCCCCAGCGGAAGGCGTGGTGCGGCTCGAGCGCCGAGCGGGCAAGCGGCACCGCGCCGGCGGGCAGCGCCAGCGCGCTCTGCAGATGCGTGGCCTGCGCGGCGAACCGCGGCGGCAGCCCGCGGAACAGCGGATCGTCGCTGGCGGCCGCCAGCGTCTCGATCTCCACCGTGCCCATCTCGCGCCCGTGGGGATTGGCGCCGACCTCGCCACCGAGCGCATGGGCGATCAGCTGGTGGCCATAGCAGATGCCCAGCAGCGGCATGCCCGCTTGCGCGGCATCGCGCAGCCAGTCCGCACTGCGCTCGCTCCAGTCGGCGCGGTCGGTGACCATCGCGCCCGAGCCGGTGACGATCGCCGCCTGCACCGCATCGATCGGCGGCAACGCCGCGCCGCCCTCGACATCGACGACCGCGACCTGGTCGCGCGCCAGCCCGGCGGCCACCCGGATCCAGTGCGCGAAGCCGCCGTAGCGGCGCATCGACGGGACCGGCCGTCCGGTTTGCAGGATCAGGATGGGGAGATCGGAAGCCATCGTGGGGTCGGCGCGTGGATGAAACCGCAAGCGTAGCGACTCGACGCTGAAACACGCACCCAATGGCTCGCACGTTGATCTCTCCTCCCCTGCCCGCGGGAGAGCGACTCGAGGCTGAAACGCGCACCCAATGCCCCCAAGTTGCGCCGAGATCTCACCTCCCCAGCCCGCGGCGGAGGTCGGCGCGCAACGCGCCGGGTGGGGGCGCGCCGGCGCGCCTACTCGCGTGGCGGCAGCACCGTCATCACTTCCTCGACCGTCGTCAGCCCCTGCGCGACCTTCTCCGCGCCGGCCATGCGTAATGTGCGCAGGCCATCGCCGACCGCGGCATGGGCGAAGCCGGCCAGGGACATCGCCGGCTGGATCAGTGCCCGCAGCGCCGGCGTCACCGGCATCAGCTCATAGAGGCCGATGCGTCCCAGATAGCCGGTGTTGCGGCACTCCAGGCAGCCAACCGGACCGCAGGCTTGTGCCGGCGGTGGCGGGCCCTCGGGGCCGACCAGCGCGCGCCAGCCTTCCGGGTCGACCGCGCGCGCGGTCCGGCAATGCGGGCACAGCGTGCGCACCAGGCGCTGGGCGAGTACCCCGTTGAGGGTGGAGGCGATCAGATAGTGCGGCAGACCCAGGTCGAGCAGCCGCGTCACCGCCGACGGCGCGTCGTTGGTATGTAGCGTGGAGACCACCAGGTGGCCGGTCAGCGCGGCCTGCACCGCCATCTGCGCGGTGTCGAGATCGCGGATCTCGCCGATCATGATGATGTCCGGGTCCTGGCGCAGCAGGGTGCGCACGCCCTGGGCGAAGGTCAGATCGATCGCGGCGTGCACCTGCATCTGGTTGAGCTCGACGGCGACCATTTCGATCGGATCCTCGACCGTGCACACGTTGACGTCGGGCGTGGCCAGCGCACGCAGGGTCGAATACAGCGTCGTCGTCTTGCCCGAGCCGGTGGGCCCGGTGACCAGCACGATGCCGTGTGGACGCTGCACCAGGTCGTTCCAGGCCGTGGCCTCGCCATCGTCGAAGCCCAGCTGCGCGATCGTCTTGAATGCGGTGTCGGGATCGAAGATGCGCATCACGCACTTCTCGCCGAAGGCGGTCGGCATCGTCGACAGGCGCATCTCCACCTCGCGCCCGCCCGGCGAGCGGGTCTTGATGCGACCGTCCTGCGGCCGCCGGCGCTCGGCCAGGTCCATGCGTCCGAGCACCTTGATGCGGCTGACCGCCGCGGTCATCACTGGCGGCGGCATTTCGAACACCTTGTGCAGCACGCCGTCGATGCGGAAGCGCACGCGGCCGACGTCGCGGCGCGGCTCCAGATGGATGTCCGAGGCGCGCTGCTCGTAGGCGTACTGCAGCAGCCAGTCGACGATGTGCACGATGTGCTGGTCGTCGGCGTTGACGTCGCCTGAGCGGCCCAGTTCGACCAGTTGTTCGAACGACGGCGCAGTGCCGCCACCGTCGCGCAGGTCGCGCGCGCCGCGCACCGAGCGCGTGACGCCGAAGAACTCCATCGTGTAGCGATGCAGGTCGAGCGGATTGGCGACGACCAGGTCGATGTCCCGGCGCAGCAGACGTTGCAGATCGGGCAGCCAGTCGAGCGCCAGCGGTTCGCTGGTCGCGATGCGCGCGTGCTGGGGCGTGACCTCGACCGGCAGGATGCGGTGCCGGCGGGCATAGGCGTGGGAGACCAGATCGGTCACATCGGCCACGACAATCTTGGTCGGGTCGATGCGCAGATAGGCGTGCCCGGTGCGCTGCGCCAGCCATTGCGTCAACGCTTCCAGGCCCAGCTCGCGCCCGGGGCGCAGCGCGGACGGCAGCTTGAGATTGGCCAACAGCACCAGCGGATGCACCGCCTCCAGGCCGCGGGTCGCGCGCCCACCCACGCGCGCGCGCTCGGCGTCGGCCGGTGCCAGCAGGCCGTCGGCGACCAGCGCGGCGACGACCGGCTCGAACGTCAACCGCCCCGGCGGCAGCCGCGCGACGGGCGCGCCGGCCTCCTGGCCTGCGGGCGACGGCGGCATCCGGGGTTCGTTCAAGCCTGTTCCCTCCGTGGCCGCGGCCGCCTGGCGCGGCGGGCGGCATGGCGTGGACCGCTATACTAGCGCGCCGCCGCCACGCCCCACTCCGATGACCGGACCGACGTTCCAGGAGCTGATCCTCACGCTCAACGCCTATTGGGCCCGTCAGGGCTGCGTGCTGATCCAGCCGCTGGACCTGGAGGTCGGCGCGGGCACCTTCCATCCGGCGACGTTCCTGCAGGCGCTCGGCCCCGAGCCGTGGAACGCGGCCTACGTGCAGCCCTGCCGTCGCCCCACCGACGGCCGCTACGGCGACAATCCCAACCGTCTGCAGCGCTATTACCAATACCAGGTCGCGCTCAAGCCCAATCCCGACAACATCGTCGAGCTGTACTTCGGCTCGCTGCGCGAGCTGGGCATCGACCCGCAGGTGCACGACCTGCGGCTGGTCGAGGACAACTGGGAATCGCCGACCCTCGGCGCCTGGGGGCTGGGCTGGGAAGTCTGGCTCAACGGCATGGAGGTGACCCAGTTCACCTATTTCCAGCAGGCCGGCGGGCTGGAATGCCGTCCGGTGCTGGGCGAGATCACCTACGGCCTCGAGCGGCTGTGCATGTATCTGCAGAACGTCGACAACGTGTTCGACATCGTCTGGACCCATGGCCCCGACGGCACGCCGGTCACCTACCGCGACGTCTACCACCAGAACGAAGTCGAGCAGAGCACCTACAACTTCGAGCACGCCGACGTCGCCGAGCTGTTCCATCGCTTCGACCACTGCGAGGCCGAGGCGCTCAAGCTCGTCGAGCTCGGGCTGCCGCTGCCGGCCTACGAGCAGGTCTGCAAGGCCAGCCACAGTTTCAATCTGCTCGACGCGCGCCGCGCGATCAGCGTCACCGAACGCCAGCGCTACATCCTGCGCGTGCGCACACTGGCCCAGGCGGTCGCCAAGGCCTATTACGCGCAACGCGAGAAGCTCGGCTTCCCGCGGCTCAAGCGCGACGCCGCGCTTGCCGACGCCGCAGTTTGAATCTGCCCGGATCTGCTGCGCACCAAGACGTTCCATGATCCGCCCTCCGGCGGTCGACACGGCCCTCCCCCGCACCGCGGGCACGGCGGGCGAAGAGAGAAAGGGTCCTTCCGCATGACCGACACCAAGCCCCTGCTGATCGAACTGGGCACCGAAGAACTGCCGGTCAAGGCCTTGCCCGGCCTGGCCCAGGCGTTCTTTGACGGCGTGATCGCGGCGCTCGACAAGCGCGGCATCAACGTGGTCCGCGGCGATGCGAAGCCGCTGTACACGCCGCGGCGCCTGGCGGTGCTGCTGCCCGGCGTCGCCGCCGAACAGCCCGAACAGCGCGGCGAGGTGCTGGGGCCGTATCTCAACATCGCGCTCGATGCCGACGGCCAGCCGACGAAGGCGCTGCAAGGCTTCGCAGCCAAGGCCGGGGTCGACTGGACCCAATTGGAGAAGACCACCGACGCCAAGGGCGAGCGCTTCGTGCACCGCACCGCGACCGCCGGTGCGACCACCGCCGCGCTGCTGCCCGACATATTGCGCGAGGCGATCGCGGCGATGCCGATCCCCAAGCCCATGCGCTGGGGCGCCCACGCCCACGCGTTCGCACGCCCGGTGCACTGGCTGGTCGCGCTGCACGGCGATGCGGTCGTGGAGGCCGACCTGTTCGGCGCACGCGCCGGCCGCGACAGCCGCGGCCACCGCTTCATGCACGATGCGCCGGTGACCATCGCCGCGCCCGGCGACTACATCGAGGCGCTGCGCGCAGCCTCGGTGCTGGTCGATCCCGATGCCCGACGCCAGGCGATCGCGGACGCGGTCGACGCTGCGGCGCGCGCGGTCGACGGCCAGGCGCGCATCGAGACCGACAATCTCGAGCAGGTGAACTGCCTGGTCGAATGGCCGAGTGCGGTGGCCTGCACGTTCGAGGCCGAATTCCTGGCGGTGCCCCAGGAAGCGCTGATCGCGACGATGGAGGCGAACCAGAAGTTCTTCCCGGTGCTGCGCGACGGCCGGCTGACCGAGCATTTCATCGGCATCGCCAATATCGTCTCCAAGGATCCGGCCGAGGTCGCCAAGGGCTACGAGCGCGTGATCCGTCCGCGCTTCGCCGATGCCAAGTTCTTCTTCGATGAGGATCTCAAGCAGGGCCTGTCGGCGATGAACGAGGGCCTGCGCACGGTGACCTACCAGGCCAAGCTCGGCAGCATCGCCGACAAGGTGGCGCGGGTGGCCGCGCTGGCGCAGGCGATCGCGCCGCAGGTCGGCGTCGATGCCGGCCTGGCGCAACGCGCTGCACAGTTGTCCAAGGCCGACCTGCAATCGCGGATGGTCGGCGAATTCCCCGAGCTGCAGGGCATCGCCGGTCGCTACTACGCCCAGCACGACCCGGCGCTGGCCGGCTTGTCCGAAGACGACCGCAGCGCGCTGGCCAACGCACTCGACGAGGCCTGGCAGCCGCGCTTTGCCGGCGACGACATCGCGCTCTCGGCGCTGGGCAAGGTGCTGGCGATCGCCGAGCGCCTGGACACGCTGGCCGGCGGCTTCGCAGCAGGCCTCAAGCCGACCGGCAACAAGGACCCGTTCGCGTTGCGCCGCAACGCGCTTGGGCTGGCACGCACGCTGATCGAGAGCGGGTTCGATCTGGATCTCAATGTCCTGCTGCGACGGGCTGCCGAGGAAATCCAACGTGCGGCGGTCTCGCTGGAAGCAACGCGTGCGATGGACAAACTCAAGTCGCTCGAAGCACAAGGCATCGCGACCAAGTCTGCCAGCGTCGCGGGCCTGGTCGAGTCGACCGAGGCCTTGGCCGACGAGCTCTATGACTTCCTGCTCGAACGCCTGAAGAGCTACTACGCCGACCGCGGCGTGCCGGCCGCGCACCTAGCCGCGGTCGCCGCGCTGCGCCCGGCCTCGTTGTACGACCTCGACCGCCGCATCGATGCGATCGGGACATTCGCGCAATTGCCTGAAGCCGCCGCGCTGGCCGCGGCCGACAAGCGCATCCGCAACATCCTGCGCAAGGCCGACGATGTGATTCCCGGCGCAGTGGACGCGGCGCTGTTGCGCGAGCCGGCAGAAGCCGCGCTGGCCGAAGCGGTCGCGGCCGCGCACGGCGAGACTGGACCCGCCCTGGCCCAGGGCGACTACGTCGCCGTGCTGACGCGGCTGGCGCGGCTGCGTCCGCAGGTCGATGCGTTCTTCGACGCGGTGATGGTGAACGCCGACGACCCGGCGCTGCGCGGCAACCGCCTGGCGCTGTTGCAAGGGCTGGCCGACCGGCTGGGCAGCGTCGCGGCGATCGGCCATCTGTCGGCCTGAGCACTGCACGAACAGGGTCGCGCCGTTAATCGACTCTTGACGCGCACCGGGTATCCTCGCCCGATGCCCCGCCTCCCGTTGTGCCTCGCCGCCGTCGTCTTCGTCTTCTCGTCGGCCGCGGCGCAGGCCGCACGTGTCGATCGTGTCGATATCTCCGGCCTCGATGAGGAAATGACCGAGAACGTGCGCGTCTCGCTGGCGCTGCACGATGCGATCGGCAAGGACGTGTCCGGACGGCGCATGGCGTATCTGATCCGCGAGGCCGAGTCGCAGACGCGCAAGGCGCTCGAGCCCTTCGGCTACTACTCGCCGACGATCGACGTGCAGCGCGAGCGCAAGGACGATGTCTTCTCGGTGCGCATCGTCGTCGATCTGGGCCAGCCGGTGCGTGTGCGCAATCGCGATATCGCGATCATCGGCCCCGGCGGTCAGGACCGATACCTGGCGCGCGACCTGGCGAGCTTCGTGCCCGGCGAAGGCGGCGTGTTCAACCACGCCGACTACGACGGCAGCCGCAACCGGCTCAGCCGCCGCCTCAGCGAGCGCGGCTATTTCGACGCCGAGTTCGCCTCGCGCCGGGTCGAGATCACCCGCGCCGACCACGCCGCCGACATCGACCTGGTGTGGACCAGCGGCGAGCGCTACAACATGGGCCCGACGACCTTCAAGCAGTCGCCCGAACCCGTCGTCAACGACGAACTGCTCGAACGGCTGGTCTACTGGGACGAAGGCAGCTACTACCATCAGGGCCGCCTCGACCGCCTGCGCACCTCGCTCTCGCGGCTCGACTATTTCTCCACGATCGACATCGAGCCCAAGGTCGAGGACGCCAACGCCGAGCGCGAGGTGCCGATCGAGGTGTCGCTGACGCCCGCCAAGCGCAGCATCTACACCTCCGGCTTGAGCTATGGCACCGACAGCGGAGCGGGCATCCGGCTCGGCGTCGAGCGCCGCTACGTCAACATGCGCGGTCATAAGGCGCTGGCGCAGCTCGACTATGCGCAGCGTCGCAAGACGTTGACGCTGCAGTACCGCATCCCCGCCTTCGCCTGGCTCGACGGCTGGTACACCGCCAGCCTGCAGGCCGCCGACGAGCAGACCGACTACATCGACTCGCGCCGCGTCGAACTGGTCGGCAGCCGCAGCGGCCAGTACAACGACCGTCTGAACCTGGTCGCCTCGCTGCACGTGCTGCGCGAGCGCTGGGCGTACGCGCCCGAGGAAGACCCCGACGCCCCGGCCGATCCGGACGACGAATTCGCCGGTGCGCTGTACCGCTACGCCACGTTCGCCTACCCCTCGCTGCGCGCCGAGTACATCGACGTCGACGACCGGCTGTTCCCGACCGCGGGCATCGGCGGTTCGGTGATGCTGCGCGGGGGCGTCGAGGGCGCGGCGTCCGATGCGACGTTCACCCAGCTGCATGCGCGCGCGAGCTGGTTCCGCGGCATCGGCGAATCGAGCCGGCTGATCGTGCGCGGCGAGCTCGGCCACACTTTCACCAACGCGCTGGTCGCGATGCCGCCGAGCCTGCGCTTCTACGCCGGTGGTGACCGCAGCATCCGCGGTTACGACTGGCGCGAGGTCGGCCCACGCATTCCCGCGCGCGACGGCCGCAAGGCCTATGCGCTGGGCGCCAAGAACGTGGTTACCGCCAGCGTCGAGTTCGAGCGCTACTTCACCGAAACGATCGGCGCGGCGGTGTTCGTCGACAGCGGCGACGCGTTCGACGGCACTTCGCCGAACTGGCGCACCGGCGTGGGCATCGGCGCGCGTTACAAGTCGCCGGTCGGCCCGCTCAAGCTCGACATCGGCCGCGGCCTCGACAATCCCGATTCGGCATTCACGATCGGCCTGAGCATCGGCGCGGAGTTCTAGAGATGGCTTTCCGGCGCGACCGTCTGCCCGACGACCTGACCCCCGAAGCGCGCGAGGCGCGCATCGCCGAACTGCGCCAGCGCCGCAAGGCCCGCAGACGCAAGCTGGCGATCCGCAGCGCGATCGGCGTCGCCGTACTGGCGGTGCTGGCCATCGGCCTGGTGTGGTGGCTGCTGACCACGTTCGGCGGACGCGACTTCCTGCTGCACCAGATCGCATCGCGCCTGCCGGCGGGCACCGAACTGACCTGGCGCGCGGCCGAGGGCCCCGCGTCGGGGCCACTGACGATGTACGACGTGCGCTACGTGCAGCGCAGCTGTCCGGACGTCGAGGAACAGCCGGTGCCCTACGGGCAGTGCGACGAGCCGCGGGTGCTGACCTTCGCCGCCGCACGCGTGACCATCGACCCGGCGCTGATGCCGCTGGTCGGCCGGCGCCTGCGTCTGGATGTGCTCGATATCGACCAGGCGGTGCTGGAACTGCCGGCGCCGGTCGACACACCGTTCGAGTTGCCGCGCTGGCCCGATTCGCTGCCGCGCATCGACCTGCCGCTGTCGCTGCAGGCCGACACCATCCGCGTCGACGGCTTCCGGGTCACGCGCATGGGCGAGCCGATGATCGACGTGCGCACGCTGCGCGGCGGGCTCGATGCGCAGCAGGGCGAACTGCGGCTGACCGGGATCGTCGTCGACAGCGACCGTGGCCGGTTCACCGCAGACGGGGTCTACGCACCGGACGACGACTACCGGATGGACCTGACCGCCAGCGCGCTGATGCCGGCACCGCCCGGACGCACGCGGCCGCGCATCGGCTTGGTCGCGCGCGGCGATCTGGCGCATCTGGACGTCGCAGTGATCGGCCACGCACCGGCGCCGCTGCGCGCACTGATCACGCTGCGCGGTCGCGACGATCCGGGCTGGGCATTGCGCGCCGACACCACGCGGCTCGACCCGTCGCTGCTGGTCGGCAACGGCGAGCCGGGCACGCCGCTGGCCTTCGACCTGCGCGCCGACGGCACCGGCGGCGCGGCCACGCTGCAGGGCAAGCTCGCCATCGGCGAGCCCGACGCAGCACCGCTGGCCGTGGTGCTGCAGCCCTCCAAGCTGCGGCTCGAGGACCAGCGCCTGGACGTCGAACAGCTGGTCGTCGACACCTTCGACGGGCGGGTGACGCTGCGCGGCCATGCCGATGTCGCCGAGCCCGGCGATGTGCGGTTCCGCTTCGCGGTCAATGCCCGCGGCGTGCAGTTCGGGGCCGACCCCGCCAGCGCCGATCCGGCGCCGCCGATCGTCGCCGATGCGGACCTCGGCATCGCCGGCAGCACCGCGGCATGGGCGGCGATCGGCAAGGCGGGCATCGAACGCGAGGGCCTGCGCGCACGCGTCGATTTCGACGGCCGCGGCGACGCACAGCGCATGCGTCTGCACACCGCGCACGTCGAGATGCCGACCGGCACGCTCGATGCGACCGGCGATGTGGCCTGGGCTCCGGCACTGCAATGGGACATCGCCGCGACCCTGGCCGGTTTCGATCCGGGTTACTTCGCCCGCAACTGGAAGGGCGCGGTGAACGGACGCCTGGCCACGACCGGCAGCACCCGCGACGACGGCGGCCTGGACGTGGCCGTCGAGGCCGACCAACTCGGCGGTACGCTGCGCGCACGGCGGCTCGACGGCCGCGCGACATTCGCGATGCATGGGCCGGCCCGCGACGCCGGCGAGGCCGGACGCAGCGATTTCGAGGGCGAGGTCGCACTGACGCTCGGCGGCAGCCGCGTCGATGCGCGCGCCAAGGTCGCCGACACCCTGGACATCGACGCCAAGCTGGCACCGTTGCAACTGGCCGACTTCCTGCCCCAGGGCGGCGGTACGCTGCAGGGCACGCTGCGGGTCACCGGTGCGCGCACGGCGCCCGACATCGCGGCCGACCTCACCGGCACCGCGCTGCGTTTCGGCGACTACGCCGCGGCCAGCGCACGGATCGACGGCCGCCTGCCGTGGCGCAGCGATGCCGGCACGCTGGAAGTCTCAGCCAGCGGCGTGCAGGCCGGTGTCGCCCTGGACACGGTGCAGTTGTCGGCGCGCGGCGCGATCACCGCGTTGCAGCTGCAGGCCGACGCGCGTGGCGAGATCGGCGCGCTGGCGCTGTCGGGCGAGGCCTCCCAGCGCAACGGTGGCTGGCAGGGCACCCTGGCCACGCTGCGCTTGGCACCGACGACGGGCGCGAGCTGGGCGTTGCAGGGCCCGGCGAAGTTCGCTCAGACCGGTGCGCGCATCACGTTGTCGGAAAGTTGCTTTGCCTCCAGCGGCGGCGGCTCGCTGTGCGCCAGCGCGGACTGGCCGCGCCAGGGCGTGAGCGTGCGCGGCGAGCGGCTGCCACTCGCACTCGCGACGCCCTACCTGCCCGAGCAGGATGGCGGGCAGGCATTCGTGCTGCGCGGCGAGATCGCGCTCGAAGGGCGCGCCCGCCCGGTGGGTAACGGCTTTGCCGGCAGCGCCAGCGTGCGCTCAGCCAGCGGCGGCGTGCGCACGTCCGAGCGCGCGCGCAATGACGTGATCACCTACGACAATCTCGCGCTCGACGCCGAGTTCGACGCCAACCGGCTCAGCGCGCGCCTGACGACGACGCTCAACGAGGTCGGCCGCGTGCAGGCGCAGGTCACCAATGGCTGGGATGCGTATTCGCCGCTGTCGGGCTCGCTGGTCGCCAACGTCGAAGACCTGACCTTCGTCGAGCTGTTCTCGCCCGACATCGTCGAGCCCAAGGGCCGCCTGACCGCCGACATCCGGCTGGGCGGCACCCGTGCGCAGCCAACGATCGGCGGCCAGGCGCGGCTGAGCGATTTCACGACCGAGATCCCGTCGCTGGCGATCGCGCTCGAAGAAGGCAATGTCGGCCTCGATGCGCTGCCCGACGGCACCGCCCGCATCCACGGCAATGTGCGCTCGGGCAAGGGCACGCTCGACATCGACGGCCGGCTGGACTGGCAAGGCGAGGCGACGCCGCTGGAGCTCAACCTGCGCGGGACCGATGTGCTGGCCGCCGACACCAGCGACATGCACATCATCGCCTCCCCCGACATCACCGTGCGCTATGCGGCGCAGCAACCGCTCAACGTCACCGGCAAGGTCTTCGTCGATGTCGCGTTGCTGGATCTCGAACGCCTGAGCGAAGGCGTGTCGGCCTCGCCCGACGTGGTCGTGCTCGACCCGATCGATCCCGACGACAGCGGCACCGCCTCGTCGCTGGCGCTGGATCTGACGGTGGGCGTGGGCGAGAACGTCGGTCTGCGCGGCTTCGGCTTCGATGGCCGCATGCGCGGCGAGCTGCGCGTGCGCGCCGTGCCGGGCCGCGAGATGACCGGCAATGGACGCCTGTCGGTCGATGGCCGCTACAAGGCCTACGGACAGGAATTGAAGGTGACCCGCGGCAATCTGGTCTTCAACAACAGTCCGGTGGCCGACCCGGTGCTCGATGTACGCGCCGAGCGCCGCATCGATGCCGAGGACATCACCGCCGGTATCGACGTCAGCGGCCGCGCCTCCGCGCCGCAGGTCAACGTCTGGACCGATCCGTCCAGCGACGATTCCCAGGCGCTGTCGTACCTGGTGCTGGGCCGCTCGGCCTCCAGCCTGACCAGTGCCGAGGGCCAACAGCTCGACGCCGCCGCCACCGCGCTCAACGCCGGCGGCGACCTGATCGCCGGCCAACTCGGCAGCAAGATCGGACTCGACAATGCCGGCATCAGTCAGTCGCGCGCGCTCGGCGGCAGCGTGCTGGGCGTCGGCAAGCAGCTGTCGCCGCGGCTGTACGTCGGCTTCGGCGTGTCGCTGCTGGGCACCGGCCAGGTGCTGACGCTCAAGTACCTGCTCAGCCGGGGCTTCGATGTCGAGATCGAATCGAGCACGCTGGAAAACCGCGGCTCGGTGAACTGGCGGCACGAGCGGTAAGCGCGACGGTCCTCCCCCACCCGGCGCGCTGCGCGCGCCGACCTCCCCCGCGCGCGGGGGAGGTGTTCTCGCGCGACGAGGGCTTTTAGCTCCTTCCCCGTAGAGCGGGGGAAGGTTGGGATGGGGGCCGCTTTGCCGCGACGAACCCCTGCCCCACCCGGCGCGTTGCGCGCCGACCTCCGCTGCGCGCGAGGAGATGCGTCCGGGCGAGGCGGAACAGGCAGGCGCGGTGCCGACCTCCCCGCGCGCGGAAGTTGCTTGGTCGAGCGTCGCCGCCTGCGCGTCAGCGCACGAGCCGCGCGCCCTGCAGTTGCGGCGCACCGTCGATGACGTCGGTCCAGACCACATAAGCCTGGCCACCGAGCACCTGCAACTGCGGGAAGCCGGTCGCACGCCCACGCCCCTGCAGACGGGCGAGTTCGATGCGCTCGTATTCGGTCGAAAGGTCCGGGCTGCGGCGCGAGAGCCACAGCGACTGGCCGCCAGCGTCGTCCTCGCGCAGCCACACCGCCCAGGCCTGGGCCTGATCGAGGGCGACGGCGACGCGCCCCTGCACCGCCGGACCGCTGTCGAGCACCACCGGGTCGGCGAAGGCATCGCCGGCATCGTCGCTGCGCGCCAGCTGCACGCGCGGCGTGTCGCCGGCGGCGGTGTACCAGCCCACCAGCACCGCATCACCCTGCGCCGCGACCGCCGGGCCGTTCACCGGGCAGGCGGGCATCGTCCAGTCATCGGCATGCACCCGTGCTGGCGTGCGCCAGGCGCCGTTCTCCAGGCGCGTCAGCATGACATCGCGGACTTCGGCCTCGGTGCGGCCGCGATAGACGACCACCGGGCCGCGTCCGGTGACGGCGGCCGCGGTCTGGCAGCAATCGCAGACGCGGGCATCGATCTCGTGCTCGACCGTGCGTTGCAGATTGGCGTCGAACACCGCCGCGCGCAGGGTCATCGGTGCGCCCTCGTGCGCGGCGTGGTCGCCGTCGGCGGCGTCGGCGTGACCGCCGCCGGTGTTGCGGCCATCGAGCCAGGCCAGGCCGAGACCACCGCCCTGCGCCCACATCGACACGAAGCCGTGCTCGGTGGCAGTGCCGTCATCGTGCGCGGGGATTGGCGCGCTCCAGTTGGCCCCGCCGTCGCGCGAGCGCGCGAGCACCACGTCGTAGGCGTACGGCGCGTCGCCGCGCTTCTGCAACCAGTGCGCCCACAGCGCGCCGTCGGGCGTGGGCAGCACGTGCGGAGTGTCGGCCCAGTTGACGAACATGCGGTTGCCGATCGCGATCGTGGTCGGCGCATTGCGCCAGCGCTGCGCGGACGGGTCGAAGCGCGAGTACTGGAATGCATGACGGCGCCCCTGCCGCGAATTGATCCAGCTCAGCACCAGCAAGCCGTCGGGCCCGGCGACGAGGTCGGGCGCGCTCGAGCCGGGCCCAGTGGCCGGCAACGGCCAGTCCAGGCGCTGGCTCGGCGCATCGATCGGGGTGTGGGCGGTGGGCGCGGCCGGGGTCGGATCCTGACCGCCGCATCCGGCGAACGCGAGCGCGAGCAGGCTGGAAAGGACGATGCGCGGAGCGCGGAGCGGACGGGACATGCGCAGCCTCGGCGTGAGAACGTGTTCAGTGCGCAAGGGTACTCTTTGGCCGTGTTCGCCGCCGTCGCCATCCGATGACCGTCATCGTCGCCCGCTACACCGATCCGCTCGAGGCGCAGCTCGTCTGCGGCCGCCTGCAGGCCGAGGGCATCGACGCCTTCGTCGGCGACGCGCACATGGCGCTGGCGAACTGGGAATGGCGACTGGCGATCGGCGGGGTCAAGGTGCACGTGCCCGATGCCGAGCTGGCGCGGGCCCGCGCGATCGTCGCCGAGCTCGATGCCGGCGCGTACACGCTTTCCGACCAGGACACGCCGATGCCGGCGCCGGTGCCGGTCGATCGCGAGAGCTGGTCGAGCCGTCTGGCCTGGGTGGCGCTGGTGGTGTTCCAGCTGCCGCTGCCCTGGCGCCGGCGCCGCCGGTAGCGGGCGGGACCTGCGCGCGGCGGCCTTGTCAACGGGTTCCGCTGCCGCGACCCGGGGGCCACAATCCGCCCGCGGCGCCGCTGCCGCGACAGCTTTCGGAACCGATGTACCAGCCCGACGCCGCCCTTTCCCGCAGAATCGCCGAGACCATCGCCGCCGAGATCGGCGCCCAGCCCGCCCAGGCGATCAGCGCGATCGCGCTGCTCGACGAGGGCGCGACCGTGCCGTTCATCGCGCGCTACCGCAAGGAAGTCACTGGCGGGCTGGACGACACCCAGTTGCGCAATCTCGAGGTCCGCCTGGGCTACCTGCGCGAACTCGAGGAGCGGCGCGCCGCGATCCTGGCGAGCATTGACGAGCAAGGCAAGCTCACGCCCGAATTGCGTGGCGACATCGAGGCCGCCGACAGCAAGGCGCGGCTCGAGGACCTGTACCTGCCCTACAAGCCCAAGCGCCGCACGCGCGCACAGATCGCCCGCGAGGCCGGGCTCGAGCCGCTGGCCGATGGCCTGCTGGCCGATCCCACGCAAGTCCCCGAGGACGTCGCCGCCGGGTTCGTGGATGCCGACAAGGGCGTGGCCGACGTCAAGGCCGCGCTCGAAGGCGCACGCGCCATCCTGATCGAGCGCTGGGGCGAGGACGCGGCGCTGATCGGCGAGCTGCGCACCTGGCTCGACGCGAATGGCGTGATCCGGGCGAAGGTCGTCGAAGGCAAGGAAGCGGCCGGCGAGAAGTTCCGCGACTACTTCGACCATGCCGAGCCGCTGGCGAAGATTCCCTCGCACCGCCTGCTGGCGCTGCTGCGCGGCCGCCGCGAGGAATTCCTGACGCTCGAACTCGACCCGGGCACCGATGCCGAGCAGGGCAACGCCTATGCCGAGGGCCGCATCGCGCTGCACGCCGGCATCGCCGAGCGCGGCCGCCCGGCCGACGCCTGGCTGCGCAATGCCTGCCGCCTGGCCTGGCGCGCGAAGATCCACCTGCACCTGATGATCGACCTGCTGGGCAAGGCACGCGAGAAGGCCGAGGGCGAGGCGATCGAGGTCTTCGGCGATAACCTCAAGGATCTGCTGCTGGCCGCGCCGGCCGGTCCCAAGACCGTGCTCGGGCTCGACCCGGGCATCCGCACCGGCTGCAAGATCGCGGTGGTCGATGCGACCGGCAAGCTGGTCGCCACCGAAACCATCTACCCGCACGAGCCGCGCCGACAGTGGGACCAGTCGCTGCACGTGCTGCAGGCGCTGTGCGCACGGCACGGCGTGCAGCTGGTCGCGATCGGCAACGGCACCGCCTCGCGCGAGACCGACCGCCTGGTCGCCGACCTGATCAAGCGCGCGCCGGAACTGAAACTGCAGAAGATCGTCGTCAGCGAGGCCGGCGCGTCGGTGTATTCGGCCTCGGAGACCGCCGCGCGCGAGTTCCCGCAACTCGATGTGTCGCTGCGCGGCGCGGTGTCGATCGCGCGGCGTTTGCAGGACCCGCTGGCCGAGCTGGTGAAGATCGAGCCCAAGGCGATCGGCGTGGGCCAGTACCAGCATGACGTCGACCAGTATCGGCTGGCGCGCGCGCTCGACGCCAAGGTCGAGGACTGCGTCAACGCGGTCGGGGTATTCGTCAACACCGCGTCCAGCGCGCTGCTGGCGCGCGTGTCGGGGCTGTCGGCCGGGGTGGCCGAGAACATCGTCGTGCATCGCGACGCCAACGGGCCGTTCAAGCGCCGCCGCGACCTGCTCAAGGTCCCGCGTCTGGGCGAGAAGACATTCGAGCAGTGCGCCGGCTTTCTGCGCATCGCCGATGGCGATGAACCGCTCGATGCCTCGTCGGTGCACCCCGAGGCCTATCCGGTGGTCGAACGCATCGTCGCGGCCACCGGCCGCCCGATCGCCTCGCTGATCGGCGACGGCAGCTTCGTGCGCGGGCTCAAGCCGGCGCAGTTCACCGACGCGCGCTTCGGCGAGCCCACGGTGCGCGACATCCTCAAGGAGCTGGAGAAGCCCGGTCGCGACCCGCGTCCGGAGTTCAAGGCCGCGCAGTTCGCCGAGGGCGTCGAAGACATCAAGGACCTGCGCGAGGGCATGATTCTCGAAGGCGTGGTCAGCAATGTCGCCGCGTTCGGCGCATTCGTCGACATCGGCGTGCACCAGGACGGCCTGGTGCACATCTCGGCGCTGTCGGACACCTTCGTCAAGGATCCGCGCGATGTGGTCAAGGCCGGCGACATCGTCAAGGTCAAGGTGCTGGAGGTCGACGTGGCGCGCAAGCGCATCGCACTGACCCGGCGCCTGGACGATACGCCCGCACCGCGCGAGGCGCGCAGCCCGCGTGACGCTGCGCCGCGCGATCCGCGCGGGCCCGGCCGCGGCGGCCGCCCGGGCGGCGGTGCGCCCAAGCCGAGTGCACCGCCGGCCAACAACGCGCTCGCCGACGCCTTCGCACGCGCCCGCCGTAGCTGAGCCCACCTGCGCTGGTCGCGTGCCGGACAAGCACGCGGCCGGCGTCGCGTCATTGCGTCCGATCAAGGCCAGCCCCCGGATCGCCGCCCAAGATGCTCTGCAACCAGAGGGATGCGGGGCGCGGACGATGTCGGTAGTGGTATGGCGGGACGAGCTGGACACGGGCATCGATGTCATCGATGGCCAGCACCGGCGGATCGTCGACATGATCAATCAGCTCGAGCTCGCGCGGCACGGGCACTCGCGCGAAGCCGTCAGCGAGGTGCTCGACGAGCTGGTCGACTACACGCTCTCGCATTTCGCGTTCGAAGAGGCGCTGATGGAGGAAGCGGGCTATGCGTTCTGCGCCGCCCATCGCCGTGTCCACGAACTGTTTGCGCGCCGCGTCCAGGAGTATCGGCTGCGCTTCCAGGCCGGCGAGGACATGCTCGATGAGCTGCGCGCGATGCTCGTGCGCTGGTTGTTCAACCATATCCGCAGCGACGACAAGGCGTACTCGCCGACCGTCAAGCAGCATCTCAACGGTTTCGCCAGTACCCACGAGAACGGCGGCTGGCTGCGTCGCACCCTGTTGCGCTTCTTCCGCTGAAGCAAACGCCAGCGCAGCGCTCACGCACGTGCGACAACGCCGGACTCAGGCGGCGGTTGCCGCGCGCAGGGCCTCGCGGCAGCGCCGGCTGCACGGCACCACGGTGCCGTCGTCGAGATGGAGCCGCGCATCGCCGCTGTCGAGCGGCTCGATCGAGGCGATGCACGCGACGTTCACCAGATGGCTGCGGTGCACGCGCACAAACCGCGCCGGATCGAGCCGGGCCTGCAGGTCGGCCAGGGTGCTGCGCAAGGGATACACCTTGCCGCGCACGTGCAGGTCGGCGTAATTGCCCGAGGCCTGCACCCATTCGATGTCGCTGGCCGCAACCAGGAACTCGCGGCCGAGCTTGCGCACCAGGAAGCGCTCGGGCCGCTCCACCGGCTCCACCGGGGCGGCGCCGTCGTCGGGCGCGGCGAGCAGCGAGGCCTCACCCTGCAGGCGCCTGAGTAGCAGCCGGTAGCCGTGCAGCAGCACCACGATGCCCAGGAACGTGCGCACGTCCTTGAGGTACTCGTAGAGATAGGCGTCGTCGAAGCGGTACTGGGCGCCGTGCAGCGCGTAGACCGCCTTGCGGATGCCGACCATCAGGCCCACGTGCAGCAGCGACCAGACCACGCTCGCCAGCGCGTACAGCGGCAACCGCCGCCACCAGGTGTCCAGGTGCACCGGCCAGCGCGCAGTGAACCAGACCGTGGCCGGGACCAGGGCCAGCAGCGCCAGCGCGCTGCCCGCCTCCCAGCTCACCACCTCCCATTGCGCGCTCCCAAGACCGGCGCGCTGCACGTCGATCCAGACGGTCGCGCTGTTGCCCACCGCCGACAGCAGGCAGGTGATCAGCCAGTAGCCGACCTCGAGCGGGCGGCGGATGGCCAGATAGCGTTCGGCCGCGGACGGCGCATCGGACGGGCGTGGGGACATCGCGGCATTGTAGGCAGCCGGCCCGCGGGCGCGGGCTGCGCCGCCCCGCGGGGCCATCCGTTCGTCCCCGGAGGCGGTCGCCTCGGCCCTTGCCGTGCCGGCGGCGGGCCCCTGAGGCCGACGATGACGCTCCCTTCCCATGCGCAGCTCCCATGTCCCGACGCCACGACATCGACGCCCTGCGGGTGATCGCCTTCGGCCTGTTGATCCTCTACCACGTGGGCATGGTCTACGTGGTCGACTGGGGCTTCCACATCAAGAGCCCGACCCTGCTGTCCTGGGTCGAATGGCCGATGGTCGCGATCAACCGCTGGCGCATGTCGCTGCTGTTTTTGATCTCCGGGCTGGCGCTCGGCCTGGTGCTGGCCCGACGGCCGGCCGGTGCGCTGGCGGCGCGCCGCAGCTGGCGCCTGCTGCTGCCGCTGGCCTTTGGCATCGTCGCGATCGTGCCGGTCCAGGCCTACTGCGAGGCGCGCATGTTGGGCACGATCGATTCCGGCTACGGCGCCTTCCTGCTGCGCTACCTGCAGTTCCGGCCCTGGCCGGCCGGCACGTTCACCGGCGCCGAGTACGGCTTCACCTGGAACCACCTGTGGTACCTGCCCTACCTGTGGGCGTACACGCTGGCCGTACTCGCGATGCGGCCGCTGCTGGGGCGGCTCGGCGGCAGCCAGCTGCGCGACTGGCTGACCACGCGTGGGCACTGGCTGCTGTGGCTACTGCCGCCGGCCTGGTACTTGTTCGCACTGGTGACGCTCGCCCCACGTTTTCCATCGACACACGCCCTGGTCGACGACTGGTTCAACCACGCCGGCTACTTCGTGGCTTTCGCCTTCGGCGTGCTGATCGCGGGCAGCGACGTGGTGTGGGCCCGGCTGCGGGCGGGACGTTGGCCGCTGCTCGCGCTGGCGCTGGCCACCGGCGGCGTCCATGTGGGCCTGCGCGCGATGGGCCATCTGATCGACGCCGGCACGCTGTCGCCTGCGCCGTTCCTCGCGGTGATGCCCGAAGCCGGCTGGCAGGGCGTGTCGATCGTGGCGCTGTCGGTCTACTGGTGGACCGCCCTGCTCGCGCTACTGGCCTGGGGCGCCCATGCGCTCGACCGGCCGTGGCCGGGCCTGGCTTACGCCAGCGAGGCGGTGTACCCGTGGTACATCCTGCACCAGAGCCTGATCGTGCTGGCCGCGTACTGGTTGATCCCGTTGGGGCTGGGCCCGGTGTGGGAACCGCTGGGGGTGCTGGCGATCACCGTGGCCGGCTGCGTGCTCATCCACGAACTGCTGATCCGGCGCGTGCGCTGGCTGCGACCGCTGTTCGGGCTGGCGGGAGACAGCGGCCGGCGCGCATCGCCGGCCGCATCCCCCGCCGTGGCTCAGAAGTCCACGCCCAGCCGCGCGTAGACGAAACGGCCGGGCAGGTCGTAGGTCGAGGCGTCGTAGCCGTTGAGGCTGCAGCTCAGGCACACCGGCGGCGTCTTGCCGGTGAGGTTGTTGACGCCGATGCTGACCCGGGTGCCTTCGAGCCAGGCGGTGCTGCGCCAGGACAGTTGCAGGTCGTGGTAGGTGGTCGCGCCAAGCGCGTTGCGGTCGTTGGCGCTGTCGGGGCAGATCGCAAAGCCGATCGCACCGCCGCACGACTCGACCAGCCGGTCGATGTAGCGCATGGTCCAGGCCAGCGACCACGGCCCGCGCGTCCAGTCGGTGACCAGGGTGCCGGTCCACTCGGGGATCGCGCTGTTGTTGACCTCGACGCCGGGCCGCCGCGGCTCGGCCTCGCCCGACTCGTTGACCAGTTCGTAGCGGCCGACCCAGGTCGCCTTCGCATCGAAGCGCAGGCGGCCCCAGTCGTGCTCGGGCAGCGTCCAGGCGGCGGTGAAATCCCAGCCGTCGGTCTTGATCGTGCCGAGGTTGGCGAGGATGTCGTCGAAACGGACGATCTGGCCGCGCTCGCTGCGGTCGTACGAGGTGCAGGCCAGCGGATCGCGGGTGGCGATGCAGCGCTCGAGGATCGCCTGCGCGTCCGGCGCCTGGATCGCGCCGTCGATGTGGTGGCGGTAGAAGGTCACGCCCAGGTCCAGGCGATCCGACCACGTCACCCCGTCGGCGAACGACGGGCTCCAGACCGCGCCGACCATCAGGCTGCGGCTGTGCTCGGGCTCGAGGTCGGCATTGCCCGAGGTCACCACCGAGATCTGCGAGTTGGTCTGCTCGTAGCCCGCCGGCACGCCATCGGCGGCGCAGGCCGGCGACGAGGAGGCAGCGCCCGAGCACGGATCGACGAGCGTCGCGTCGAAGCGGCTGAGCGTGCCGTAGAGCTCGCCGATCGACGGCGCGCGGAAGCCCTCGGCATAGCTCATGCGCAACAGAAATTCGTCGGCCGGTTGCCAGCGCAGGCCGACCTTGCCGGTGGTCTCGCCACCGAAGGTCGAATAGTCCGAATAGCGTCCGGCGATGCTCAGATCGAGGCTGTCGCCGAACCACGAGTCACGCAGCAGCGGCACGTTGAACTCGGCGTAGGCCTCGTTGACGTCGTAGTCGCCAGAGGTCGCGCCCGAGGGCACGCCGTTGTACTCGCCCGCGATCGTGATCGGATCGGGCGTGTAGCTGCCCTCGTAACGACGATGCTCCAGACCGGCCGCGAACGACAGCGCGCCGGCCGGCAACTGCACCAGATCGCCGGTGACGTTGGCCGAGGCCAGGGTCAGCGTGTTGCGGCTGGCGTCGCGCACCACCGGCTGGATGAAGGCGAGCATCTCCTGGGTGATCGTGCCCGGCCCGCCGAAGATGTTCAGCGGCACGCAGCCGGCGATCGCCGCGCACGCGTCGGGGTCGCCCAGGGCTTCGTTGATGCGGCGCACGTTGTAGCTGCCGGTGTTGACCTGCTCGGCGCGGCTCTGGCTGCGGACGAGGTTGAGGTCCCAGTTCCAGGTCCGATCGCCGACGCCGAAAATGCCTTCCAGGCCTGCGGCGACATACCAGGTCTTGACGTCCTGGGTGTAGCGGCGTGGCCCGCCCTCGACTGGCCGCCGGCCAAGCAGGAACAGGTTGGCGTCCTCGCCCACCGTGGTCAGGTCGAAGCCGAACGGGTTGTAGGGGTTGCGCGCGGAGATCGTCAGCCGCTGCTCGGCCCAGGGGTTGTAGACGCCGGCATCGGTGCCGAGGAAGAACGGCTCGGGCGCGGCCTGGTTGGCCGAGGTGCGCGTGTTGTAGAGCACGCGGGTATAGCCCGACAGCTGCGGGCTGAACTCGAAGCGCACCTGGCCGAATACCGACTTGCGCTCCGACGGGGTCAGCAGCAGGTTGTTGGGCGCGAAGTTGTAGCGGTCGGCAGTGCCGAAGCAGTGGAAGTCGTCGGTCCGCGTGCAGCCGGTCTGGCTGGGGTCGTAGACCGGCGAGGTCGCGCCGTCGTTGGGGGTGAGGTCGAAATCCTCACCGGTGTTGGGATCGCGGAACACGAAGCGGCCCGACGGCGTGGCCGAACTGCCGTTGGCCAACCCCGTGCCCGGCACCGGCACGCTGGCGTTGTCGAACTTGGTCGAGGCGATCTGCCGCTGCTTGTAGTACGACGCGCCGAAGAACCATTGGGCGCGTTCGCTGTGCCCGCCCCAGCCCAGGTCCGCGCCCCAGGTCGCGCCGCCCAGGTCGTCGTACTCGCCGTAGTGCAGGTCGAGGCTGCCGCCGTCGGCATCGCGACGGGTGATGATGTTGACCACACCGGCAATCGCATCGGAGCCGTAAATCGACGAGGCGCCGTCCTCGAGCACTTCGATGCGCTCGATCAGCGACAGCGGGATGGTGTTGAGGTCGACGGCCGAGCCGACGCCGGAAGCCGAGGACTCGTTGACCCAGCGGATGCCGTCGACCAGCACCAGCACGCGCTTGGCGCCCAGGTGCCGCAGGTCGACCGTTGCGGCGCCGGCGCCGACGCCGCCGCCATCGGGCGGAAAGCCGAAGTTGCCGCTGGAATTGAACTTGGTGTTGAGCGCGGCGCCGCTGGCAGTGAGGTTCTGCACGATGTCGGCAACGGAGGTGAACCCGCTGCGCTGGATGTCCTCGCGCGTGAGCACCTGGACCGGAACCGCGGTCTCCATCTCCGCCTTGCGGATGCGGGTGCCGGTGACCTGGACGGTGTCGAGCGTGCGCGCCTGCGGCGCGGGGGCCGGGGGCTGCTGGGCGGCGGCGGTGAGCGGAAGGACGACGAGCAGGGACGACGAGACGGCTGCGGCCAGGCAGTGGCGGCGGATCGGCATCATGCGGACTCCTGTGGCGAGGGTCGCCGGCCTCCTGCCGGCGGATTCGTTGTAACGAATCGTTAACCTGGCCGCACCTGGGGTTTGCCCCAGGTTGATCCGCCCGCCTCGTTGTGAAGCGGTTGGATGTCGGTTCTAGCCGCAACCCGGGTCGCGGACCGCGTCGGCCAGCGACGGCAGCGCGGCGCCGGTGTCGGCGCTCGCACGGATCGCGGCATCGGCCGCGTCCATGTCGAAGCCCTGCGCGGCGATCCAGTCCGCGCTGTAGTAGCTGTGCGCGTAGCGCTCGCCGCCATCGCACAGGATGGTGACGATCGCGCCGGTGCGGCCGGCCGCGCGCATGGTCTGCGCGACCCGCAACACGCCGACGAAGTTGGTGCCGGTCGAGCCACCGACGCGCCGGCCCAGGCGCGCGTTGACGTAGCGCATGCCCGCCAGGCTCAGCGCATCGGGAACGCGGACCATCGCATCGACGCAGCCGGGAATGAAGCTGGGCTCGGCGCGCGGTCGGCCGATGCCTTCGATGCGCGAGGGCGGGGTCGGCGCGAGGTCCTCGGGCGCCGGCTCGCGGCGCAGGCTGCGCGCGTAGTGGTCGAAGAACGCCGAGTATTCGGGATCGGCGCACAGCACCCGGGTGTCGAAACCGCGATAGCGCGCATAACGCCCGATCGTCGCGCTGGTGCCGCCGGTGCCGGCACTGCAGACGATCCACGCCGGGACCGGATGCACTTCCTGCGCCATCTGCTTGAAGATCGACTCGGCGATATTGTTGTTGGCCCGCCAGTCGGTCGCGCGCTCGGCGTAGGTGAACTGGTCCATGAAATGCCCGCCGCACTCGCGCGCCAGCTGCGTGGAGGCCGCGGCGATGTCGCAGGCGTTCTTCACCAGATGACAGCGCCCGCCCTGGAACTCGATCGCGGCGATCTTCTCCGGCGATGTCGAGGCCGGCATCACCGCGACGAACGGCAGGCCGAGCAACCGCGCGAAGTAGGCCTCCGACACAGCGGTCGAGCCGCTGGAGGCCTCGACCACCGTGCTGCCCGCGCGCAGCCAGCCGTTGGCCAGCGCGTAGAGGAACAGCGACCGCGCCAGCCGGTGCTTCAGGCTGCCGGTCGGATGGCTGGACTCGTCCTTGAAGTAGACGTCGATGCCGGGGAAGCCCGGCAGGTCGAGCGGGATCAGGTGGGTGTCGGCCGAACGGTTGAAGTCAGCCTCGATCTTGCGGATGGCCTGCGCCACCCAGTCGCGGTTGGGCATGGGGCACTCGAACGAACTTCGGGACGCCGCGCGTTGCGGCGCGACGACAGCTTAAGCCCTGGCAGGTCCGGCGGCGTACGCGACCGGCCCGGCACCTGGAGTCGCGAGCGCGGCGTTCATCCCAGACGCCGGCGCACGATGCGATCGAACACCGCGACGGCGAGCGGCAGCAGCGCATCGTCGAAACGGAACGTCGGGTGGTGGCACATGGCGCTGTCCATGCCCAGGAACAGGTAGGCGCCGGGCCACTGTTGCAGCATGTACGAAAAATCGTCGGAAAAGGGGTAGGCGCGCAGATCGGTGCTGACGTTCTCCGCGCCGAGCACGTCGCCGATCGCCTCGGCCGCCAGCGCGGCCTGCGCGGGTGCGTTGACGCACGGCGGGCACGAATGCGGGATCTCCAGCCGGATCGTGCAGCCCGAGATCTGCGCATGCCCCTCGCACAGCGCGCGCAGGCGAGCGAGCAGCGCCTCGTGCACGTCCGTCGACAGCGAGCGGATCGTCCCGCTGAGCGAGGCGGTCGAGGGAATGATGTTGTGGGTCGTGCCGGCCTGCAGCGAACCGACGTTGATCAGCGCCGCTTCCATCGGGTCGATGTGGCGGCCGACGATCGCGCCGATGTCCACCGCCAGGCGGGCGGCCACCTGCAGCGGATCGTTCGCACGGTGGGGCGCGGCCGCGTGACCGCCGATGCCTTCGATCGCGATCTCGAACACCGCCAGCGACTGCAGCGTGGCGCCGGCGCGCACGCTGGCCCGGCCGGACGGGAGCGCGGGCATGTTGTGGAAGGCGTAGACCTCGTCGCAGGGGAACCGATCGAACAACCCGTCCTCGATCATCCGGATCGCGCCGCGCCCGCCCTCCTCGGCCGGCTGGAAGATCAACACCACGCGCCCGCTGGCCGGCGGATGCGCGACCAGGTATTGGGCTGTGCCCAACAGCGCCGACGTGTGCCCATCGTGGCCGCAGGTGTGGGCCACGCCCGGGCGCTGCGAGCGGAACGGCAGGTCGCTGTCCTCGTCCATCGGCAGCGCGTCCATATCCGCGCGCAGACCGATCGACAGGCCCGGCGCGCCGCTGTCGATCACCGCGACCACGCCCGTGCCGCCCAGGCCGGTATGCACCTCCAGTCCCAGGCCACGCAGGGTCTCGATGACCAGCGCCGAGGTGCGCTCCTCCTCGAAGCCCAGCTCCGGCCAAGCGTGGATTGCCTGGCGCCAGTCGGTCATCGTCGGCGCCAGCGCGCGGATCGATTCGGGCACGCAGGGGGAAGACACGGTCATCGCAACACTCCATCGGCGGCACAGCGCGCCGGTTCGAAATCCAGGGGGAGGCGGGCGCCGTCGGCGCGGCGGCTCACCACAGCAACAGGCTGGCGCCGATGCAGTACATGAAGACCGCGAACACCCGCTTGAGCGCCGGCCCACTGATCGCATGCGCCAATCGCGTGCCCAGCGGCGCGACCAGCACCGAGGCCAGCGCGATGCCGATCGCGGCCGGCAGATAGACATAGCCCCAGGCCATCGACGGCAGCACATCGCCAGGCGCCTGCAGCGCATAGCCCGACGCGCTGGCCAGGCCGATGAACACGCCGCAGGCCGCCGACGTGCCGACCGCACGTACCGGCTGCACGCCGCGCCAGACCAGCAGCGGCACGGTCATGCTGCCGCCGCCGATACCCACCAGCGACGAGGCGATGCCGATGCCGATGCCGGCACCGGTCATGCCCGCGCCGGTCGGCACGACCGCCGCCCCGGTGTCGGGTGGCGAGCGCGACAGCAGCATCTGGGTGCCGGCGATCGCGCAGTAGGCGATCACGCCGTACTTGAGCACTTCGCCGTCGAGCCCGATGGCCAGCCGCGCGCCCAACCAGCCGCCGAGCAGCATGCCGGGCACCAGCCAGGCGACCGACGGCCACAACACACTGCCGCGGCGATGGTGCGCGCGGGCCGACGACACGCCGGTCAGCACGATGCTTGCCAGCGAAGTCGCGAGCGCGGCATGCATCGCGGCGTCCTTCGGGATGCCGTAGACCGGCAGCAGCCAGACCAGCGCGGTCACCAGCACCAGGCCGCCGCCGATCCCGAGCAGGCCGGCCAGGATCCCGGCGACCGCGCCCAGGACCGGGAACAGCAGCATCGACAGGCTCACGACCGGCCACCTGCGACTGCGGGCAACGGCAGCACGGCGCTCACTTGAGCTCGATCTTGATCGCCGCCGCCGCGTCGCGTGCGGCCGCCCGCGCGGCCTCGACATCCTCGCCACGCGCCAGGGTCACGCCGACCCGGCGCTGGCCCGCGACCGATGGCTTGCCGAACAGGCGCAGCGCGCTGTGCGGCGCCTGCAGCGCGACCTCGATCCCCGAGAACGCGGGCACACCGTGGCCTTGGGCCAGCAGCGCGCAGGACGCGCCGGGTCCGGTGAGCAGCACGGTATCGTCGGCATCGACCGGGATCGGCAGGCCGAGGATCGCGCGCGCATGCAATGCGAACTCGCTCAGATCCTGCGAGGCCAGCGTGACCAGGCCGGTGTCGTGCGGACGCGGCGAGACCTCGCTGAACCAGACCTCGTCGCCGCGCACGAACAGTTCGACGCCGAATACGCCGCGCCCGCCCAGGTCGTCGGTGACCGCACGCGCGATCTCGCGGGCCCGCGCCAACGCGCGCGGCGACATCGCCTGCGGCTGCCAGCTCTCGCGGTAGTCGCCGGCGATCTGCACATGGCCGATCGGCGCACAGAACGCGGTGCCACCGGCATGGCGCACGGTCAGCAGCGTGATCTCGTACTCGAAGTCGACGAAGCCCTCGACGATGCAACGCCCAGCGCCCGCGCGGCCGCCGGTCTGCGCGTAGTCCCAGGCCGCATCGACATCGGCCTCCGTGCGCACCGTGCTCTGGCCCTTGCCCGACGACGACATCACCGGCTTGACCACGCACGGCAGGCCGATCGCCGCGATCGCCTCGCGGTACTGCGCATGGGTGTCGACGAAGCGGTACGGCGAGGTCGGCAGGCCGAGCGTCTCGGCCGCGAGCCGGCGGATGCCCTCGCGGTCCATCGTCAGCCGGGTCGCGCGCGCGGTCGGCACGACCTGCAGCCCGGCTTCGCGCTCGAGCGCAACCAGGGTGTCGGTGTGGATCGCCTCGATCTCGGGCACGACCAGATGCGGACGCTCGGCGGCGATCAGCGCGCGCAGCGCGGCCGGATCGAGCATGTCGAGCACATGGCTGCGATGCGCGACCTGCATCGCCGGCGCATCGGCGTAGCGATCGGCGGCGATCACTTCGACGCCGAAGCGCTGCAGCTCGATCGCGACCTCCTTGCCGAGTTCCCCCGAGCCGAGCAGCAGCACGCGGATGGCGGACGGGGACAGCGGCGTACCGAGGGAGGTCATGGACTAGGTCGTCCCAGAAGCATCGGAAGGGACCGGCATTGTAGTCGCCACGCTTGCGGAGGGCGGCCGCACGAGCGCCGACCGCGCCGCACCCCAAGAAAAAAAGACCCCGCCGAGGCGGGGTCTTTTCGTCAAGCGAAGCCGCTGCGATCAGAAGCGGTACTGCGCCGACACACCGAACAGGTTGGCGTTGCCGTCGAAGTCGCCGTAGACGCGCGCGCCGCCACTGGTGGTGTCGATCCGCGGATTGCGCGGCTCGATCCGGGTGTAGGCCAGGTTCACGTCGAACGCGTCGTTGAGCTTCCAGGTCGCACCGACCGAATAGAACATGCGGTTGGCATCGGGCAGGCGCGGAGTGCGGTGCTCGATGCTGGTCGGCGTCTCGTCGTAGGCCACGCCGCCGCGGAGCGTCCAGGCGTCGTTGACCTGGAATTCGGCGCCCAGCGCGTAGTAGTCGCTGTCCTTCCAGTCGAACGGTTCGACCGAATCCGGATCCGGGTTCTCGAACTGGATGCGGACCTCGCGCAGCGATTCCCAGCCCGTGCGGGCGTAGGTCGCGGCCAGCATGAAACCGTCGGTGACCTGCCAGGTCGCGCCGACGTTGAGGATCGACGGCGTGGTCAGCTCGGCGCGGGCATTGCCGTCGACGAACAGCGGACGAGTCATCGGGCTGGCATTGAAGACCGCACGCGCATTGTCGGGCACGGTCCAGTCGACGGTGCCGCTAAGCTCATAGTCGATTTCCGAGCGGTAGCTCACACCGATCGACACCGCGTCGGTCGGGCGGAAATGCGCGCCGATCAGCCAACCGAAGCCATTGTCGTCACCCTGCACCTCGGCGGTGCCATCAGCGCCCTGCGGGGTCGCAAACGGCAGCGGGCGGGTTGCGGGATTGGAGAACAGCAGCGCGCCGAAATCAACACCCTTCGACAGCGTGACGTCCGCGCGCGAAGCGATGACGCCCAGGCCGACCGAGAAGCGATCGGTCAGATCGACCGCGCCCGACAGCGTCAGGTCGACGATCTTCACTTCCGAGGTCAGCGCCGCGTAGCGGCCGACCCAACCCGGGTCGTACTCGGTCTTCAGGCCGAACGGTGCGCTGACCATCGCGCCCAGCGCGGTACCGTTGTCGAACTTGTGCACGACCGACAGCGCCGGCACCGGGGTCACGTCGCCAGCGTTGCCGCCGTTGCTGCCGGACATCGGACGGCCGAGTGCGTCGGTGCCGGTGCCCTTGAACTCATAGTTGAGGTCGACGGCGGTGACATCGACCTGCATGGTCGTGCCCTCGAACTGGGTCATCACCGCCGGGTTGTTGGTGACCACCGAGCTGTCGCCGGTCTTGGCGGCGGTGCCGGCAAATGCGGCGCCCATCGACTTGACGCTGTTTTCCTTGAGCTGGAAGCCGGCGGCGTGGGCCTGGCCTGCGAATGCCAGGGCGCCGGCGATGCCGAGTGCCAACGCGGTGCATTGAATGATGCGGGGGTGGGTCGCCATGGTCGCCTCTCTCTCGAAGGTGTACTTGATGGTCCGGGCCTGGTTCGCAGAACGCGACCGTAAAGGCCTGGCCTGTGATGTCCGTTCGCCCTCGGAAAACCCCTCCCGACGCGCTCGGCGGGCGCACTATACCGTACCTCCCCGTCCGGAACCGTGCTGCATTGCGGCATGCCCGGAGGCCGTCGCGGCGCGCTTTACCCGGGCCTGCCGCCCCCTCGACAATGCGTGCGCCCATGTTCGTCTCGATCCCCAACCGTCGCGCCAAAGCCCCGCTGCGCTGGGCTGTGCCGATGCTGTTTGTGCTGTTATGGGTGACGTTCCTGTGGGCGAGCACGCGCTCGGCCAACGAGCACTACGCCCTGCTGCTGGACTGGGGTGCCCTGTACGGCGAGCCGGTCGGCACCGACGGTGTCCTGGTCAACTGGCTCGACCCCGGCCCCTGGCTGCGCCTGGTCACGGCGTTGTTCCTGCATGCCGACTGGGCCCACCTGCTGGGCAACCTGGTGTTCTTGCTGATCTTCGGCCTGCCGGCCGAGCGGCTGATGGGCGCCTGGCGGTTGCTGGTGCTGTTCGTGCTGGGCGGGGCGGTGGCGAACCTGGCTGCGGTACTGGCGATCGGCGCGCCGGACCGGTTGATCATCGGCGCCAGTGGCGCGGTGTCCTCGCTGATCGGCGCGTACCTGGCCCTGTTCCCGCGCGCACGGCTGGGCGTGGTCGTGCCGCTGGGCCTGTTCCTGGAGTTCGTCCGCGCGCCGGCCTCGCTGTTGATCGGGGTGTGGGCCCTGCTGCAGGTGTTCTTCGCCTACATCGGCCCGGCCTTCGGCGCCGTGGCCTGGGCCGCGCATCTGGCCGGGTTTCTGGTCGGCGTGGCCTTCGCGCTGGTCTCGCGCCACGCGATCGGCCAGCGGCTGCGGCGGCTCAAGGGCTACTGAAGCCTGCGTTGGGGACTCAGGATGGGCATGCACGGGCCGGCCATGGCATCGCCCATCCCAAGCCCGACTCTTATACTTTGGCCATGACCGCCAAGACGCTCTACAAGATCACCTTCCTCACCCACGGCAAGGTCTACGAGCTGTACGCGCAGCGCGTGGAGAGCGGGCGGCTGTGGGGCTTTGTCGAAGTCTCGGACCTGGTGTTCGATGTGCACGACGGCCTGGTCGTCGATCCGACCGAAGAACGGCTGCAGGCCGAATTCGGCCACACCCGCACGCTGCATCTGCCGATGCAGAGCGTGCTGCGGGTCGAGGAAGTCGAGAAGAAAGGGCAGTCGGCGATCCGCGATGCGACCTCGGGCGAGAAGGTCGTCACGCCGTTCCCGCTGCCTGCCAAGCCGCGCTGAGCGGGCCGCGCAACACGGCGCGCTACACTTGCCGGCCGCGGCCACGCCGCCATCGCACGCATGCTGCGATGCTGCCCGACGGACGCTCCCATCACCCAGGCACCCGCCCAAGGCAACGATGACGACACCTCAGGAACTGCTGCAGACCCACGGCCCGCGCGAATCGATGGAGTACGACGTGGTCGTCGTTGGCGCCGGCCCTGGTGGCCTGTCGACCGCGATCCGGCTCAAGCAACTGGCCACCGAGGCCGGGCGCGAGGTGTCGGTCTGCGTGCTGGAGAAAGGCTCCGAGCCCGGTGCGCACATCCTGTCGGGCGCGATCGTCGACCCGCGCGCACTGACCGAACTGATTCCCGACTGGCAGGCCAAGGGCGCGCCGCTCAAGCAGGCGGTCACGCGCGATGCGTTTCTGTTCCTGGACGAGACCGGCGCGAAGGCCACGCCGGATTTTCTGCTGCCCGACTGCTTCAAGAATCACGGTAATTACATCGTCAGCCTCGGCGCGGTCACGCGCTGGTTGGCGACGCAGGCCGAAGCCCTGGGCGTGGAGATCTTCCCCGGCTTCGCCGCGGCCGAAGTGCTCTACACCGACGAGGGTGCAGTGCGCGGCGTGGCAACGGGCAACCTGGGCATCGGCAAGGACGGCCAGCCGACCGCCGAGTTCCAGCTCGGCATGGAACTGCATGCCAAGTACACGATCTTCGCCGAAGGTTCGCGCGGGCAACTGGGTCGCGAGCTGATCGCGCGCTTCGCGCTCGACGACGGCCGCGACCCGCAGAGCTATGGCCTGGGCATCAAGGAGCTGTGGCAGGTCGATCCGGCCAAGCATGAGCCGGGCCTGGTGGTGCACACCGCCGGCTGGCCGTTGACCGACGACACCTACGGCGGCTCGTTCGTCTACCACGCCGAGGATGGCAAGGTCGCGATCGGCCTGGTCGTCGGTCTGGACTACCGCAACCCGTGGCTGAGTCCATTCGAGGAATTCCAGCGCTTCAAGACGCATCCGGAGATCCGCAAGTACTTGGAGGGCGGCAAGCGCATCGGCTACGGCGCCCGCTCGATCACCGCCGGCGGCCTGCTGTCGATCCCCAAGCTGGTGTTCCCAGGCGGCGCATTCGTCGGCTGCGAGGCCGGCACGCTCAACGCCAGCCGGATCAAGGGCAGCCATGCGGCGATCAAGACCGGCATGCTCGCCGCCGAGGCGGCGTTTGCGGCGCTGGGCGAGGGCCGCGGCGGCGACGAGCTGGCCGCCTATCCGGCCGCGTTCGAATCGAGCTGGCTGCATGCCGAACTCGCGCAGTCCAAGAACTTCAAGCAGTGGTTCAAGAAGGGCCGCACGACCGCGACGCTGATGACCGGTGTCGAGCAATGGCTGCTGCCCAAGCTCGGCATCCGCACGCCGCCCTGGACGCTGCACCGCGACCGCCCCGACCACGCCTGCCTGGAGCCGGCCGCGCAGCACGCGAAGATCGCCTATCCCAAGCCCGATGGCGTGCTGACGTTCGACCGCCTGAGCTCGGTGTACCTGTCGAGCACCAATCACGACGAGGACCAGCCCGCGCATCTCACGCTCAAGGATCCGCGCGTGCCGGTGGATGTGAACCTGGCGACCTATGGCGGGCCGGAGGCGCGCTATTGCCCGGCGGCGGTCTACGAGTTCGTCGAAGGGCCCGACGGCCCGCGGTTGCAGATCAACGCGCAGAACTGCGTGCACTGCAAGACCTGCGACATCAAGGACCCGACCCAGAACATCGTCTGGGTCGCCCCGCAAGGCGGCGGCGGTCCGAACTACGCGGGGATGTGAGCCTGTGCGGCTTGCGGCGATGCTGCGCTGCCGCGACGGAACGCCGCAGGCATTTTCGCCGACCTGGCCGTATACTCGCCCACAGCTGTGGTCCGCGGACCATGTCGCCAAAGCCAAGGGTGCTTCGTGCGCAACTACGATCTCGAATTCCTCAAGCGCTTCTCGATGGTGCTGGTGTTTCTGACCATCGTCACACTGGGCCTGATTGCTGGCGCCTGGTTCCTGCATCGTTCGGTGCCGACCGAAGTTCCGCCCAATGTCGCCCAGCGCACCGAGGCGCGTATCGCGCCGGTGGGCGCGGTCTACGCCGGCGCCACCGGTGCCGCCGCGCAGGCAGCCGCATCGGCCGCTGCGGCTGCGGCCGCGACCTCGCAGGCCGCCTACGGCGGCACGCTCGAAGGCTCGGTGATCTACGAGAACCTGTGCGCGGGCTGCCACACCTCCGGCGCCGGCGGCGCGCCGACGCTTGACCACGCCCACTGGGATGCGCGCATCGCCCAGGGCAAGGACACGCTGTACAAGCATTCGATCGAAGGCTTCACCGGCGCGTCCGGCGTGATGCCCGCACGCGGCGGCAACCCGGCGTTGACCGACGAGCAGATGCATGCCGTGGTCGACTGGATGGTCGACAACCTGAAGTAAGCCCTGTCGGGCATGCGCCCCACCTGGACGCCGCCTTCGGGCGGCGTCGTCGTGTCAGGCCCTCGAGGCCGATGGAGAGTCCCCATGCGCCGTCCCCCTCATGCCCGTCTGCTGTCAGGCCTGCTCGTCTGTGCCTGGATCGCCATCGGCCCGGTCACTTCGTATGCGGCGCCGCCGGTCGTCTTCGTCGACGCCCACGTCGCCGCGCCGCGCACAGTCACGCTGGGGGGGCGGGTCACCGGTGCCTTCGCCGACAGTCTCGGTGGCTGGTTCCTGCAGACCGACGAGTCCGAACGCGACCTGCCACCGGCGGTATTCGTGGACGCACGCGGGCACGAAGACGCACCGGCCGCAGGCGCGCATGTGCGGGTCGCCGGCGCCCTGACGAACGTCGATGGGCTGCCGACGCTGCAGCCATCCCGCATCGAGGTGCTGACCACGCCCGCACCGCGACTCTCTCCCCTGGTTCTCACCTCCCCACCCGATGACTGGGCGGCGTTGGCCGGCCGCTGGGTGCGCATCGATGCGCCGCTGACCCTGACCGGCCAGCACGATCGCGCACGGCGGGGAACGTTGATCGCGAGCTTCGACGGCCGGCTGTACTCGCCGACCGAGATTGCGCGGCCCGGACGCGACGCGGCGATGGTGCAGGCCGCCAACGCCCTCAACCGCGTGCTGCTCGACGATGGCCGCGACGCGGCGCCCGACGCCGGCCTGCCCTGGTACCTGCCCGCGCATGCGCGCGCGCTGCGCACCGGCAGCGTCCTGACCGGCGTCGAAGGCATCGTCGACCATCGCGAGGGCGCATGGCGGCTGCAACTGACCGCGCCACTGCAGGCGCAGCCGGCGCCGCGTCCACCGGCACCGATGGTCGAAGGCGATGTGCGTCTGGCCGCCTTCAATCTGGAAAACCTGTTCAACGGCGATGGCCGCGGCGGCGGCTTCCCCACGCCACGCGGCGCGCGCACACCGGCCGAACTGGTGCGCCAGATCGACGGCCTGGTCGCGACGATCAGCGCGCTGGATGTCGATGTCGCCGCGCTGATGGAACTGGAAAACGACGGCTACGATGCGTATTCGAGCATCGCGCAACTGGTCGATGCCCTGAACGCTGCAGGCCCGGCGCGCGACTGGCGCTTCGTCGACACCGGCACGGGCCCCGGCACCAATCCGGTCCGGGTCGGCCTGATCTACCGCAACACCCGCGTGCGCCCAGAGGGCGCGCCGGCCATGCTCGAAGGTGGGCCCTTCGTCGAACTCAGCCGCGTGCCGCTGGCGCAGGCCTTCGTGCCGCTGCGCGATGGCCGCGCGGATGGCGCCGATTTCAGCGTCGTCGCGGTGCACCTCAAATCCAAGGGCTGCCGCGATGCCGCCGGTGCCGATACCGACGGGGGCGACGGCCAGGCCTGCTGGAAGGCAACACGCACCGAATCGGCGCAGCGCCTGCGCGATTGGCTGGCCACCGCACCGACCCCGGCCGCCGAGCGCATCGCCGTGGTCGGCGACTTCAACGCCTATGCGATGGAGGATCCGGTGCGCGTGTTCATCGATGCCGGCTGGCGCGACCCGTTCGCTCGTGCCGAGCCGCCTGCCCACAGCTTCGTGTTCGACGGCCAGGCCGGTCGCCTGGACCATGTGATGCTGAGCCCGGCGCTGGCCACGCGCCTGGCCGGAGCTGCGAAATGGCACAGCAATGCCGACGAGCCGGTCGACACCCGCGAGCGCGAGGCGAGCGGCCCGTGGCGCAGCTCCGACCACGATCCGCTGGTGATCGGGCTGCGCCTGCGTGCGCACTGACGCACGCGGCGAATGTCGGGGGAGCGCCAGGCATGCGGACATGCGGGCTGCGCATGTCCGCCACAGTGCCATCGCGGCGGCCCCGGTATCATCAGCGCCATGATCTCCCCCACGTTTCCCACGCAGTCCGGCCCGCTGACGCTGGCCGGCCCGGTCGGCGCACTCGAGGCCGCCCTCGATCTGCCCGACGCCGATGTCCCTGCGCTGCCGCTGGTGGCGGTGGTCTGCCATCCGCTGCCCACCGAGGGCGGCACGATGCACAACAAGGTCGTGACCATGGTCGCGCGCTCGCTGCGCGAGCTCGGTGCGACGACCCTGCGCTTCAATTTCCGCGGCACCGGAACCTCCGAGGGGCAGTTCGACCGCGGCGATGGCGAGACCGACGACCTGACCGCGGTGGTCGAATGGGTGCGTCGGGAGCGGCCCGGCGATGCGCTGTGGCTGGCCGGTTTCAGCTTCGGCGCCTACGTGTCGCTGCGTGCCAGCGCTGACTTGAAGCCCGACCTGCTGATCTCGGTCGCACCGCCCGCCGGTCGCTGGGATTTCGACCGCATCGTGCTGCCCGACTGCCCGTGGCTGGTGATCCAGGGCGAGGCCGACGAGATCGTCGACCCCGAGGCGGTCTACCGCTGGCTCGAGGAACGCGACGCCCAGGCCGAGCTGGTGCGCATGCCGGACACCGGCCATTTCTTCCACCGCCGGATGATCGACCTGCGCGGCGTGGTCAAGAACGGCGTCCGCGGCTATCTGCCCACTGCACGATGAGTCGGGTCCGCCATGCCCGGCCCGGCCACGCACTGACGCGAGGCCGGCGATGAGCCTGCCGCCGCTGCCTTCCGAGCGCTACGCCGCGGGCGTCGCGCGCGGCGACTGGCAGCACGACCCGGCGCAGCAGCCGGCGCTGGCCGAGCTCGACCGGCTGCACCGGGCCCTGCACGAGCCGCCGCCCAGGCGCGGCCTGCTCGGTCGCCTGTTCGGCGGTGAGGGCCACAGCGACGGCATTCCCGGGCTGTACCTGTGGGGCGGCGTGGGGCGCGGCAAGACCTTCATGATCGACCTGTTCCACGATGGCCTGGCGCTACGGACACTCAAGGGCGAGGCGCGCGCCGACGCGCCGGCGCCGACCGCGCCGCGCGATCCCGAACGCAGCCCCGAGCCCGATCCCCGGCTGGGCGGCAAGCGGCGCACGCACTTCCACCGCTTCATGCGCGAGGTCCACACCGCGCTGCGCGCGCATGCCGGCGAGCGCGACCCGCTCGCCGCGATCGTGCGCGGCTGGCGCGACGCCGGGTTGCGCGTGCTCGTGCTCGACGAATTCTTCGTCAGCGACATCGGCGATGCGATGCTGCTGGCACGGCTGCTCGAACGCATGGTCGCCGACGGCATCGTGCTGGTGACCAGTTCCAACGCCGCGCCCAGCGACCTGTACAAGGACGGCCTGCAGCGCGCGCGTTTCCTGCCGGCGATCGCCCTCATCGAGCAGCTTTGCCATGTGGTGTATCTGGAGAGCGACACCGACTATCGCCTGCGCGCGCTGACCCGCTCGCCGGTCTACCGCGCGCCACTCGATGCAGGCGCCGACGCCTGGCTCGACACACGCTGGCGCGAGCTCGGCGGCGACGATGCGCATCGCGATGCCGGCATCGAACTCGACGGCCGCCGCATCCCGGTGCGCGCGCGCTGTACCGGCATGGCCTGGTTCGATTTCGACGCACTGTGCGAAGGCCCGCGCGGCGCCAGCGACTACATCCAGATCGCGACCGAGTTCCACACGGTGCTGCTGGGCGGCGTGCCGACGATGGACGGCCGCCGCGACGATGCCGCGCGCCGTTTCGTCACGCTGATCGACGAGCTCTACGATCGCAGCGTCAATCTGGTGTGCACCGCCGACACCGAACCGCCACAGCTCTACACCGGCGAGCGGCTGTCGGCGGCCTTCGAACGCACCGCCTCGCGTCTGATCGAGATGCGCAGCGCCGAGTATCTGCTGCGGGCACATCGCACATAGTGGTCACCGCCCGCGGTGTCGCGCGGGCCCCATCGGATCACCCACGCGCCCGACTGGCCAGCCGGCCCGGGCCGGCGTGCTGCGCGCGGACATTCCATCTCGCCATACCGCCAGTCCGGATGACCATTTCTGTCGCTCCCGCGGCCATGGCCCACTGCCTGCCCCTCCCCGTATTGCAGTGCAGCAGATGTCCAGCCCCTCGCGCCTTGCGGCCGCCCTCCTGGCGGCCCTGTCTGTCCCCTCTCTCGCCGCCGCACAGGACGCGGACGGTCATGCAGACGCCGGAGCGCACACGCTGGGCACGGTGACCGTGACCGGCTCCCACATCCGCCGTGCGGACGCCGAGACGGCGAACCCGGTGCAGGTCATCGACCGGCAGGCGCTCGAAACCTCGGGCAAGGTCACCGTCGCCGACGTGCTGCGGTCGATCTCGGCCCACACCGGCAACGCCGCCAATGAGACCAGCAACAGCGGCTGGGCGTCGGGCTCGGCCGGGATCGGGCTGCGCGGCCTGTCGCAGAAGAACACGCTGGTGCTGCTCAACGGCCGCCGGCTGGCCAACTACGGTTTTCCGGCCGGCGGGCTGTCGGACACCTTCGTCAACCTCAACGCGCTGCCGCTGGTCGCGGTCGAACGCATCGAGGTGCTCAAGGACGGCGCCTCGGCGGTCTACGGCTCGGACGCGGTCGCCGGCGTGGTCAACATCATCACCCGCCAGAACTTCCAGGGCCTGGACGTGGGCGGCAGCCTGGGTACGTCCGATGCTGGCGGGCTGGACACGCAGCGTGCGCGGCTGGTCGGCGGCATCGGCGACCTCGACACCGACGGCTACAACCTGCTCTTCAGCCTGGAGGCCTACGACCGCGACCGGCTCGACCAGGACCAGCGCGCGCTCACCCGTTCGGGCATCTACACCGACAAGCCCGGCGGCCGCTGGAACGGCTGGTCGGCCAAGGGCGCGCGCTTCCTCGTCAACGGGGCCTCGGTGCCGCTGCTCGATGCCGCGGGCCACTGCCCGCAAGGCATGGTGCTGACCGCGAGCGCGCCGATCGACGGACTCGCCGGCGACACCTGCGCGATCAATCTCGCGCACTACACGACGCTGATTCCCGCAACCGAACGCTACCAGGCTTACGTCAACGGGACGGTCCGCATCAACGACACCACCGAGGCATTCGGCGAACTGGTGGTGAGCCGGATCCGCGGCGCATCGCTGTTCGGCTCCAGCCCCTACTTCACGCTCGAGGGCGGGCGCTTCGCGCTCAACGCGCAGAGCGGACTGGCCGAGCCGGTGTCCAACCTGCTGCCGGCCGGCAACCCCTACAACCCCTACGGCGTCGCCACGCCGATCGAGTACACGTTCTTCGACCTGGGCCAGTCGCTCAAGACCAACCGCTCGACCGCCTACCGCGTGCTCGGCGGCGTGCGCGGCCAGCTCTCCGAGACCTGGGACTGGGAGGCCGCGGCCTTCGCGGCGCGCAGCAAGGAGGAAGAAACCGTCGCCGGCGGCTTCGCCAACCGCTGGACGCTGGCGCAAGCGCTCACCGATGGCAGCCTGAACCTGCATGCGCCCTCGACGACGCCGCAGGCGGTGCTCGACGCGATCGCGCTCAGCACGCTGCGACCGGCCGACTCGCGGCTGACCGGCGTCGACTTCAAGGTTTCGGGTAGCCTGTTCGAGCTGCCGGCGGGCACCGTGGGCTTCGCGGCCGGCGCCGAATGGCGGCACGAGTCGCTGGTCTCGCGCAACCCGTGGCAGATCGATGCCGGCCTGCAGGTGCGCCCGGCGATCGCGGCGGTCGACGGCGACCGCGATGTCGCCGCGCTCTACGCCGAGGTCAACGTGCCGGTGACCCCGACGCTGGAACTGCAACTGGCCGGACGCGGCGATCATTACAGTGACTTCGGCAGCGCGTTCTCACCCAAGGCCGGGCTGCGCTGGCAGCCGCTCGATGCGCTGCTGGTCCGCGCCTCGGCCTCGCGCGGCTTCCGCGCGCCCTCGCTGTCGGAAAACTCGGCCTCCACCAGCATCGCCTACGGCTCGGTCGTCGATCCCTATGATCCCGATGTTGCCGATTCGCGCCAGACGCCGACGTTCTTCACTGTCGGCAACACCGATCTCGATCCCGAGCGCACGCGCAGCTACAACCTGGGCGTCGTCGTCTCGCCGTGGGCCGACACCAGCCTGAGCGTGGATTGGTACCGGGTGGAGCTCGACAACCTGGTGGGCACCGGCAACACCACCACGATCGTGCAGACCAACGACCCGGCCGATGTCGTGCGCGACGCCCGCGGCAAGCTGGTGGCCGTCTACAACCGCTACCAGAACTTGAGCGAGTTGCAGACCTCGGGCCTGGATGCCGAGCTGCGCCAGCGCTGGCACACCGGCAATGCGGGCAGCTTCGGGCTGTCGAGCGTGTTCACCCACGTGCTCGACTACAAGCGCCCGCAAACGATCGGCGGTCCGCTGGTCGACTATGCCGGCAGCAACCTCGGCCCCTCGCTGCCGCGCAACAAGGCGACGACGACGCTGGACTGGAAGATCGGCGATTTCGACACCGGCCTGACCTGGTACCGCACCGGCGGTTACGACCAGAAGGCCAGTGCCGCGGCGCGCGCGGCGCAGTCGCGGGTCGACGCCTATGACCAGTTCGATCTCTACCTCGCCTGGTCGGGCATCGAGCGGCTGACGCTCTACGCCAAGGTCGAGAACGTCAGCGATGAGACGCCGCCGCATGACGCGTCCTTCCCCGGCATCCGCGCGCCCTACGACTTCAGCCAGTACGACCTGCGCGGGCGCTACTTCCAGGTGGGTTTCGACTACCGCTTCTGACCGTTCGCCGCCGATCTCACCGCACCCGCTCCCCGCGCCCCGACGGCGCTCCCGCAACGCGCGCTTGCGCGTTGCGCAGGCGCCGCCCCACACCGGATACGCCGATGCCCGACGCTCCCCTCCACCGCGCCCCCGGGCGCGGCCGTCTCTTCCGCAGTGCGCCGATGCGGCTGCTGCTGGCCTTGCTCGCGCTGCTGCCGCTGGTCGCGGTCGCGCAGAACGCCTACTACTTCCCCCAGGCCCAGGCCGCGGACTTCGACCCCGACGTGCCCACGCCCGAGCAGTTCCTCGGCTATCCGCTGGGGACCCACTACACGCGGCACGACCGCATTGTCGATTACTTCCGAGAACTGGCGCGCGTGTCCGATCGGATCACGCTGCAGCAGACCGGGCGCAGCTACGAGGAGCGCCCATTGGTCGCCGCGATCGTCACCTCGGCCGCCAACCACGGCCGGCTCGAGACGCTTCGGGCCGCGCACGCGACCCAGCGCGATCCCGCGGCGGCCGTGCCCACGCAATTGCCGGTCGTCGTCGGCCTGTACTACAGCGTGCACGGCAACGAGACCTCGAGCGGCGAGGCCGCGCTGCTGACCGCCTACTACCTGGCCGCGCACCGCGGCGCGGAGACCACGCGCTGGCTCGACGAGGCGATCGTGCTGATCGACCCGGCGCAGAACCCCGACGGCCGCGACCGCGCGGCGAACTGGCACAACGCGTGGAAGTCGAACCCGCCGGTCGCCGACCCGCTGGACAAGGAGCACGTCGAGCCGTTCCCGATGGGCCGCACCAACCACTACTTCACCGACCTCAACCGCGACTGGCTCGCGGTCACCCAGCGCGAGACCCGGCCCAAGATCGCGCTGTTCCACCAATGGACGCCGAACGTGCAGATCGACTTCCACGAGATGGGCGCCGGCAGCACGTACTACTTCGAGCCGTCGCCGTCGAGCATGCACAGCCCGCTGCTGCCGCAGGCCTCCTACGATTTCAACGTCACGTTGGCGCGCTACCACGCGCAAGGTCTCGATGCGCTCGGCTCGCTGTACTACACGAAAGAGAACTTCGACAACTTCTCGCCGGTCTACGGCTCGACCTATCCCGACTTCCACGGCGGGGTCGGCGTCACTGTCGAGCAGGGCAGTTCGCGCGGCCTGGTGCAGGACACCGCCGGCGGCCCGCTGGAATTCCGCTTCACGATCCGCAACCAGGTCGCGACCGGGCTGGCGACGCTGCGCGGCGCGGTCGCCGAGAAGCCCGGGTTGCTGGCGCTGCAGAAGGACTTCTTCCGCTCGGCGCTCAGCCAGGGCCGGCGCCACGACGCGGCCGCGTTCGTATTCGGCGACGCGCACGACCCGTCGCTGACCCGGCGCCTGCTCGACCTGCTGCTGCTGCACCGCATCGAGGTCCATGCGCTGGCGCGCGAGACCACGATCGACGGCACCACGTTCTCGCCCGGCAGCGCCTACGTCGTGCCGTCGGCGCAGCCGCAGTTCCGGCTGGTGCATTCGATCTTCGAGACCACGCCCGAGGTGAAGGAGAGCGTCTACGGCAGCACCTCGTACGCGATCGCGCACGCCTACGGCATCGCATTCGCACGCGCGCGCCGCGCACCGGCGCTGGGCGAGCAGGTGCAGGCGTTGCCGCCAGTCGAGGCCGGCATCGTCGGTGGCCAGGCGCGCTACGCCTATGCGATCGACTGGCGCGACCAGGCCGCACCGCGCGTGCTCGCCGCGCTGCTGGCACAGGACATCCGCGTGCGCAGCGCGTTCCAGCCATTCACCGCGCGCACCGCGGACGGCGAGACCGCGTTCTCCTACGGCACGCTGGTGGTGCCGCTCGCCGGCCAGACGCTCGCGGCCGAGGCGCTGCACGCCGCGGTCGATGCCGCCACGCGCGAGGCCGGGGTGCGCGCGCATGCGTTGTCGACCGGGCAGAGCGTGGCCGGCATCGACCTGGGCAGCGACAGCGTGCGCCCGCTGCGCAAGCCCAGGATCGCGCTGGTCATGGGCCAGGGCGTCAACGCGACCGAGATCGGCTCGACCTGGTTCGTGCTGAGCGAGCAGTTGCGCTGGCCGGTGACCCGGCTCGATCCGACGCAGCTGGCGCGTGCACCGCTGGGCGACTACACCAGCCTCGTGCTGGCCGGCGGCCATTACGAAGACTGGAGCGAGGCGACGATCGAGACGCTGCGCGGCTGGATCCGCGCAGGCGGCTCGCTGGTGACCTTCGGCAGTGCCTCGCAGTGGGCGATCGATCGCAAGCTCGTCGACGGCCTGGGCCCGGCCCCGGCGCGCGACGCGGACGACACCGCGCGCGCGGATTTCGGCCAGCGCCGCGACCTGCTGGCCGAGGACCGCATCTCCGGCAACCTGGTCTCGGCCGATGCCGACATCAGCCATCCGCTGGCCTTCGGCGTGCCGCGCCGCGCGCTCTTCGTCAACAAGGAGACCGCGGTGGTCCTGCCACCGGCGCGCGACCGCTTCTCGACCGTCGTGCGCATCGACGATGCGCCGCTGGTCAACGGCTACGTTTCGGCGCGCAACCGCGCCCGGCTCGGCGGCGCGCCGTGGGCGGTCGTCGCCGCGACCGGGCGCGGGAGCGTCGTGCTGTTCGCCGACGACCCGGCGCACCGCAAGTACTGGCACGGCACCGAACGGCTGCTGCTCAACGCCTTGCTGCTGTCCGACCAGTTGGTGCCGGCCGGGCGTCGCTGAGCCGCCTGCGATGGGCGGGGCGCGGCGCGGCCCGCTTCGCCTGATCGCGGTACACAGTGTTGTCGCCCATGGGACATGCCGGTCGCCGCCGCGGGCGACCATCGGCCATCCGGCTTTTTTTGTCCCTCGCATCGGCCAGGCATGACCCTCACCCAACTGCGCAGCTTTGTCGCCATCGTCGAGTGCGGCCATAACATCACGCTGGCCGCCCGCCGCCTGCACGCGACGCAGTCGGGTCTGTCCAAGCAGCTCGGGCAGCTGGAGAACGCGCTGGGGTTTCTGCTGTTCACCCGTCGCCAGCGGGCCCTCGCCGCGCTGACCGACGAGGGCCGGCAGGTGCTCGCGCACGCCCGCCGGCTGCTGGCCGAGGCCGGCAACATCCAGGCGCTGGCCGACAACCTGCGCCGCGAGGCCCAGGGCCTGCTGCGCATCGCCGCCACCCACACCCAGGCCCGCCACGCGCTGCCGCCGGCGCTGCAGGCACTCAAGCGCGACTGGCCCGAGGTCGCGGTGCATGTGGTGCCCGGCGGCGATGCCGAGTCGCTGCGGCTGCTGGCCGAACACCATGCCGACCTGGCGATCCTCAGCGGCACCGGCGCCCCGCCCGCGGGCCTGGTGGCGATTCCGCTCTACCGCTGGGGCCGGCGGGTGCTGGTACCGGCCGGTCATCCGCTGGCCGCGTTGCCGCGCCCGATCGGCCTGCGCGATCTGGTCGGCGTGCCGCTGGTGAGCTACGAATCGAGCCGGCAGCCCGCTTCGTCGCTGCAGCGCGCGTTCGCGGCCGCCGACCTGCGCGCCGAGCTCGCGGTGACCGCGCGCGATGGCGCACTGATCCGCACCTATGTGCACGCCGGCCTGGGGGTCGGGATCGTCGACGAGATGGGCGCCGACCTCGACGACGGCCTGGTCGCGCCGCCGGTCGAGGACGGCCTGCTGCCCGAATGCATCACCTGGGTGCTGCTGCGCCGCGACCGGGTCCTGCGCGATTTCGGCTTCGCGCTGGTCCAGGCACTGGCGCCGCACTACGCCGCGGTGGACCTGCGCCGGCTGCTCGATCACGACCAGCCGCTGCCGATTCCGGCCCCCGACTGGCGGCGCTGGTCGCGGGCGACGGCGACCGCCGGGGCGGCCCGAATGGCGGTCGCCGAGGCTGAATAGGCGTCTTGCAGGGTTGCCTGGCGCAGCCGGATCTGCATCGCCCCGCACCCGGCCGGCTGCTGAGACCGCGCGATTGCCGGCCTGACGCGGCTCCGCGCCTTCGCCCCACATTTAGCGTTGACGCTGCGGGGGGACCCCACTATCTTGGGCCCGTCGGTTCCGCGGCCCACAAAGCCTGTGGATGAAAAACGGGAAGCCGGTGACGCCCCACGCCAGTCCGGTGCTGCCCCCGCAGCGGTAATTGGGAACGTCCCCGCCCAGCACCGGAGCGATCCGGTACGCGGTGGGACCGAAGGCCTGCCTTCGCCCATGAGTCCGTACCCTGCCGACAGCCGCGCGAAAGCACGACGCGCGGTTCGCGGCTGTGGACGCTCTGCACAGGGGCGGGTCCGCGGCGCGGAACCCGACGGCACCGCCGTCGCCGTTTCGCGACGCACCCGTCGCAACCGAGCCGTCCGCAGCCACCGGACCCGACGCGGGCGGGCCGGGGCGTGCGCGAATGCACTGGACACCAAGAGAGAGGACGCATGACCAGCCACGACACCGTCTCGACCGCCCCTTCGACGCCCGCAGACGCGCCCCCGACCCCGATCGCCTCCCCCACCCCTGTGGCGCCGTCCGCCGTCGACGCCGACGACGTGGTGCCGCCGCCCCCGAGCGCTGCCATGCATACCGCAACTGCTGAAACCCCCGACGTCGACACCGACGTCTCCACCTGGATCACCAAGGAAGCCGGCAACCGCCGGATCCCGTACGACCGCGCGCGCCTGGAGCGCAGCATCGACCGCGTCCATGGCGAGTTCCCGCAGCTCGACATCACCGACTACAAGCGCAGCGTGTTCGGCTTCGTCGAGCGCAAGGACGCGGTCAACGCCGACGACCTGGTGGACCATCTGATCCGCGAGGCCGAGGCCCGCGTCGATGTCACCGCACCGGAGTGGGAGTTCTTCGCCGCCCGCCTGTACCTGCACCGCCTATACAAGCGCGCCAGCCGCAACCGCTTCTACGACGCCGAGCAGAAGTACGGCTCCTACGTCGGCCTGCAGGAGTCGCTGGCCGACCGCAACATCTATTCCAACGACATCCTGCGCGCCTATTCCAAGGAAGAGCTGCAGGAGGCCGGGCGCATGATCGAGCCCGAGCGCGACAAGCTGTTCGCCTACAACGGCCTGTACCTGCTGGCCACGCGCTATCTGGCCACCGACACCTCGCGCGCCGTGTTCGAGCTGCCGCAGGAACGCTGGCTGACGATTGCGCTGTACCTGATGCAGAACGAGACCCGCGGCGGCCGCGAGCGCCGCATGCAGCTCGTCGGCGAGGCCTACTGGGCGCTGTCGAACCTGTACATGACCGTCGCGACCCCGACGCTGCAGAACGCCGGCAAGGTCGGCGGCCAGCTGTCATCGTGCTTCATCGACACCGTCGACGACTCGCTGCAGGGCATCTACGACTCCAACACCGACATCGCCCGCGTCTCCAAGGGCGGCGGCGGCGTCGGCGCGTACCTGGGCTATGTGCGCTCCTCGGGCTCGGCGATCCGCGGCGTGCCCAATTCCTCGGGCGGCGTGGTGCCGTGGATCAAGCAGCTCAACAACACCGCCGTCTCGGTCGATCAGCTCGGCCAGCGCAAGGGCGCGGTCGCGGTGTACCTGGACGTGTGGCACCGCGATATCGAAGCGTTCCTGGACCTGCGCCTGAACAACGGCGACCAGCGCCTGCGCGCCCACGACGTGTTCACTTCGGTGTGCATCCCCGACGTGTTCATGGAGGCGGTCGAGCGCCGCGGCGACTGGTACCTGTTCGACCCGCACGAGGTCCATCGGGTCAAGGGCTGGTACCTGCAGGACTTCTTCGACGAGAAGAAGGGCGAGGGCACGTTCCGCAAGAAGTACGAGGAAGTCGTTAGTGACGAGCGCATCTCGCGCAAGACCGTCAAGGCGATCGAGATCTTCAAGCGGATCATGGTGTCGCAGCTCGAGACCGGCAACCCGTTCATGTTCTACCGCGACGAGGTGAACCGGAAGAACCCGAACAAGCACGTCGGCCGTGTCTATTCGTCGAACCTGTGCACCGAGATCCTGCAGAACATGAGCCCGACGAAGATGATGCAGGAGATCATCTCCGGCAATCAGATCGTCACCACCAAGCAGGCCGGCGACTTCGTCGTGTGCAACCTGTCGTCGGTGAACCTGGGCCGGGCGATCGTGCCGCAGGAAGGCCAGAGCGATCTGATCACCGACGTGCTCGAGCGCCTGATCCCGATCCAGGTGCGGATGCTCGACAACGTCATCGACCTCAACCAGTTGCCCGTCCCGCAGGCCACGATCACCAACCAGAAGTACCGCGCGATCGGCCTGGGCACGTTCGGCTGGCATCACCTGCTGGCGCAGAAGGGCATCCACTGGAACACGCCCGAGGCCGAGGACTTCAGCGACACGCTGTATGAGCGCATCAATTTCCTGACCGTGCAGGCGAGCATGGAGCTGGCCAAGGAAAAGGGCGCCTACTCGGTGTTCGCCGGCAGCGACTGGCACACCGGTGCCTACTTCCGCGACCGCGACTACAACTCGCCCCCATGGCTGGAACTGGCCGCCAAGGTCGGCGTCAACGGCATGCGCAACGGCTGGCTGATGGCGGTCGCGCCGAACATGTCGACCGCGCAGATCGCAGGCTCCACCGCGTCGATCGATCCGATCTACTCGGCGTTCTACTACGAGGAGAAGAAGGACTACCGGCGTCCGGTCGCCGCCCCCGGGCTGTCGCTCGAGACCTGGCCGTTCTACGAGAAGGGCGCCTACAAGGTCGACCAGTTCGCGTCGGTGCGCCAGAACGCACGCCGCCAGCGCCACGTCGACCAGGCGATCAGCTTCAACCTGTACGTGCCGAGCACCATCCGCGCCAGCACCCTGCTCGACCTGCACATGACCGCCTGGCGCGAAGGCATCAAGACCACGTACTACGTGCGCTCCAACGACATCGACATCGCCGAATGCGAGTGGTGTTCGAGCTGACAGCGCATTCGCGCTATCAGCTTCCACGGTTTGCGTTGCAAACCGTGGACCCTACTCATCAGCACCCACACCCCTGCGCCTTCGGCGCGCCCCCCTGACTTAAGGGGGGCTTTCCACCCGATGAAAACCGGGGTCAGAGTGCATTTTTCACCCACTGACCCCGGCTCGAGAGTGCACCGGAAAAATGCACTCTGACCCCGGTTCTGCCGATCGCCCGCGACACGAAACACGAGAAACGAACATGGCCACGACTTCTACGCCCCTCGATCGCATCAAGATCCTCGAGCCGCGTCACCCCAACCGCTCGACCGGCATCATCAACGGGCGCACGTCCGGCATCCTCAACTGGAACGACATTCCGTATCCGTCGTTCTATCGCGCCTACAAGGAGCTCTCGACCAACTTCTGGATTCCCGACGAGGTCGACATGAAGGGCGACGCCAAGCAGTACGGCGAGCTCTCGGCGCGCGAGAAGAACGCCTACGATTCGATCATCGGTCTGCTGGCCACGCTCGACTCGCCGCAGACGCGCTTCATCTACAACGTCGCCGAGTACATCACCGATCCGGCCGCGCACGCCAATGCCGCGATCATCGGCCAGCAGGAAGTGATCCACAACGAGAGCTACAGCTACGTGCTGGCCTCGATCACCGATCTGTCGAACCAGAACCGCGTGTTCGAGATCGCGCGTACGCATCCCACGATCCAGAAGCGCAATGCGCCGATCATGGAGTCTTACGACGACTTCATGCGCGAGAAGACCGCCGAGACGCTGCTGCGCTCGCTGATCCAGTCCTCGATCCTCGAGGGCATCAACTTCTATTCGGGCTTTGCGTACTTCTACAACCTGGTCCGCCAGAACCGGATGACCGGCACCGGCAAGATCATCAGCTTCATCAACCGCGACGAACTGGCCCACACCAAGTTCATCAGCGAGGTGATCCGCGCCATCGTCGGCGAGAACCCCGAGCTGCAGACCAACGAGCTCACCGACTACGTGCACAAGGCCTTCGCGCACGCGATCGAGCTGGAGACCCAGTGGACCGGCGAAGTGCTCGACGGCATCGATGGCATCGACGTCGACGAGATGATCCGCTACGTGAAGTACCGCGCCAACAAGATGGCCGGCATGCTCGGCATCGAGAAGCTCTACACCGAGACCACCGACAACGTCATGCCGTGGATCAAGGCCTACGCCGACAACTTCACCGAGACCAAGACCGACTTCTTCGAGATGCGCAACGCGTCGTACAAGAAGACAAACTCCGATAACGGCTTCGACGATCTTTGAGGCATTGCAAAACCAGGGTCAGAGTCGATTTTTTGTGTCCGGCGGCCTCGCCGTCTGACCATCCGATGATCGAAAATCGACTCTGACCCCGGTTACCGAGTCTGCTCCTGTGCGCATTCTGCTCGCCTACTGCTCGCTCAGCGGCAACACCCGCGACGTCGCCCGGATGGTGCGGGCGCGGTGCGAGGCGCTGGGACACGAGGTGACCTGGGTCGAGACCGACATCCAGACCCTGGCCTCGGTCTGCCCCGAGGGCGCCGCGCACGATCTGTATGTGCTCGGCGCCTGGACCGACAACGCCGGCCGCACGCCGAGCGAGATGAAGCGCTTCATCGCCGATCTGGTCGACGCGGTCGGCAAGCCCGAGCACGTCGCGGTGTTCGGCACCGGCGAGACGCAGTGGGGCGCGGAGTACTACTGCGGCGCGGTGCATCGCATTGCGACGTTCTTCGCCAGCCCCTATCCGCGGCTGGAGATCGAACAGATGCCGCACGGCGAGCGCGACGCGCTGAAGATCGAACGCTGGACCGATACCATTGTGAGCCGCCACGAGATTTCGCCCCATGCAGACCCTGCACGCCTCCACGCCTGACGACTACGCCGCGGCCCTGGCCGCGCATCCGCGCCTGCTCGTCGACTACTACAAGGACGACTGCCCGGGCTGCAAGATGCTGGACATGTCGCTGGCCAAGTTCGCCGCGACCGACGACGCGAACGGCCTGGTCCTGCTGAAGGTGAAGCTGGAGATCGTTGGCGAGGACTTCTTCCGGGGCCTGGGGCTGCGGCAAACGCCGACGCTGGCGCTGTTCCGCGACGGCGAGGAAGCCGCGCGCCTGCCGGGCTTCCAGGCGCCGGGTCAGATCGCCCAGGCCGCCAGCCTGCATCTGGGCTGATGCGCCGTGACATCGACGATCCGCGTCGCCTCGCACGCTGAGGCGGATTGGGTCGCGGCCCGCCTGTTCGCGTTCAACCGCACCACCGTGCCTGCACTGGAGATCGTGCCGCTGCAGTGGGTGATCGAAGACGCGGGCGTGTTGATCGGCGGCCTCTCTGCGGAGCTCTATCTGGGCTGGCTGTCGATCCATGTCCTGTGGGTCGATGAAGCAGTGCGTCACCGCGGCCTGGGCACACGCCTGCTCCGGCACGCCGAAGACGCCGCGCGCGCCCAGGGCGCCCACTCGGCGTTCCTCGACACCTTCGACTGGCAGGCGCTCGCGTTCTACCGGCGCCACGGCTATGCCTGCTTCGGCACCCTGGACGATTTTCCGCCAGGCCACGCGCGGCACTTCCTGCGCAAGTCGCTCGTTGCGGTCGACGCGCCGCTATGAGCCGGGCGCGACGTTCTTACAGCAGCCCACGCCATGGCAGTCGCCAGGGCCTGTGATGCCATCGCGCTGCATGGGGAGCGGCCACGCTGGAACGTGGCCATCCGCATCACCAGGCGCCAGCACATGACCAGACCGGTGCCGCTTTGGTGCGATCAACCGCCGCCGACCACGTCCTCGCGAGGAATCCGCAGGTCGTCGAGCGAGTAGATCTGGATCTCTTCGAGCGGCTCGGTCTTGTCGCGATACTTGTCCGCGCCGCTTTCGTGCGTGATCCAGATCTCGCCGTTGATGATGTTGAGCTCTTCCCCGTAGTACGGCACGTCGGCGGCGACTTTCGACGCGCCGTCGGTCTCGAAGCGGGTTGCGGTGTCGATGGTCGGCTGGAACACCAGCTGCGCGGTCGCCACCCCCGGCACCGAGCCATAGGACGTGGAGAACAGCACGCCGGTGTCGGTCACTGCCGCGCCCTGCGCATTGTGGGGCGCATCGATCGAGTCGAAATCGCTGGCGTTGAACAGCCCGGTCTCCGGATCGATCTCGTAGCGCCGCAGCTCGGCATCGTGCGTGGGGAAGTCGTTGGTGAACGAGGCAGGATCGAGCGGATCCTGCGTGAACTGGCCCACGTACAACTGGCCCTCATGCACGGTGACGTAGCTGGCGCCGAACGGACCGTTGCCGCATTCGCCAATCGCGATCTTGGCGATCGCTTTGACCGGAGTCTCGGGCGTGGTGTAGGCCTCGAACACGGGCTCGCCGTCTGGACCGACGACCGGCTCCCCGGCGTCGAGATAGGGCGTGGGCACCGTGGCCTGGACCTCGTTCGCCGCGACCGCCGCGTCGACATCGGCGCGGTTGTAGACGTACACCTCCCCGCCGTCGGCGACATAGAGGTAATCGCCGTGCACGGCCACGCCACCTGCCTTGGTCGGGGCGTCGGCATAGAGATCCTGCGCATCCGTGCCGCCCAGGAATACCGAGCGTTCATGCTGCGAGGCGCTACCGACTTCGGCACCCTGCACCGACAACAGCACGCGCTTGCCGCCGTCGACTTCGCCGTTGTAGCTGGTCAACAGCTCGTTACGCGACGCATCGTAGCCCTGGCCCTGCGGAATCCACGGCGAGCCTTCGCCCGCATGCACCAGGCGCGGTCCGCTGCGGCCATCGATGACGCCGCGCAGAAAGTCGCTGGCCGAATCGACGCGGTCCAGTGCGACATCGCGCACCTGGCCTGCCGCTTCCTTGATCTGGTTCCACGACGGGGGATCAAATGGAAGGTCGATGCGCATCGGGCTTGCCTCTCGTATGGTCGGTCGAGCGCCGGGCAGGGCCGGGACGCGGCGATGGCGTCAGTGTCCGCGGTCGTCGCCGTTCGCAGGACTAGGGTAGACCCGGGGCGCGCGACAGGCGTTCAGCCACCATCCGTTTTGCCGCCGGCCAGGCCACCGACGAAGCGCCCCAGGGCCACGGCTCGCGACGCACACCACGCGGTTCTCGGCAGGTACGCTGTAACGCATTGCGCCCCCCGCCGGCATTCCCCATTCAGCGTTGGGGCGTCACCCTGTCGCCCCTTTTCAGGCGTGCCGCCCTCAGCTTGCTTGCGGCGCGGCCCCACGCATTCCTTCATATCGGACGCCCTCATGCCCACCGCCGTCACATCCGCCCCCTCCACCGAAGCCCGGATGCTGGAGATCGTATTCCCCGACCACACCAACCACCTGGGCACGCTGTTCGGCGGCCAGGCGCTCGCATGGATGGACAAGGCCGCATTCATCGCCGCCTCGCGCTATGCGCGCCTGACGGTGGTCACGGCGCGCTCCGAACAGGTCGACTTCAAACTGCCGATCCGTCAGGGCCAGTTGGTGGAGACCATCGCGCGCGTGGTCGAGGTCGGACGCACCTCGATGCAGGTCGAGGTCGAGGTGATCGCCGAGGACCTGCTCAGCGGCGAGCGCGAACTGTGCACGCGCGGGCGCTTTGTGATGATCGCGCTCGACTCGCGCGGTCGGCCCGCCCAGGTCCGCCCACTGCCCGGCAACGGCTGACGGCAGGCACCGAGGGCGCCGATTGGCGACAATGGGCATTGCGCGATTGTCCGTGAGCCCCGTCGTATGGCCCGATCCCCACGCGGCGCCCGCCCGGCCGCCCCCCTGCTCGAAGCCGACGTCCAGGCCGAGAGTTTTCGCCAGGTCCGCAACGCGCACCGCATGGAGCTGGCCGAGGACTACGTCGAGCTGATTTCCGACCTCATCGCCGATGCCGGCGAAGCGCGCCAGGTCGACATCGCCGCCCGGATGGGCGTGGCCCAGCCGACGGTCGCGCGCATGCTGCAGCGGCTCGTCCGCGACGGCCTGGTGGTCCAGCGGCCGTACCGCGGCGTGTTCCTGACCGAGGCCGGCGAGGCGCTGGCCGCGGCCAGCCGCGAGCGGCATCGGGTGGTCGAGGCCTTCCTGCTGGCGCTGGGCGTGCCCGAGGCCATCGCGCGACGCGACGCGGAAGGCATCGAGCACCACGTCAGCCCGGAAACCCTGGCGATCTTCGCCGCGTTCACGCAGGCCCAGGCCGGCTGAGCGCGTTTGGCGGGCGATTGTCGGGCCGCCATTGCCGCGCGCCACATCGCGGCAGCGGCCCCAGCCTGCTAGCCTGCACGCCGGTTCTTGCGCAGCGCAGCACGTGATCCGTTTCGAAGGCATCCACAAGTCCTACCCGGTGCACGGGCGCGAGGTCGTCGCGCTGCATCCGCTCGACCTCACGATCCAGGCCGGCGAGGTGTTCGGCATCGTCGGCCATTCGGGCGCCGGCAAGTCGACCCTGCTGCGGCTGATCAACGGGCTGGAGACCCCCAGTGGCGGCACGCTGACCGTCGACGGGCAGGCGCTGGGCACGCTCGATGGCGACGGCCTGCGGCGTCTGCGCCGGCGCGTGGGCATGATCTTCCAGCACTTCAACCTGCTCTCGGCCCGCACCGTGCTCGACAACATCGCCTTCCCGCTGCGCCTGGCCGGCGTGTCGAAGGCGCAGGCGCGTGCCCGCGCACAGGATCTTCTGGTGCGCGTCGGCCTGGAGGCGCACCGCGACAAATACCCCGCGCAGCTGTCGGGCGGGCAGAAACAGCGCGTCGGCGTGGCGCGCGCGTTGGCGACCGAGCCCAAGATCCTGCTGTGCGACGAGGCGACCAGCGCGCTCGATCCGCAGACCACCGCCTCGGTGCTGCAACTGCTCGACAGCATCAACCGCGAGCTGGGCCTGACGATCGTGCTGATCACCCATGAGATGGATGTCGTGCGCCGGGTCTGCGACCGCGTCGCGGTGCTCGATGCCGGGCATCTGGTCGAGAGCGGCCCGGTCGCCGAGGTGTTCCTGCACCCGCAGCACCCGACCACGCGCCGGTTCGTCGCCGAATCCGAAGCGATCGACGAGGGCGCGCTGCAGGAGGACATCGCGCATGTGGAGGGGCGCCTGCTGCGGCTCACGTTCACCGGCGAGGACACCTGGCAGCCGCTGCTGGGCCGGGTCGCGCGCGAGACCGGTATCGACTACACGATCCTGGCCGGGCGCATCGACCGCATCAAACGCCTGCCCTACGGTCAGCTGACGCTGGCGGTGACCGGCGCCCAGGCCGACGAGGCGCTGCGCCGGTTTGTGCAGGCCGGTGTGCACGTCGAGGAGTTGCCGCGATGAGCACCCCACTGCTGCCCAACGTCGATGCCGCCAAGTGGGCCGAGATCGGCCAGGCGACCATCGACACCTTGCTGATGCTCGCCGGCTCGCTGCCGCTGACGCTGCTGATCGGCCTGCCGCTGGGCGTGCTGCTGTTTCTCACCGGCCCGCGCCAGCTGCATGCGCGCCCTCTGCTCTATGGCAGCCTGGCGCTGGTGGTGAACCTGCTGCGCTCGGTGCCCTTCATCATCCTGATGATCGTGCTGATCCCGATCACCCTCAAGGCGATGGGCACATCGCTGGGCGTGCGCGGCGCGATCCTGCCGCTGGTGGTCGGCGCGGCGCCGTTCTACGCGCGCCTGGTCGAAACCGCGCTGCGTGAGGTCGAGCGCGGGGTCATCGAGGCCAGCCTGGCGATGGGCGCCACGACCCGGCAACTGGTGCTGCGGGTGCTGCTGCCCGAGGCCCTGCCGGGCCTGATCGCCGGCGCCACGGTGACTACGATCGCGCTGATCGGCTTCACCGCGATGGGCGGCGCGATCGGCTCGGGCGGCCTGGGCGACCTCGCCTACCGCGACGGCTACCTGCGCTCGCGTACCGATGTGGCGGTGGTGACCGTGGTCGCGCTGCTGGTCATGGTGCAACTGCTGCAGATGCTCGGCGACCGGCTGGTGGCGCGCTTCAGCCGGCGCTGATCGCGTCGCACACTGATTTCCACGCGTGGACTCGATCCGCACGCGCGCCGCCCGATACTGGGCGGCCCACGTCGCGCCGGAATGTCCATGTCCCCTCTGCTGCCCCGCCTCGCCACCGCCGTCCTGCTGCTGGCCGGCCTCGCCGCGTGCGGCAGTGCCGACAACGGCGCCGCCGCGGGCCGCGAGCGGCTGACCGTCGCCGCGACCGCGGTGCCGCACGCCGAGATCCTCGAGGTGGTCAAACCGCTGCTCGCCGAGCAGGGGGTGGACCTGCAGGTGCGCGTGTTCAACGACTACGTGCAGCCCAACGACCAGGTCGTGCAGGGCCAGATCGACGTCAACTACTTCCAGACCGAGCCCTATCTCGACGCTTACAACCGCGACCGGGGTACGGACCTGGTGACCCTGGCCGGCATCCACATCGAGCCCTTCGGTGCGTACTCGCGGCGCTACGACAGCCTCGACGCAGTGCCCGCCGGCGCCGAGGTCGTGATCCCCAATGACCCGAGCAACAACAGCCGTGCGCTGATCCTGCTGCACCACGCCGGCGTGATCACGCTCGACGACCCGACCAATGCGCTCGCCACGCTGCGCAACATCACCGCCAACCCCCGGCAGCTCAAGTTCCGCGAGCTGGACGCGGCGATGCTGCCGCGCGTGCTCGATCAGGTGGATCTGGCGTTGATCAACACCAACTACGCGCTCGATGCCGGCCTCAACCCGGCAAGCGATGCCTTGGCGATCGAAGGCAAAGACTCGCCGTATGTGAACTTCCTGGTCGGGTTGCCAGACAAGCGCGAGGATCCGCGCGTGCGCAAGCTCATCGACGCGCTGACCGGCGAGCAGGTCCGCGCGTTCATTGCGCAGCGCTATCACGAGGCGGTGCTGCCCGCGTTCTGATCGCTCGGGCGCGGCCTTTGGCGTGCCCAAGACGCGGCATACGACACCGATCGCAGGCGGTCGCGATGGTCGGAGCAGCCAACCGCGCTGTCCGATGACCGCCAAACGGCCTGCTGAATAGGCGATATCGCATCCACCCTAGGGTGCGCACCAGCTGTTGCGCCGCCGCTGCACGCCTATGGTCGGGGTATCCGACTGCGAGGTGCGCGTCATGAGCCTGTCCCCGGTTTCCGGCAACAGCCACCCGATCGACACCTGGCGCGACCACGCGCTCGACCCCGCGCTGCGCGCCCAGGGCGGCCAACCGGCCAATGCGCCGCGCAGCCACGTCGACACCAGCGTCGGCTTCCCGCGCGGCGACGGCAGCTTCGCCAACGAGGTGAGGGGCACCGCGCCGCAACCCTTGCGCGACCTGCACTTCTCGCTGATGGCCAACGACAGCTACACGCTGAGCGGCCCCAACGGCGTCACCGGCACGGCTGCCGAAGCCGAGCTGCAGGCCGCGGGCTGGCAGCGCCTGGTGCCCAGCGAGGACGGCAGCCATCTCGTCGATGCCCAGGGCAATCAGATTCCGATCTCCGCCGACAAGCTGCACGACGCGCAGACCGGCTTCGACGCGGCGATCTACCAGAACGCCGACGGCCAGTACGTCGTCGCCTACCGCGGCACCGACAACTGGGGCCTGGGCGAGGGCGGCGATTCGCGCGCCAATGGCGGCCAGGGCCTGGGCATGGAGACCGCGCAGTACTCGCAGGCCATGGAGCTGGCCCAGCTGGCCATGGACACCTTCGGCGATGGCAACGTCGCGATCACCGGCCATTCGCTGGGCGGCGGCTTGGCCTCGGCGGCGATGCTCGCCACCGATGCGCCGGGCGTGACCTTCAATGCGTCGGGGCTGAGCAACAACACCCTTGCCTCGCTGGGCTTCAATCCCAACGGCGCCCGCAGCGACCTGGCCGACAGCGGCCAGATCCGCCGCTACGTGGTCGACGGCGATCCGTTGACGCTGGCGCAGCAGGACCTGCCGGGAATCCTCGGCGTCTCGCCGCCCGATGCGGTCGGCCATGAACTGCGCATCGATCCGCCCGCCGGGATGGGGCGCTTCGATCTGCTGGGCCTGCATGGCGGTGGCGGCGACCATCCGTCCTATGTCGAGTCGCTGCGCGAGAACACCGCGCGCGAACCCGCGGACCGCTCGGGCACCAACCTCGGCCTGGCGCTGAGCACCGTCGAGAACATCGGCGAGCACAACCTCAATCAGCTGGGCTCGCTCGCCAACGGCATCGGCGGCCTGTACCGGGATGGCAGTGCGACGGTGTCCGGCACGATCGACGGCATCGGCGAGACGATCCGGACCGACTTTGGCGAAGGCCGCTATGTCGCGGGCGGTCTGTCGATCGCCGGCGATGTGGTCGACGGGGTCGTCGGGCTCGGCGGCGACGTGGTCGCCAACACGCTCGATACCGCGGGCGATGCGGTCGAGCACGTCGCCAACCTCGGCGGCAGCGTGCTGCGCGATGTCGGCGACCGCGTCGGCTTCGACGCACCGTTCGATGCCGTCGCCAGCGGCATCGAGTGGACCGGGCGGGCCGTCGACAATGTCGCGGATGCGACCGGCGGCGGCGTGCAGTGGGGCCTGGACAAGCTGGGTGACGGCGCCGGCTGGCTGCTGGACAAGGCCGGCGACGGTGCGCAGTGGGCGACCGACCGCGCTGTCGAGGGGGCAACCTGGCTGGGCGAGCGCGCAGTCGACGGGGCGCTGGCGGTGCGCGATGCGGCGGTGTGGACCGGCGACCGCCTGGCCGACGGCGCGCGCGCCGTGGGCGATGCTGCGGCCTGGACCGGCGATCGCCTCGCCGAGGGCGGCCGCTGGGTGGCCGAGAAGGCCAATCCGCTCAACTGGTTCCGCTGATGGGGCTGCGCGCATGGCGGCGGGCCGATGATGTTGTCACGCCCCGTTCGACGCCAAGGCGCTAGCCTGCGCGCTTGTACCGCCAACGGGGCGCCGTCATGATCGAGCCGCTCTTGCCGTTGACTGCGACCCGCACGCGCGCATGGGTATGTGCGCTGCTGTTCGTCGCCGCCCAGAGTGCCTGCGCCCGACAAGGACCGAACATGTCCCACGATCCGTCCCCCAATCCCGGCACCGCCGCGCTGGCGCGCGCCGCCCACAGCGGCGACCTGGCCGACGCCAAGCGGCTGATCGCCGATGGCGCCAATCCCGACGCGACCGATGCCGATGGCACACCGCTGCTGCAGGCCGCGATCCTGCGCGGCGACCGCCGCGGGTTCGAGACCCTGCTGGAGGCCGGCGCCGACCCTGCCGCCGCAGCCACCAACGGCAACACCGCATTGCACGTCGCCGCGATGCAGGACGATCCGACGTTTCTCAAGGCGCTCTTGGCGCGCGGGCTGTCGCCCGACACGCCCAATGCGCGCAACGACGAGACGCCGCTGTTCAACGCGCTCGAAGCGCGCAACGACGATGCCATCCGCACCCTGCTCGCGGCCGGCGCCAAGGTCGACGCCGCCGACCGCTACAGCGCAACACTGCTGCACAAGGCTGCGCGCATCAATGCGACCGGCTGGGTGGTCCGTTTCCTCGAGGCCGGTGCCGATCCGACCGCACGCGACCGTGTCGGCGCGACCTTCCAGCCGTCGTTCTTCCGTGCACGCGACGCGGTGCTGACACCGCAGGCGCGCAGCGACCGCGAGAAGGTCCGCGCCTGGTTGGTCGAGCGCCGCATTCCGGTCGAAGACAAGCACTGACCCACTGCCGAGCGCATCGGCACGCACACCGCCGCAGAGACCTGCCCTAGCGCCGCCAGACCACGCAGCGGTTGTGCGCCGGCATCGCGATGTCGTCGACACGGCGCAGGCCGATCCCGGCCGCCAGCGCATCGACTGCCGCCAGTTCGCGCAGGCCCGACGCGGGGTCGCGTGCCTTGAGCCAGGCATCGAAGGCGGCATTGCTGTCGCTGGTGAAGCGGCCATCGATGTTGAACGGGCCGTAGACGACCAGTGTCGCCTTGGATGCGAGCACCCGGTCGAGCCCGGCGAAGCAGGCCTCCACCGCCGGCCACGCCATGATGTGCAGCGTGTTGGCGGTGAACGCGGCATCGAAGCGGCCGTCGGCCGCATCCGACACCGGCCACGGCCCGGTGCTCACATCGAGTGCGACCGGCGATGGCGTGTTCGGCAAGCCGGCCTCGCCCAGCCACTGCGCAATGCCCGGCAACTGCTCGACACGGTCGGAGCACTGCCAGCGCAGGCCCGGCAGCGCCGCGGCGATATGCACCGCATGCTGTCCGGTCCCACTGCCGATCTCGAGCACATGCGCATGCCTGGGGAAGGCGTCGCGCAGCACCGCGAGGATTGGATCGCGGTTGCGTTCACAGGCGGGCGAGAACGGTTTGTCGGTCGACGGCATGGACGGCGTCATTGCGGGGCGCTCCATCGTAGGGCGCTCAGCCTGGCGCCGGCCAGCGTGGCCCGCGCCGCAGACGCACCGGCCCTGGCGGCGGCGCGTCGGCATCGACGATCGCGCCGTGCTGGGTGACCGACACCACGCCGTCACGGGCCAATGCGGCGGCCACATTGCGGATGCCCGGCATCAGCACGCGCCAGTCGCCGCCCGGCCGTGATGCACGCGCAACTTCCGACGGACAGATCGACGCCTCGGCCGCACGTGCGCTCAGCAGCGCAAGCATGCGCTCGCGCAGCATCGTGGCCTCTGCGTCGGGCATCGCGTCAAACCGGCTGCAGCAGCCGCAAACCGAACCAGTCCTGGGGGTCGTTCCAGCCATGCGTCACGCGCAGGCCGGCCGCACGCGCGAGCGCGGCGAACGAGACATCGGTGTACTTCTGGCTGACCTCGACGTCCATCGCCTCGCCGGCCTGGAACGCGAACGCCTGGCCGCCGACGTGCACCGTCTGCGCCCGCTCGCTGACCAGCGCGGTTTCGATGCGCAAACGCTCGCGCACGTAGACCGCGCGATGGCGGAACGCCTGGAGGTCGAAGTCGCTGCCGATCTCGCGGTTGAGCCGCGCCAGCAGGTTCAAGGTGAAGGCCGCGGTGACCCCGGCCAGGTCGTTGTAGGCCGCCTCGATCACCGTCGGGTCCTTGTCCAGGTCGATACCGATCAGCGCACGGCCATCCTCGCCCATCGTACGGCGCATCGACGCCAGCAACCGCACGGCCTCCTCGTCACCGAAGTTGCCGAGCGTGGAGCCGGGGAAGAACACCAGCGTGCGACTCGCACCGCGCGCGGCGGCCGGCAATGGCACCGGCACGGTGAAATCGGCGCACACCGGCAGCATCTCGACATCGGGATGGTGTTGGGACAGTCGCGTGACGCTGTCCATCAGCGCGGTGCGCGAGATCTCGATCGGGGTGTAGGCGACCGGATCGTCGAGCCCGTCGAGCAGCAGTTCGGTCTTGCGCCCGCTGCCGCTGCCGAACTCGACCACATGCACGCCCGCGCCGATCGCCTGGGCGATCGTGTCCATGCGCGCCTCGAGCAGTGCCAGCTCGGTGCGCGTGAGGTAGTACTCGGGCTGGCGGGTGATCGCCTCGAACAGGCGCGAGCCTTCGGCATCGTAGAAATACTTGGACGGCAGCCGCTTGGGCGTGCGCGACAGGCCGGCGATGGCATCGGCAGTGATGTCGTCGGGACGCGGACGCAGGTCGGTCAGCGCGGCCTGCGCGCGGGCACGGGCGGTGGCGGCGTTCATGGAGAATCCTTGGCCAGGCGCAGACCGGCGAACTGCCAACGCGCATCGGAGGGGAAGAAATTGCGATAGCTGGCGCGCACGTGATCGGCCGGGGTGGCGCAACTGCCACCGCGCAGCACCCACTGGGCATCCATGAACTTGCCGTTGTACTCGCCCAACGCGCCGGGCCACGGCCGGTAGCCGGGATAGGCGGTGTAGGCGCTGTGAGTCCATTCCCAGACATCGCCGAACAGCTGCTGCAGACCGGTGTCGGAAGGTGCCGGCGCGCAGGGGTGCAGACGGCCGGCATCGACGAAATTGCCCTCGACCGGCACGCCGGCGGCGGCCTGCTCCCACTCGAACTCGGTCGGCAAGCGCGCACCGGCCCAACGCGCGAACGCGTCGGCCTCGTAGTAGCTCAGATGGCAGACCGGCGCGCCGGGGTCGAGCGTGCGCCAGCCACCGAGCGTGAACTCGCGCGCCAGCGCCTGATCCCAGTACAGCGGCCGCTGCCAGCCCTCGGCCTGCACCCGCGCCCAGCCGGCGCTCAGCCACAGACCGACGGTGCGATAGCCGCCGTCCTCGACGAATGCCAGGTACTCGGCGTTGCTGACCGGCCGGCTGGCCAGCGCATGCGCCGGCACCAGCACACGGTGCCGCGGCGACTCGTTGTCGTAGGCAAAGCCCGCCATGCCCGGCCAGCCGGCGTGGCCGATCTCAACCACGCGCTCCTCGCGCGCCATCCAGCGCAGCGGCGCCGCCGTGCCGCATGCGGCCGGCAGGTCGGTGCGATAGGCCGGTGCGATCGGGTTGGACCAGAACGCGTGCTTGATGTCGGTCAGCAATAACTCCTGGTGCTGCTGCTCGTGCTGCAGGCCCAGTTCGATGATGTCGAGCCGGGCATCGTCGAGATCGCCCGAGGCCAGCCGCGCCCGCAGGCGCGTGTCGACCGCCTCGCGGTAATCACGCACCTGCGCAAGCGTCGGCCGCGACAGCAACCCGCGGTGCGGACGCGCATGCATCGGCCCGACGCTCTGGTAATAGCTGTTGAACAGGAAATCCCAGGCCGGGTCGATCTCGCGATACCCCGCGTCGGCGGCCAGCACGAAGCGCTCGAAGAACCATGTCGTATGTGCCAGATGCCACTTGGTCGGGCTGGCATCGTCCATGCTCTGGACCATCGCGTCCTCGGCTCCGATCGGCGCGGCGAGCGCGGCCGTACGGGCGCGGACCTGGTCGAAGCGGGCGCGCAGGCGCGCGGCGCGTTCGCCGGTCGGCACGCGGGTGGGAAGCGCTTGCGGGGACGGCGGCGGCGACATCCGCACAGCTTAGGCACCGGCCGTGACGGCGCCGTTGAGCCGCGTGCGGGCCGCCGTGTCTCGCATGCTGCGAACCCGCTGCGGCAAGATGGCGCGATGACCGCAGCGCCCGCCGACTTCCGCCTCTACCCGTCCAACGCGCTGGAGGTGCTGGCCGGGCTGCTGGCCGCCGAGTTGCGGCAGCCGGTGGCGGGCGGGTCGATTCTCACGCCCGAGGTCGTGCTGATCCCGCAGGTCGCCATGCGCCGCTGGCTGCAGGCCACCTTGGCCGCCGAGCACGGCGTGGCCGCCAACCTCGAGTTCCTGACCCCCGGCGAGTTCGTCGCCCGCGCGCTCACGGCCAATCTGGGCCCGGCGCAGGACGAGCTCGACGCCGCCAGCCTGCGCTGGCGCCTGTACGCCGCCCTAGTCGATCCCGACGTGCTGGCGCAGCCGGCGCTCGCGCCGCTGGCCACGTATCTGGCCGGCGACGATGCGTTGCGGCCGTGGGCACTGGCGGGCGAGTTGGCAGGCGTGTTCGAGAAGTACCAGGCCTGGCGGCGCGACTGGCTGCTGCGCTGGGAGGGCGGCGCCGACCCCGACGATGCGCAGGCCGCGCTGTGGCGGCACGTGGCCGCCGGCCATGCCACCCGCGCGCGTCGCATCCAGACCTATCTGGACCGTTTCTCGGGCGAACACGCCGCGTTGCCGCAGGGCCTGCCGCCCCGGATGTTCGCGTTCGCCACGCTCAACGTCTCGCCCGATGTGCTGCGCGTGCTGGCGACCCAGGCCCGCGTGGGCACGCTGCACTTCTACCTGCCCACGCCCGCACGCGGCTACTGGGGCGATCTGCAGGCGCTGGCCCCGCGCCGGCGCGCCCGTACGGATGAAGCCTTCGACGCCGCGCTGCTGGCGGGTAACACCGACGACAACCGCCTGCTACAAGCCTGGGGCGCGGCCGGCCGGGACTTCATGGCGCTGCTGGGCAGCTACGAGGTCGTGCACCCGCGCGCCGAGATCGAGGTCTACGCCGATCCGCTCGAGTCGGGCCAGCGCCCGCTCGATGCCGGCGGCCTGGGCGACACCTTGCTGCGACGGATGCAGAGCGACCTGTTCCGCCGCGCCCCGCCGCCGGTGCCCGCACCCCGCGCCGCACCCGAGCTGCGCGACCCCAGCCTGCAGGTCCACGCCTGCCACACCCGCCTGCGTGAACTCCAGGTGCTGCACGACCAGTTGCGCGGCCTGCTCGAGGACCCGCGCTTCGACCCGCCGCTGCAACCGCGCGAGATCGCGGTGCTGGCCCCGGACATCGACCCCTACGTGCCATACCTGGAAGCCGTCTTCGGCGAATCAAAACCGGGGTCAGGGTCGGATTTTCACGGAAAATCCGACCCTGACCCCGGTTTCGGGAGAATGCGCATTCCGTATGCGCTCGCCGACACCAGCCCGCTGGCGGGTGAGCCCCTGGCCGAGGTCTTCGTGCGCCTGCTGGGCCTGCCGGTGTCGCGCTTCGGGCTCAACGAGGTCCTGGACCTGCTCGCCAGCCCGCCGTTGGCGCAGGCCGTGGGGCTGGATGCGGCCGCCTTCGAGCGGCTGCACGGCTGGCTGCAGGCCGCCGGCGCGCGCTGGGGGCTCGACGGCGCGCATCGCGCCGCGCACGGTGCGCCCGACGACGCGGCCTACACCTGGGCGTTCGCCCTCGATCGCCTGTTGCTGGGCCATGCGAGCGGCAGCGACGACACGATCGCAGGCGTCGCCCCGTGGCCGGCGCTCGAAGGCAGCGCGCTCGATGCGCTCGACACCCTGATCCGGCTGCTGCACGTGCTCGGCGACGCGCGGCGCGAGCTCGGCGAGGCGCTCACCGCTGCGGCGTGGCGCGAGCGCCTGCTCGGCCTGCTCGATGCGCTGCTGCCCGGCACGCCGGCCGCGCCGGCTACCCAGCGCGCACTCGAGCGGCTGCGACGGCTGATCGACGCTTTCGCCGCCGACGCCGCACGCGCGGGCGTCGAGACGCCGGTCCCGGCCGAGGTCGTGCGTGCGCACTTTGCGCAGTTGCTGGCCGAGGCCGACACGCGCGCGCCACTGCTGACCGGCGGCATCAGCGTCGGCCGCATGGTGCCGATGCGCCTGCTGCCGTTCCGGGTGATCTGCCTGCTCGGCATGAACGATGGCGACTTCCCGCGCCGCGACACCGCTGCCGGGATCAACCGGCTCACCGCGGAGCTGGGCACGACGCGGCGTCGCCATGGCGACCGCTCCACGCGCGAGGATGACCGCTTCCTGTTCCTGCAGCTGTTCGCCTCGGCGCAGGACGTGTTCTACGTCAGCTATCTGGGCGCGGACGCGCGCGATGGCAGTGTGCGCGAGCCCTCGCCGCTGGTCGCCGAATTGCTCGCCACCGCCGCGACCTACCACGCCGACCCGCAAGCCGCCGCCGCGGCACTGACGGTGCGCCATGCGCTGCAGCCGTTCACGCCAAGCGCGTTCGGAGCTGATGGCGACCCGCGCCGCTTCAGCTATCGCGCGCAATGGCAGCCGGCGGCAGCACGCATCGGCGGCGCACGCACAGAACTCGCGCCATGGTGCGCAACGCCGCTGCCACCGCGCGCCGATGCCGCCACGCTGTCGCCGGCCGATGCCGCACTGTCGCTCGATGCACTGCGCCGCTTCCTGGTGGCCCCGGCCGCGCAGTTCCTGCGCGAGCGCCTGGACCTGCGCCTGGCCGACGAGGCCGAGGTCGGCCAGGACGTGGAGCCGCTGCTGGTCGCCGGCGGCGGCCTGGAGCGGGCGGCGCTGCACCAGCAGGTATTGGAGGCCCTGCTCGCCGGCCGCGAGGCCGGGCTGTTCGAGCACCTGCGCGCGCGCGCGCTGCTGCCATCCGGTCCGTTGGGTCGACGCCAGCTCGATGCGCTGGTGACGTCGCTGCGGCCCTATGCGCAAGGCTTTGCCGATTGGCGCGGCGACACCACACCCGACACCCGGCACATCGACGTCGTGCTCGACGGCATCCATCTCCAGGGCCGGCTCGACAACGTGTACCCGGCAGGCATCGCCCATGTGCGTCTGGGTCCGCTCAACGGACCGGCCGCGATCCGGCAGGGCCTGGACTGGCTGCTTGCGAGCGCCGCGGGCCTCGATCTGCCGCTTGTGCGCTTCCACGACACCCAGGACCTCGGTATCGGCCCCTTCGAGCGCGCGCCGTTGCCGCCGGACGCGGCGCGCGATGCGCTGCGGGCCCTGCTCGCGCTGCGGGCCGACGGCCTGCAGGCGCCGCTGCCGTTCGGCCCCTACAGCGGCTGGGAGTACTTCAGCGCCGTCGATGCCGACAGGGCAGCGAAAGCCGCAACCGCGAAGTGGCGCGGCGGCGACCGGCAGTGGGGCGAGGGGCGCGGCGATGCGTATCGACTCGCGCTGCGCGGTCGCGACCCGTTCGCCGATCCGGCCCTGTTCCAGCACTTCGCCCAGATCGCCTTCACCGTGTTCTCGGCCGTCGAGCAGGGCCGCGTGCATACCGGCTTCGAGGACGGCCGCCGCTTCGAGGTCGAGACCGACGCGGAGGTCGAGGCATGAGCGCGCCCGTCTCCCCTGCGGTCGATCCGTTCCTGACGTTGCCGCTGGGCGGCACACAGCTGATCGAGGCCAGCGCCGGCACCGGCAAGACCTTCACGCTGGCCACGCTGGTCACCCGGCTGGTGGTCGAGCGCGGCCTGCGCATCGGCCAGATTCTCGCCGTGACCTTCACCGAGGCTGCGACGCAGGAACTGCGCAAGCGCATCCGCGAACGCCTGGTGCTGGCCGCGCGGCTGGTCGACGCCCCGCCAGACGACGACGACGCGCCCGACACCGCGCTCAGCCAGGCGGTGATCGCCGCACACCTGGCGACCGGCGACGAGTCCGCCGCCGCTTTGCAGCGTCGGCTGCAGCAGGCCGCCGACGAGATCGATCTGGCCGCGATCTTCACCATCCACGGCTTCTGCGCCCGTGTGCTGCGCGAGCACGCGCTTGAGAGCGGGCAGAGCTTCGCCGCGCCCGAACTGCTGGCCAACGACCGCGCGCTGCGCGAGGAACTGGCCGCCGATCTGTGGCGCAGCACCGCCGCCGATGCAGACGACGCCGCGTTGTTGATGGACCTGTGGAAAGGCGGACCCGGCGATATGGCGCGCGATCTTGGGCCGTTGATCCGGGAGCCGGTGCTGCGACCGGCCGCCACGCCGCCGCAACCCGATCCGCGCCCGGCGCGCGACGCGGCAGCGCAGGCGCTGATCGCCGCGATCGATGCGCACATCGACGCTGCGCAGGCAGCGGTCGCAATGGCATTCGACGGCAAGGTCTTCGACGGCCGTCGCGCGCGGCGGCCCAGTTTCGACAAGGCCTTCCAGACACTGCGCGACGGCCGCGCGCTTTCGCACTGGGTCCTGGACGACAAGACCCATCTCGACAAACTGCTGCCAGCCCGGCTGTTGGACTTCTGCAAGGACGACACGCAGTCGAAGGTGCCGTGCTCGCCATTGTTCGATGCCCTGCACACCTGGTCCAACGCCGATCGTGTTGCACAGGATTGGCTCGAGCAGGCCAAGACGCGGCTGCTTCACCGCCTGCGCAACGCGGCACGTGCACGCCTCGCCCAGCGCAAACAGCAACTGCACGTGCAGACCTACGACGATCTGATCGACGGCGTTGCCGATGCACTGCACGGGCCGCATGCACAGGCGCTGGTGCAGCGTCTGCGTGCGCAGTACGCGGTCGCGCTGGTCGACGAATTCCAGGACACCGACACGCGTCAGTGGGACATCTTCCGGACGGTGTTTGGCGAGTCCGAGGCTGCGCGTGAGGCCGGGTTCGAACCGGCCCTGTTCCTGATCGGCGATCCCAAGCAGGCCATCTACGGCTTCCGCGGTGGTGATGTGCAGACCTACCTGCTCGCGGCACGCGACGCCATCGCCGCGCCGCCGCTCGACCGCAACTTCCGTTCGCGCCCGTCGCTGCTCGCCGCGATCGAGGCGCTGTACGCGCAGGCCGGTGAGGCCGCGTTTTTTGATCGGCAGATCCGGTTCCATCGCGTGCTGCCAGGCACGAAGCGCACCGATGCCGATTTCCAGCGCGCCGGCGCCCCTGCGCCCGCCCTGATGCTGTGGCAGGCACCGGCCCCGCCGGCCGACGACGCCGGCAAGCGCAGGCCCCACAGCGCCGGTCGCGCGCGCGAACTCGCGACCCAGGCCTGTGTCGCTGCGATCCACGCGGTGCTGATCGAAGCGCGCACCGGCACCGCCACGCTCGATGGCGCGCCGGTGCAGCCGGGCGACATCGCGGTGCTCGTGCGCAAGCACAGCGAAGCCACGCAGATCCAGCAGGCGCTGGCCGCGGTCGGTATTCCCGCAGTCGCCGCCGGCAAACAGAGTCTGTTCGCCACGCCCGAGGCGCACGAGCTGCTCACGCTGTTGCTCGCGCTGCTGCACACCGCCGACGACAGTCGCCTGCGCGCGGCGCTGGCGACGGTGCTGCTGGGCGTGGACGCGGCCGGCATCGCCGCGCTCGACCACGATGCCGACACGCATCGCGGCTGGCAGTTGCGTGCGCTGGCCTGGCGTGAGCGCTGGCAGCGTGGCGGTCCGCTGGCGCTGGTCGCCGACCTGTGCGCCGACAATGGACCGCGCCTGCTTGGCCTGCTCGACGGCGAGCGCCGTCTGACCAACTACCTGCAACTGGGCGAACTGCTGCAACAGGCCAACGCGCGCGCATTGGGGCTGCAAGGCCTGGTCGACTGGCTGGGTCAACAGATCGCTCGCGCCGACGCCGATGACGAGACCCAGTTGCTGCGCCTGGAATCGGACGCGCGCCGGGTGCAGATCGTCACGCTGCACAAGAGCAAGGGCCTGGAGTATCCGCTGGTATTCCTGCCGTTCGTCGGCATCGGCAGCCGCGCCCCCGACCCCGGCCGTGCCTGCGTGGTCGCCGATGCGACCGGCGGTCGCGCGCTGCACTGGAAGCTGCGAGCCGACACGTCCGGCTGGGACACCGCACGCACCGTGTGGATCGAAGCGCAACGCGCCGAGGACGCGCGTCTGCTCTACGTCGGCCTGACCCGCGCCGAGCACGCGCTGTGGATCGCCACCGGCGATTTCTACAACGCGCGCCAGACCGCACTGGCACCGATGCTCGATGGCCTGCCCGACACGCCCGGCATCGTGCGCGACGCGACCGTGCCATCCACGCTGCCGTGGTTGCCGCCAATCGAGGCCGGCGACCGCCCCACCGCGCGGTCCGCCGCACGCGCGATCGCACCGGACTGGTGGGTCTACAGCTTCACCCAGCTCGCCAATGCCGACAGCGGCGCGCAGGATGCCTCCACGCGCGCAACCGTCGCTGCCGCCGGCGGCCAGGACGAGCCCGAGGGCGAGCCCGCGCCCGAGGCGCCACGCGCGGACGATCACGATCCACGCTTTGCCGGCAATCGCTTCGGCGTGGTGCTGCACGAGGCACTGGAACTCGGCGACTTCGCCGCCTGGCGCGACTGGCGCCCGGGCGACCCGGCGCCGCCCGGACAGCGCGCGATCATCGAGGCGGCATTGCGCGGCGGTGGCTATGCGGCCGAGGACGTCGACGACGGCGTCGCGGTACTGACGACGCTGATCGGCCCCACGCTCACCGTCGTGTTGCCCGAGGGCGTGCGGCTGTGCGATGTGCCCGCCGATGCGCGCCGGGCCGAGATCGAGTTCCAGTTCGCGCTGCAGCCCACCGCGGTCGAGGCGATGCTCGCGTTGCTGCATGCCCACGGGGTTTCGACCGGCCGCAGCGGCTTCGGCCTGCGCCGCACGCTCGAAGGCCTGATGACCGGCCTGATCGACCTGACCTACACCGTGGACGGCCGCTGGTACGTGCTCGACTACAAGTCCAATCGCCTGCCCGGCTACGACGCGTCCTCGCTGCAACGCGCGATGGTGCACAGCGAGTACGACCTGCAGGCGCTGATCTACACGCTCGCCCTGCATCGCTGGCTGCGCTTCCGCCTGGGCGCGGGCTACGACTACGCCCGCGATTTCGGCGGCGTGCGCTACCTGTTCTGCCGGGGCCTGGACCCCGAGCGTGATGCGTCGGCTGGCGTGCACGCACAGCGCTTTTCCCCGACGTTGGTGGATGCGCTCGATGCACTGTTCGCTGGCGGGCACCGGACCGGATCCCGAGGTGCGCACGCATGACCGCCAGGACCGATGCCATGCGCGACGCCACCGCATCCGCGCCGACCAAATCGCGCACGCCCGATCTGCTCACCGCATTGCAGCGCAGCGGCGCGTTACGCACGCTCGACCTCGAGCTGGCGCAGCGCCTGCAGCGGCTCGCGCCTGAGACACCGGCCGCAGTGCTCGTCGCAGCGGCACTGGCCTCGCGGGCAGTCGCCAACGGCCATGCCGGCTTCGATCCTGCGCGCCCGCAGGTGCTGCTCGACGCCGAGTTGGACTGGCCCGCGCCGGACGCTTGGCACGCGCTGCTGCGCGACGCGCGCTGGGTCAGCCGACCGACGGACCCGCTCGCCCCCTCGGCGACCGATGCACCGCTGGTGCTCGAGCCGGCCGAGGCGGCAGGCGGCCTGCTGTACCTGCGCCGCTATCGTGAGTACGAGGCCAGCCTGGCGGCCGGCCTGCGGCGCATCGCGGCACACCGGCTGAATGCGGCCAACGCCGACGCCATCGCCGACACGTTCGCCGTGCTGTTTCCCAACGCGCAGGCCGGCGAGGACCGTCAGGCGCGTGCCGCCGCGCTGGCGCTGCGCCGTGCCCTGCTGCTGGTCACCGGCGGGCCCGGCACCGGCAAGACCACCACCATCGCCCGCCTGCTGGTGCTGCGCATCGCCCAGGCCTTACGAAGCGGACGGTCACTGCCTCGCATCGCGCTGGCGGCGCCCACCGGCCGCGCCGCCGAGCGCATGGCCGAGAGCCTGCGCCGCGCGGTGCAAGGATTCGTCGGCGACCTCGATCCGGACCTGCGCGCCGCACTGCCCGGCGCCTTGCCTGACACCGCCAGCACGCTTCACCGCCTGCTCGGCACGGTGCCCGACAGCCCCACGTTCCGCCACCACGCTGGCCATCCGCTGCCGCTGGACGTGCTGGTGGTCGACGAGGCCTCGATGGTCGACCTGCCGCTGATGGCCAAGCTGGTCGATGCCGTCGCCGACGGCACCCAGCTGATCCTGCTCGGCGATGCCGACCAGTTGCCGTCGGTGGAAGCCGGCGATGTGCTGGCGGCGATTCTCGCCGCCGCCGGCCCCGGTCACGCGTTGCAGGCCGAGGACGCGCGCGCGCTGCAACCGCTGCTCGGTGCCGCCACGCCCGTCGACCGCGTGACCGGCGGCCTGCATGGCCATCGCGTGCAGTTGCAGCGCGGCTACCGCCAGGACGCCGATTTCGACCTGGCGCCACTGGCCGACGCCGCGCGCGAAGGCGATGCCGAATCCGTGCTGTCGCTGTTGCGCGGCGGCCGGTTGCGCGGCGTGCACTTCCACGAAGACCTGACCGATGCGCTGGACGCACAGCAGGACACGCTGCTCGCGCACTGGCGCAGTCTCGCCGAGGCCCCCGATCCCGCGACCGCGCTCGCGCAGTCGCAGCGATTGCGCCTGTTGACCGCGGTGCGCGAAGGTCCGCAGGGCGCACGCGGCCTCAACGCCCGCATCGAAGCGCTGCTGTCGGGCCGCCGCATCGGGCCAGCGCCGGCCTGGTTCCATGGCCGCCTGCTGCTGATCACCGAAAACAGCTATCGCCATCGTCTGTTCAACGGCGACATCGGCATCTGCTGGCGTGACGGCGCCGACACACCGATGGCCTGGTTCGCCAGCGATGTGCCCGGCGAGGTCCGCGCATTTCATCCTGCGGCGTTGCCCGCGCATGAGAGCGCGTTTGCGATGACCGTGCACAAGGCGCAGGGCAGCGAGTTCGATGAGGTGTGGCTGCAATTGCCGCGCCACGACAGCCGCGTGCTCTCGCGCGAACTGATCTATACCGCGATCACCCGCGCACGCAGCCGCCTGCACATCGCCGGCAGCGCGCAGGTGCTGCGCGACGCACTCGCGCGGCACGCGGTGCGGACGTCGGGGCTGGCATGGCGGCTGGGGGCGGCGAGCCTCCAACCGAGCCCGGAGCGAGCACACGAGTCCGGCCGTGATCCCGATGCCGCTGCCCCGCCGTCCCAGGGCACGCTGTTCTAACGCGCAAGCGCGCTTCCCTCGCATTCACCCAGTCGTCGCCCAAGGGTCTACCCCAGCTTGCCGGTGTCTGCGACGTCCGTGAACCTGCACGTGTCCAGAGACAGGTGCGCACGATGAGCGTCAACTCCATCGCCGGCGGCGCTGCCGCCGCCCTCAGCGCGGTTGCTCCACCCCAGACACGCGACGACCCGCGCTACCTGCAGGTCGTCGACACGCTGGTGTCGCCCGACGCCACGCCGGCGCAACGCGAGCACGCCTACGATCTTGTCGCCAGCCTCGAGAAGGCGGGCGATACGCCGTTGACCGACGAAGTGCTGACCGAGCAGGCCGCGCAGGCGATCGCCGACGACCGCACCATCCCGGTCGCCGTCTCCGCAGTCGCGCCGTTGGTGCCGCCGGGCACCACGCTCGGGCCTTTCCCATCCAGCGACGCGGCCGCCATCGAGATGATGACCTACTCCAATCCGTTGTCGATCGCGGCCAATCTCGAGAACGGCGGGCTGATCTTCCGCGATCCCGACAGCCATCAGTTCTTCGTGACCACACCCATGGGCGGCACACTCGACGGATTCAATCCCGGACAAGTGCCGCAACCCGATGGCATGTCGTTGGTCGCGTGCTATCACGGCCACGCCGACTATTCGAAGGCCGACGGCTCGCGGACCGACAAGGCGGGCGACGAGTTCAACAGCGACCACTTCTCGGCGCAGGACAAGAGCCTGGCCGATCGCGGCGTCTGGGGATCGGAGATCTACGTGTCCACGCCGAGTGGCGATTTCCGCAAGTATGATGCGGCCACGCGCCAGGACACCGTCATCAACTGACCGCGCGATGCGGGCCTCCGGGCACCGCCACCCGACTGCCGGAGGTCGCCCCATGGTCTTCAACAGGATCCTGCTCATGAGCACGCTCGCGTTCGCTTCTCTCGCCCACGCCGGCTCGACCGGCGGCGCCCCCGTCGAGATCGTTCTGGACGGCGCCCGCGCCGCCGCGCTGGCCGCGGCCATCCCGGTGTTCCGGGACAAGCAACCGGAGGCCGATCTGACCAAGTTCCGGGTTCACGTCCATCCGGCCGACCACGGCACGTTCCAGGTCGTGTTCGAACCGCAGCAGGCCGACGAGGGCGCGCCCACGCTGGGCGGGCGCACCGTACACGGCCGCGAGCTCAATATCTGGATCAACGCGGCCGACCATACGCTCGACCGAATCGCTTTCGCACGTTGAGGTGCCGTAGAGTTACCGACGCACAAAGACCTGCATAGACGCGGCCTCAATTCGATACAGGCAGGCCCGATCGGCGGTTCCACGGCATGCGCGCCAACAGCCGGGCGAGCCCACAGAATCCGCTGATACCGGCGAACGTCAGGCCGGCGCCGATGCCGCCCGCCAGCAGGTGGAACCAGGGCGAAACACCGAAACCCAGGGCGGTCGCCAGCAGCACGAGGCTGCCGGCCGCAATCTGGACCTGGCGGTTCAATTCCAACGGCTGCGTCCGGTCCTTCAGTACCGGCAGGCCGGCCTGTTTCCAGGCATCCAGGCCGCCTTCGAGCGTGCACACCCGGACATGCGCACCCGCAGTGGCAACGAGCCGCGCCGCATGCGCGCCGGTCCGCATCCCCGAGCGGCAATGAAACACCACCACTGTGGCCTCGCCCCGCGGCAGTGGCGTGGTGCCCAGACGCGCCAGCGGGTGGGACACCGCACCGGGAATCCGTTCGCGTCGATGTTCGTCATGATCGCGGATGTCGATCAGGCAGGCGCCGGCCTGTACGAGCGCAAGGGTGGCGCGGGCATCGAGCATGTCCATCGGAGGGGTCCTCATGGGCAGAACAGGTCCTTGAGCGTGGCGATCAACCGCTCTACACGGGGATCGGCGATGCGGTAATGCAGCGTCTGCGCCTCTCGGCGAAAGCACACCAGCCCGTCCTCGCGCATCCGGGCCAGGTGCTGGGACAGCGCCGACTGGCTCAGCTGCACCTGGGCCTGCAGCGCGCCTACGCTGGCCTCGCCGTGCTCGATCAACAGGCACAGCAACAGCAGCCGCTGCGGGTGGCCGAGAATGCGCAGCATCGAGGCCGCCTGCTCGGCGCCTTGGTGCATGAAATCCAGGGAGTCGTCTGTTGACATGGCGCCATCATATTAGTTTTTGCTAAATTAGCAATTGCTAATATGATCATGCGGCCGGCGTCGTGCCGGCTTCTCTGGAATCGACCATGCACGCCTCGACCTATACCGAACTGACCCGCGACATCTCGCGGAATCTCACCGATCTGCGCAGCCACCACGCCGACGTGATGCGCGGCTTCAATGCGCTGAGCAAGGCGGCGATGGCGCCCGGCGCCCTCGACGAGAAGACCAAGGAGCTGATCGCCATGGCCATCGGCGTGGCCAACCGCTGCGACGGCTGCCTCGGCTTCCACGCCAAGGCATTGGTGCGGCTGGGCGCGACGCCACAGGAGTTCCGGGAGATGCTGGGGGTGGCTGTCTACATGGGCGGCGGGCCGTCGCTGATGTACGCCGCCAATGCGCAGGCGGCCTACGACGAGTTCATGGGCGCTGCCGGCTCGGCCTGACGCCCCCGACCAAGAACGGCGGCGCTGCTGCCACAACGGCGATGTCGTTGGCTGCGCCGTACAAGGCCCCGCACGCGCGCTTGACCTTCCCACGATAGGAAGGCTTAGGCTGGCCGCAGCTGTCAGCCTTTGCGGAAGTTCCCATGACCTCTCCCGGTTCCCGGACACCCCCGGACGCGGCGATCGATCTGCCGATCACCGGCATGACCTGTGCGAGCTGTGTCGGTCGAGTGGAAAAGGCCTTGGCCAAGGTGCCCGGCGTGGCGCGCGTGTCGGTCAACCTGGCGAGCGAGCGCGCCCAGGTCGTGCCGGCCGGACCGGTCGACCGTGCGGCGCTGGCGCAGGCGGTCGAGAGGGTCGGCTATGCGGTGCCGGCCGCCACGCTGACGCTTGCGATCGAGGGCATGACCTGCGCGTCCTGCGTGGGTCGCGTCGAGAAGGCACTGGCAGCGGTGCCGGGCGTCGAGTCCGCAGCGGTGAACCTGGCGACCGAGCGCGCCACCGTGCGCGGAACAGCGGGCCTGGATGCATTGCTCGCGGCGGTCGACCGGGTCGGCTACACGGCCCGGCCGGTCGGGCAGGAACGCAACGACGATGCCGGCGCGGCGCGCAAGGACGAGGAACGCGCAGGCCTGCTCCGGGACCTGATCCTGGCCGCCGCGCTCGCATTGCCGGTGTTCGTGCTGGAGATGGGCGCGCACACGATTCCTGGCATGCACGACTGGGTCATGACCCATGTCGGCATGCGCACAAGCTGGTACCTGCAGTTTGCGCTGACACTACTGGTGCTGGCGGTGCCGGGCCGCCGCTTCTATCGCCACGGCATCCCCGCGCTGCTGCGGCTGGCGCCGGACATGAACTCGCTGGTCGCGGTCGGCACGGCGGCCGCGTTCGGTTACTCGGTGGTCGCCACGTTCGCCCCCACCCTGCTGCCCACCGGCACGGTCAACGTCTATTACGAGGCCGCGGCGGTGATCGTCGCGCTGATCCTGCTCGGGCGCTTCCTGGAGGCGCGGGCCAAGGGCCGCACGTCCGAGGCGATCCAACGTCTGGTCGGCCTGCAGGCGCGCGTCGCGCACGTACAGCGCGCAGGCGTGGTGCATGACATCGCGGTCGAGGATGTGATGCTCGGCGATGTGCTCGAGGTGCGGCCCGGCGAGCGGATTCCGGTCGACGGCGAGATCGTCGAAGGACGCAGCTACGTCGACGAATCGATGATCACCGGCGAGCCGGTGCCGGTGGAAAAGACCGTCGGCAGCGCGGTGGTCGGCGGCACCGTCAATCAGCAGGGGGCGTTGACACTGCGCGCGACGGCCGTCGGTGCGGACACGACGCTCGCGCAGATCATCCGCCTGGTCGAACAGGCGCAAGGCGCCAAGTTGCCGATCCAGGCGGTCGTGGACCGGGTGACGCTGTGGTTCGTGCCGGCAGTGATGCTCGCGGCGCTGCTGACCTTTCTGGCCTGGCTGTGGCTGGGTCCGACGCCGGCGCTGGGCTTCGCACTGGTCAACGCGGTGGCCGTGCTGATCATCGCCTGCCCCTGCGCGATGGGCCTGGCGACGCCGACCTCGATCATGGTCGGCACCGGCCGCGGCGCCGAACTCGGTGTGCTGTTCCGCAAGGGCGAGGCGCTGCAACTGCTCAAGGACGCCCGCGTGGTGGCCGTAGACAAGACCGGCACGCTGACCGAGGGACGTCCGGTGCTCACCGATCTCGTCGTCGCCAACGGCTTCGAACGCGACCGTGTGCTCGCGCAGGTCGCGGCGGTCGAAGCGCGCTCCGAGCATCCGATCGCGCGCGCCATCGTCGATGCGGCGATCGGGCGCGATCTCGCGATGGCCACCGCCGACCGATTCGAGTCGATCACCGGCATGGGCGTGCGTGCGCAGGTGGGCGGCGCACGCGTCGAGGTCGGCGCCGACCGCTTCATGCGCACGCTCGGCCTGGACGTCGCCGTCTTCGCCGACACCGCGCAGCGCCTGGGCGATGAAGGCAAGTCGCCGCTGTACGCCGCCGTCGACGGCCGCTTGGCCGCCATCGTCGTGGTCGGCGATCCAATCAAGCCGAGCACGCCCGCGGCCATCGCTGCGCTGCACGCGCTCGGCCTGCAGGTGGCCATGATCACCGGCGACAACGCACGCACCGCGCAGGCCATCGCGCGGCAGTTGGGCATCGACGAGGTCGTGGCCGAAGTGCTGCCCGCGGGCAAGGTCGAAGCCGTGCGCCGGTTGCGGGCGCAGCACGGCCGCATCGCCTTCGTCGGCGACGGCATCAACGACGCCCCTGCACTGGCCGAGGCCGACGTGGGTCTGGCGATCGGTACCGGCACCGATGTTGCGATGGAATCGGCCGACGTGGTGCTGATGTCGGGCAATCTGCAAGGCGTGCCCAACGCGATCGCGCTGTCGCGGGCGACGCTCGGCAACATCCGCCAGAACCTGTTCTGGGCCTTCGGCTACAACACCGCGCTGATCCCCGTCGCTGCCGGCGTGCTCTATCCGGCCTACGGCGTGTTGCTGTCGCCGATCTTCGCCGCCGGCGCGATGGCGCTGTCGAGCGTGTTCGTGCTTGGCAATGCGCTGCGGCTGCGCCGCTTCCAAGCACCGCACGCCACGGCCACCGGGGCCGCATCCGCAGGCGCGGCGCCATGAACATCGGCGACGCCGCTCGCGCATCCGGGGTCTCGGCCAAGATGATCCGCTACTACGAGCAGACCGGCCTGATCCCGGCGCCCACCCGCACCGCCGCCGGTTATCGCGCCTACGGCCAGGACGATGTCCACCGGCTGCAGTTCGTCCGCCGTGCCCGCGACCTCGGGTTCTCGGTCGCCGAGATCGCCGACCTGCTGGGCCTGTGGCACGACACCGCGCGCCACAGCGCCGACGTCAAACGCCTGGCGCAGGACCGCATCGCCGAACTCGAACGGCGCATGCGCGACCTGCAGCAGATGACCGACACGCTCCGCACGCTGGTCGACTGCTGCGCCGGCGACGACCGGCCCGACTGCCCGATCCTCGAGCAACTGCAGCAGCCCGTTCCCGGCCCGGCGGACGACCGTCCGCGGACGGGTGCCGTCTTGCGGCGCCCGACGCGATCGGCAACGAAGCGGACGCGGATGCGCTAACGCAGACGGTGGGCATCGCGCGATCGTCTGCCTGCGCAGCAAGTCAGAGCGCCGCAACCTGTCGATGCAGGCCGCAGTGCGCGAGGCAGCAGATCAGCCTTCGCGTGGTGGGAAACCGGCCTCGCGCAGCGCCGCGACAACCGCCTCACGCGCAGCCGAGGTCTGCACCACCACCGTGCGGTTCGGCGGATCGGCCTCCACGCTCGCCTGCGCATCGACCGACTGGATGGCCTTGGTCACCGACCGTGCGCAGCCGCCGCAGGTCATGTCGTCGAGATGGAACTGCATGGCGGACTCCTTGAGATAGGTTGCCGGCAGTGTGCGGCTTGCCACCGTGGGAAGGTCAAGCGCGACCGCGCGCCGTCGACCCCATCGGGCGCCTCAGTTCGTTCGCGCGCAGGCTGGTGACGTCGGGCCGCCGATGCGGTTCGGTCCGACACCAATCCAGGCGATCACAAGGGAGTGCATCCAATGAAGCATCCAGGCATGTTGTTCGTCGCCGGCGCCGCGGTCGCGATGCTGGCGGCCTGCTCGTCGAACGTCGACGCCCCCGCAGGCACGTCCGGCGATCGCCCCACGGCGCAACCGTTGCTGATCCGCAACGCCGAGCGGGCCACAGTCGCCCACCAAGCCCTGATCGAAGGGCGTCTGCACGCAGATCCCGCCGGCTGCCTGCGGATCGGCGACGACAGCGGCCCGCTGATCGTCTGGCATCACGACAGTCGCCTCGAGCAGAGGGCGGACGGCCGCGTCCAGGTGATCGACGGCTTCACTGGCCACGCGGCTTCGATCGGCGACGACATCGCCCTTGGCGGTGCGGGCGGGCCGGATGCACCGGCCCGCGTCATCCCGGAGATTCCGGCGGCATGCGCGACCGGCGAGTACTGGATGGCCGGAGCGCTGATGACTGCGGCCGAGTACCAAGCGCTGCGTGCGCGGCAGGCGGATCAGGCGCCGCCCGGACCGCCAAAATAAGCATGCGCGTCACATCTCCCCGTGCGGGATCGGCGTACGGTCGGGGCGTCACGAGAACGTGACATTTTCCCGCAATCCCTCAGCGGGGGCCTGTGCGTCTACGCCAGCACGGACTACGCCTACTCGTCGCTGGGATTGAGCCTGGTCTACTGACGCGCTGCCTGTCTGCACGTGTGCCCCAGGCCGACCTCGGCTGAGGTCCCGATGCCTCGACGCTCTGCGTCGGGGCGTCGCTTCTCCTGGCCTCTTCTTGCCGCTATCGTGCGCCGCAGGACAGAGGGGGACGCATGGGACGCGGACGCGACAATCCGTTCGATGGCCTGGCCGCATTGCCGTGGCCGGTCGCGCTCGTGGTCGGGCTGCTCGGTTACGCGGCGATCCGGCATGGCGTGCCGGCCTACGTCGCACGGCTCGACGGTCCACTCGCCCAGGCATTGGCGATGCAGCGCGATGCCCTCGCGCCGATCGCCTGGCTGTTCCTTGGCGCCTGCAGTATCGCGTCGCTGGCCGCCTTCGTTCGCGCGCGCCGACGCCGGCGCCTGCTCGATGCCTGCACGCAGCTCGATCATGTGGCGGCACTGGGATGGCGCGATTTCGAGCGTCTCGTCGGCGAGGCGTTCCGGCGTCAGGGCTACGGCATCGAGGAGACCGGCCTGGGCGGCGCGGACGGCGGCATCGATCTGATCCTGCACAAAGGCGGACAACGCACCCTTGTGCAATGCAAGCAATGGCGCCGCCGGCAGGTGCCGGTCGGCGTCGTACGCGAGATGTACGGCCTGCTCGCGCACCATGGCGCGCAAGCGGTGCGCATTGCTGCACTGGGCGGGTTCACCCGGGATGCCGCGCGCTTCGCGCAGGGCAAGCCGATCGACCTCATCGACGGCCCCACGCTGCTGGCGATGATCCGCAGTGTGCAAGCCGCCGAACTCAGCTGCGCCGACACGCGCGATGCGCCGGTGGTGTCGCAACCCACTGGCCCCGTCGAGCACGATCCCGATCCCGGTCACCAGGCCGGCGCATCGCCCGACTGCCCACGCTGCGGCGCCACGATGGTCCGGCGCGCCAACCGCAGGACTGGCGCCACGTTCTGGGGATGCTCGGGCTATCCGGCGTGCCGCGGGACACGATAGCGCGCGATTTCCAGGTGTCCGATGTCGCGTGTCGCGACGATGCCATCGGCAACCCGCGCAATCACGCTGCCCAGTGCGGTCAGGGCGTACCCGAGCCCGACGCGCCTGCCAGGCACACGCCCGCCGCATTCGCCAGCACGTCGACGCGTCCGTGGCGCAGCGCGTCGATGCCCAGGATCACCGCCGGGCGCTCGGCCAGTCCCAGCACCGAGAACACCGGCAGCGCGCTGATCCGCACTTCGGTGGACGGCAGCGACCAGTCGTCGATCGACAGCTGCGGCAGGGTGTAGAGCCAGGTCTCGACCACCTGGTCGGCGATGCCGCGGGTGCCGGCGTCGCGGCGACGCAGCCGGGCATCGTCCTCGGTCACGCCCAGCCCGCGCGCGGCCGGCAGGTTGAGCACGGTCTGCGCGGCGCCGGTGTCGACGACCGCGATCGCGTCGACGGCCTGCGCGCTGTCGCGCAGTTGCGTCGGCACGAAGGCGAAGCGCTGCAGGCCGGCGGCGCGTTGCGGCAGCGCGTTGTCCAGGCAATCGGCACGCGACAGGCTGCCGGGTGGGGCAAGCAGCAGTTCGCCGGCCGGCAGGTCGAAGCGAAGGTCGAAGCGCGCCATCAGATCGTTGCCCAGGATGCCGTCGATCGGCGGTGCATCGCCCTCGGCGATCTGCGACAGGTCCATCGCCAGCAGTTGCGCCTTCCAGGCGAAGTCGCCGGCCGACAGGGCCTGCAACGTGGTCACCCGGGTCGCAGCCGCACTGCCGCCTGCGCCCTGGATCGTCATGTCGCGCGCCGTGGCCTCGAGCAAGCCGAAGCGCTCGGCCAGCGCGAGGTCCACAACGCTGGCACCGGCGGCGGTATCGACGACGAAGCTCAGCGGACGCGTGGCGCCTTCGATCTGTACCTCCACGCGCGGGTGCTTGCCGACGAAGCGCATGGCGATACGATGGGCCTGGCCTTCGGAGATCGAAGGCGATGCGGTGGCGGCGCAGGGTGCGCCCAGGGTCAGCGACAGCAGACAGGCAGAGAGCAGGACGCGGAGCGACATGACGGTACCTCGATGAAGGAGCCGCCATTGCAGCGGGCGCAGGTATCGCGACGATGTCGGCGACGGCGCGGGGCGGGCATCGCCGATACGAACGCGATACAGAGGCAGGCGACAATGGCCGCATGACCGCCGAAACCGCCCGCATCGTCGTCGTCGACGACGACGCCAGCATCCGCGATGCGCTGTGCGATTACCTCGCACGCCACGGCTACGCCGTGCGCGGTGCGGACGGCGCCGCCGCGATGGACCGGTTGCTCGCACAGGCGCCGGCCGACCTGGTGGTGCTGGACTGGATGATGCCCGGCGAGGACGGCCTGTCGGTGTGCCGGCGGCTGGCCGATGCCGACGTCGCGGTATTGATGCTCAGCGCGCTCGACAGCCCGCCCGACCGCGTGATCGGGCTGGAGGTGGGCGCCGACGACTACCTGGCCAAGCCGTTCGATCCGCGCGAGCTGCTGGCCCGCGTGCGCGCCTTGCTCCGACGCGGTGCGCAGCTGCGTCGGCAGGCAACACGCCCGGCCGAGGGCTACGGCTTCGACGGCTGGATGCTGCGGCTCGATATCCGCGCCCTGTGCACACCCGACGGCACCGAGGTGGCGCTGACCGCGGGCGAGTTCGCGCTGCTGCGCGCGCTGGTGGAACGCGCCGGCCGCGTGCTCGACCGCGAACGCCTGATGGCACTGACCCATGGCGACGCGGCCGAGCCCTTCGATCGCGCCGTGGATCTGGCCATCAGCCGGCTGCGCCGCAAGTTGGCGCAGGCACGGCCGGGCGCCGACGCGCTGATCCAGACGCTGCGCGGCGAGGGCTATCGCTTCGCAGCCACGGTGCGCCGCCTGTGAGCCGGCCGCGCGGCATCCTGGTCCTGGTCGGCGGGCTGGCGCTCGCGACGCTGGTACTGGCGCAGGCGGTGAGCTTCGCCGTGGTCGGCTGGTGGCCGGCACCGCCGATGCCGACGATGGTGCCGGCCGACGCGATCGAAGCCTTGTCGGGTACGCAGCCGCCGGCGCCCGGACTGCAGGTACGCACGCAGACGGCCGCACCGACCGGCACACCGGTGCCGTGGCTGGCCGAGCTGGCCGCCGAGCGTCTACAGCGTCCCGCCGCGCAGGTGCGCGCGACCTGGCAGCGCAAGCCGGACGTCGCGCTGCAGGTCGTCGACGACGGCCAATTGGCGATGGCCGGACAGGCCGACAGCGCGCGTCGGGCGCGCGTGCGCGCTGCGTTGCTGGCGACCGGGTTGCAGGTCCCAGCGTTCGAGCTGGCGGTCGCGCAGCCGGACGGGACCTGGCGCGTCGTGAGTGCGGTCGACGCCGGACGCGGACAGTGGCGCCGCCAGGTGCTGCTGGCGCTGGCGCTGGGCGCGCTGCTGATCGCGCCACTGGCCTGGTGGATGGCGCGCCGGCTGACGCTGCCGCTGCGGCGGCTGGCCGAGGCCAGCGCCCGGATGGACCTGGCCGCGCGCGCGCCGCCGGTGCCGGTCGAAGGCGCCACGGAAGTCCGCATGCTGGGCCGGGCGATTGCCGACGCCCACGCCCGCCTGCGCGCGCAGGCCGATGATGTCACTGCGATGCTCGCTGCCGTGGCGCACGACCTGCGCACGCCGCTGACCGGTCTGCGGCTGCGCGCCGAGACCGCGCCATCGCCGGATCGCGAGCGCATGGTTGCCGACATCGCGCGGATGCAGACGATGATCGCGCAGGTGCTGGCCTATGCACAGGGCGAGGTCGCGCCGCTGCAGCGCGCGCCGGTCGACATGACCGCGCTCGTCGGCGAGTTGGCTGCGGCCGCGCAGGCGCTGGGCCAGTCGGTGCAGGTGCATGCGCACGCACCGGCCATCGTGCAAGGCGATGCGCTGGCGCTGCGTCGCGCGCTGTCGAACCTGATCGACAACGCCGTGCGTTATGCCGGCGCGGCCGAGGTCGAGATCCGCGGGCAAGACGGCCAGCTCTACGTCGACGTGGCCGACCGTGGCCCCGGCATTCCAGCCGACGCGCGCGCGCGACTGGTGCAGCCGTTCCAGCGTCTGGAACACTCGCGCAGTCGCGACACCGGCGGTGCCGGCCTCGGCCTCGCCGTCGCGCGCTCGACCGCGCAGCGCCACGGGGGGGCACTGGAGCTGCACGATCGCGACGGCGGCGGCCTGCGAGCGCGGCTGGTGTTGCCGATCTCGGCGCCCTGAGCCGCGCGTTGGACGTGGATCAGTAGGCAGTCCACGGCGCGTCGCCGCGGAGGGTATACGTCAGTGCGTCGTCGATGTCGGCGTATGCGGTGGCGGTATCCGTGCCGACCCCCTGCAACACCGGCCAATGGAACGTGAAGCTGCGCAGATACAGCGGCAGCACGAGATACCGACGTGCGGCGATGTCGACGACGAGGGTCTTGCGCGCGTAGCGCGTCGGCATCCAGCCGCCGATGAAGAAGCGCGAATCGGCCGAAAAGCCCAGCGCGCCGGCCCAGAAGAAGCCCGGAACGGGCACGCCATCGATCCGCCCCTCGTAGAAGCTCGCGCCGTGCGGCGGCTCGCCCGCGTAGCGCAATGCGACCACGTGGCGGCCATCGGGCGATTGGAGATCGGCATCGCCCCACCACATCAGCTGGCTCCGGCCATCGGCTGCGAACGCCAATCGTGGCACCGCGGTCACGCCGCCGCCCCTACGCATGGCCGGCACGCACGATGCTGCATCACGCGCCGCGGCGGCCTCACCACATCAAGTCGTCGGGCACCTTGAACTGCGCATAGTAGGCATCGTCCTCGGCGTTGGACTCGGCCGGCGGCGCCTCGGCGGCCTGGCCGTGATCGACCACGATCAGCCCGGCATCGCGTTCGCGCACCTTGTCGGCCGCCGCTCGCGGCAACAGCGCGTAGCCCTCGCCCAGCCGTGCGACGACCAATGTGCCTGCGGCCAGTTGCCTGCGCTGGGCCTCGTCGACCAACAGGCTGCGGATCGCGCCGTCGGCGGTGAACCGATACTCCAGTTGCCCGGCACGCGGCACCTGTTTGTCGTGGATGATCTGGCGCGCCTGCGCGGCCAACTCGGCCGCGCGGGCCCGGGCCTTGTGCTCGGCGGCCAGCGCGCGGTCGCGTTCGACCTTCTCCGCGCGCACACGCTCGGCCTCACGCTGGCTGTCCGTCGGCGCCGGCGCGCCCTTGCCATGTCGCGCCTTGTGCTGCTCGCGCGCGACCTCGGCCACCTTGCTCTTCTTGACCAGGCCTGCCTTGAGCAACTGTTCCTGGAGCGGGTTCGCCTTCGCCATGTCCGAAACGTCGTGTGGAATGTCGGGCCCCATGATACGGGCGACCACGGCCAGTCAGCGCTCCGGGTCGATCACCGCCTCCATCGCCGCGATCTCAGTACCACGTGCCTGGCAGTGCCTGGCTTGGTCCCTCCAGCCGCGCACCGCCACCCGTACCTCCTCGACGATCGTGCGCGCCCGCGTTTTGCTCAGACGGTAGTAGGCGCAGCTCACGACGTACTCACGCGACGTGCGGCGGGGCGACGCAGGCGACTGTCCTGCAGTTCGCGGCCGAGTTCGTCGTTGCGGGCCAACAGATCGATGTCCTGCTCCAGCCCCAGCGCCGTGAGCACGCGCAACATCGTGGCCAGGCTCGTCGCCGGATCGCCGCGCTCCAGCTTGCCGACCGTCGGTACGCTCACCCCGACCCGCGCCGCGAGCTCGCCCTGGGTCATCTGCCGGCGCATGCGCGCCGCGCGCAGCCGCGCGCCCAACGCATGGATCTGGCGTTGGGCGCGTGGCATCGTCGGCGGCGTTCGCTTCGGCATGGAAATTAAATTACATCTTTCCGGCCCGTAATGTAAATTAATTTACTCATCGTCCGAACCGTCAGTAGTTCACGTTCAACTTCACCCACGCGGTGCGGCCGGGCTCGTTGATCCGTACCGGGTCGGCCGGATAGCCGAAGTCGGCGCTGCCGGTCAGGTTGAGGTGTTCGCTGTAGGTCCGGTCGAAGACGTTGTCGATGCCGGCCGTCAGCTGCAGACGGTCGTTGATGCGATAGCCGCCGTTGAGGGCGAGTGTCGCGAAGCCCGCGCTGGCATCGAGGTCGCGCCCGACCACGTTACCCTGGCCAACCGCGATGCGGTCCTGGCTGGCGACCGCGCGCACCAGCGCCCCGAAGCTCCAGCGCTTGTCGTCGTAGCCTGCCGACAGGCGCGCCTCGAGCGGCGGCATCTGCGGCAAGGCCTGTCCGGTGGTGCGGTTCTCGCCCCAGGCGTAGGCCAGCGTGCCGCCGAACTTCCAGTGGGTCCACGGCCGCACTTCCACGCCCGCCTCGGCGCCGCGGATGTCGGCATCGACATTCGCCGCCGACGAGGTCATGCCCATCATGCCGCCGGCCGAGTAAGTGAACAGGATGTAGTCCTCGATGCGCCCCGCATAACCGGACACCCACGCATCCAGTTTCCGCGTGCGGTAGCGCACGCCGATGTCGAGCTGCGTGGTCTTTTCCGGTGCGATACCGGCAAAGGCGTTGGCCGCGCCCGTCGGTCCACGTCCGGGCGAGAACAGCTCCCAGTAGTCGGGCATGCGCTCGGTGTGGCCCAGGCCGGCGTACCAGCTGACCGGGGTGTCCTTGAGTTCCTGCTCATAGCGCAGGAACCCGGCGCGCAGCGTTTCCTCGCGCGTCTGCCCGGCGGTTGGATTGGGCATGCCCATCATGCCGGCCGTGGTCCGTTCGTCGGTGGCCTTGGCGCGGTCGATGCGCACACCGCCGGTCAGGTGCCGGCCCGGGGGCAGGTGGCGCGTGCCCTCGGCGAACACGCCGGCGGTCTCGAAGCGCGCGTCGGTGGTCCAGGGCTGCGCTGCGTACGTGCCGCGGCCCATGCCCTTGCGCGCACGATGCCGGCTTTGCTGCGTATCCACGCCGGCCTGAAGGTCCCAGCCGGTCCACTTCCAGCCCAGCGCGACGCGCCCGCCAGTCGTGCGCCGGTCGACATTGGACGCCATCGCCATCGGCATCGCACTGGCGGGGTTCGGGTCGCGCAGGGTGTAGTTGTCCATCACATGGTCGGCGTGGTTGTAGAACACGCTGCTCTCGATCGCGTCGAGTGCGCCACCGAGGGCATGCTTCTCGAACCGTAGGCTGTAGCTTTCGCGCCGGAACTGCGCGCCGTCCATGCCACGACCGGCGTAGCGCGCCTGCCCGTCGCCGACGCCGGCGTTGAGTTCGAGCACAGTGTCGGCATCCGGCGTCCAGCCCAGCGCAACGTCACCGTTCCACTTCTTCCACGACGAGGGCACCACGACGCCGTCGCCGTCCTGGTAGTCGTCGGCTTCGGAGCGGTTGCCGCTCACGCGCACATAGCCCTGCGGCGCGCCGGCCACGACATCGAGCACCTGGTCGTTGCGACCGTTCGAGCCGCCCAGCAGGCTGCCGTTGATGCGCACGCCCGGCGCATCGAACACCGGCGTCTCGCGCTCGAAGCGCACCGTGCCGGCCGAAGCGCCGGGGCCCCACAGCACCGTCTGCGGCCCCTTGATCACGACCAGGCTGTCGAAGGTCTCGGGCGAGACGTAGGACATCGGGTTGTCCATGCGCGACGGACAGGCACCGGGCATGCTGCCATCGTTGGTGAGCAGGTTCAGGCGGGAGCCGAACATGCCGCGCAGTACCGGATCGCCGTTGGTGCCGCCGTTGCGCAGTGCGGTGAAGCCGGGAATGGTCTTGAGGTAGTCGGCGCCATCGCTGGCCGGTACCGGCTGGCGCGGCAGGCGCGGATCGATGTCATAGGTCAGCGGCGAAACCGGCGCGGCGGTCACCAGCACCGCTTCGAGGTTGACGGGTTCGGGCAGGTCGTCGGCCTGGGCGGCGAGCGGCAGCGCCAGCGCGCAGGCGATGGCCAGGGCGATGCGGGAGGCGCGTTGCGCCTGGGGACGTGTGGACAGCATGGGAGATCTCCGGATCGAACGTCGCCGGGCGGGCCGGTGACGCGTGCGGCTTCATCGGACGCAGGCCTGGCGGCCGGTCGCGACATCTGGATTCGGAATGCGGGCGTAAGCGGGCCCTGCGCCCTGCGTCACGCCGTCGGGGCGCGCGCATGGACGGTGCGCTTCAAGCCGGGATTCCGCGGTCAGGCGGCGAGGGTGTGCGCTGGCGGGCCCTGCCCACCGAGGCCGCGGAGATTGGTCGCGGCGATGCGCCGGACCGAGTGAAACCGGAATGCCGGTGCTGCCGCCCATGCGGTCGGGGGCACCACGACCGGCAGCTTGGACAGCAGCGTGAGATGTGAGGCAAGCGGACAGTAGCCGCAGTGGCCATCCGCACCCGCGTGGTCCCGCGCGCCCTCGTGCGGGTGGTCGTCCGGGGCAGCATGTCCTGCTGCATGCCCGGATGCGGCCAGGGCCATCGACATCTGCTCGGGATCGACCTGCACGCTGGCCTGGAACCGGCTGATCCCTGGCGCCACCGCGAGCAGCAGCATCGCCAGCAGTGCGAGCCAGTGCCACGCCGAGGGCGTGGTGGCAGACCGGCCCCGTCGCTTGCGCAATGCGGTCGCGCGAGACCCCGCCGCATCGCACCGACGCGAGACCGGCAGTGCGGATCGCAGTGGACGAGGGCGGTGCGTGTGCATGGCTGCAGTGTCCGTGCAACCCGTCTCGCCCACCTTGACCACGATCAAGTGCGCACTGGAATCACGCGACGATGGCAGACGCGGCGACGGCGCCGGCACGCGCAAGCCCTCGGTCGCGACCCGACCGATTCAGGGCAGCGCGACGGGCCGCTCGAGCTTGACCGCCAACGGCCGCAGGAAGCGCTGGGTCAACGGACCGACCCCGAACGCGAACACCAGCGTGCCCAGACCCGCGGTGCCGCCGAGCAGCACGCCAACTGCCAGCGCGGTCAGTTCGATCCCGGTGCGCACGCTGCGGATCGACCAGCCGGTACGGCGGGCCAGGCCGGTCATCAGCCCGTCGCGCGGGCCGGGCCCCAGCTGCGCACCCACGTACAGCGCAGTGGCGAAGGCGCAGGCCACCACGCCGCCGAGCATGTAGGCCCAGCGCAGTGTCAGGCCTTCGGGCACGGGCAGCCACAACAAGTGCAGGTCGGCGAACGGGCCCAGCAGGAACGTATTCGCCAACGTGCCGAGCCCCGGCATCTGCCGCAGCGGGATCCATGCCAGCAGCACCGCCAGCGCGGTGACGACCATCACCATGCCAAACGACATCGGCACATGCCGCGTAGCGCCGAGGTGGAACACGTCCCAGGGCGAGGCGCCCACCGCGGCACGGATCATCAGCGCGATCGCCAGCCCGTAGATCCACAAGCCGATCAGCAACCGGCCCAGACGTTCTGGCAGGCGCCCGGCGCGCAACTGCGCAAGCGGGCCGAGGTTGGCAAGGGTCGGGGCGGAAGGGACGGACATTAGGGCCACGATGTCGGCAATTGGCCCTTTGCGATAGAGCCATTCGTGGGATAGTGGCCCCGCATGCAACGCAGCCTCGCCCCCGAACGCCTCGCCGCCTTGGTCGGCCGCCTCGATGCCGCCCCGGCTTACCGCGCGCTGTGCCAAGCGCTGCAGGAACTGATCGGCGACGGGCGCATCCCGATCGACACTCGACTGCCCAGCGAGCGCGCCGTCGCCGGTGCGCTCGGGGTGTCGCGCAACACCGTCACGCGCGCCTATGCCGAACTGGCATCGGCAGGGTTTGCGACCGCGCGCCAGGGGGCGGGGACCTTCGCTGCGGTCCCCATCACCCGGCGACGCGCGCACGACCACACCCTGGGCGCGTCGAAGTTCGCCGACGACGCGATCGACCTCACTCGCGCGGCGGGCTCGGCCACGCCGGGCACCGCGGCCGCATATGCGCGCGCGCTCGCGGCGCTGCCGGCCTACCTGTCGGGCGACGGGTATCTGCCGTCCGGCCTGCCAGCCTTGCAGGCGCGCATCGCCGCCACGTACACGCGGCGCGGGCTGCCGACGACGCCGGGCCAGATCATCGTCACCGCCGGCGCGCTGTCGGCGCTCGCGATCGTTGCGCGCACCCTGTCGCGTCCGGGCGACCGCATCGCGGTGGACACCCCGGTCTATCCCAACGCGATGGGCGCGCTGACGCTGGGCGGCGCGCGGCTGGTCGCCGTGCCGATGGGCGATCCGCTCGGCGACGCCGGCTGGGACCTCGACGGTCTGGAGGCGACGTTGCGGCAAGCCCGGCCACGGCTGGCCTACGTCATCGCCGATTTCCACAACCCGACCGGCCTGCTGATGGACGCGGCCCAGCGCGCGCGCTACGCCGCCGCGCTGGCGGCCACCGGCACCCAGGCCATCGTCGACGAGACCTTGCAGGCAACCGGGTTGTCCAACGCGCCGATGCCGGCGCCGTTCGCCACGTTCGCGCGCGATGCGATCAGCATCGGCAGTGCCTCCAAGCTGTGCTGGGGCGGCCTGCGCGTGGGCTGGATCCGTGCGCCGCAGCCGCTGGTCGAGCGCCTGGTCGCCACGCGCGTACAGCTCGATCTCGGCGGTTCGTTGTTCGATCAACTGGTCGCCGCCGAACTGCTCGAAGACGGGCCGATGCTCGCGGCCCGCCGCGAGCAGGTCCGCCGCCAGCGCGACTCGCTCGCACAGGCGCTGCAGCGCCACCTGCCCGACTGGCGCTTTCGTCTGCCGACCGGCGGCTTGAGCCTGTGGCTGCGGCTGCCGCACGGCAGCGCGACCGAACTGGCCGCGGCGTTCGAACGCGACGACGTGCATCTCGCGCCGGGGCCGGCGTTCGCCGTCGACGGCGGCTTCGACCGCTGGCTGCGAATGCCCTACGCGAAGTCGGAGGCGCAACTGCTCGACGCGGTGCAGCGGATGGCGCGCCGCTGGGCAGCACCGGCGCATGCCGGCGCGCGGGTACGGCGCACGGCGTCCGCGCCGCCTTTGATCGCCTGAGTCAGCACACCTCGACGGGTGCACCGCGCCGGGTCTGGCAAGCTCTCCCGCTCCTGCCACGCCCTGTCCCCCGCATGACGCTCACGCTCGACGCTTACATCACCCTGTGCGATCCGCCGCCACTCGATGTGCCGCATGTGCACCACGCCCGCTGGGGGCGCAACGATCCGGCGCTGGCCGCGCATCTGCAGACGCGCATCGCGAACGTCATGCACGTCGCGCGCGAGCAGATGACGGCGCAGCGCTATCACACGTTCCGTCATCTGCAACGGACGCACTGGCACCATCGGGTGGAGATCGCACGCGATGCGTTGCCGGCGTTCCAGCAGTGGGCGGAGGCGGCGAACGCGATCTACGCAGACGCCGATGGCAATGTCTATGCACCGAACGGCCAGCGTCTGGTCGGTCATGCCGGGGCCGATCCCGATGCCGAGGTGCCCTATCCCGCAGATGCGCGCCATCGCCGCGCACGCACCTTGGAGGCCCTGGCCGCGAGGTCGCTGCGCGTGCCGGCCTCGCTGCCGCCCGTGATCGGCGAGGGCGAGGTCGTCCTGCGCAGCCCCGACGAAATGGCGGGCCGCATGCTGGCGCTGATGGCGGTAGCGATTCGCGGCGAAACACTGAATGAAGGCGACCCATTGCCGCTGGCCGACATCCGCGCACGCCTGGCAGCCGGCTGGCCGGCGCTGTCACCCAAGGAGGCGGCCTTCCTGCACGACGAGGCACCGACGCGCCAGCAGACCATCGATGCGGTGTGGCGTTACGAGGCACTGGCGGTCCTGCAGTGGGCGCTGGGGCTGTCGGAGGCGCTGCCGTTCCCGGACCGGATCTGCGATGTCCCGCAGTGTGCGCAACGGGCACTCGCCTGGGCCGACGGCACGCTACCGACACTGCCGACGCCGCGCCCGGCCGCCGAGATCCTCGATGCCCTCGACCTGCACCTGCGGTTGCACTGGCTGGTCCGCCAGGCACAGCTCGACAACCAGGCACCGGCCGGCGGCCTCATCGGCGGCGTGGTGACCGAGCGCCATCACGCGCTCAACTGGCTGGTGCGGTTCGAGGACGCCGACTGGGACGACGTCGACACACCGACCTGAGCCGGGCTGCGGCGCAAGGCCGCGCGGAACTCAGCGATACGGCCCGGGTCCCCGCCAGACCGGCTCGCCGCGGCGATACACCTGCTGCATGTTGATGACCTCGCGCGCATCGCCGATCTTCGCCAGCGCCGGGTCTTCCGGATCGAGCAGTCGGCACGGCCCCGAATCGCGCCGCAGCGCGGTCTCCAGCGGGCAGGCCATCAGCTTGCGCGTTCCCGGCAACGGCAGGAACACCTCGGTCATGCCCTGGTCGCGCCAGGCCTGCAGCCGGGTTTCGCTGCGCAGGTCGTAATAGACCTGGTAGCCGCCCACTTCCAGGCTCGGATGCTCGGCGTCGGAATCGTGGCCGCGCGTGCGTCCAGCGGTCGGGCTGCGGGTCATGCCGGCATTCACCGGCGCGGTCTCGGTAGGCAGCATGCCCGGCGGCTGGCCCCAGGTGTGGTCGCGTCGCGGCGGCGCCGGCGGACTGGCGGCCTGTGCCTGCGCAGGCGCGGGTGTCGGGGGCGGCATCGCCTGCGGCGGCGCGGACTGCGGTGTCGGGCGCGGTGGGTCCACCGGCACGTCCGCAGGCGCCTGTCTGTCCGGCGGTAGGGCCAACTCCGCACGTTCGACGCGCGTGGTCTGCAGGCGCGAGGCCGCCGGCGGCGGCACGACCGGCGGCCGCGTGGGCGGCGGCGGGCTGGGCGGCGCCTCGGCGGCCTGCGGCGGCGGGATCCCGATGAAGTCCACGACCATCCGGCTGCCGGACGAAGCGCCTTGCGGCGACGTCACGGTCACCGGCGTCGACGCCAGCAGAAGCAGCACCGCGAGCACATGCACCAGCAGGCTGCCCAGCGCGGCGAACCACGGCTGCAAACGTTCGATACGGGGTTCGATTCGGGCGTCCGCGCGCCGCGCTGCACTGCTCATGCCGCCGGCGAGGCGTCGGGGAAGCGGACCTTCATGCGGATGCCAGGAGGGACGACCGGGGAGTGCGGCATCCTAACGCGAGGCGGCCCTTTGTCGTCGCCTCGTCGTACTGCCATCGCGCACTGGGGTGGCGCTGGGCACCGCACGACATCCCGGCAGGCCGGCGCCGCAACAACTGGGCGGCGGTCCGGCATCCGCGCACCGGACCGCCGCCACGCAGATGGGTCAGTCGCGCAGTTCGGCCGGCACCTTGCCCCCGTTTTCGGCCAGCTTGCGCATCACCGCCTTGTGCAGCGCGATGTTCTGCTCGGCGCTGCCGTGCGCGCCGGCGTTGACGCCCAACTCGGTCGCCAGTTCCTTGCGAGCATCGAGGCTGGAATCGAGGTCGAGCAACTTCAGCAGGTCGACGATCGAATGCCGCCAGTCGGACTTGCCGCCCTTTTCCTGCGCGATGCCGGTCAGCACCGCTTCGACATCGACCGGCTCGGCAGCGGGTACCGCAGGCGCCGGGTTGCGCGCGGGCGGCGACACCTTGGGATCGTCCTCGCTGCCGGTGAACACGACGGCCTTGGGCTGCTTGGTCTCGGCCGGCGGCGCAGGCGTGGCCTTGCGGCCGAAGATGCGATCAGTGATCTTGGAAAACAGGCCCATGGACATCGCTCCTGATGAGGGAACCGCGAGTGTGCGGCCGCGATCGCAAAGATCGTATGAAAGCGGCATGCCGGGCGCCGCCTGCCCACGATGCCGCGCGCATCGGCATCGGCGCGCGATGGAAGTGAGCATGGACGGACCTCGTCGCGCTTGACGCCCGATGCGCAATCGCCGATGGTCCTGCCGCGCATGCAGGCGCCGGGACAACGGGAGCGCCCCGCAACGGGCCGCCAGCGCACACAGGGGACATGGAATGACGACACGCATCATCGTGGGCTGGCTCCTGGCGTGCGTGCTGGGCACACCGCTGTCAGCCAGCGCAGGTCTGCCCGCGATTGGCCAACCACCACCCGATGTGATCGGTCTCATGCCCGATGGTGCGACCTATCGCATCAGCGAACAGCGCGGCAAGGTCGTCGTGATGGCCTTCTGGGCCTCCTGGTGCGGATATTGCCGAAAGTACACGCCCGTACTCGAAGGGCTGCAGCGGCAAGTCGGCAAAGACCAGTTGGACGTCGTCCTGGTGAACTTCAAGGAAGACGCCCGCACCTATCGCACGCTGCGGCGCCAGCTCAAGGATCTGACGGTGACCTGGACCCACGACCATGACGGGGCGATCAGCGTGGCATACGGCGTCTCCTCTGTCCCCTACGTGTTCATCATCGACCGGGATGGCAACACTGCGGACATCATGCGCGGCTACTCTGAGGGCTCCATTCCGCGTCTCGTCAACCGGCTCAACGGTCTGCTCGCCGATCACGGCCCTGCCGACGCACCCCATGCGTCGGCAGGAGACGCCGAAACGCCATCACCTGCCGCGACCGCCGACTGAAGCTGACGCACAGTGGCAAGCCCGGGCTGCAGCGCGGATGTCGGATGCTCCCATTGCACGGCACTTGCCCGCGCGCGGGCGTCGAACTCGGACAGGCCATCGTTTGCGAAGGCCACACGGGATGGCGATCGCGGGCTCAATACGGACTGGCCACCGGCCGCACGACCACTTCGCTGACATCGACATCCGCCGGTTGTTCCATCGCATAGGCAATGGCGCGAGCGACTGCCTCAGGCGCGATCGTGATGCGGCGGAAATCGCGCATGCCCTCGGCCGCGCCCGCATGGGTGATCGTGTCGGCAAGCTCCGAAGTCGTGGTGCCCGGGCTGACCACGGTCACGCGCAAGCGGTCGGTCTCCTGACGCAGGCCTTCCGACAGCGCCCACACCGCGTACTTGGTCGCGCAGTACACCGCCGATGTGGGAAACACGCGGTGCGCGCCGATCGAGGCGACGTTGACCACGTGCCCGAAGCCCTGCCGCTCCATCGTCGGCAGCACCGCGGCAATGCCGTGCAGGACGCCGCGCAAGTTCACGTCGATCATCCGGTTCCATTCGTCGCGCTTGAGCGCCGACAACGGCGAGAGCGGCATCACGCCGGCGTTGTTGACGACGGCGTCGATGCGGCCGTGCGCGGCGAGCGCGTGGTCGGCGAAGGCCTGCATGTCGTCGGGTGACACGACATCCAGCGCACGCGCCTGCGCGCGCCCGCCGGCAGCGACGATCTCGGCGACCAGGGCGTCGAGACGTTTGGTCCGCCGCGCGCCGAGCACGACGGTTGCGCCGCGGGCCGCGAGCTCGCGCGCCGTGGCGGCGCCGATGCCGCTGCTGGCGCCGGTGATCAGGATGATGCGGTCGGTCAGGGTCTGCATGAGACGGTCTCCAGTAGGGAGCGCCCACGGTAGGCGTCGCGCCAGACGACCGGAATTCCCTTGCCACTGGACGCATTGGTTAGACTGGCTAACCAATGGAACTCGATCTCAACCTGCTGCGCGTCTTTCTCGCCGTCGCCGAAGGTCCGAACTTCCGCGCCGCCGCCGACCGGCTCGGGGTGACGCGCTCGGCGGTCAGCCAAGGCATCCGCCGGCTCGAGGATGCGCTTGGCATCGCGTTGGTCCACCGCTCCACGCGCAGCGTGCGCCTGACCGAGGCCGGCGAGCGTCTGCATCGCCAGGTCGTCACGCCGCTGACCGCATTGGGCACCGCGCTCGACGAAGCCGTCGACGACGGCCCGTCACGGGGCCTGTTGCGCATGGCGGTCACCTCGATCGCCGAGCGCTTTTTGTCCGGCCCGCTGATCGCGACGTTCGCCCACACCTATCCCGGCATCACGCTGGATGTGACCGTCACCGACGAGACCTTCGACATCGTCGCCGCCGGCTTCGACGCCGGCGTGCGCCTGGGCGAGGTGATCGAGCAGGACATGGTCGCCGTCCCGCTGACAGGCCCGCAGCGCGAAGTCGCCGTTGCCGCGCCGGACTACCTCGCCCGCCACGGTGTGCCTGCACATCCGCGCGATCTCGTCGCCCACCGCTGCATCGGCTGGCGCATGACGCCGGCCATGGCGCCGCACCGCTGGGAGTTCGTCGAGGACGGCCGTCCGTTCGACGTGCAGGTCGCGCCGCAGATCACCACCAACGACATGCTGCTGATGATCCGCACCGCACTGGCCGGCGGCGGCATCACGTTCGGCATCGAAGAGACATTCGCACCGTACCTCGCACGCGGCGAACTCGTGTCGCTGCTGCAGGACTACCTGCCGCCGTTCCCCGGCTTCTTCCTGTACTTCCCGAACCGCCGGCACCAGCCGCCGAAACTGCGCGCGCTGATCGAGCATGTGCGGGCGTATCGGGAGGTCGAGCGCTGATGGCGCTGTCGTTGCGATAGCTGTTCTGTGACCTTGATACCGGATGCGGCGTAGGGCTTGACACCGTCGCAAGGAATCGCAGAAGCCGCCGTCGCCCTCCTAGGAGGTTGATCACGCAGCGTCAGTCGGCGCGTGCTTCTAGGTGGCTGACAAGATCGGGCAAGGCGCGTTGCACGGTTTCCCATACCACGCCCATGTCGATCTCGAAGTATCCGTGCGCGATACGATTGCGCATCCCCTTCATCCCCGCCCACGGAATGCTGGCGTACTGCACGATGCGCTCTGGGTACCGCTCGATCATCTTGGCCGCAATCTCGCCGATGATCAGCAGGTTCATGGCGACCGCTTGTTGGGTGCGGGCATCGTCGAGGAACTCTTCGCGTGTCATGCCTTCGACGTACCCGCAGGCCTGCTGCGCCGCCCCACGCATGTCATCCAGCCAGCCCTCGAACCGATCGAGGCTCACAGCGGCTGAGCTTCCCGCAACACCGTGTCCCGGAACCTGGCCGGCAGATCACCAGGCGTACGTACGTCGACCGGGACACCAAGCAGTTCTTCCAAGGCAACCTGGAGCGCGCCGAGGTCGAACAACGTGGTCTCGGGCGTGGGGTCCACCAACAGATCGAGGTCACTGCCATCACGATCGGTGCCATGGACCACCGATCCATACACGCGCGGGTTGGCGACCCGGAAGCGGCGCGCGGTGCCACGCAAAGCGGTCAACTGGTGGCGGATAGCGTCGGAGGGTTTCATGGCCTTCTATCTCATCTGCGGAAAATCGCTTGCTCTGGCACAGGACCGCCGTGACCAGCCGCTTGTCGGCACCTCGCAAAGCGGCCAGAGCAGCGAGAATACTTCAGCCCTTCATAGCCGCACAGCCACCACGTTAATGAAGAGATAGCGCCAGGCGGTTGCGCGCATGGTCCAAGTAAATTCGGCCCGCTGCTCGGCACGGCGGCCGGCCACGGATCTGCCCCGTCACACGGCCAGTGCGGCGCTGGGCGGGCCCTGCCGGCTTCGCAATGCCGTACACCGGGCGATCTTTGCGGATGCGGCAACGCGGCGCCTGTTCAATCAGTTGCGCCTGCACCTGATCGAGGATCTCCCGCAGGTGCTGCGCGAGCGCCCGAACCCTGTTGCGCAAGCATCGACTTGCTTTGAACGGAGGGGCGTGCGCTTTGCAGCCCGGGCTGGCCTTCAAGTCCCGGGCAGGTTCACTTTTCCACCCGCTTCGATCAGGCTCTGCCTCTTCGCGAACTCGATGCCGACCGTCTTGCCCATCGCGTCCAAATCGCTGCTGCTCGACGGTACCCGGATCCACGACATCACGTCGTTCTATGACGAGATCAACCGCGTCTTCATGGCGGAGGGCGACTGGACGCTCGGGCCGAGTCTGGATGCGCTCGACGACATGCTCTACGGCGGGTACGGCGCGCTGGATGGCGATGCACCGGTGACGCTGGTGTGGTCGGCGTTCGAGAAGAACCGGCGGGACCTGGGCGTGGAAACGACGCGCCGCTTCCTGCAGGCCAAGCTCGCGCATCCCGAGCGCTTCAACGTGGCGCATGTGCAGCGCCAGCTCGATGCGCTGGAGGCCGGTATCGGGCAGACGTACTTCGAGATCGTGCTGGAGATCCTCGCCGCGCATCCGAACATCACGTTGGTCCCACGCTGAGGGACGGTCGACCGCCGAGCCGCTATCCTTGCGCGCTCGTTCGATCCGCGCGGTCCGTCCAGGCCGTCTCGTTTTCCTGTACCGGCACGGCCATGTCCCTGACATCCTTCCTGCGCGCGCGCGACATCGAGTTTTCGCTGCGGCGCTACGGCATCGAGGCGCTCAACGCGATGACGCTGGGCCTGTTCGGCTCGCTGGTGATCGGCCTGATCCTCAAGACCATCGGCGGCTGGACGAACCAAGCCTGGCTGCTCGACGCCGGCACGATGGCGCAGCAGGCGATGGGGGCTGCGATCGGCGTGGCGGTGGCCTACGGCTTGAAGGGGCCGCCGATCGTGATCTTCGCCAGCGCCGCGACCGGGCTACTGGGCGCCAAGCTCGGTGGGCCGGTCGGTTGCTTTGTCGCGGTCGCGGTGGGGACCGAGATCGGCAAGTTGGTCAGCCGCACCACGCCGATCGACATCATTGCAACGCCAGCTGCAGCACTGGTCGCCGGCTTCGCCACTGCGCACGCGCTGGCCCCGCTGATCGGTAATGTGCTGGCGGTGACCGGGCAGACCATCGAGTGGGCGATGACGCTGCAGCCGTTGCTGATGAGCGTGCTGATCGCAGTGGCGATGGGCATGATCCTGACCGGCCCGACCTCGAGCGCGGCGCTGGCGATCTCGCTGGGCCTGGGCGGTCTGGCCGGCGGCGCGGCGACCGCGGGCTGCGCGGCGCAGATGGTCGGCTTCGCGGTCATGAGCTGGCGCGAGAACGGCACGTCGGGGCTGCTCAGCCAGGGCTTGGGCACGAGCATGCTGCAACTGCCCAACATCGTGCGCAATCCGCGGATCTGGATCCCGCCCACACTGGCGGGCGCCATCCTCGGCCCCGTCGCGACCCTGGGCTTCGGCATGCAGAACGTGCCCACCGGCTCGGGCATGGGCACCAGCGGCTTCGTCGGCCAGGTCGGCACCCTGGCGGCCATGGGGAATGCGCCGTCGGTATGGCTATCGATCGGCCTGCTGCATTTCCTCGCGCCGGCGCTGCTGACGTTGGCCATCGCCGCGCCGATGCGGCGCCGCGGCTGGATCCAGCCGGGCGATCTGAAAGTCGATGCCAAACTCTGATCCCCGCGATGCGGTCAGTGTGCAGGGGTCAGGTTCGCTTTTCCCTCAGCAAACCGCAGCCGCGACGTCACGGCGGGGAAAAGCGAACCTGACCCCGGTGTTGCACCGCGGCTGCTAAGGAAAATCGACTCTGACCCCGGTTTTAGGCCCAGAGTTGTTCGATGGTGTTCAGCGCCAGGCCTTGGGTCGGCGCGGTGGGGGCCTGGGAGATGCAGCCGCTGACGCCGAGGTCTTCACGCATGCTCTCGACCGCCTGACGCGCGGCGTCGACGGCGGCGGCGGCGTTCTGCGCGTCTTCGGCCGCAAGGGCGGCGGCGGCTTCGGTCACCGAGGTGGGGGTCTGTGCGGCGATGTCGGCCACGGTCTGCGCCGCCTGCGCGGTCTGCGATGCCGCCGCTTCGGCGCGCGACAGGGCGGCCTCGGCGGTGCAGGCATCGCCCACCTTCGCAGCTTCGGCAGCGGCCGCGGCCGAGCTCACCGCCTCGGCCGACGCCGGCCCCATCGATTCGACGGCGCTGGCGGCAGCGTCGTTGGCCGCGGACTGCGCGGCATCGTTGGCGGCATCCGCTGCACCAGAACCACCCGAAACGCCGGAAGCGCCATCGGTCATGTCGTTTCTCCTGATCGGGAAGGGGCACCGCCTGCAAACGCGGTGGATGACGGACAACTTAATTGCGGAGGTTGGGGCCAGGATCTGGGGTTCGCCCTAGTGCGCGGGCGCCGGTTCATTGTGGCGTCATCCAGTCCCGATCGCGCCACGACGGCGCAGACGTGGCCGAATGGCACCGTCCAAGCGCAGCGCTGCGCGTGCGCCGGTTTGCGTGCCGCCTCCCCGCCCGGTAGGGTGGTGCGGTGGTCATCCACACCGTGTGTCGTCCGGTGTCGTTTCGTCTTCCGCCACGCCTCCCCCTTCTATTCGAATCTCAAGGAGATCCTCATGGAGATCGCCGCTGCACGCGTTGCCAGCATCCACTACACCCTCACCAACGATGCCGGCGAGGTGCTCGACAAGTCGCCCGCCGGTCAGCCGCTGCGCTACTTCCACGGCGCCGGCAACATCATCCCGGGCCTTGAGAAGGCGTTGGCGGGGCGCAAGGTCGGCGACACGCTGACCGTCGACGTGCCGCCGCAGGAGGCCTACGGCGAGCGCAACGACGCGCTGGTCCAGGTGCTGCCGCGCGAAGCCTTCCAGGGCGTGGATACCGTCGAGCCGGGCATGCAGTTCCAGGCCCAGGGCGGCCAGGGCGCGGTGCTGGTGACCGTGGTGGATGTGACCGACACGCAGGTGCGCATCGACGGCAACCATCCGCTGGCCGGCCAGACGCTGCACTTCGCTGTCGAAGTGGCCGAGGTGCGCGAGGCCACCGAGGACGAGAAGAACGTCGGCCGCGTTCAGGGCTGACACCGCAGTGCATCCCGGCCGCGCCGTCGTGGCGCGCGCCGGTCCGTCTGCCCCCGGGCCCAAGGAGATCTCCGCGATGACGTTACTGCAATGGATCGGCCTGGGTCTGGCGATCGGCGTGGTCTACGCGGCCGTCCGCGCGGTATGGGCGCGCTGGCGCGGGCGCTGACCGCGTCCGCCGCGATGCGTTCGACGCGCGGTATCAGAGCCGCGCGATGCGGAACCGCCGCCCCTTGATCTTGCCTTCGCGCAGCCGTGCCAGCGCCTGTGCGGCCTGGCCGCGTGCGATCGCGACATAGCTGCGCGTCGCGAACACGTCGATCTTGCCGATCGCCTCCTTGTGCAGACCGGCCTCGCCGGTCAGCGCGCCGACGATGTCGCCCGGCCGCAGCTTGTCGCTGCGGCCGGCGTCGATGCGCAGCGTGGCCATCGCCGCAGGCGGCACATTCGTCGCCTTGCCGGACAACGGCATCAGCTTTTCCCAGCGCAGCGGCTGGCCCAGGTGCGCTTCGATCGCCGTCGTGCGCGGCAGCTCCCGCGGCGTCACCAGGTTCAGCGCCAGCCCGGTGCGACCCGCGCGGCCGGTGCGGCCGATGCGGTGCACGTAGGTGTCGGGGTCGTGCGGCAGTTCGAAATTGATGACCGCCACGAGGTCCTCGACATCGAGCCCGCGCGCGGCGACGTCGCTGGCCACCAGCACGGCGCAACTGCGGTTGGCGAACTGCAGCAGTACTTCGTCGCGGTCGCGCTGCTCCATGTCACCGTGCAGCGCGAGCGCCGCGAAGCCGTAGTGCGCCAGCGAGCCGGCGACCTCGGCCACGTCGGCGCGGGTGTTGCAGAACACCACCGCCGACTCGGGTCGATAGCGCAGCAGCAGCGCGGCCAACAGCGGCGCGCGGCGCGCGGGTTCGACCTCGAAGCAGAGCTGATCGATGGCCGGGGCCTTGGTATCGCCGCCGATGCCGATGCTGACCGGGTCGCGCAGCATCGCCGCACCCAGCGCGCGGATGTCGTCGGGAAACGTTGCCGAGAACAGCAGGCCCTGGCGGGTCTTGGGCGTGCGTCCGACGATGTCGCGGATTGGTTCTTCGAAGCCCATGTCGAGCATGCGGTCGGCTTCGTCTAGCACGAGCGTGCGTATGTGCCGCAGATGCAACGCCTTCTTCTTGGTCAGCTCCTGGATGCGTCCGGGGGTGCCGACAACGATATGCGGATCGTGAGTCAGCGACGCGAGCTGCGGACCCAGCGGAATGCCGCCGCACAGCACCGAGACCTTCAGGTTCGGAATGCCGACCGCGAGCCGGCGCAGCTGGCGCGCGACCTGGTCGGCGAGCTCGCGCGTGGGGCACAGCACCAGCGCCTGCGTTTCCACACGCGCCGGATCGAGCCGCTGCAGCAGGCCGAGCCCGAACGCAGCGGTCTTGCCGCTGCCGGTGGGCGCCTGCGCAATGGTGTCGCGGCCGTCGAGGATGGCGGGCAATGCCTGCGCCTGGATTGGCGTCATCGCCGTGTAGCCGAGGGCGGCGACGCCCTGCAGCAAGGCGGGCGACAGCGGGAGGGTGGAAAACGCAGTGGGCTCGGTCATGCGCACATGATCGCAGGCGCGGGCCGTGTGCGTGGCATCGGCGTCGCGGGCGAAGCGTCACGACAATGGCTGCACGCGGCTTGGCACCCGATCCTGTCTGGTGCTTCAAGGCCACCCATGTTCAGGCGCATGCCGCTTGCACTCGCGTCAGTGATACTTTAGTGTCACTTTCATGCGCACCGAACTCGTCACGACGCTCAAGCGGCAAGCCACCGAGTTGCTGTCCGACATCGAGCGGGACAGGCAGCCGATCCTCATCACGCAGCATGGTCTGCCCAGTGCCTATCTGGTGGATGTGGAGAGCTACGAGCATATGCAGCAACGCATGTCGATTCTCGAAGGCATCGCGCGTGGCGAGCAGGCGATTGCCGAAGGCCGCTTTGCAAGCCACGACCAGGCCAAGGCACGTCTTGCTCGATGGCTGAAGTAGTCTGGTCGGAGCCGGCGATCGCCGACCTGGACGCAATCGCCGACTACATCGCAATCGAAGATCCGCGGGCCGCGGCGAAGTTGGTAGCGCGCGTGTTCGCCCACGTCGAACACCTCGCCGATCATCCGGCCAGCGGTCGCCGCCCGCCCGAGTTGCCCGGCTCGCGCTACCGAGAAATCGTTGAACCGCCGTGCCGTGTCTTCTATCGGCATGAGGGTCCACGCGTGCTCATCGTCCACGTCATGCGTTTCGAGCGCCTGCTGCGCATCGAAGATCTCGGCGTCCGCGCAAAGGCCCCGAAGCGCCCTCGCGATTGATCCGCCCGCTCAGGCGTACAGCGTGGCCTGCGCACCGTCCTCGACGATCGCGTGCGGCACGAAGCGGGCGCTGTCGCGGGTGATCGGGCCGTCGTCCTCGCGGATGCCGATGCCGCAGGCGACATCGCCGACGACCCAGCTACCGACCAGCGGATAGTGGCCGTCGAACTGCGGCAGTGGGTGCAGTGCCTGGCGGATGCACGGACCGGCATAGGGGCCTTCGCTCTCGAGCCAGCGGCCGTCGGGCAGATGCATGGCGACGTTCGCGCCTTCGCGCGAATGCAGCGGCTTGCGCACCCAGCCGGCCGGCAGCGCACCGCCGTCGTCGAACGCGGCGGCCAACAGGTTGGGATGGCCCGGGTGGCGCTCCCACAGCAGCGGCAGGATGCCCTTGTTGCTGAGCAGCGCCTTCCACGGCGGCTCGAGCAGGCGCAGACCCGAGCCGGGCAGCGCGCGGCCGAAGTCCTCGGCGAACAGGTCTTCGAGCGGATAGAGCTTGAACAGCGTGCCGATCACGCCATCGTCGAGGTCGGTGAACCGCCCGTCGTCCGACAGCCCGACATCCTCGATCGCGATCGGCGCACCGTGCAGACCGGCCTGGGCGGCGCAGTCGCGCAGATAGTCGACCGTGCCCTGGTCTTCCTCGGAATCGCGCGAGGCGGCGAACAACAGCGGCGGCGGCAGGTGCGTCGACAGCGCGCCGAAGCGCTCGACCAGCGCCTCGTGGATCGAATTGAACTGGTCGGCCTCGGCCGGCAGGCGCCCGGCTTCGCGCTGGTCCTCCAGCCACTGCCACTGGAAGAACGCGGCCTCGAACAGCGAGGTCGGGGTGTCGTAGTTGAGTTCGTAGAGCTTGGCCGGGCCCTGGCCGTCGTAGGCGAAGTCCAGACGTCCGTAGAGATGGCCGTCGCGGCGACGCCAGCTCTCGGCGACCCAGTCGCGGAAGGGCGCGGGAATCGCCAGCCGCTGCATCAGCGCATCGCTGCCGGCGATCTCGTCGACCAGGTCGAGCGCCATCGCGTGCAGCTCGGCGCTCGGATCCTCGAGATCGCTCTCGATCTGGCGCAGGGTGAACGCGTAATAGGCGCGTTCGTCCCAGTAGCGGGCGCCATCGATGGTATGGAAGCGGAAACCGCTTTCGGCAGCGCGTGCGCGCCAGTTGCCGCGCTCGACGATCGGAATCCGCCGCACGCTCAGCCGCCGCTGCTGCGACCGCGTCCCGAGGCGCCGAAGCCGCCGCGCTGCGCGGTCATCGCGCGGTCCGGGGTGGCGGCGACCGGCGTCAGGCCGGCGCGGCCGGCGGCCGTCGCACCGGACGGGCGCAACCAGCCGTCGGTGTTGCTGCGCCAAGCCGGGGTGGCCTGCGGCCGACCGGGGGCGGCGCCGCGTGCCTGGCCCGCGGCCGGCTGCTGGGCGAGACCGGCGCGGTTGCCGCTCATCATTTGCGACAGGAAGAAGCCCGCCATCATCGGTCCGATGAACGAGTGCCCGGCCGTCGTGCGCTGCTCCACGCAGTCCTCGGCCGGATAATCGCGCGCGCAGGCTTCGCGGCTGCCGTACTGCGGGGCCGCATCGGCGGCCTGCTGGCGGGCCTGCTCGAACGCGATGCGGCAGTTGGAGGCATCGCCGGTGGCTTCGGTGCAGCGCTCGACCGAGGTGAACAGGCCTTCCTGCATCTGCACCGGCTGCTCGCGCTGGCAGGCGGTGAACAGCAGGGGCGCGGCGCCCATCAGCAGCAGGGCCGTCGTCTTCGATCGCTTCATGCGCGCGGGTCTCGTCGTGTGGGCGGGTTCCAGCCTGTCATGATGCCGCGTGCGCGCTGCACGGGCAAAGCGCCAGGCCCGCTGGTTCAGTCGAACAGCAGGCTGCGATGGGTCGCGGCGCCGGCCATCGCGCCATCGCCGATCGCCAGCGCAACACTGTGCGCAGCGCGCGCGGCGTCGCCACAGGCGAACACGCCGGGCACCGAGGTGGCCTGCATCGCATCGGTGCGCACGAAGGCGCCTAGCGGCCCATCTTCGAACGCGCAGCCGAGCTGCTCGGCCAGCGGGCTGGCGACGTGGGTGCGGCTGGCAACGAACAGCCCGTCGCATGCGATCAGCCGGCCGTCTTCGAGCACGACATCCGCGTGCCCGGCCACCGCGGCGATCCGCCCCGGCTCGATCCGCACGCCACGCGCAGCGAGCGCGGCGCGCTGGCTCTCGTCGGGCACGAATCGCCCATCGAGAAAGAACGTCACCGCGCCCCAGTCGGGCAGCATCAGGGCATGGTGCCTCGAGACCTCGCCGACGGCGATCACACCGATGCGGCCGCGGTCGAGCTCGTAGCCGTGGCAGTACGGACAATGGAACACGCTGCGTCCCCAGCGCGCCTGCAGGCCGTCGATCGGCGGCAGCGTGTCGATCACACCAGTCGCCAACACCAACCGGCGCGCCTGCACGCGCTGGCCGGCCTCGTCCTCGACCGCGAACAGGCCGATGCCGCCATCGGCGCGCACCGCGGTGGCCTGTCGCCAGGTCACGGTCGGATAGGCCAGCACCTGGGCGCGGGCGTCGGCGGCGATTGCGTCCGGCGCGCGGCCGTCCTGGCCGATCAACCCGTGCGCGGCGGACGCGAAGCGGTTGCGGCGCTGACCGGCGTCGATGATGAGCACGCGCTGGCGCGCGCGGGCGAGCTGCATCGCAGCCGACAGGCCGGCATAACTGCCGCCGACGACGACGGCATCGAAGGACGCGGTGGGGTCAGGCATGGTCGGGACGCTCGCAGGGGACGGACGGGACATGCGGCATGCGCCGCGCGAAGGAGGCGGCCAGCTCGGCCAGCGTCACCTCGCCCAGACGCGCGATCAGCAGCGCTTCGGCATCGCGGAAGGCGATGTCGAGTGCTTCGTTGACGGCCTGCTCGACCAGGCACGCGGGCTGCGCCAAGCGATGGCCCATCGCGAACACGGTCGGTTCGCCGACCGCGCGATAGATATCGAGCAAGGTCACCGTGCGCAGATCGCAGCCCAGCGTCCAGCCGCCGCCCGGACCCTTGGCCGAGGCGACATAGCCGCGCTCGCGCAGGCTGGCGAGCGTGCGGCGGACCACCACCGGGTTCGTGCCCAGCGCGCGCGCCAAGGTCTCGGAGGTCAGCGGGCCGTCGTGCTGGGCCATGTGCAGCAAGACGTGCAGGACGGAGGACAGGCGGCTGTCTGGCTTCATGTAACTCAAATTATTACATTATGCGGAGCACCGCAAGCTCCGCCTAGACTGCGGTCCTTGCCCGATGGGACCTTTCGATGCGCGCCCTGTTGCCACTGCTCCTGCTCGTCGCTGCGCCCGCGGTCGCCCAGACCGCGCCCCCGGCATCGTCCGAAGCGCATGCGCGCGCGGTCGCGGCCGGCTACAAGGCGCTGACGTTGTGCAGTGCGCACCTGGGCGGCGGGCGCGACCCGGCGCAGGTGGACGCGGTCGAGTTGCGCGGCATCTATCCCGAGTACCAGGCGCAGGTGGACGCGCTGACCGCAGTGGTCGACCGCGACGCGCACACGGTGTCGGTCGCGTTCGACCCGGCGATGCCGCCGCGTATCGCCGCCTGGCGCCCCAACCTGGGCTGCGCGCAGTTGCCGATCGGCGCCGACGCGGCCGCGGTGGCGACGCTGCCGCGCTTCGATGCCGCCGCGCCGGACCTCGATGCCCGGTCCTGGCCGCTGGGCGAGCGTGACGCGACTGCGCCGCTGCGCGGCGACGACCGCGCGCTGTCGGCCGCACTCGAGGGCGCACTGGGTGCCACCGCGTTCGGCGAGGGGCACGTCACCACCGCGGTCGTCGTGGTGCAGGGCGGGCGCATCGTTGCCGAGCGCTACCGCGACGGCTTCGGCCCGCACGTCCCGCAGCGCACGTGGTCGGTCGCCAAGAGTCTGGCGGGCGCGCTGGTCGGCGTCGCCGCGGGCCAGGGCACGCTCGATCCGGCGCGCCCGGCACCGGTGCCCGAATGGCAGCGCCCCGGCGACCCGCGCGCGGCGATCACCGTCGACCAGTTGCTGCGCATGGCCAGCGGCCTGCACAGCGACACCGCCGGCAACCGCACCGATGCGCTGTACTTCGGCGGTGCGACCGTGGCCGAAGCCGCACCCGGTTGGCCGCTGGCCGCTTTGCCGGGCACGCGATTCCGCTACGCCAACAACGACAGCGTGCTGGCGGTGCATGCCCTGCGCGCGGCCACCGGCGACGACGCGCGCGCGCTATCGCGTCCTTACACCGATCTGTTCTGGCCCGTGGGCATGACGCGCACGTTCGCCGAGACCGACTGGCAGGGTGGCTACGTGCTGTCGAGCCAGGTCTGGTCGACCGCGCGCGACCTCGCCCGCTTCGGCCTGCTCCTTGAGAACGACGGCGTGGCCGCCGGACGCCGGCTGCTGCCCGAAGGCTGGGTACAGCAGGCGACGACGCCGTCCGGCCCGCAGCCCGAGGGCGACTTCGGCTACGGCGCGACGCTGTGGTTGCTGCAGCGCTCGCCGGGCGTGCCGGCCGACACGTTCGCCGCGTTCGGCAACCGTGGGCAGTACATCGTGGTCGTGCCCTCGCGCGATCTCGTGCTGGTGCGCCGCGGCGAGGACCCGACCGGACAGCGCTTCGATGTCGCGGCGTTCGCGGCGGCGGTGCTGGCGGCGATGGAGTAAGGAATCGCCCGCACAGGGCGGGATTTGATAACACCATCATCTGGCGTTCGCCCCCACCCGGCGCCTGCGGCGCCGACCTCCCCCGCGCTGCGGAGGAGGTGACCAATCTGCGCTGCGGAGGAGGTGGCCCGTCCGCGCTACGCGCGCGAGTCGCGCCGCTTGTCTCCCTCCCCCGCATCGCGGGGGAGGGTTGGGTGGGGGCGCTTTCCCGCGACGGCCCGTCCCCCACCCGCCGCGCTGCGCGTGGCGACCTCCCCCGCGGGCGGGGGAGGTGTGATCTGGAAACGGCACCTTCCGGGGGTGGAACGCGACGCCGGTGCCGGCTCAGCCGGCTTTCTTTTCGGCGATCCAGCGGTCCACGCGCTGTTCGAGCAGGTCCAGTGGCAGCGCGCCGCCGCCGAGCACAGTGTCGTGGAAGCCGCGGATGTCGAAGCGGTCGCCCAGCTCGGTCTCCGCCTTCCGGCGCAGGGCCTGGATGCGGATCATGCCGACCTTATAGGCGGTGGCCTGACCGGGCATGATCAGGTAGCGGCGGATCTCCGACTCGATCGCCGCCTGCGGGATCGAGCTGTTCTGGCGGAAGTAATCGACCGCCTGCTGCTCGGTCCAGCCCTTGGCGTGCATGCCGGTGTCGACGACGAGTCGGATCGCGCGCCACATCTCCGACATCAGCCGGCCGTACTCCGAGTACGGGTCCTGGTAAGTGCCCGGCATTTCCTTGGCCAGCCACTCCGAGTACAGGCCCCAGCCCTCGGTGTAGGCGGTGTGGAACTGCTGGGTGCGGAACGTCGGCACGCCCTGCAGTTCCTGGGCGATCGAGATCTGCATGTGATGGCCCGGCAGGCCCTCGTGATAGGCGATGACCTCCAACTCGGTCTTGGGCATCGCGTTCATGTCCGACAGGTGCGCGTAGTAGATGCCCGGCCGCGAGCCGTCAGGCGTGCCGGGGTAGTAGTGCTGCGCCGCGCCGGGCTGCTCGCGGAACGCCTCCACGCGGCGCACCTCCAGGCCGGCCTTGGGCAGCAGGCCGAAGTACTCGGGCAGGTGCTGGCGGATGTTGTCGATCGCGGCGGTCGCATCGTCGATGTAGGCCTGGCGGCCGGCATCGGTGTCGGGGTACTTGAAGCGCTTGTCGGTGTCGAGGAACGCGAAGAACGCCTGCAGGTCGCCATCGAAGCCGACGCGGGTCTTGAGCGCCTCCATCTCGCCACGGATGCGCGCGACCTCGTCCAGGCCCAGCTGATGGACCTCGTCGGCAGTCATCGCAGTCGTGGTGTTCTCGCGCAGCTGGTAGGCGTAGTACGCCGCGCCATTGGGGTGGGTCGTGCCGACACCGGACGGGTTCTCCAGGGCCTGGGGCCGCTCCTGCTCGCTCCACGCGATGATCCGCTCGTAGGCCGGCTTGAGTTGCTCGACCAGCGCCACGCGGGCGTCTTCCTTGAGTTGCGCGGCGCGCTCGGCGGTCAGCTTGCCCTGCTCGACCAACGCATCGGCCTTGGCCTGGGCATCGGCCCACAGCGCGCTGGCGGGACCGTCGTCGAACGGCGCGCCGGTGATCACCTTGCGCGACTGGTCGATCACGCCGTCGAACGCGAACCGCGGCGGACGGATGCCCTGCGCCGCGGCAGCGCGGCCGCGCTCGAGCAGTTGGTCGAACATCACCGGCGCTGCCTTCAGGCGGGCGATGTAGGCCTGATAGCTCTGTTCGTCGTCGACCTTGTGGATGCTGATCATGAAGGTCGGGAATGCACTGTGCATGCCGTTCATCTGGTCGAACACATAGCCGTCGGCGAGGAACGCCATGCCGCCCTGCGCGCTTTCGTACTGGCGCTTCCACAGATCCCACGACAGCTTGGTCTCGGCATCGAGCGCGTCGTAGTCGAACTTCGCCTCCATCTCCGCGACCGAGGCCTGCAGCCAGGCCAGGCGATCGCGCGAGGCCTGTTCGGACATGTCGTCGAGCCGATCGTTCTGGTCCTTGCGCCCGAGAAAGGTCAGCTGGGTGGGGCTCGTTTGCAGCAGCGCCTCGTACTGGGTCTCGAACCAGGCGTTGAGCCGGGCCGATTCATCCTGGGCAGTCTGTCCGCTGGCGGCATCGGTCTGTGTGGTGCCGGACGGTGCGGGCGCAGATGGAGCGCAGGCGGCGAGGGCCAGGGCGAGAGCCAGCGTGGAACCGGCGGCAATGGCGCGCATGGGCGGAACTCCTGGTGGTCGGAGGTGCATTCTGCGCGGCGGCCAAGCGCGGCGCCCCTGCGAAATGTCATGCCACCCCGCCCGCCCGGGGCCCGGCAGGTCTGCAGTTTTTTCAAGGGCCGACCTTCACACCGATTTGGGCTGAACGCAGGCTGCACGTATTCCGTGGCTGGGCACGGAGCTTCACTGCTGTCGTACGGACTGCGGCATAGGGTGCGGCCAACGCTCCTCCTTGCCTGCCCCGCCCCAACTCCGGCCTTACGGAAGAAGACGCGAATGAAGCCCGACCCCGCCCTCGTTGCCCATCCTGCATCTGACCCCGCCCGCGACGCGTCGACGGCGGCCGATGCGGACGACGCAGCGCTGCTCAAGCGCTTCGCTGCGTCGCTCCAGCAAGCGCCGTACTACTCGGTGGGCAGGACCTGGGAGGACTACGCGCCGGCCTACCGGCTCGGCCTGCGCAGCTGGCGCCGCACTCCCGGCGAGGACTTCGAGACGATCGCCGCCCAGCTTGAGCGTGACTGGAATGCGACCCGTGGCGCCTCGCGGCTGGGCTGGGTGGAGGCACGCGGCGCGGTCGAGGCAGCCTGGCAGCACTGCGCCATGGACGCCGCCTCCCGGCAGGACGCTGCCCGGCGCGCCGACCGCAACGCCTGAGCGGCCCTGGGGCGCTGAACGGCGCCGCGCTACCATAGCGTCTTTTCCGCGAGAGCCGCGATGAGCGCTTCCCACGACGATGCCCGCAACGGCGTCCCCCGCGCCGAGGCCGAGGCCGCCGTCCGTACGCTGCTGCGTTGGGCCGGCGAGGACCCGGCCCGCGAAGGTCTGCTCGATACGCCGCGCCGCGTCGCCGACGCCTACGGCGAATGGTTCAGCGGCTACGCGATCGACGCCGACGCCTATCTGGCGCGCACGTTCGAGGAAGTGGCCGGCTACGACGAGATGATCGTGCTGCGCGACATCGAGTACGAGAGCCATTGCGAGCATCACATGGCCCCGATCATCGGCAAGGTGCATGTCGGCTACCTGCCGTCGGGTCGCGTGGTCGGCATCAGCAAGCTCGCGCGCGTCGTCGAAGCCTATGCCAAGCGTTTCCAGGTGCAGGAGAAAATGACCGCGCAGATCGCCGGCTGCATCCAGCGCGCGCTGTCGCCGCTGGGCGTGGGCGTGGTGGTCGAAGGCGCGCATGAGTGCATGACCACGCGCGGTGTGCACAAGCGCGGGGTCAGCATGATCACCTCGACGATGCTCGGCAGTTTCCGCGACGATGCCCGCACGCGGGCCGAATTCCTGCAGTTCATCGAGGTCGGCGGCGGCCGCCGCTGACGCGCCGGCTCAGCGCGCGAAGGTGTCCCAGGCCATCTTCGCGATCAGCACCACCACCAGCGCGACGAACAGCTTGCGGATCAGCGGCGTGCCGCCGCGCAGCGCCAGTCGCGTGCCGACCACCGACCCGCCGACATTGGCGATGGCCATCGGCACTGCGAAGGTCAGCAGCACGTGACCCGAGGGCACGAAGAACGACAGCGCCGCCAGGTTGGTCGCCAGATTGACGATCTTCGAAGCGGCAGTCGCGCGCAGAAAATCCAGCCCGAAGAAGCGGATGAACAGGAAGATCAAGAAGCTGCCGGTGCCGGGCCCGAACAGGCCGTCGTAGAAGCCGATCGCAGCCCCCATCGCCAGGGCTAGCGCCAGCTCGCGACGGCCGACCTCGCGCGGGCGGTGCAGCACGCCGAAGTCCTTCTTGACCAGGGTGTAGGCCAGCATCGCCACCAGCAGCACCAGAATCAGCGGCCGGACCGCATCGCGGGGCAGCAGGCTGACCGCGGTGGCGCCGGCGAAGGCGAATACGAACGCGGTCGCCGAGGCGCACAGCACGGGCATCCAGGGGAAGCGCACATTGCGCGCGTAGCGCCAGCCCGCCGCCGCGGTGCCGAAGATCGAGCTGAACTTGTTGGTGCCCAGCAACGCCGCCGGGGCGTACTGGGGCAGCGCGGTGAACAGGCCCGGGAGCTGGACCAGGCCGCCGCCGCCGACCGCCGCGTCCACCAGCCCGGCCATGAAGGCGATACACACCAGCCAGATCAGTTCGGGAAACAGCGCGTCCACGCAGGGCCTGCAGAACCGGGCGCGCAAGCATACGCCTTCCGCACCGGCCCGCTCAGGATGGCTCGCGTACAATGCCCGGCCGTGCTCCGCGACACTCTTTGCCCGTGAACTCCTCGTCCCGCGCCCTCATCGAACCCCTCGTCGAGCGGGCCATCGCCGCCCTGCGCGATGCCGGCACGCTGCCCGCCGATCTCGCCACGCCCGCCTTCGTCGTCGAACGGCCGAAGGACCGCAGCCATGGCGATTTTTCCACCAACGCGGCGATGCTGCTGGCGCGCCCGGCCCGCTCGAACCCGCGCGCGATCGCGCAGGCGCTGGTCGATGCGCTGCCGACCAACGATGCGATCGCCTCGGTCGAGATCGCCGGCCCCGGGTTTCTCAACTTCCGTCTGACACCGGCCGCCTGGCGCGACCAACTGGTCGCGGTGCACACCCACGGCGACGCCTACGGCCACAACGACAGCGGCGCGGCGCAGACCGCCGGCGTCGAGTACGTCTCGGCCAATCCGACCGGTCCGCTGCACGTGGGCCACGGCCGCGCCGCGGTGATCGGCGACTGCATCGCGCGCGTGCTCGACGCCAACGGCTGGAACGTCAAGCGCGAGTTCTACTACAACGACGCCGGCGTGCAGATCGAGAACCTCGCCCGCTCGGTGCAGGCGCGCGCACGCGGCCTGGCGCCGGGCGACGCCGATTGGCCGGCCGATGCCTACAACGGCGAGTACATCGCCGATGTCGCCCGCGCGTGCCTGGACGGCGCCACGGTCGAGGTCGAAGGCCAGTGCGTGACCGGCACCGCCGATGCCAACGACCTCGACGCGATCCGCCGCTTCGCAGTCGCCTGGCTGCGCCGCGAGCAGAACGCCGACCTGGCTGCCTTCGGCGTGAGCTTCGACGTCTATTTCCTGGAGTCGTCGCTGTACGCCGACGGCAAGGTCGAGGAGACCGTGGGCACGCTGGTCGCCAATGGCCATACCTACGAGGACGGCGGCGCGCTGTGGCTGCGCTCGACCGACTATGGCGACGACAAGGACCGCGTGATGCGCAAGTCCGACGGCAGCTACACCTACTTCGTGCCGGACGTGGCCTATCACCTGAGCAAGTGGCAGCGCGGCTACCGACGTGCGATCACCGAGCTGGGTGCCGACCACCACGGCTCGCTGGCGCGCGTGCGCGCCGGCCTGCAGGCGCTCGATGCCGGCATCCCGGCCGGCTGGCCGGAATACGTGCTGCACCAGATGGTCACGGTGATGCGCGGCGGCGAGGAAGTGAAGCTGTCCAAGCGCGCCGGCAGCTACCTGACGCTGCGCGACCTGATCGATGAGGCCGGGCGCGATGCCACGCGCTGGTTCCTGGTCGCGCGCAAGCCTGATTCGCAGTTGGTGTTCGACATCGACCTGGCACGCAGCCAGTCGCTCGACAATCCGGTCTACTACGTCCAGCTCTCGCATGCGCGCATCTGCGGCCTGCAGCGCCAGCTCGCCGAACGCGGCCTGGTCTTCGACCTGCAGCAGGGACTTGCGCAGTTGCCGGACATGACCGACACGGCGCTGCGCGATGTGCTGATCGACCTGTCGCGCTGGCCTGAGATCGTCGCCGCGGCTGGCACCCAGCTCGAACCGCACCTGATTGCGACCTATCTGCTGGAACTGGCGCAGGCCTTCCAGACGTACTACAACGATCACCAGTTCCTGGTCGACGACGCCCCGACGCGCGACGCGCGTCTGGCGCTGGCGACGGCCGTGGGACAGGTGCTGCGCAACGGCCTGGCGCTGCTGGGCGTGCAGGCTCCGGAGGCGATGTGATGGCGGCAAGACGCGGCAAATCCCAGGCGCGACGCAACGGCGGCAGCTCCGGCGGTCTGCCCGGCTGGGCGTGGATGATCATTGGCGTGGTGCTCGCGCTGGGCGTGGTGCTGGCTGTGCCGCGGCTGTTCAAGCCCGACGCCGAGGACGGCTTCTTCCGCCCGCGCCCCAATCCCGATGCACAGCCCGCGGTCGGTGCGCTCGACGAGGACGCGCCGGCGCCGCTGGCCGAGACCCCGGCACCGAGGCCGCGCCCGGCGCAGCCGCAGCCCGCGCCCGCCGCCGACTACGACTTCTACACTCTGCTGCCCGACCAGGAGGTGCCGATGTCCGACGCCGAGCTGGCCGCCAGCGCGCGCGCCGAGGCCGAGCGCCGGCAGCGCGCCGAGGCGCAGCAGCAGGCGCTGCAGGGGCGTCACCCCGACGCCGCTGACCTGGCCGGTGCCCCCACCGGCCCGACGCCGCTGAGCGAGACGCCGGCGGCGACGACCACGCCGGCGGCGACCCCGACCCGGCCCACGACCACGGCCTCGACCGCACCGGCTGCCGGCAGCGATGCCCGCTACCTGCTGCAGGCAGGCTCGTTCAGCGCCTCGGGCGACGCCGAAGCGCTCAAGGCACGCATCGCGCTGCTGGGCCTCAGTGCCCGGGTCGAAGCCGGCCAAGCGCAGGGCAAGACGGTCTACCGCGTGCGCATGGGGCCCTACGGCACCGCCACCGAGCTTGCCGAAGCCAAGCAGAAGCTCGGCAACGGCGGCCTGCCGGCGCTGGCGATCAAGGCCCAGTGACGGAGACGCCCGACCATGGCTGACGACACCCGCCTGAGCGATACCGAGCTCGACCGGCTGGACACGTTGCTCGATCGCTGCACCGACCCGGAGACCGGGCTGGGCAATCTGGAAATGCTCGACGGCTTCCTGTCGGCGCTTGCGGTCGGTCCGGTCGAGACCACGCTCGACAGCGTGCTGCCGCTGGTCTGGGGTACGGGCGAGGTGGCGCGCCGCGATGCCCGCCAGACCCGCGAGGCCGAGGCGCTGATCGCCCGGCTGGCCGACGAGATCGTGCATCGCGTACGCCAGGACCCGCAGGAGGGTGTCGCCCACGAGGCATTGATGCCGATGCTGGGCCTGCCGCCCGAAGCCGACGATGGCCAGGCCGAAGGCGAGGCCGCAGGCGGACTGGACGGCGTGCCGGCCGACTTCCCGTTCGCAGCCGCGTGGGCCGCCGGGTTCCTGCGCGCCGCCGCCGAACACGAAGACGCGTGGTCTGAATGGATGCACGAGCACGACGCGATCGAGAACGACCTGGGCGTCATCGCCCGACTGGCGATCGTCGATGCGAGCCAGCTCGAAGATGCCGAAATGGCCGAGGGCGACATGCTGTCGCTCGAGGAGCGCTTCGACCTCGCCTACGACCTGCCCGACATGCTCCACGACATGTATCTGCAGCGCTTGCACGACCGGCGGCCGCAACCGGCCCGACGCGCCGATGTGCCCGGCCGCAACGACCCGTGCTCGTGCGGCAGCGGCCGCAAGTACAAGACCTGCTGCGGCACGCCGACGCTGCACTGATCGACGCCGCGGCCGCTGCACTGATCGACGCCGCGGCGCGATGCCGCATCCGTCCCGCCCTTCATCCGCGCCCGACGCAGGCGCCCGCCCCGGAAGAGTTCCCATGCTCCGCACCCTCCTCGTCACCGGCGCGACCTCGGGCTTCGGCGCCGCGACCGTCGCCCGCTTCCTGCAGGGCGGCTGGCGCGTGATCGCCACCGGTCGCCGCGCCGAGCGGCTGCAGGCGCTGGTCGACACGCACGGCACCGAACGCCTGCACGTGGCCGCATTCGACATCCGCGATGCCGACGCGATGCGCGCCGCGCTCGACGCATTGCCAGACGCCTTCCGCGGCATCGACGTGCTGATCAACAACGCCGGGCTGGCGCTGGGCACCGCGCCGGCGCAGCGCGCCGATCTCGCGCAGTGGACGCAGATGATCGACACCAATGTCACCGCGCTCGCCACGCTGACCCATGCCCTGTTGCCGACATTGATCGAGCGCCGCGGCGCGATCCTCAACATCAGTTCGATTGCCGGCAGCTATCCCTATCCGGGCGGCAACGTCTACGGCGGCACCAAGGCCTTCGTCACCCAGTTCTCGCTGGGCTTGCGGTCCGACCTGCACGGCACCGGCGTACGGGTGACCTCGATCGAACCGGGCATGGCCGAGACCGAGTTCACGCTGGTGCGCACCGGCGGCGATCAGGCCGCCTCCGACACGCTCTACGGCGGCGCCACGCCGATGACCGCCGAGGACATCGCCGAGCAGCTGTGGTGGGTCGCCAACCTGCCGCCGCATCTGAACATCAACCGGCTCGAGATCATGCCGGTCAGCCAGTCGTTCGCCGGCTTCCAGGTCCATCGCGGCGGCTGACCGCCGCGTGCACCGGAATCGCCGGCCGCCTCGTGCGCCGGCGGCCCTGAGGCCACCGACGCCGTTGTCGCGGCTTACTCGAGCGGCGTGTCGTCGAGATAGGTGTAGCCGGTGAGCCCGGCTTCGAGCGCGTCCTTGAGCCGCTGCGCTTCATCGGCCGCCAGCGCCGCGTCGTCGACCATCGCGGTGTAGCGCGCGCGCAGGTCCTCGAGGCGATAGCCGACGTAGTCGAGCATCACGTCGGTGGTGTCGCCGCGGCGCTGCTGCGCGATCGTGATGCCGTCGCCCTCGATCTTCACTTCGACCGCATCGGTGTCGCCGAACAGGTTGTGGATGTCGCCGAGGATTTCCTGGTAGGCACCGACCATGAAGAACCCCAGCCGGTACTGCTCGCCCGGACGCAACGCATGCAACGGCAGCGAGGTGTCGAGGTCCTCGTTCTCGACGTAGGTATCGATCTTGCCGTCCGAGTCGCAGGTCAGATCGGCGATGACACCGCGGCGCTCGGGCAGCTCGTCGAGGCGCTCGATCGGCACGATCGGGAACACCTGATCGATCGCCCAGACATCGGGCATCGACTCGAACACGCTGAAGTTGACGAAGTACTTGTCGACCAAGCGCTCGTTGAGCTCGTCGAGCAGCGGGCGATGGCTCTTCTCGTCGAAGGTCAGCCGCGCGCGGACCGCGTGCGCGATCGCATAGAACAGGTCGTCGATGCGCGCCCGGTGCACCAGGTCCAACTGGCCGAGCGCGTACAGCGCCAGGCCCTCGGCGTGGTGGTGCTGCGCCTCGTGGAACAGCTCCACCGCCGGTCGCGCCGCCAGTTCGCCGTGCAATTCGCGCAGGTTGGCCACCACCGCCGGCTCGTCACTGTGCGCGTCGGGCACGCGGCCTTCGGGCGCGCGCTCGACCTCCGACACATTGGCGACCAGCACCGCGTGGTGGGCGGTCATTGCACGCCCGCATTCGGTGACGATGCGCGGCGGCGGCAGCCCATGCTCGGCGCAGGCCTGCGCCAGCGGTTGGACGATGCTGCCGGCGTACTGGCGCACGCCGTAGTTGACCGAGTTGTAGCTGCGCGAGCGCGTGCCCTCGTAGTCCACACCGAGGCCGCCGCCGACGTCGACGTGGCTGATCCGCGCGCCCAGCCGCGAGAGCTCGACGAAGTAGCGCACCGCCTCGCGCATGCCGTTGGCGATGTCGCGAACGTTGGAGATCTGCGAGCCCATGTGGAAATGCAACAGCTGCAGGCAGTCGCTCATGCCCGCGTCGCGCAGCTTCTTCCACAGGTCCAGCAACTGCCGCGGATTGAGCCCGAACTTGGCCTTGTCGCCGCCGCTGTTCTGCCACTTCCCCGCGCCCAGCGAGGCCAATCGCATGCGCACGCCCAGGCCCGGCTTCACGCCGAGCGCGGCCGCTTCCTCCATCACCAGCGCGAGTTCGGACGGCTTCTCGACGACGATGAAGGTCTCCAGGCCCAGCTTGCGGCCGATCAGCGCCAGGCGGATGTATTCGCGGTCCTTGTACCCGTTGCATACGACCAGACCCCCCGGGCGCGAGAGCGCGAGCACAGCCATCAGCTCGGGCTTGCTGCCCGCTTCCAGGCCGAAGCCCTCGCCGTGATGGCCGGCCAGTGTGCCGGCCACCCCGCGGTGCTGGTTGACCTTGATCGGATACACCGCGGTATAGCCGCCGGCGTACTCCCACTCGGCCTGCGCCTGCGCGAACGCGGCCTGCAGCCGATGCAGGCGGTCGCCGAGGATGTCGGGAAAGCGCACCAGCAGCGGCAGTTGGGCACCCTTGGCGCGCGCGGCGTCGACCGCCTCGGGCAGCGCGATCGACGGGCCCTGCGCGCCGCGCGGCGAGACGACGATGCGCCCGGCGTCGTCGACATCGAAATACCCCTCGCTCCAATGCGGGATCGAGTAGGTCTTGCGGGCGTGGTCGGTCGACCAGGCAGTCATCGGCGGGCGTCCATCGGCGAAGGGGCCGCATAGTCTAGGGGTTGCCGACGCAACCTGCGGTGACACGCCCTCAGCCAGCCCGCGCGCCCGGCCTGTCATGGGGGCTCGGCTACAATGCGCGGCCCGCAATTGACCGGAACCTTTCGCATGTCCGCTCCGACCTGGCTCCACGAGACCTTCGACCCCACCGGCTCGTCGATCGGCTTCCGCGTGACCAAGAAGCTCGACGAAGTGCAGTCGCCGTTCCAGAAGATCGAGATCTACGAGAGCACCGATTGGGGCAACGTGATGCTGATCGACGGCGCGATGATGGTCACCACGCGCGACAATTTCTTCTATCACGAGATGGTCTCGCACCCGGCGCTGTTCACCCATGCCGTGCCCAAGCGCGTGGTGATCATCGGCGGCGGCGACTGCGGCACGCTACGCGAAGTGCTCAAGCATCCGGGCGTCGAAAGCGCAGTGCAGTGCGACATCGACGAGCAGGTCACGCGGATGTCGGAGAAGTACTTCCCCGAACTGTGCGCCTCCAACGACGACCCGCGTGCGCAGCTGCTGTTCGACGACGGCATCGCCTACATGCGCGACTGCGCACCGGGCAGCGTCGATGTCGTCATCGTCGATTCGACCGACCCGGTCGGTCCGGCCGAGGGTCTGTTCAACAAGGCCTTCTTCGACAGCTGCTTTCGCGCGCTCAAGGACGACGGCATCCTGGTGCAGCAGTCCGAGTCGCCGCTGGCGCTGCTGGACCTGATCCGCGAAATGCGTGCCGAGATGGGCAAGGCCGGCTTCACCACGTTCCAGACGCTGCCGTTCCCGCAGCCCTGTTATCCGACCGGGTGGTGGAGCGTGACGCTGGCGCGCAAGGGCCAGGGCTTCGACTTCCGCCAGGCCGACGCCGCTGCCAAGGGTTTCGAGACCGCGTATTACAGCGCCCAGATCCACCAGGCCGCGCAGGTGCTGCCGCCGTTCGTGGCCAAGGCCCTGGAGGCCTGAGCCCACGCCCCGGCGATGCCGCGGCTCCCGCCGCGCATCGCCCGCATCGCGCTCGACCCGCTCAGCCGATGCCGGCCGCTCGCAGCCCCGCTGCCGCGAGCGCGCCCAGCACCACCACGCCCAGGAACGGCACGCCGCGCCACAGCGCGACGACCGCGACCAGCAAGGCGCCGGCCCGGGCATCGAGCACGACGCCCCCGCCGCCGGCAAAGCCGTTGACGACCACCAACGCCGCCAGCAACCCGATGGTCATCGCCGAGGTGATGCGCGCCATGCGTGCGCCTTCCAGCCAGCGCGCCGGCACCAGGTAGCCGGTGAGCTTGGTCGCGAACGCGACCGCGCAGGCCAGCAGCAACCAACCCCAGGTCGCGCTCACGCCCGCGCCTCTGATGCAACGTTGCGCCGCGCGAGCAAGGCGCCCCAGGCGGCCGCGACCGCCGCCGCGACCAGGATCGGCACACCGGCGGGCAGCCAGGGCATCGCGAGCGCGGTTGCCAAGGCGCAGACCACCGCGATCGCGACCGGCTCGCCGCCGCGCAGCCGTGGCCACAGCAGGCCGATGAAAGCGGCCACCGCGGCACCGTCCAGGCCCCAACGCCGGGGATCACCGATCACGTCGCCCAGCAGCGCCCCGACCAGCGTGAACAGGTTCCAGCACACGAACACGCCCAGCCCGGCGACCCAGAAGCCGCGGCGTTGTTCGGCAGGCTCGGTCTGACCGGCCGCGGTCGCGGCGGATTCGTCGATCGTCACCTGCGCCGCCAGCAGGCGCGCCCACCCGCGCGGGTGCAGCAGCCGGTTGATCTGTACCGCGTAGACCGCATTGCGCACGCCCAGCAGGCTGGCCGCCCCGAACGCCGCCGCGCCCGCCCCGCCGCCAGCGAGCACGCCGACGAACGCGAACTGCGAGCCGCCGGTAAACATCAGCAGGCTCAGCGCCATCGTCTGCCACAGGTCGAGCCCGGCGGCGACCGACAACGCACCGAAGGACACGCCGTAGAGGCCGGTGGCCAGCGCGATCGACAGGCCGATCCGCGTGGCCGGGGTCAGTGACCGTCCCATGCCGTCATCCTCGCTGCCGCGCCCGGGCCCGCGTCAACGCGCGGCGTCGCAGCCGGCCGGGCGCGCGAGGTCGGGCATCGCCTCGACCTCGCGCAACGCCCCATCCGGCGCGAAGTGGAACCGCCACGTGCGCTCGCAGCGCATCGGGATCGGATTGACGTCGGCGCGCCAGCCCGGGCCGCCGTCGGCGCGCCCGATCACGTAGTACAGGCTGTCGAGACCGGTCGCCAGCGCGTGCTGCGATGCGGCATCGTCGCTGGCTTCGGCACGCATCCGGTGCAGTTGCGCGTCGGCGGCGGCCGCTGCGACCGGCAGGCCTTCGAGCGGCAACGCAGCGAGGTCGAGCAGGTCGGGTTCAAGAACGGACGGCGATGCCTCACGCCCGGCCTCAACGGCCTCCCAGCGCATTCCGGGCGCCGGATAGGCATCGCCGTAGGTGTAGCGCAGCAGCGCTGCCGGGTCGTTCGGCGACTGCAACCACAGCAACGCCGAGCCGTCCGCGTAGAGGTACACGAAACGGTGCAGCCGCAGCGCGTGGCCCCGCAGCTCCGGCCGCGCCGCGAGCTCGGCCAGCAGCGCGCGGAAGTACGCCGGGCGGTGGAGATGATCGGGCTTGGTCGCGTGCACCGGCGCCGGTGGCGGCGGTGCCGCCGAGGGACGGTCGCAGGCGGCGAGCAGGCAGGCGAGCGCGATGGCCGCGACGGCCATCGGCCGCGCCCCGGGGCCGGGCTGCGCCGCCCTGGGCTCGCGTGCCGTCGTCGCACGGCGCAGGCCGGTCATCCGGCGCCGCTCGACCCAGCGCCCCGCACACCGGACCCACGACGCTGCAACGCAAGCCGACACAGCCGTTCGCAGAGTGCGGGAAAGGCAATGCCCATCGCGGCCGCCGATTGCGGCATCAGGCTGGTTGCCGTCATGCCCGGCAGCGTGTTGAGTTCCAGGCACCACAACCGACCCTGTGCGTCGAGGCGAAAATCGGCGCGGCTGTAGTCGCCGAGCTTGAGCGCGACATGCGCGTGCAGTGCCAGCGTCTGCGCCTGTTCGGCGATCGCGGGCGGCACATCCGCCGGAAACACCTCGCGCACGACGCCCTGGTACTTGTCCTCGTAGTCGAACACGCCATCGGCCGGCAACACGATCTCGCCGACCGCGAGCGCTTGCCCGTCCAGCACGCCGACGGTGAGCTCGCGCCCGGGCACGAAGCGCTCGATCATCACCTCGGCATCGAGCGCCCGAGCCCGCTCGATCGCAGGCTGCAACGCAGCGGCCTCGCGCACGACCGACAGGCCGATCGTCGAGCCCTGTCGGTTCGGCTTGACCACCAAGGGCCAGCCCAGAGGCGCGATCTGCGCCTCGTCCGCCGGATGCATCGCCCAGTCGGGCGTCGGCACACCCGCGGCCCGCATCAGGCGCTTGGACAGGTCCTTGTCCATCGCGATCCCGCTGCCCAGATGGCCGGTGCCGGTATAGGGCAGGCCGGCCAGATCGAGCAGCGCCTGCAGCGTGCCGTCCTCGCCGGTACCGCCATGCAGCGCCAGGAAGACGACATCGCAATCGCGGGGAAACGTCGAGGCCAGACCGCCGGCCGTCGAGGTGACGAGTGCCATCGATCCGGTGTCTGGCGGCGCGACCGCCACCTTGCTGTCCAGCAGCCGACGTTCGGCCGCGTCGTCAAGCAGGCCATGGGCGGTGTCGACGACCCGGACCTCGTGGCCAAGCTGGCGCAGCGCGCCGACCACCTGGGCGCCGCTGGCAATCGACACGTCACGCTCGGCGCTGGTGCCACCGCACAGCACCGCGACCCGCAAGGCCCCGCCGCTCACAACGCGTCGGCGTCCAGCTCACCGGTGCGGATCCGCACCACGCGCTCAAGGTCGTAGACGAAGACCTTGCCGTCGCCGATCCGCCCCATGCCTGCGGACTTGAGCACAGTCTCGACCACGGCATCGACGATGTCGTCGGTCACCGCGATCTCCAGCTTCACCTTCGGCAAGAAGTCCACGACGTACTCCGCGCCGCGATAGAGCTCGGTGTGGCCCTTCTGGCGGCCGAAGCCCTTGACCTCGGTGACGGTGATACCGGTCACGCCGACCTCGGCGAGCGCCTCGCGCACGTCGTCGAGCTTGAACGGCTTGATGATCGCCATGACCATCTTCATCGCTGTGTCTCCGCAGAGGATGCGCCAAGGATACGCCACCCTCACGCGCCGCCCTACACGATGCCGAGCACGCGGCGCAGCACGCTTGTGCGCGTGCCCGGAGGCATGGTCTAGTGCGCCCCGCGCCGCGACGGGGATTTTCTGACGACGCGCCGCGGAGGCGGCCGACTGCATGCGTTGCGCATGCCGGCGACGCTATCCGTACACCGTGAGGACTGACTGATGATCGATTTGAACAACATCGACGAGCTCGCGCGTCGCCTCAGCGGGCTGGTGCCCGCCGGCCTGCGCGAGAGCCGCGAGGAACTGCAGGAGAACTTCAAGGCCGTGCTGCAATCGGGTCTGGCGAAGCTGGACCTGGTCACGCGCGAGGAGTTCGAGGTCCAGCGCGCAGTGCTGCTGCGCACGCGCGAAAAACTCGAGACCCTGGAGGCGCAGGTCCGCCAACTCGAGACCCAGAGCGCGTCGCCGGCCCCGTCGCCAGGCAAATTCGACACCGCCCACTAAAAGGACAGCGCCATGGGACTTGCGCTCGTGCACGGACGTGCGCGCGCAGGCATCCGAGCACCCGCGGTCAAGGTCGAGGTGCACCTGGGCGGCGGCCTGCCATCGATGTCGATCGTCGGCCTGCCAGAAGCCGCAGTGCGCGAAGCCAAGGACCGGGTCCGCGCCGCGATCCAATGCGCGCAGTACGAGTTCCCGGCGCGGCGGATCACCGTCAACCTCGCCCCAGCCGACCTGCCCAAGGGCGGCGGCCGCTTCGACCTGCCGATCGCGCTCGGCATCCTGGCCGCCAGCGGCCAGGTTCCGGTCGAAGCGCTGCGCGACTGGGAATTTGTCGGCGAGCTCGGACTGACCGGCGAACTGCGCGCCGTCGACGGCGTGCTGCCGGCCGCGCTCGCGGTCGCCGGTGCCGGTCGCGGACTGGTGGTGCCGGCCGGCAATGGCGCCGAAGCCGCGCTCGCATCCGACGTCGAGGTGCGGACCGCACGCACACTGCTGGAAGTCTGCGCCCTGCTCGGCGGCACCAAGCCGTTGCCGGTCGCGGTCGCCCCGCCGCAGCGCCCGGTGCCCGGCCCCGACATGCGCGAGGTCCGCGGCCAGGCGCAGGCCCGGCGCGCATTGGAGATCGCCGCGGCCGGCGGCCATCACCTGCTGCTCGTCGGCCCACCAGGCTGCGGCAAGACCCTGCTCGCCTCGCGGCTGCCCGGTCTGCTGCCCGACGCCGCCGAGGCCGAAGCCTTGGAAACCGCCGCGGTACTCTCAATCAGCGGCCGCGGCCTCGACCCGACGCGCTGGCGCACGCGCCCCTTTCGTAGCCCGCATCACACCGCGAGCGCGGTCGCGCTGGTCGGCGGCGGCAACGAACCACGCCCAGGCGAAATCTCGTTGGCGCACAACGGCGTGCTGTTCCTCGACGAGCTGCCCGAATGGGACCGCCGCGCCCTGGAGGTGCTGCGCGAACCACTGGAGTCAGGCACGGTGACGATCTCGCGCGCTGCGCGGCAGAGCGAGTTCCCGGCCCGCTTCCAGCTGGTCGCGGCGATGAATCCCTGTCCCTGCGGCTGGGCCGGCGACGTGTCGGGGCGCTGCCGCTGCAGCAGCGAGGCGATCGCCCGCTACCGCGCCCGCATCTCCGGCCCGTTGCTCGACCGCATCGACCTGCACGTCGACGTCCCGCGCCTGCCGCCGGCCGCGCTGCGCCCCGACGCGCCGCAGGGCGAAACCAGCGCCGCGATCCGGGTCCGCGTCGACGCCGCGCGCGCACGCCAGCACGCGCGCGCCGGCACCCTCAACGCCCGACTCGACCAGACCGCGACCGCCCGCCACTGCCGGCTCGTCCCCGCCGACCAGGCGTTGCTCGAGCGTGCGATTGAATCGCTGCATCTGTCGGCCCGCGCGATGCACCGTATCCTGCGCGTGGCGCGGACGATTGCCGATCTCGACGGCAGTGCCGACATCGGATCCAGGCACCTGACCGAGGCGCTGGGCTATCGGGGCGTCGATGCGGCGCAGGCGCCCACCGCCTGAGACCAGGCGCCGCGCCGGAGCGAGACAGGCAAGCCGCACCCGGATCCTGACCGCGAACGGCGTAATCCCGGCCGAGTCACTGGGCGAGCGGGTGTCTGTCGGTGAACTCATACTGGCCGACGAGCTGCGCGCGTTAGGCGGGCTTGCTACTGGTGGCGCTCGCGGTCCTAGGCTCCGTCCGCGTACTGGTCGTGCCGGCCGCCGACGACCCCGAAGCCGCGCTGGCGTCCGAGGTCGAGGTCCGCATTGCGCGAAAGCTGCTCAAGTTCTGGGTGCTGCTCAATTACGGGGCACGTCGGATTAGCCGCAGAATCTTGCCTGCGCAAGTGCAACCTCGCGGACCAACTCTGGATCCGCGTCAGGACGGCCTACCATCTCGTTGAGCGCGCTTCGAAGGCCCGGGCAGGGACTGTCTGTATAACCAGGTGGCCAAAATCCGAGGAACTTCGACACTTCCCTCACGACGTCTTCGAGCGCCACTTGCTCTCGCATGCGAAAACGCTCAGGTGCGCTTGAGCGCCGGAGCGCCGGGTCCCGTTCCCACGGCTGGCGCTCGGAAACGGAGATCGGCGCATCCCGGACAGAACCCAGCAGTGATGCAGCCGACACCTGGGATTCTGAACTCTCCCGAGCGCCCTGATTCTCTAGCTCATTTTGTGAAGCGACCGGGCGCTGCGCGGTAGATCGCTCAGCGCCGTTGTTCCGCGATACCCGATGATTGCGCGCTACCGCCTCGGTGGAGGGCGTCGGCAGCGGCGCCACATCCTCCTCGGGCTCTGCAGTCAACATGACAGCCGCCGCCTCCGCCTTCAAGCGAACGACATAAATGACCGCAAGCGGCGCGCTCTTTGCGGCTGGCGGAGCACTACCGGGTCCGCTCCACCTGCCAATCAATAGCGCAGCACAAATATAGAACACGCATGTGCCTACAAGCGCGACTACCCGCGTCCACTGGTCGTTCACCCCGAGCGCCCAATCGTCACTGCCGCCAAGAATCGGGCCTGCCAATCACTGTGTTTGGCCGGGCTCGTAAACAGTGAAGCCTCGTCCCTCAAGCTCCGACAAGATGCCCTCCTGCTCCAAAAGCCTGGCAATGGGCAGCGTCGCGAACACCGTGTCGCGCTCTTCCAGAGTCTCGTCGAGCGCCTCGAGCCACTTTTGGCGCATAGCAGTCTCCACACTCCGAACGCCAGCTCGCGCCGCCAGCTCTGTGCTCGCACGCACCTGCGCACAGGCAGCACGCTCATTGACATGCGAGAGCGCCCGCAGCGTTTCAAGATCGCCGTCCGCCCAAGCGTTCGCTCGACTCTGGCCATGTTCTGCAGATCGGCGTCCAGGCGCTCCATCGTCCGCGCCAGACACTCGCTATCGTCAAGGTCATACCGCACGACGACGCGCTCAAACGCAGAGAAGACTCCAACGCACCCGCGCGACTCACCAGAAGCGTTGCGAACTCGGGTGAGACAAGCTGGTCCGTGAAAGATAGAACCGTGAGGTTATCAGAACTGTTCTTGTCGCACACGTCAAAGCATGCAGTCGGCGTGAGAACCTCGCCGTCAGCTACATCTGGGCAATAATTTCGGAAGAACTCAAGGCTGCCCACGACGATCACGTCGGATCGCTCGCGTGATACTGCAAGCGCGTACTCCAGCATTGCTTGAGTGCTAGGAAGCAAGTAAATACCTGGCGCACCAGGATCGAGATTCGCTGCATTCATCAGCAGCATCTGCTCATTCGCGATCAAAACCAGGCTCCATGCCAAACCAAACGCCTTTCGATCGATGCTTATCGCGCACGCGCGCGAATCATAACGACGTTCCCAAAGCGCAGCCCACCAGGGCAATCGCCTCAAATCACGCCGAAGACCTGAGTCTTCGGCGTGAGAAAAGCCCTAGGGCTTTACAGCCAATCGCAGCGCGAGACTTCGCAGGTGATCGCGTCTTCCTGGCGCTCAGCCACCTGCACCAAGCTGTCGAGCGAGCTGACGATCGACGAACCGACCTGCATCAGGTTACCGATCTGGTCGGCGACCACAATTGCCTCATTTATTTATCTTATCCTTGATAGTACACGCCCACCATGGCCGAAAGCAAAATTACGTTGCATGAAGAGAAAATCAATCCGGCAGCCTTATGGATCTCTCCTAAGCCAATCTCAGAAATAACTGTCGCCGCCTGAGATCAATCGACGTTTAATCGCTCAACCCGATCTCCAAAATCTCCCCGGTACTGCACTCCGTGGCACCTCTCCTCCATGCGATCGCGCTCTTGCTTGGTGCAAGGTTCTTTCAACGCGCCCACGGCTCCCAGCAGATGACTGGCCAGGGCGGAACGAAATGCCAGCCCGTGCTGGACTGACTTGCCCGTCGGCGCCCAAGCGCGATCGAATCGCGTGGGCGCGGGCGGAGGCGGCGCCGATCGCTCCCATGGGAGCCGGGAGCGCTCTTCGCTCGACTCAATGGCAATCTTCTCGCGAAGTGAAAGATCGATCACTTTCGCCGCAGGGGAATCAACGATCACGACCTCAAACGCAGGTTCCTTCGACGCCGATGCAGCTTCTCGATGCGGCTGTCTTTCCGTCGTTCGAGTGGGGCGGCGCGGCTGCTCTTGCACCGCCTCAACATCAGGCGAGCGTGGCTTCGCTCCTGCACTGCGGGGCCGCTCCAACCAATAGACCACTTGTAGCGGCTGGCTCGACCGCGGCACATCCGGTACGCCAGGGCCTGCAAACAGCCAGTTCACCACGGCCAAGTGAAGCGCAAGCGTCGCAGCGATCGCTGTAACGCGGCCCGGAGCGACGCTGGACGCTGGCCTGTGACGCTTCATTCCAAGGTGCACTGCGCGCTGTCCAGGTTCTGCACACCGCTCATTTTGACTGCGCCATCTTCGGAGACGCCGCGACCAGACTGTTGAGAAGAAGCGAGGCGCTCGGATTGACAGATATCTGTTGCTCGAGGATACCTCCGACTGCGTCCGTGAGAGAACGCAGCCCTTTCTGCGCCCTTGACGCCCGCATCGATCGCTAAGGGCTCTCGACTTCAATCGAAATCTGATCGACAGTGAGCCTGCACTGTGCAGGCAGTAACACCGCTCGTGTCTTCATCGCGATGCTCAACATCGCAGATTCTATCGACCTGGGACGACCAAACATCGCATACGGCAACACGCCCCGTCCCAGGCAAACGATCCGGATAGGTGCAAAACACATCACCGTGAGCCAACACGTCCATGATCTGTTTGACGCCCTGCATGCTGGCCATGATTCAGCACTCCAGTACTGCATCCTCACTGGAGTTTCAGGACGTCAGAAGGATCTGAATCCGCTGTACGAACGCTTTTGGCAACTGCCTCCCGCTCGCTCCGCAGGATAGCTGATCAACCCACGCACATCTTGCGCCGAGCGACACGCGTAGGACACGACCGACGTCATCCTGGCGCCGGCCGTTTGAGAGGGTGGATGTATCGGAATATCGAGCTATTCCCAGAAGTTCGCTAGGGAGCAGTCCGGGTAGCAAACACGGTTCGCATTAGCGGCGTCGCGACATAGCCTCTCGAAGCTGATCGCGGGCTTCTTCGTCCTCGTCAATCAAACGGCGCAGCGCGTGGTAGACATAAGCGCGGCAAAGACCTGGCCAAGCTACGAGCACATACACGCCGCCGATGACAAGCCATTCTATAGCTATCGGACGCGACAGCCCCAGCTGACCACCGATTGCTAGAACCAGCAGCACCAAAGCCAAGACCCAGCGGAACCAGTGCCAGAAGCGCAGGCCCCAGTCGACATTCATGACATGCTTGAGTTCATTTTCAGTGAGCCTCATTACAAATCTCCCTATTAGTAATGGCCGACCGTTCCTCGGCGCATGGCGACCATGCGCAGGTGGGAGAACAAGACTAGCCCGAGAATAAAGTAGCCAAGAGACGCCAGCGTTGTAATCGCCACCATCGACCAGCTCCAAGCGCCAGGATCGATGATCATACCTTTGGCAATGCCGAGAGGCCCGACAAACGGCAAGAGCAATGCGGCGGGCGATTGATTAACCCAGGATGCGACGCCGTCAGCCATCATCACCGGCATTAGGCCGAAAGTCATCAGCAGCACGATCGACCTGGTCTTCTTGAAAACCAGCGCGAATCCAGCCATCAACAACCCGCCGCCAGCAGCTGTCAACATGGCCAAAGACAGCAGTGCGGGTGGCGCAACGGCAAGCTCCGCGTTAGTGGTGCGCCCTGCTACAACCACGATAAGGGCTACGATCGCGCTAGTAACCAACAGGCCCGCAGCCATCCTCAGAAGTAGGATCGGCGATCGAGTCGACAGTGCGAATGCCTGGAAGGAGGTCGCCAGTTGCAACACCTTCCAGAGGCAGCACCCCATTGACCGAAGCCATCATCGGATCGGGCAAGAGCGACTTCTTAAGATTATCCTTTTCCATAGCTGCGAAGTGCAGCGTGCTTAGCGCTATTTAACTCATCCTATGAGGTCAAGCGATAGCCCACTTCTTCGATCTCTCCCCAAGGCCTGCGAAATGGTTTTATAAGCACCGAGGCGATCAGGCGTGCTCGAGGCTGGCCCGCAACCGCTCGCTGCATATCTGCACTGCGCAGTACATCAAGCGGCCTGACGATTCGCACGGCGCTCCACAGCTTCGCAAGGGCGCGTCAGCGCCCGCCAAGCATCGACTACTACTAGGCCGAAGGCAGATCGACGACACTTGGCTTGGACTTTCTGCAGGGTGCCGAGTCCATTCTCGCGTCAAGCGTCAGCTCCGCGCTGCTGTCCGACGACCCCATGCACGCCAGGCGATCGCGACGATGGCGACAGCAGCCACAGCGGCCTGAGCAGCGTCACGGCGACGCTGGCGTCGAGCAGGCCTTGCCAGCCGCCGCGTAGCGCCTGGCCGATAGAGCGCACCAGCGGTTCGACCTGTTGGTGTTCTCGCCGTGGATCCCGGACCGCTACGGCCGCATCGCCATCGTCAGCGCAGTCGGTCCAGAGGTCATGAAGTGATCCAGCAGAACGCGGTGCGATTTGGGCAGCAGCGCTGTGCGCCGCACGAGACGGAAACCGGCGTCGCGTCGATCATTTCGATCTGCTCGGCTGGCTGCGTGTCCCCGGCAGCACCGAATCGGCAGTGCCGGCATCGGACTGAGCCGCCGCCCGCCTATCGTCTTGCGGAAATGCCGCCATCGCCTCCCGGATGTGGGAGGGAATCACGCAGTCGGCACCGGTGCGCAGTGGCGCTCCGTTCAACGGTTCGATCACCGCGCCCTCGGTCTCCTTGGACGTGCCGAAGCACTTCACCGCCAGGAACACCGTCCGGCCTTCGCGGTCGACCCACTGCTGACCAAGGTAGTTGCCCTGCGCGGTTTCGAAGCCACGGCTGAGCAGCTCGGTCACCGGTCCTTCGTCGGGCAGGGCGCGCAGCATCAGGCTGCTGCCCACCGTCACGTCCATCCAGCTGGCGATGATCGCACCGTCCATCCCGTGCAGCGACACCTGCTGCCGGTTCAGCACATCCTTGTCCACATAGTGCGAACTCCACAGGCGGTCGTCGCCCCAGGCGGTGATCGCGTTGTAACGAGGCGGCAGGCGTTCGCGCCCGTCTGCATCCATGAACCCGTAATAGCCGTCGCGCTGGAACACCACGCCGCCGGGCAACAGCGCTTCGGCGTCTGCAAACGGCTGGCCAACGAAGCGCTCGCGCTTCACGTCGTAAAGCCGCAATTCGCCTTCGATCGTGCGTACCGCCAGCAGCGCGCCATCGCGGCTGACGGTGTCGATCGCACTGCCCTCCGGCAGCAGGTGCGGGCGCAGGGCGGCGTCCAGCCACAGCCGTGGTTGGGTTTCGTCGACCAGGGTGCCCACGAAGCCGGGCGACTCGACGGTCAGCCGGATGAGCGCCGGAGTATCGACCAAACGTTTTCCGCTACAGTCGACCAGCGTCTCCCGTCCGTCCGCGGCGATCGCCACCCGCAGGCCAGGGCGTGCGTCGACTTCGCGCCACGCGTGCGCCTCGAACCGGCCACCCAGGCGCCCTTCGGCATCGCCGAGCCGGTCGCCGCCACGCTCCATCGAAAACCGCCAGACGCCTGGACAGACTTCGCGGCCCGCGCTGGCGCCGGGGACGGGCACGAAGCGGCCGTCGGCCTGCATCAGGCCACCAACGGCCGTTTCCGGCTTCAGTACCAGCTGGTCCTCGGTTTCATGCCCGGCCCGGTATGCCGTCATCCAGCGCGGCCAGGACGCCTCGTCGGCATCGGCCTGGCTGCGCGCGCGCGGCAGGAACTGGCCGGCAACGAAAACCTGGTCGCGCTCGCCGTCCAGTTGGCCATTCGCATCGAGACGACGCCAGGCATTGCCCTGCCGCGCCAGCCAGCGGCCGTCCTGCAATGGCAGCAGATCGTCGACCCAAGCCGTCCACAGCGTGGTGCCGGCTTCGTCGCGCAATGCGCACGGCGCCTGTACCGACAAATCGCAAATCAGGTATTGCGCACGGCCGGCGAACGGGCCGGCGGCACGCAGCTCATGGTCTCCCAGTTGCAGGCGCAGCTGTCCGTGCTGGTCGAAGATGCGCTCGCCGGCCTCGCGTGACCGCCAGCTGTAACGCTGCGGATGGGCGGTGATGGTCCATTCGCCGCCCCGCTCGGGCTGCCAGTCAAGGAACATGCTGCCGTCGGCGCGCAGCAGGCCAGTCCCCTCCTGCGACCAGGCACTGAACAGGGAACCGCGAACGGGATCGTCCGGGTGCCGCGCCAAAGCCGACGAGCGGAGTTCGACATAGGGCCCGCGCGAGGACACGCGCCCGACATCATCGAACCACACGCTGGTCTTCGACTGGAAGTCCACGGCGACCCAGCGCCCCGGCGCCAGCCGCTGCGGGCGGCCGGGCCCGCTTTGGACCAGCCGTCCACGAGCATCGGCAACCACGGCGGTATCGAAGCCGCTGGCCTGCAGCGGGAAGGTCACCGTTTCGCTGGCCCAGGCGGGGGCCGCGCCCAGCATCCCCGCCAGCAGCACCGGCAGACAGCGCCTGTCGGGCAGGAGGCATGTGATGCGTGTGGGATTCGCCCGCTGGGGGGCATCCCTGTTCGTTTCGTGCTTCGTCATCCCGATGGCGTGGGATCAGTGGGGGCGCAATGGTAGCGGGTGTGGAGGCGGCCTCGCACGCCAAGTCGGCGGATCGGCGCGACCTTGCGCAGCAGTCGATATCGCGTGTGGCCATCCGCGCCATCGCCAGCGCTACACGACCGCAGACGCCACATGCTTGGCGTCGGGAACTTTGCGCTGCCTCGACTCGATGACCGTGTGTCGCCCCATGGACCGCATTCGCCGGGACCGCGCCGCGTGCCGACGCGGGCACTCCAGGCGCTGTCACGGCGCAGCCGCCGCGGTCGACTGACGTCGAGCCTTGGCGGGTCGACGTCACTTTGCGCTCAGCTTTGCAAGGCGTCGCGTCGACGCCTCACATCAGTCTCAGCTCCGCGCTGCTGTCCGGCGACGACGCCACGCACGCCAAGCAATCGCGACGATGGCGACAAACAGCCACAGCGGCCAGAGCAGCGCCACCACGACGCCGGCGTCGAGCAGGCCCTGCCAGCCGCCGCGCAGCGCTTGGCCGATCCGCACGAAGAAGCCGGGGCGTTGCTGGGCGAACACGGCCTCGGGGTCGACGCGTTCGCTGTGCCGGACCTGCGAAGGCTGATAGAGCGACAGGTCGATCGTCGCGAACGCGATCCGGTCCTCGACTTCGCGTTGCGTCACGCGGGCCTCGTCGCGAGCCGCAAGCGCGCGTTCGCGGGCGGCGAACGCGTCGCCTTTGCGGTCCAGCCGGTCGCCGGTCTGCACTGCCTGGGCCAGCGATTGCTGCAGCTCCTGGCTGCGGGCGTACGCCAGTTGCTGGCGCAGCAGGTCGAACTGCACATCGCGCGCATCGAAGTCGCGGCTGTCCAGGAAGGCCATCTGCTTGGCGAGCTCTCGCAGAAACGTCTGCGCGCGCTCGCTGGGCACACGCACGGTCAGCTCACCTGCGGTGGTGTACTCGACCAGCTCCAGCAGCTTGCCGTCGCCGATGCGGTGCCGCTGCACGCCCTGGGTCTCGGACCGGATCCGGTTGGCGACCACGAAGCCGCCTTGCGCAGCGGCGAGATCCTCGATTGCGAGCGCCGAGCGGTAGACGTCGTCGACCGCGAACCGCGCCTGGGCGGTGCGGACGAAGCGGCGCGCGGGATCGGTCTGCGCCAGCGCGCCGGAAGCCATCTGCACGGCGGCATCGACCCCCGCCTCGGGCGCAACAGGCCCGGCGCCCGCTGCCGGGGACGACATCGCATCGGCTTGCAGCGCCTCGGCCGGTGGCGGAGGCGGGGCGTCAGCCGCGAACTCGGTGGCGGTCTCAGCCGACTGCTGCGCGCAGGCGGCCAGCAGCACGCAGAGCAGGCCGGTCGACAGCAGCCGGCGATGACGGAAGACAAGCATGGAGGTCTCCAGAAGGGGCGGGGTGCAGAGTCAACGCGCGAGGCCGAGCATCGGGGCTGACCGTGCGACGCACAAGCAGGCCTCGCCCCCTGCCATCGGTCACCCCTGTGCTTTAACGCGAAGCCAACATCTTTCAATCGCCGCCCCGCTAGCGTCATGCGCGACACATCCGTCACCTGGGGATCTTAGATGCGCCACCTGTTGCTCGCGACCGCGGTCGCGATGGGCCTTGCCGCCTGCGGCGACCGTCCGCCCACCGATACCACCGCCGCCACGCCGGCCGCCCCCCCCGCCAAGCCGATGGCGCTGGACGATGTGGAACTGATTCCGCGCGATGCGCTGTTCGGCAATCCCGAGCGCGCCGGCGTGCAGCTCAGCCCTGACGGCCGGTACCTGAGCTGGCTCGCGCCGGTGGACGGCACGATGAACGTCTGGGTGGCGCCGACCGACGATCCGGGCGCGGCGAAGGCGGTCACCCAGGATGCGGCGCGTGGGATCCGCAATTACTTCTGGTCCTATCAGCCGGGCACGTTGCTGTACCTGCGCGATACCGGTGGCGACGAGGACTTCCATCTATTTGCCGTCGACATCGACAGCGGGCGCAGCCGCGACCTCACGCCGTTCCCCAAGACCACCGCGCAGGTGGTCGGCATCAGCCATCGCCATCCCGATGCATTGCTGGTGGGCATGAATGATCGCGACCCGCAATGGCACGACCTGTACCGCGTCGACCTGGGCAGCGGCGCGCGCACGCTCGTAGAGCGCAACGACGACCGCATCGGCGGCTACCTGGCCGATGCCGATTACACGCTGCGCTATGCCTCGCGCTCGCGCCCGGACGGCGGTATGGACCTGCTGCGCCGCGACGGCGACGGCTGGGCGACGATCGAGGACGTGCCCTTCGAGGACGTGCTCGGCACCGGGCCGGCCGGGCTGACCGACGACGGCGCGACCTTGTACATGCGCGATTCGCGCGAGCGCGACACCGCCGCGCTGTTCGCGGTCGACACCGCCAGCGGCGAGAAGCGGCTGGTGCACGAGGATGTACGCGCGGACGTCGGCGACGCCCTGTCCGACCCGCGCACCGGTGTCGTGCAGGCGGTCTCGGCGAACTACCTGCGCGAGGCCTGGACGGCGGTCGACGACCGCATCCGCGCCGATCTCGAAACGCTCGAAGCGATCGGCCCGGGCGAGGTCTCGATCAACAGCCGCACACTCGACGACCGCCACTGGCTGGTCGCCTACTCGGCCGCCGAATCGCCGGTCGTCTACTACCGCTACGACCGCCCGGCCGAGGGCGGCGCCGGCACGCTGACCCAGCTGTTCTCCGGACGCCCGGCACTCGAGGGCAAGCCGCTGGTGCCGATGTGGCCGCTGGAACTCAAGTCCCGCGACGGGCTGACGCTGGTCAGCTACCTCACCCTGCCCAAGCACGCCGACGCCGACAACGACGGCAAGGCCGACGCGCCGGTGCCGCTGGTGCTGCGCGTGCATGGCGGGCCCTGGTCGCGCGATGGCTACGGCTTCAAGCCGACAGACCAGTGGCTGGCCAACCGCGGCTACGCAGTGTTGAGCGTCAACTTCCGCGGCTCGACCGGCTTCGGCAAGCAGTTCACCAATGCCGGCAACGGCGAGTGGGCGGCCAAGATGCATGACGACCTGATCGACGCCGTGCAATGGGCGGTCGACAGCGGCGTGACCACTGCCGACAAGGTCGCGATCATGGGTGGCAGCTATGGTGGCTACGCGACGTTGGTCGGGCTGACGTTTACGCCCGACACCTTCGCCTGCGGCGTCGACATCGTGGGCCCGTCGAACCTCAATACCTTGCTGTCGACGGTACCGCCGTACTGGGCGAGCTTCTTCGAGCAGCTCGCCCGACGCATGGGCGACCCGCGCACCGAAGCGGGCAAGACCTGGCTGACCGAGCGCTCGCCGCTGACCCGCGCCGATGCGATCACCAAGCCGCTGCTGATCGGCCAGGGCGCTAACGATCCGCGGGTCAAGCAGGCCGAGAGCGACCAGATCGTCGAGGCGATGACCGCCAAGTCGATCCCGGTCACCTATGTGCTGTTCCCCGACGAAGGCCACGGCTTCGCGCGGCCGGAGAACAGCACCGCGTTCAACGCGGTCACCGAGGGCTTCCTGCAAACGTGCCTGGGCGGACGGGCGCAGCCGATCGGCGACGACTTCGCAGGCTCGAGCATCACCGTACCCACCGGCGCCGACCGCGTGCCGGGACTGGCCGAGGCGCTGAAGACGCATACCCAGGACGTGCGCAAGTAACGCCGGCCGGGATGGCCCGCCGCCGTGTGTGCGGCGGCGGGCCGAGTCGCGGGATGTGCGCAGCGCATCCCGATCCGGCGCGCCGCACACGATGCCTTCGACGTGCCGGCCGCCGTCTGCTGTGCGATCAGCGCCGCTTGCCGCGCGCCGCGCTTGGCAGGGTCTGTCGCAAGGTCTCGAGGCCGTCCCACGGATGCGTGCCGAGCCGCTTGAGGCGGGCCGGTGTATTGCGCAGCGTCCACTGGTTGCCGGCCTTGACCCGACCCAGTTCCTCCCAACGCAGCGGCATCGCGACCGGGGCACCGGCCCGCGCGCGCAACGAGAACGAGGCCACCGCGGTCGCGCCGCGGCCATTGCGCAGGTAGTCGACGAAGATTCGCTCCTTGCGGAACTTCTTGGTCGCCGTGGCGACGTAGGTCAAGGGCTCGAGCTGCGCCAGGCTCTGCGCGAACGCCTGCGCGAAGGGCTTGACCACCGACCACGCGCAGCCTGGATTGAGCGGCACCACCACGTGCAGGCCCTTGCCGCCGGAGGTGCGCACGAACGATTGGAGGCCCACCTGCTGCAGCAATCCGCGGATCTGGCGTGCGGCCGCAACGATGTCGCGCCAGGCGATGCCCTCGCCGGGGTCGAGGTCGAAGACGATCCGATCGGCGATGTCGGGCGCCTTGGCATGCGCGCCCCAGGGATGGAACTCCAGCGCGTTGAACTGCACCAGTTCCAAGGCGGCAGCCGCGTCGTTGACGACGAGGTAGTCGCCGGCGCCGCCCGATTCCTCCTTCAGCCGCACCGTATCCACCAGTTGCATGCCGGCAGTGTGGTGCTTCTGGAAGAAACAGGCGCTGTCGATGCCGCCCGGGCAGCGGATCACCGACAGCGGCCGCCCGGCGATCTCGGGCAGCAACCAGTCCATGACCTTTTCGTAGTAGGCAGCGACATCGCCCTTGGTCAGGGTGTCGCCGGGAAACAGTACCTTGTCCGGGCTCGACAGCGTCGGCGGCGCGCGCCCATCGGCGGGCGCCCTGCCGGTTGTCGCCTGCTTCGCGGCTGTGCCCGCACCCGTGGCGGCGCGCTTGCGAGCAGGCGTCTTGCTGCGGGTCTGCGTTGCCATCTCGTCGTCTCCTTCGGGGGCGCCGCGGTCGCTGTCGTACAGGTCCTCGATCGACTTGTCCGGCCGCACCGCCTTGAGCGAGGGCTGGCGCAGCAGGCCATGACCGCCGGTGCCGCGCGAGAACACCTCGACCACGAAGCGCGGCGCGAACCAGCGCGCGGCGCGCAGGTCGGTGTCGTTGGGCGGCACGTGGACCGTCGGGGCATCGCGCCCGGCCTTGCCGATGCGCTCGGCGATCTCGTCGAGCAACACGTCGCTGAAGCCCGAACCCACGCGCCCGGCGTAGCGCCAGCCGTGTTCGGGATCGGGGCGGGCGAGCAGCAGCGAACCGAACCCGCTGCGGCTGCCCTTGGGCGGGGTGTAGCCGACCACTGCGTACTCGTCGCTGGCCAGTTCCTTGGTCTTGCGCCAGTCGTCGCCGCGCCCGGGGCGATAGCCACGATCGCCGCGCTTGGAGATGATCCCCTCGAAGCCGGCCTGCGAGGCCAGCTCGATCGCGGTCGCCGCCTCGCCCTCGATGTGCGAACTCCAGGCCAGGTGCGCGGGCGGCGGATCGCCGAGGATGCGCTGCAGCAGCGCCTTGCGTGCGAACAACGGCGCTTCGCTGACGTCGACCCCATCGACATGCAGCAGGTCGAACAGGACCAGCGCCAACGCACCCTGGCGCTCGCCCGACAACGTCTGCTGCAGCAGGTTGAAATCCGCACGCGCGCCGCGCCCGGCGATCAGCTCGCCATCGAACGCAGCCGAACGCAGCCCGAGCTGGGTCATCGCTTCAGTGATCTCGGGCACCTTGTCAGTCCATTCGAGCGCGTTGCGCGACCACAGCCGCACCTTGCCGCGTGCGATCGTGACCAGCAGCCGGTAGCCATCCCATTTGAGCTCGTGCAGCCAGGCCCCCCCGGTCGGCGCGCTCTCGCCGAGCTTCGCCAGTTGCGGCGCGAACGGGCCATCGGGCGCGGCGGCACGGCGGGCGCCGTCGAGCTTGCGTGCGGCCGCCGCCCAGTCGTGCTTGCGGCGCGTGGCGACGGCGACCTCGCGCTCGCCACGCTTGCGCGCCTTGCCGGTGCCGGCGCGCTTGGCATCCTCGGGGGGTGGCGGCACGATGTCGCCGAGGAGGTCGTCGGCATCGAGCTTGCCGGCGTACGCGTCGCGGTCCTTGAACAACAGCCACTGGGGCTGTCTGCCCGGTCGCGCGGTGCGCACCAGGTGCCAGCGGCCCTTGAGCTTGCGGCCGAACAGTTCGAAGCGCAGATGGCCCTTGGCCAGCGCCTCTTCCGGGTCACCATCCGCGACCCAGGCGCCGGTGTCGAACCTGGCCACGTGGCCCCCGCCGTACTGGCCCTTGGGGATGTCGCCTTCGAAGCCGGCGTAGTCCAGCGGATGGTCTTCGACCTGCACCGCCATGCGCTTGACGTCGGGGTCGTAGCTCGGCCCCTTGGGCACCGCCCAACTGCGCAGCGCATCGCCCACCTGCAGGCGGAAGTCGTAGTGGCGGCGGCTGGCATGATGCAGCTGCACGACGAAGATCGCCCGCTTGCCGCGCGGTGCGGCCTTGCCCGGCTCCGGCTCGCGGGTCGTGTCGAACCTGCGCTTGCGGCTGTACTCGGCGAGGGTCATGGCGTCATGAAGCCTTGCGCACGGCCTTCTTCGCGGTCTTCTTGCTGGCCTTGGCGGCGCGCTTCTTGGCCGGCGCCTTCTTCCGAGCCGGGGTCTGCTTGCTCGCGGTCTTCTTGGCCGGCGTGCGCTTGTTGCTCTGCAGGCTCTGCTCGAGCAGCGAGACGAAGTCGACCACATTGGTCGCCGCATCCTCGCGAGGCGCGGGCTCCTCGGTCACGCGCGTGGTCGCGCCCTTGGCCTTGATGCGCTTCTGGATGATCTGGGCCAGCCGCTCGCGGAACTCGTCGTGATAGCCCTCGGGGTCCCAATCGGCCGACATCGACTCGATCAGTTGCGTGGCCATCTGCACTTCCTTGTCGGCGATGCGGTACTTGGACGCATCGCCGGTGGGCAGCTTGTAGTCGTTGGGATCGACCAGCTCCTGCGGATAGCGCAGCAGCATCAACACCAACGCATCGTCCTCGGGCAGCACCGCGCACAGGTACTCGCGCGTGCGGATCACGACCCGGGCGATGCCGATCTTGCCGGTCTTCTTCAGCGTCTCGCGCAGCAGCACGTAGCCCTTTTCGGCCTTCTTGCCCGGCACCAGCACATAGGGCTTCTCGTAGAAGCGCGTGCCGATGCTGCCGGCATCGACGAAGGCCTCGACATCCACCGACTCGTGCGACTCGGGCGCGGCCGAGGCGATGTCCTCCTTCTCGATGACGACGTAGCTGCCCTTGTCGTACTCGAAGGCCTTGACGATTTCCTTCCACGGCACTTCCTCGCCGGTGTCGGCGTTGACGCGTTCGAAGCGGATCGGCTTCTTGTCGCGCGAATCGAGCATGCGGAAGCTCAGATCGGTGCGGCGCTCGCCTGACATCAGCGACACCGGAATATTGAGCAGGCCGAACGACAGCGAGCCGGACCAGATGGGACGTGCCATGGGATCTCCGATGCGCAGCGCAGCGCGAATGTGCGCGCCCTGCACGGCATGGCGGACGCGGTCGTCGCAGGCTGGCAAAGGCCTCGTGGACCCGGCGTCAACCTCGCTGCCGCGCGGCTTGCGTTCGAGCAAGACACGGCGCGCCGCATCGCGTTGCCGGGGCCGACCCGAAGGGCTGCCGACCCTGCACACCTGAGGCACGCTGCGCCCGGCGCTTTCACGTCCGGTTGCGCCTGCCGGCGCACAGTGACGCGCATGAACCCCGACCACGACATCGACAAGACGCCTGATGAACGCGACCGGGCGCCGAATCCGGCCTCGCCGGAGGACGCGCGCGAGCATCGTGGGCACCGCGAGCGGCACGAAGAGAACACCCACGACGAGGCGCTGGAAGAGACCTTCCCGGCCAGCGATCCGGTCTCGCCGTTCGTGCCGGCACGCGATCCGGAGTGAGGGCGCCCGGGCGCCTGGGGACCGCCGCGCGCAGGCCCGGCGGCCAGCACGTCGGCTGCGGGCCGGCCATTGGGGGCGACCCTACCCGCACGACGCGGCCAGGCCCCTATAATCGCCGGCTGTAATCGTTTACACAGGATCGACGATGCGTCTTGACGACCGGCTGGAAGCGCTGCTCGCCCGTATGACCGTGGAGGAAAAGGTCGGCCAGCTCGGCATCTTCGCCGACATGCTGCGGCCGTTCGCCGCCGACGTGAATCCGGAGATGAACGAGCTCAACGCCGGTGAACTGCGCGAGCGCATCCGGGCCGGTCACGTCGGCGCGGTCTTCAATGGCGTGGGTGCCGCCCAGGGGCGCGAAGCGCAGCGCATCGCGCTGGAGGAAAGCCGGCTCGGTATCCCGCTGCTGATGGGCGCCGACGTGATCCACGGCATGCGCACGGTATTCCCGATTCCGCTGGGCGAAGCGGCGAGCTTCGAGCCTGAACTGGCCCGGCGCACCGCGCGCGCGGCCGCGATCGAGGCCACCGCCTGCGGCCTGCACTGGACCTTCGCGCCCACGCTCGACATCGCCCGCGACCAGCGCTGGGGCCGCGTGGCCGAAGCGGCCGGCGAAGACGTGGTGCTGGCGAACGCCTTCGCGGCCGCGCGGGTGCGCGGCTTCCAGGGCGACGATCTGACTGCCGACGATTCGCTGCTGGCGAGCCCCAAGCACTTCGTCGGCTACGGCGCGGTGATGGGCGGGCTGGACTACAACAGCGTCGAGATCTCCGAAGGCACGCTGCGCGACGTCCATCTGCCGCCGTTCAAGGCTGCGATCGATGCCGGTGCACTGACGGTCATGAGTGCGTTCAACGACATCAACGGCGTGCCGGCCTCGGCCCACGACGGCCTGCTGACCGACCTGCTGCGCGGCGAGTGGAAGTTCGGCGGCTTTGTGGTCTCCGACTACACCGCCGATTTCGAGCTGGTCGCGCACGGCTTCGCTGCCGACGACCGCGAGGCCACCAAGCTGGCGTTCACCGCCGGCGTCGACATGAGCATGCAAAGCGGGCTCTACGCCGCGCACCTGCCGGACCTGGTCGCCAGCGGCGAAGTGTCGATGGCGACGCTCGATGAGGGCGTGCGCCGGGTGTTCGCGGTCAAGCAGGCGATCGGCCTGTTCGACAATCCCTATCGCTCGCTCGATCCCGAGGCCGAGGCTGCGCTCGATCCGCAGGCGCTGCATGGCGCGCTGGCGCGCGAGGCCGCGCAGCGTTCGATCGTGCTGCTCAAGAACGATGGCGACCTGCTGCCGCTGAAGAAGGCCGGACAGAAGATCGCGCTGGTCGGGCCCTACGCGCGCGATCGCGACAATATCGAAGGCTGCTGGACCCTGTTCGGCGACAAGCGACTGCACGTGAACCTCGAGGATGGCCTGCGCGCCGCGCTCGACGACGGCGACGCGCTGACGGTAGTCGACGGCAGCGGCATGGAGGACGCGCTCGACGGCGGCCTCGAGGCCGCAGTGGCCGCCGCGCGCGACGCCGATGTCGTGCTGCTGGCGATCGGCGAGCCGCAGAACTACAGCGGCGAGGCGCAGTCGCGCACGCAGATCGTGATCCCGCCCGCGCAGCAGGCGCTGGCCGAAGCCGTCGCCGCGACCGGCACGCCGGTCGTGGTGCTGCTGCGCCACGGCCGCGCGCTCGCGCTGCACGGCGCGGTGCGCGATGCACAGGCGATCCTGGCGACATGGTTCCTCGGCACCGCGACGGGACCTGCGATCGCCGACGTGCTGTTCGGCGACTACAACCCGTCCGCGCGCCTGCCGGTGAGCTTCCCGCGCGACTCGGGCCAGCAGCCGCTGTACTACAACCGCCAGCGCACCGGCCGCCCCGAGCTGCCGGAGATGAGCGAGTTCAAGAGCCGCTGGCGCGAGATGCCGCACAGCCCGCTGTACCCGTTCGGCCACGGGCTGTCGTACACGCGCTTCGAATACGGCCCGGTGCAGCTGTCGGCCGACACGCTCGACTGGGACGGCACGCTGACCGTCTCGGCCACCTTGCGCAACACCGGCGACCGCGCCGGCGAAGAAGTCGTGCAGGTGTACCTCCACGACCGCGTCGCCAGCCGCGTGCGCCCGATCCGCGAGCTCAAGGCCTTCCGCAAGGTCGCGCTGGCGCCGGGCGAGGAAACCACGGTCACGTTCGAACTGCACCGCGACCAGCTCGCCTTCACCACCCGCAGCGGCGCCTTCGCCGCCGAGCCGGGGCTGTTCGATGTCTGGATCGCGCCCAATTGCGAGGCCGGCGAGGCGGTGCAGTTCACGCTGCGCGGAGCGTAACGCGCGCAGCGGGCGCCCGTGCCCGGATCAAGCAGCCGCTCGCCGCAGGCGTGGCGGCTGCGCTCAACCGTCAGTCCGCGTCGGCTGCGTACTGCTTCTCTTCGATGAAGCCGGCGCCAGCCAAGCGATTGATCGCGTTCTTGAGCTCGACGCGGGCGTGGTTGGTCGTGGCGACCGCGCGCGCGAGGCGGATGAATTCGTCGTCGAAGGTCTGACGGCGCTCGCGCTCGCGCAGGCCGTCCTGGATGTCCCACATCGTCGCGTTGACTGCCTTGAGCTCGGCCTTCAGCGGTGCGAAGCCGGGATCGCCCGCTTCGACGCCGCGCCACGGCGCCATCAGCGCCTCGAGTTCGGTGCGCACGTGCGCAAGTTTGTCGGCATCGTCGAGCCGCTCGGCCTTGATCTCGAGGATGGTGATCTTGTCGGCGAGTTCGCCGACCGATACCGGGGTCATCACTGCGCCCATGTCTGTCTCCTCGTCGCTGGCCAGGCGCTCATTCTAGTCGCGCGCCGGCGCGGCCTGGTGGATGGCCGGGATCGTCCAGCCCTGGACCAGCGCGTACAGGATGCGGCGGTCTTCATCGTCGAGCGCGCCGGTCGCCTGGGCGCGGAAGCGCAGCCGGAACGCGCGCGCGGTCGCGTCGAGATCGTCGGTCGAGTAGCCCAGCGTGCGCAGCGCCTGCAGCGCATCGAAGCCCGGTGGTGCCGGCGGTGTGCCGTCCTGCGGCCACACGCCGTAGCCGTGTTCGGCGAGCCGGCGCCAGGGGAAATGCACGCCCGGGTCGATCTTGCGTGTGGGCGCAAGGTCGGAATGGCCGATGACGTTCTCCGGCGCGATCCGCCAGCGCGTGCGCAGGTCCTCGAGTAGCACCAGCAGGCTCTCAATCAAGGGCTCGGCGAACGGCTCGCGGCCGTTGTTGTCGAGTTCGATGCCGATCGAGGCCGAATTGACGTCGGTGATTGCGCCCCAGCGGCCGGCGCCGGCATGCCAGGCGCGGTCGAGGTCGGACACCAGCTGGTAGCGCTCGCCGTGTTTGCCGATCAGGTAGTGCGCACTGACCCGGCCGCCGCTGTTGGCGGTGCGCAGCGTGTCGAGACTGCGCTCGACCGAGTCCTGCTCGGTGTAGTGCAGCACCACCAGCACCGGCCGGCGCGCATCAGCATTGGCCGACGGTACCCAGGTGGCGAGGGGATTGCGCGGAGGCTGGTGGGCGCAGGCCGACAGCAGCAGCGCGGCGACGAGGAGAGAAAGGAGGCGCATCGCCGCATTGCACCCGTTCGCCGCCGCGGGCGCAACCCGGGCAGCTGCGCAGGGCATCCGAACGCTCAGCGATCGAGCAGCACGCGGACCAGGGTGCCTTCGGGCAGGCGTTCGACGCGCAGCTCGTACCAGCAGCGGTCGCGGGCGAGCCGCACGCACTTCCACGATAGAAAATCGAGCGACCAGGTGAGTGGCGAGGCGCCGCTGCGTTCCAGGAACTGCGCCAGCGGAAACACCGCCTCCTGGCGACGGTCCTCGCGCAGCGACCACGCCGTCCAGTGCAGCAGCCAGTCGTAGTCGGCTTGGGGGACCTCGGGTTGCATCGGGGATGTCTCGCTGTCGATCAGGTGTCGCCTGCATGCGTCGTCATCAGGCATGCGGCGGACGTTCGCGGAAGATGCGCACCTGCTCGATGCCGCCGGGCAACGTGTGCGTCTGGAGTTCGTACCACTCGCCGGTGCGGATCAATCTGTCGCTGGCCCAGGACACGAAGGCGAACGCCCAGTCCTGCTCCGCCATGCCGCTGCGGTGCACGAACACGTCGAGCGGCAGATCCAGCCGCTCGCCTTGTGGGCACGGTTCCCAACCGGGCAGTCCGGCCATCCAGTCGAAGGTGGTACAGGGCGGCATGAGAAAGCACGCCCGCCCGCATCGCCGTGGGCGATGCAGGCGGGCGCCTGGGACCTCTACTGGCGCGCGACCAGGGTCAGGCCCGCGTACGTGCCGGTGAGGCGGATGTAGTACTTGCCTGCCTGCGGCGCGGTGAAGCGGACGGTCTCGGTATTGCTCTTGGCACGCGTTGAGAACGCGTCCCGGTCGGTGGCGGTCGGGACTCGGCCCCGGGCGACATGCATCGACACATCGCCGGTACCGCCGAAGGTCATGAACGTCAGCACCGCGCCGGCGGTCGCCTCGAACGTGTAGAGCGCGTCCTCGGCGCCCGCAGACAGGCCACGCAGCTCGACCTTGTTGGTCAGCGGCACTTCCAGTGGTGCGCAGTCGCTGGTGCACGGCGGCTGCGTGGCGCGATGCAGCAGCTGGGCCGCATCCAGAATGCCCGCCCCCATCGGCGTGTTGGTGGGGATGGCTGCGGGGAACGGCCGCGCGGTGCGGCGCAGCAGGTCGCGCATGTCGCTCCAGTTCAATGGCGTCTCGACGACGCTCTGCACCATGGCCGCGGCTGCGGCGACATGCGGCGAGGCCATCGAGGTGCCGGTGTAGCCGCCCAAGACCCAGTCGCTGGTCGGGCGCGTGGTGCCGGCATTGAGGACCTGGAAGATGTAGCCGTTGGGATCGCCATCGACATCGCCGCCACCGCCCGGTGCCGACAGGTCGACTCGGGGTCCCCAACTGGAATAACTGGCCTTGCCACCGGTGACGCGAGTCGCGCCGACCGAGATGACGCCCGTGCACGAGCTCATGGTGTAGGTGCCGGCATTGGCGTTGGAATTGCCGGCCGCCACGACGATGATCGAACCCTGCGCGTTGATCTTGTCGATGGCGTCCTGGTATAGCGCCGGGCAGGCCTGCGGGCCGGTACTGCCCAGGCTCATGTTGATGATCTCGGCCGGATTGGGGTTGGCGGGCACGCCCTCGACCGGCAGGCCGGCGGCCCACATCATGCCGTCGGCGATGTCGCTGCCGTAGCCACCGCACGAGCCGAGCACGCGCACCGGCACGACCTTGGCACCGTGGGCGAGGCCAGCCAGACCGGCGCCGTTGTTGGTCTGCTGGGCGATCGTGCCGGCGACGTGGCTGCCGTGCCAGGAGCTGTCGCGCGGCGCATTGCCCTGCGCGCCCAGTGCGGTGCAGTAGTTGGCCTCGACCCAATCGCCCACGTCCCAGCCGCCGGCCACGCGGGCATCGGTGTCGCGGCGGGAAATGCGCCGATCGCTGATCATGTCGTAGCCAGGCAGGACATTGACCGCGAGATCGGGATGGTTTTCGACGATGCCGGTGTCGACCACTGCGACCACGACGCCTTCGCCGATGGAGATGTCCCAGGCCTGCTCGGCGCGCACGCCGCCGGTCGGGTCCTTGAAGTTCCACTGGAAGCGCGTGTACTCAGGATCGTTGGGCACGGCGGCCGGCATCACCGTCGGCGCGCGCGCGACATCGGCGCGCTGGTAGAGCCGGTCGACCTCGACCCGGAGCACGCCGGGCTCGGCCGACAGTTCGCGGATGAAGCTCGCACGCTCGGACTCGGTCATCGCGCGCGAGGCCTGCACCACGTGCCAGCCAGGCGCAGCCATGCTGCGCAGCACGCGCGCGGTGGCGGCCGGGCGTGCGGCCGAGGTCGCGGTCGCAGCGACCGCGCTCGACAGGCCGGCGCGGCGGACGCTGGTCGTCAGCGCGCTGCCCAGGGCCGCGCGCCCCTGCGCCGACGCTTGACTGGTCTTGACGACGAACCGCTGGCCCGCCGCCGCAACGGGCTGCTTTTCGCCGGCCAGATCGCGGGTCACGCTACGGTCGAGGCGAGGGCCTGCGGCCTGCGCGCCGCCGGTCAACAGGATGGCGGCGATCGCCGCGCCAAGGGTGGTCTGGATACGCATGGAACGTGTCTCCGTCGAAGAAAGGAATATCGCGAAAGACAGCGGCGTCGGTCGACGCCGCCGCGGTGTCACAGGTCGATGCCGAAACCGAAGCCGGCCGATTTCTCGTCGCCGCTGAACGCGCCGCCGAGACTGAAGGACGCGCGCTCGCCGACCCGCTTGGCGTAGCCGATCGACAGCGCCTGCTCGCCGCTCTGGAAGCCGGCGCCCACCGCCACGCGTCCGCGCGGACTCTGTGTGCCGGCGGCGTTGGTGGCCATGTTGAGCATTGCCGCGCTCATCGCACCCTGCCGGTCCATGCGCCGGTCGACGTCACTGAAACGACGCTCGACATCGCCGCGGTAGGCGTCGAACTGGTCGCCCCATGCGGCCAGGCGCTGGTCGGTGTAGGCCTTGGACGAGGCCACCGCCTGGGTGGCGGTGGTGTCGGCGTAGGCCTTGGCCTCGGTGACGCCGGCCCGGACCTGGGCGACGTTGGCCGCATCGGTCGCCTGCGTGCCGGCGGCGACGTTGGCGATCTGCCGCTCGGCACCCGCACTGCCGACCGAAACGGTCTGGGCGCGGTCGGCGACCGAGCCCTGGCCGAGTGCGACCGCGCCCTGCGCGGTGACGCTGGCCCCCTGGCCGAGCGCGGTGCCCGAAGCCGCGGTGACCGAGGCGCTTTCGCCGATGGCGACCGCATTCGTGGCATCGGCCGAGATACGGCTGTTGGCACCGACTGCGGTGCTGCCGTCGGCATGCACCTGGGCGTTGCCGCCGACGGCCGTGTCGTTGGGCCCGTGCGCATAGGCGTCGCCGCCCAACGCCACGCCATTGGCGCCGTTCGCCGCGGCACCGCCGCCGACTGCCACCGCATTGGTGTCCGCGCCCACAGTGGCCGGCGCGTCGCCACCGACCGCGACGCGGTCGTTGGTGCCCTGGTTGCTGTCGATCACTGTCTCGACCGACCCGACGCGGGTCTTGAGTTGGCTGATCTGCACGTCGAGCGCGGCGAAGGTCGCGCCGATCGACGCGTATTGCGTGCCCTGCACGGCGTAGCTTGGCGCCGCCAGCGTGCCGAACGCGGTGACTGCGGCGCCGCCGCCCAGGATGTCGGCCATGCTCTGCAGGCCGCCGTGCAGTTGGGCACCGTTGATCGCCTGCGTGCTGTCGGCCGACACCGCGCCTGCGGCCAGGTTCGACAACACCGTGCCGTCGGCCCCCGCCAGCGAGATGCGGCCCTTGTCGACGTCGTCGTAGGCCACCGCGTTCTGCGCGACCCCGGCGACGTCGCCAATGCGCGTATCCAGATCGTCCACGCGGCCTTCGACCGCGGTCACCCGCGTGTTCGTCTCGAACAGCTGGCTGCCATTCACCGCATCGGTGCTGTCTTCGGTGAGTTCGCCAGCGGCGACGTTGGTGATCACCGTGCCGTCGGCGCCGGCCAGCGAGATGCGCGCTTTGTCAGCGTCGTCGTAAGCCACCGCGTTCTGCGCGACCCCTGCGACGTCGCCAATGCGCGTATCCAGGTCGTCCACGCGGCCTTCCACCTGGGTCACGCGCGTGTTCGTCTCGAACAGCTGGCTGCCATTCACCGCATCGGTGCTGTCTTCGGTGAGGTCGCCGGCGGCGACATTGGTGATCACCGTGCCGTCGGCGCCGGCCAGCGAAATGCGCGCTTTGTCGGCGTCGTCGTAAGCCACCGCGTTCTGCGCGACTCCGGCGACGTCGCCAATGCGCGTACCCAGATCGTCCACGCGGCCTTCGACCGCGGTCACCCGCGTGTTCGTCTCGAACAGCTGGCTGCCATTCACCGCATCGGTGCTGTCTTCGGTGAGTTCGCCAGCGGCGACGTTGGTGATCACCGTGCCGTCGGCCCCGGCCAGCGAGATGCGCGCCTTGTCGGCATCGTCGTAGATCACGGCATTGGCAGACAGCTCACCCAGGCCACCGGCGACGGCGTCGAGCTGCGCGAGGTTCACCGCATCGGTCGCTTCGGTGCCGGCGGCGACGTTGGTGATCTGACGTTCGGCGCCCGCGCGACCGACCGAAATCGTGTTCTCGCGGTTCGCCCACGAGTTCGCGCCCAGGGCGACGCTGTTGTCGACGCCGGTCCACAGGCCATTGGCCTGCTGGCGCCCGACGATCGCCGAGGTGCCCAGCGCGATCGAATCTGATCCGTAGGTATTGGTGCCGACACCGATGGCGATGCTGTTGAGATACAGGATCGGCGACGGCGCGAAGAAGTCGCCGTTCCAGACCATCGAGCGGTTGCCGATCGCGATCGAGTTCTGGCCAGCGGCTGCGGATGCCGTTCCCAGCGCGACGGCGTTGACGTTGCGGGCCGACGCCGCATTGCCCAGTGCCGTGCCACCTTCATAGAGGGCGTTTGCGTTCGACCCGATCACCGTGGTGCCCTTGGCGCTCGCGCGCGCACCCGAGCCGATCGCCGTGGTGAAGTCGAACGTGGCTTGCGCACGATCGCCGATCGCGGTCGCGTCGTAGGCCGTGGCCTGTGTCCGATAGCCGATCGCGATCGAGCGGATGGCCGTGGCTTCGGCCAATGCACCGATCGCGGTCGCAGCGTACTCGGTCGCCTGCGCGCCCCCGCCGATCGCGGTCGACAGGCGGCCGGCCGCCTTGGTGTTGCGCAGGATCTGGCCCATGAAGTTCGAGCCGATTTCGTCCTCGCGCACGTCGACGATGCCGCCGATCGCAACGGCCGATTTGCCGGTGGTCTCCGACTGCGCGCCGATGGCGGTGTTGAAGTCGCCATTGGCCTGGGCGCCGGCACCGGCGGCCGTTGCGCCCAGCCCCGACGCGGCGGTCTGGCTGTGGATCACCACGCCGCGCGGCAGGGCGCTGTAGTCGATGTCGAGAACGCCGCCGAGGGCAGTCGACGACTCGCCGACCGCCAGGCTGTCGCGGCCGAGCGCAGTGGCGTTGTTCGCATACGACACCGCGCCTGCGCCCAGCGCGACGGTGCCCGTGCCCACGGCCGCGGCGGCTTCACCCGCCGCCAGCGTGTTGTCGCCCTCGGCGTAGGCGCCGGCATCGCTGTCGGCGCTACCCGTGGCCTGCAGATAGCGCGAGGCATCCGCGGCCACCGCCTCGAGCTGGGACAGGTTGACCGCGTCGGTGGCCTGCGTGCCCGCGGCGACGTTGGTGATCTGCCGCTCTGCACCATTGCGACCGATCGAGACCGTGTTGCTGCGATCGGCGATGGCGCCGGCGCCCAGGGCCACCGCATCGTCGATGTTGCTTGGCAAGCCATCGACTTCCGGTAGGGCCCATCCCCCGACCGTCGCCCCGGCGCCGAGTGCGATCGAGCGGCTGCCGTGCACCTCGGCATTGGTGCCCATCGCGATGCCGTCGGCAAATACGACGGTCTCCTCGCGCCAGGGATTGCTGTTCCACACGAAGGATTTGCCGATCGAGATGCTGTTCTCGGCGGCAGCCCAAGCGCCGCTGCCCAGCGCCGTGGCGCCGACACCATTGGCCATCGCGGCCTCGCCGACGGCCGTTGCTTGCGCTGCAATCGCAGTGGCGAAGCTGCCCAATGCGGTCGCTCGGACGTGGGTGGCGCGTGCGCCGCTGCCGATCGCCGTGGCCCATTCTTCCGACGCCTCGGCGCGGTCGCCGATCGCGGTCGCATCGTAGGCCGTCGCCTGGCTGGCATAGCCGATGGCCACCGCGCGGATGCCGCTGGCGCCGGCCAGTGCGCCGATCGCGGTGGCCGCGTAGTCGGTTGCTTGCGCGCCACCGCCGATCGCCGTCGCAAGACGACCCGATGCCCGCGTGTTCTGCAGCTCGACGCCGGCGAAGTCCTCTCCGAGCTGGTCTTCGCGCACATCGACGATGCCGCCGATCGCGACCGCGGACTTGCCGCTGGTCTCGGTCTGCGCGCCGATCGCGGTGTTGAAGTCATCGTCGGCGCGTGCGCCCGCGCCCAGCGCCGTCGCGGCCAGCCCGTTGGCAGCCGTCTGCTGGTCGAGCACCACGCCGAACTCGCTCGCCGCGCTGTAGTCGAGCTGCAGCATGCCGCCGAGCGCCGTCGACGACGCGCCCGTCGCGAGGCTGTCCTTGCCGATCGCGGTTGCGGTGTCGGCGTACGCCAAGGCGCCCCCACCCAGGGCGGTCGCACCCTGTCCGACCGCCGAGGCCGCCTCGCCCGCGGCAAGCGTGTCGTCGCCTTCGGCATAGGCGCCCGCATCGCTGTCGGGATTGCCATTGACGCCGATGTAGCGATTGAGCGCGGTGGCCGCCTCGAGCTGGGCGAGGTTGACCGCATCGTTGGCCTCGGTACCGGCGGCGACATTGACGATCTGGCGCGTCCGCGCCGGATTGTCGGCATGGTATGTCCATGCCTCGGACGCGCCGACAGAGACCGTATCGGGTCGGTTCGCCAGCGAGCCGACGCCGATCGCGACGCTGCCGGTCGCCTCACTTCGTACGAGCGTGGAGGCGCCCAGCAGGGTCGAAGACGCAGCGAACGAGGCTGCGTGGGCGCCGATGGCCGTCGACATCTCGCCGACGCTGGCGCGGAAGCCGATCGCCGTGGCCAGCTGGCCGCGGGTCAGTGCATTGTTGCCCACGCTCGTGCTCGCCACGCCCATGGCCTGCGCGCTGGGACCGACGACCGTGCTGTCGTCGGCCCAAGCCGAGGAAAAGCTGCCGATCGCCACCGTGTTCTTGGCTCTGGCCCCGGCGCCAACGCCGACGGCCACGGCGTAGTCGCCGAGCGCGAGTGCGTTGGCGCCGAGCGCCGTGGCCCCTTCTTTGCGCGCCTTCGCACCGAAGCCGGTCGCGGTCGCATACAGTCCCTCGCTGATCGACGAGGCACCGACACTGGTCGCCGAATCATTGCGCGACACCGCGTTGGTCCCGATGGCCATCGCACCGATGGACTCGGCGGTGGCGTTGTCGCCGATCGCCATGCTCAGCAAGCCCTGTGCCTTGGCTGCATTGCCCAGCGCGAGCGCACGATCGCCCGACGCGGTCGCGTTCATGCCCAGTGCGACGGCCGCGCGGCCATCGGCGAGACTGTTGTGACCGACAGCGGTGGCGCCGTCGCCGTTCGCGATCGCGCCGCCGGCCAGTGCGGTCGCCCCATTGCCGATCGCCGAGGTGGCCTCCCCGGCAGCCAGCGCGTTGTCGCCTTCGACATACGCGCCGGCATCGCTGTCGGTGCTGCCGCTGGCCTGGACGTAGTGCGCCACGGTCGTGGCGTCGACCACCGTCGGCGTGTCGTACACCTGCACCCCTACGGCGGTGGCCTGCGCCAGTGCCGTCAGCGGCAGCGCTAGCGCCAGACCGGCGACGAGGACGCCCGTGCGGCGTGCGTGTCGGCTGCGCGCCAGCTCCGAGGCCACGACCATGCGACCAAGCTCGGCGTTCCAGAGGGTGCGGTAGATGCGGTTCATTTCGGAGGTCTCCGGCAGCGTTTCATGAAGGCGAGCACGGTCGTGCGGCGGGCTTGCGCCCGCCACCACCGGCTTTCCGTGTCTTGGCCCTGTCATCCAGATCGGATAGGGCGTCCCCGTCTGCGACCGTACGAGGCGTCGGCGCCTCTTGTCACCCGCAACATCTCGCCGGAAGATCACGCGATTCTCACCGCCCGCCGGACTCGCCATGTACCGCCCGTTCCTGCGCTGGCTCGATCGCGCTCCGGTCATGGACCCGGTCGACCAGCGCAATGCGCGCGTGATCCAGGCGCTGTTGCTGTTTCTCGGCGTGACCGTGCCAGCGACGGTGGCCTTCGCCCTGGTGGCCAGCTGGCCGACACTGCGCGCCGAAGGGCTGCCGTGGCAGATCGCCGTTTCGTTGTCGATGAGCCTGGCGATCGGCCTAATCGCATTGGGCGGGGTGGCGCTGATCCGCTATGGCCGCTTCCGCCTGGCGGTCAAGCTGCTGATCGGCGTGCTGCTGGCGGTGTTCGCGGTGAACATGGCGCTCAACGGCCTGCAGCAGCAGATTCCCGACCAGCTCGCACAGTTGCTGGTGATGCTGCTCAGCGGCCTGGTACTGGGTCGACGTGCGCTGTGGACGAGCTTCGCACTGCTCGCATCGAGCGTTGTGCTGGGCGCGGTGCACGATGCGCACGTGCTGTTCGCGCAGACGCCGGCGCGTGCGTTCTACAACCTGCCGTCGGTGCTGTTCACCTACCTGCTCGTCGCCATCCTCATCGACCGCACGACCGAGGCGCTGCGCGAGAGCCTGCGCGAGTCCAATGCACGCGGCGCGGCACTCGAGCAGGAGATCCGCGAACGCGAGCGCACGCATGCCCAGCTCATCCACGCGCAGAAGAAGGAAATCACCGAGCGCATGGCCAGCGGCATGGCGCACGATTTCAACAACATCTTCTCGGTCATCGCGGGGTTTTCGGCCGAGCGCCACGAGGACGACGGCGGCAGCGATGCCCAGCGCGCCGCGCAGCTGGAAAGCAGCCTGGCCTCGGTCGAAGCCTCGGCGCGACGCGGCATGGCGATCAGCCGCAGGCTGCTGCGCTTCAGCCGCCGCGACGAGACGCAGGTCGAGGTCTTCGATGCCGGCGAAGCGATCGATGCACTGCAACCGATGCTGCGGCAACTGCTCGACGCGCGCATCGTGCTGCGCTTCGATCGCGACAGCGCGCCGCTGCCGATCCTGTTCGACCGCAGCCAGTTCGAGTTGATGCTGCTCAACCTGGCCTCCAATGCGCGCGATGCGATCAATGGCACGGGCGTATTCGACATCCAGGCACGACGCGCACCGGACCATGTCGCGATCACTCTGCACGACGATGGTGCGGGCATGCCACCCGAGGTGGCCGCACGCGTGTTCGAGCCCTTCTTCAGCACCAAGCCGGCCGACAGTGGCACCGGTCTGGGCCTGGCGGTGGTGCACGAGTTGGTGACCACCGCCGGCGGCACGATCGCCGTGACCAGCGCGCCGGGCGTCGGCACCACGTTTCGGATCGCGTTGCCGCTCAGCCCTGCGGCGTGAGCATGTAGCCGCGGCCGTGTACGGCTGTCAGCGGCAGCGTTTCACCGCAGCGCGTGCGGGCCTTGCTGCGCAGGCGATGGATCATCGAATCGATGCGGTGGGCATCGAAGTCATGCACCTGGTCAGTCAACGCCTCGATCAGCGCTTCGCGCGCCACCAGTTCGCCGGGCGTGTCGAACAGCCGCCGGCACAGCCGCCGCTCGCTCTGGGTCAGCGCCGCCGAGCCGCCCGACGGCGACAGCAGGCACCAGCCATCCGCACTCAAGCGCCATCGGCCGGGCGTGTCGCGTCCCTCGGTGGGCGCCGCGACGGTGTCCAGGCGCCGCGCAAGGCTGTGCAGCGTGGCGGCGAGCAGGTCGATCTCGATCGGCTTGGTCAGATAGGCATCGGCGCCTTCGGTCAGGCCGCGGACGCGGTCGCCGGTCTCGGCGCGACTGGTCAGCATCACCACCCCAAGCTGCGGCCGTGTCTCACGCAGCGCGCGTGCCAGGCTGAAGCCGTCCCCGTCGGGCAGACCGACATCGAGCACGACCAGCTCGACCGGGTGCGCATCGAGGTGGGCGCGCAACGCTGCGATGGTCGCAAACCCCACCGCGGCGAAGCCGAAACGCTGCAGGCCGGGCAGCAGGATCCGCTCGCGCAACATGGCCTCGTCCTCGAGCACGGCGACGTGCAGCGCGGCGGTCATCGACAGTGGCCAGGTCCGGTCATGTGGGCCGCATCCTAGCCCCGCCGCCGCGCAGCGGACAAATCGCGTCTGCTTGCCTGCAGGCGCGGGCGGCAGTCCCCACTGCCGCCCGCGCGGTCCCTTCCCCGATCAGCTCTCGTAGGCCGATTCACCGTGCGAGACGATGTCCAGGCCTTGGCGCTCGTCCTCCTCGCTCACGCGCAGCCCGACGACCGCGCGCGTGACCAGAAGCGCGAGCGTCGTGACGACGGCACACCAGAGAATCGTGAACAGCACGCTGAAGGTCTGCGCCCAGACCTGGGCGCCGATCGAGCCCTCGATCCCGGTACCGCCGAGCGAGGCATCGCTGAAGACACCGGTCAGGATCGCGCCAACGATGCCGCCCACCGCGTGCACGCCGAACACGTCGGCGGTGTCGTCGGCGCGCAGCAGGCGCTTGAGGCCATTGACGCCCCACACGCAGATCGCGCCAGCGGCCAAGCCGATCACCAGCGCGCCGATCGGGCCGACGGTGCCGGCGGCCGGGGTCACACCGACCAGACCGGCCACTGCACCCGATGCCGCGCCCAGGGCCGACGGCCGCCCCTTGCTGATCGCTTCGACCAGACTCCAGGCGACCACGCCGGCGGCCGTGGCCACCATCGTGTTGATCATCGCCAACGCCGCACTGGCGTCGGCGGCCAACGCCGAACCGGCATTGAAGCCGAACCAGCCGACCCACAACAGCGAGGCGCCGATGAAGGTGAACGGCACGCTGTGCGGCTTGAGCGCCTCACGGCCGTAGCCCAGTCGGCGGCCGACGAAGTACGCGCCGACCAGCCCGGCGATGCCGGCGTTGATGTGCACCACGGTACCGCCGGCGAAGTCGATCACGCCCTTGTGCGCGAGGAATCCGTCCTCGCCGCTCCACACCATGTGGACCATCGGCAGGTAGGCGAACGTGACCCACAGCACCGAGAACAGCAGCACCGCGCAGAACTTGATGCGCTCGGCGAAGGCGCCGATCACCAGCGCGGCGGTGATCCCGGCGAAGGTCGACTGGAACACCACGAACAGGAACTCGGGCAAGCCACCGGCATCGCTCTGCGGGGTGATCCCGCGCAGGAAGGCCTTGTCGGTGAACGAGCCGAAGAATGCGTTGCCGCTGGTGAACGCCGCGCTGTAGCCATAGGCGATCCACAGCAGGATCACCACCGAGAACACCACCAGCACCTGCACCAGCACCGACAGCACGTTCTTGGCGCGGACCATGCCGCCGTAGAACAGCGCCAGTCCCGGCACCACCATCAACAGCACCAGCAGCGTGGAGGTCAGCATCCAGGCGACGTTGCCGCTGTCGAAGACCGGGGGCGGGGCCTCCGGGGCCTGGGCCATCGCGCCGGTCGAGACGCCGAGCAGTGCAAGTGCACACAGCAGCGACAGGCCCGCCGCCTGCATCCGGGGGGGCCACCCGGGGGTTTGGATCGAGTTCATGGCATGTCTCCGGATGGGGTTAGAGCGCATCGGCGCCGATCTCGCCGGTACGGATACGCAGGACCTGCTCGAGCGCGACGACGAAAACCTTGCCGTCGCCGACCTTGCCGGTCGCCGCGGCCGCGGTGATCGCTTCGAGCGCGGCCTCATAGGCCGCGTCGGTGACCGCGCATTCGATCTTGAGCTTGGGCAGGAAGTCGACGACGTACTCGGCGCCGCGGTAGAGCTCGGTGTGGCCCTTCTGACGGCCGAACCCCTTGACCTCGGTGACCGTCAGGCCGGTCACGCCGGCCTCGCCGAGCGCCTCGCGGACCTCGTCGAGCTTGAAGGGGCGGATGATCGCGGTGATCAGTTTCATGGATGTCTCCGGTTGCACGATCGCCGTGTCAGAACGACTTGGTGATCGCGAAGGTGAGGGTGTCGTCGGGACCGACGAGGTCGTTGTCGTGCCACGTCAGGGCGAGGTCGAAGCCGTTGTCGAAGGCCTTGCCCACGCCCGCCGACCAGAACGCGTAGGTCGCCGTGCCCGCGCTGCCGGCGACCCACTGCTTGCCGACCGCGCCGTTGAGCGACCAGCCCGGGGCGAACTCCCAGCCCAGGCCGAGGTCGAGGTTGCTGCTGCCGTCCGAGTCGGGAATGCCGAACAGGTCGGTCACGGCATAGGAATACTTCGCACGCAAGATGCCCCAGCTCAGCCCGGCATAGAGCTCGGTGGTGTCGGCCTTGTCGAAGCCGGCCGGATAGCGGCCCGGATACCAGTAGTGCACGGCGCCGACATCCCAGCCGACGCCCGAATCACCGAAGTCGCCGCGAATACCCAGGTAGCCGTCGAGTTCGAGTTGGCTCGACACCTCCGGGTCGCTGTCGGCAAGCCAACTGATGCTGCTGCCCCAGGTGCCGGCATAGAAGCCGCTCGCGTGCGCCCACTCCACGCCGCCTTGCAGGGCAGGCTTCTCGTCGGTCTGGGTGATGCCGCGGAACAGGTAGTCGCTGGTCAACGTGATCGTGCCGGACACCTCTGCGTGCGCGGCGCCCCCCAACAGCAACCCTGCACACAACAGGGCCTTGCGTACGTGCTTGCATGACGACATGACAGGCTCCTCATCTGAAAGGAAAGCCCTCCCCGGTCATTGCTGGCTGCATCGGCGATGCCGAGCAGATGCTGCTTCGGCGTGGCGACCTGCCCCCTGGCGGTCGTCCGCCGCGACCGGCGCTCTATGGCGTCTGTTGGCCGCTTTCGATCCCTCGTCGACTGCGTACGGCGCCGCTTGCGCGGTGAAACGAAGAAGGGCCTGCCGTGCGGCAGGCCCTTCGGGTGCATCAGATCGCGTCGTGCATCTGATATTCGAGCGGGTGAGCCGGGCACGCTTGCGCGGCACTGCCGCGCGTGCCCGGCGAACGCCCGTCGCGCTGCGACGGGCCGGACAGCCGCCCCGTCGAAGCCATGGCGATGACGTACGCGATGTCCATCAGATCGCGTCGTACATCTGATATTCGAGCGGGTGAGCCGGGCACGCTTGCGCGGCACTGCGACGGGCCGGACAGCCGCCCCATCGAAGCCATGGCGATGACGTACGCGATGTCCATCAGATCGCGTAGTACATCTGATATTCGAGCGGGTGAGCCGGGCACGCTTGCGCGGCACTGCCGCGCGTGCCTGGCGAACGCCCGTCGCGCTGCGACGGGCCGGACAGCCGCCCCATCGAAGCCATGGCGATGACGTACGCGATGTCCATCAGATCGCGTAGTACATCTGATACTCGAGCGGATGGGTCGCGCCGCGGAACGCGGTGACCTCCTTCATCTTCAACGCGATGTAGGCGTCGATGAAGTCGTCGGTGAACACGCCGCCGGCCTTGAGGAACTCGCGATCCTTGTCGAGCGCCTCGAGTGCCTGGTCGAGCGAGTGGCACACGGTCGGGAAGTTCTTCTCTTCCTCCGGCGGCAGGTCATAGAGGTCCTTGTCGCTGGGGCCGCCCGGGTCGATCTGGTTCTTGATGCCATCCAGGCCCGCCATCATCAGCGCGGCGAAGGTCAGGTAGCCCGACTGCATCGGATCGGGGAAGCGCATCTCGATGCGGCGCGCCTTCGGATTGGCGACGTAGGGAATGCGGCACGACGCCGAGCGGTTGGACGCCGAGTAGGCCAGCATCACCGGCGCCTCGAAGCCCGGCACCAGGCGCTTGTAGGAGTTGGTCGAGGCATTGGCGAAGGCGTTGATCGCACGCGCGTGCTTGAACACGCCGCCGATGTACCACAGCGCGGTCTGGCTCAGGCCGCCGTAGCCGTCACCGGTGAACAGGTTGGTGCCGCCCTTGGCCAGCGACTGGTGCACGTGCATGCCGCTGCCGTTGTCGCCGACGATCGGCTTGGGCATGAAGGTCGCGGTCTTGCCGTTGCGGAAGGCGACGTTCTTGACGATGTACTTGAGCGTCTGCAGTTCGTCGGACTTGGCGACCAGCGAGTTGAAGCGGGTGCCGATCTCGCACTGGCCGGCGTTGGCGACCTCGTGGTGATGGACCTCGACCTCGATGCCGACCTGCGAGAGCGTCTTGCACATCTCGGCACGGATGTCGTGCAGCGAGTCGAGCGGGGCCACCGGGAAGTAGCCGCCCTTGATGCCCGGACGATAGCCGCTGTTGCCGCCCTCGTATTCCTTGGCCGAGTTCCAGTGCGCCTCTTCCGAATCGATGTGGAAGAAGGTGTGGCCCATCTCGTTGCCGTAGCGCACCGAGTCGAAGATGAAGAACTCGGGCTCGGGGCCGAAGAAGGCCTGGTCGGCGATGCCGCTCGACTTGAGGAAAGCCTCAGCCTTCTTGGCGATGCCGCGCGGGTCGCGCTCGTAGGACTGCATCGTCGTCGGATCGAGGATGTCGCAGGTGATCACCAGCGTCGGATCGGCGGTGAACGGATCGACGAACGCAGTGGAGGCGTCGGGCATCAGCACCATGTCCGAATTCTGGATGCCGCGCCAGCCGCTGATCGACGAGCCGTCGAACATCTTGCCGTCCTCGAACAGCCCGGGCTCGACGATCGACTGCGGGAACGTGACGTGGTGCTGCACGCCGCGCATGTCGGTGAAGCGCAGGTCGATGAACTCGATCTTGTGGTCCTTGATCAGCTTTTCGACGTTGTCGATGGACATCGGAAACAACCGCCTTGGTGTTGGGTGTAGCCGTGATCAAGCAACCCTCGTGCCAACCGGTGGATGCTATTTAGATCAACGACTTACATCCACGCGATGTCTTCAGGCGTCGGGGCGGTGCACCACGTTGGTGCCTTCTATTCGCGTTTGCACAAACCCGGTGCGCTGCTCAGACCGGCAGCGGCAGCCCGCGCCAGGCCTTGACGGTGCGCAGCACGAAACTGGAATTGACGTCGTCGACCGCCGGCTGGTTGAGCAGCCGATCGAGCAGGAATCGCGAGAAGTGTTCGAGGTCACGCACCGCGACCTGCAGCAGGTAGTCCATGTCCCCGGTCAGCGCATGACAGGCGACCACCTCGTCCCAGTCGTCGACCAATTGCGCGAAGCCGGCGACCGCGGCGCTGTCGTGATGCTTAAGTTGCACGCGGACGAAGGCCTGCAGCCCCAGCCCCAGGCGCTCGGCATCGACCTCGGCGCGATAGCTGGCGATGACGCCGTCGCGCTCGAGCCGCTGGACCCGGCGCAGGCAGGCCGAGGCCGACAGGTGCACGCGCTCGGCCAGGTCGGCATTGCTCTGGCGGCCATTGCGCTGCAGCTCGGCGAGCAGCAGCAGATCGGTGCGGTCCAGCGTCGCGGCGACCATGGATTGCTCCATTTCGTATTCAGACGCACGGATCTTGCGCGCATACCCGCTTTACGCGCAACGAACGCAAGCCCGTTGCGGGCTTGCGGCGCTATCGTCGAAGGCTCGTGTTCTTCCTAGGAGCGTGCGATGTCCGCCCAGCCTTCGAGCACCCCGCGCCGGGTCGAGAACCTGCAGACCGACAAGGGCAGGGTCCCGGTCTACGCCACCGGCATCGTCGAGCAGCCGTGGAACGACTACAGCGCCGACGACCACGCCACCTGGGCCACGCTCTATGCGCGCCAGCGCGCGCTCCTGGTTGGGCGCGCCTGCGACGAGTTCCTGGAGGCGCAGGACGCGATGGGCATGACGCCCGACGCGATTCCGAAGTTCTCCGAGCTCAATACCGTGCTCGAGGCCGCGACCGGCTGGACGCTGATGGGGGTCGAGGGCCTGCTGCCCGAGCTCGATTTCTTCGACCACCTCGCCAATCGCCGCTTCCCGGTGACCTGGTGGATCCGCCGTCCGGACCAGATCGACTACATCGAGGAACCGGATCTGTTCCACGACCTGTTCGGCCACGTGCCGCTGCTGATGAACCCGATCTTCGCCGACTACATGCAGGCCTACGGCCGCGGCGGGGTCAAGGCGCACGGCATCGGGCCCGACGCGCTGCAGCACCTCACGCGGCTGTACTGGTACACGGTGGAGTTCGGGCTGATCCAACAGGCGCAGGGCCTGCGCATCTTCGGCGCCGGCATCGTGTCGTCGAAGGGCGAGTCGATCCATTCGCTCGAATCCGACGCGCCCAACCGCATCGGGTTCGATCTGGAGCGGATCATGCGCACGCGCTACCGCATCGACACCTTCCAGAAGACCTACTTCGTCATCAACAGCTTCGAGCAGTTGATGGAGGCCACGCGCCCGGACTTCGCGCCGATCTATGCACGCTTGGCGCCGTTGGACGCAATCGATGCCGGCACGGTGCAAGGCAGCGACCGGGTGTTCCACCGCGGCACCGGCGAAGGCTGGGCCAGCGGCGGCGACGTGTGAGGCGTCGCCTGGGCACGCTGCGCTGATCCGCGACTCAGCGGTGCCAGGTCCACTGCGCGCCGAACAGCACGCCACGGCCGGGGCCGGGCTCGTAGAACCGGCCGTTGCCTTCGTTGACGATCACCGAGCCGATGTAGGCCTGATCGAGCAGATTGTCGACGCGCAGGAACGCGCGTAATTGCCCAGCCTCGAAGCGCCAGCGGCGCGCGCCTTCCAGATGCAGCAGGGCATAGCCTGCGGCGCGCCCGGTCGAAAGATCGTCGACCACGACATCGCCCACGCCGACGCCTTCGATCGCCGCACTCCAGGGGCCGCCGGCCCAGTCCAGCCGCGCGAACAGCTGGCGCGCCGGCACGCCGGGGATGCGCGCGCCGGCCGCGACCGGCGTCGTCGGCACGGTGCAGCCCGCGCCGGTGCAGACGCGATACGCGCCGCGGAACGTCGCATCGAGCCAGGTCGCCGCGACATTGAGCTCGAAGGCCTCGCCCAACGGCTGGCGGAGCGACAGTTCGGCGCCCTGGCGACGCGCACGTCCGACGTTCTGAAAACTGCTGCGGCCGCCGACATTGCGCGCGACCGCGAGCTCGTCGTCGGTGTCGGCGCGGAACAGCGCAGCGTTCCACGTGGCGCCGGCGGGCGCGCGCCCCTTGGCGCCAAGCTCGAGGTTGTCGCTGATCGCCGGTGCGAGATCGAAGGCCAGCCCGGCGCCGCCGTCGGCGCGATAGCCCAGCTCGTTGAAGGTCGGCGTTTCGAAGCCGCGGCCGGCCGACAGGTAGGCACGCAGGTCGTCGCGCGGCGCGAACACCAGCCCGGCAACCGGCGAGGTCTGACGGTAGGCGATGCGACCGCTGTCATCGGGATTGCCCGCGGTGACGTAGGCATCGCGCGAGACGAACTCGACCTCGCTGTGGCGCACGCCGGCCAGCAGCGACCAGCGCGGCGCGAACGCCCAGTACGCCTGCGCGAACTGGTCACGATTCTCGACCGTGTTGCGCTCGTCGCGGCGCCGCGCACCGCGCACGCCGAGCGCATCGCCGACGAAATTCTCGAAGCCCTGGCGATGCTGGCGCTGGCGGTCGGCGTTCATGCCGACGGTCAGTTCCAGCGGCCGGCCGGCGAGCGCGCCTTCCCAGCTCCAGCGCAGATCGAGACCGCCGTAGGCGTTGTCCAGGTCGATCACGCCGCCCGAGTTCAACGGGTTGGCCTGCGCGGCCGCGGGGATCGGCAGGACCTGCATCACCGCACGCTCGCCGCCATAGGCCATCGCGCGCAGGGTGTGTGCCTCGCCCACGCCATGCTCGTAGACCACGCCGGCCTGCTGCTGACGCACCGTCTTGCGGGTGTCGAACTGCCGCGCGACCGCTGCGACCTGGCGCGAGTTCTCACGAACCTGGTCGGCGGTCAGCCCCAGCGGGTCCTGGGCGTCGATGTCGACCCAGTTGGCGACCAGGTCCAGGCGCCGCCGCTGGCCAAGGTCGAAGCGCAGCTTCGCGTTCGCCGAGTCGCGGCGCGCGGCACTGTGATCGCGCCAGCCGTCGGTGTCGAAGCGCGACAGCGCGAGGTTGTAACCCACCGTCTCGCTGCCGCCGCGCAACTGCGCGGCCAGGCTCGTGGTGGCGTCGCGGCCGTGGCTGGCCTTGAACCGCCAATCGTCGCCCGGCGCCCCATCGGCGCTCCAGATCTGCAGCACGCCACCCGAGGAATTGCCGTACAGCGACGAGAACGGGCCGCGCATGATCTCGATGCGGTCGCCGCCGACGAGGCTGAAATGCGAGAGCTGGCCCTGGCCATCGGGCATCGAGGCCGGGATGCCATCGGCGTAGAGCCGCACACCACGCACGCCAAAGGTCGAACGCGCGCCGAAACCGCGGATCGACAGTTGGGTGTCCTGCGCATGGTTCTGGCGATCGCGCGCCAGTAGGCCCGGCACGCCGGCCAAGGGCTCGGAGGCGACGGTACCGCTGCGGTTGCTGTCGGCATCGTCGAGCCGTAATGCATCGACCGAGGCCGGGGTGTCGAAGTCCGATACGCCGCGCAGCCGGGTGGCGTCGACCCGCACCCGGTCGAGGGTGCGCGGCGCGTCGAATGCGCTGGCCGGCGCGGCGGCGCAGCAGGCAGCGATCGCCAGCGGCAGGGACGCGAGGAACGGAGCGGAGCGGGACGCGACGAACGGCAGGGACATCGGCAGGCGGGCGCAACGGGGGGGCGTGCACCGTAACAGACGCCCCGCGACGCGCCCGTGCCGCCGGCCGCATGCGGGCCGGCGGCGCAGCGCAAATCAGGCCGCGAAGTCGAGCACCACGCGCCCTTCGATCTTGCCCGCGTGCATGCGCGCGAACACGTCGTTGATGTTCTCCAGGCGATCGGTCGAGACCGTCGCGGCGACCTTGCCCTGCGCGGCGAAGTCCAACGACTCCTGCAGGTCGAGGCGGGTACCGACGATCGAACCGCGCACGGTCACGCCATTGAGCACCATGCCGAAGATATCCAGCGGGAACTCGCCCGGCGGCAGGCCGTTGAGCGAGACCGTGCCACCGCGGCGGACCATGCCGATCGCCTGCTCGAAGGCCTTGGGCGAGACCGCAGTGACCAGTGCCCCGTGCGCACCGCCGATCTCCTTCTTCAGATAGGCGACCGGATCGGTGGTGCGGGCATTGACGGTGACCGTCGCGCCCAGCCGCTTGGCCAGGTCGAGCTTGCTGTCGTCGACATCGACCGCAGCCACGTTCAGCCCCATGGCGCGGGCGTACTGCACCGCCATGTGGCCCAGGCCGCCGATGCCCGAGATCACCACCCAGTCGCCGGGCTTGGTGTCGGTGACCTTCAGGCCCTTGTAGACGGTGACGCCGGCGCACAGCACCGGGGCGATCTCGACAAAGCCGACGTTCTTCGGCAGATGACCGACGTAGCCGGCATTGGCCAGCGCGTACTCGGCAAAACCGCCGTTGACCGAGTAGCCGCTGTTCTGCTGCGCCTCGCACAGCGTTTCCCAGCCGCCCAGGCAGTGTTCGCAATGGCCGCAGGCCGAGTACAGCCACGGAATGCCGACCCGGTCGCCTTCCTTGATGTGGGTCACGCCCTGGCCGACCGCGACCACGTGGCCCACGCCCTCGTGGCCCGGGATGAACGGCGGATTGGGCTTGACCGGCCAGTCGCCCTCGACCGCATGCAGGTCGGTATGGCAGACGCCGCAGGCCTCGATCTTGACGAGGATATCGCCGGCCGCCGGCCGCGGCACCGCGACTTCCTCGATGACCAGCGGTTTGCCGAACTCGCGGACCACCGCGGCCTTCATCGTCTTGTCCATCGTCCAGGCTCCAGCGCAGTCAAGGGAGGATCAGGCTAGCGCGGCGCGGGCGCGGCCGCCTTGATCCGCATCAATCCCGTCTTCGCGGCGATGGCCGGGTCAGATGACGCGCAGCGTGATCGCCTTGAGCACCGCGCGCGTGCGGTCGCGGGTGCCGAGCTTGTCGAGGATCGCCGAGACGTAGTTCTTCACCGTGCCCTCGGCCAGGAACAGGCTGCGCGCGATCTCCTTGTTGGAGTAGCCGCCGGCGAGCAGGCGCAGGATCGCGACCTCGCGTTCGTTGAAGGTCTCGCGCGGGGCCTGGTCGTCGTGGAACCGGTAGCGCGCCCGCACCGGTTCGGTGCTGACCGGCTGCAACAGAGTCTCGCCCGCGGCGACGCGCGCGATCGCATCGCGCAGATCCTCGGGCGCGGCGTCCTTGAGCAGGAAACCCTGCGCGCCGGCGTCGGTTGCGCGCAGCAGCAGGTCGCTGTCGTCGAAGGTGGTCAGCAGCAGCACCGGCGTCGCGTCGCCGCGCGCACGCAGCGCGGTCAGCGCATCGATGCCGTCCAGGCCGGGCATGCGGATATCGCTGAGCACCACATCGACCGGCTGCGCAGCGATCCGCTCGAGCAGGCTCGTGCCCGAGTCGGCCTCGAACACGATGGCGATGCCCTGGCGTTCCAGCAGCGCGCGCAAGCCGGCGCGGACCAGGGCCTGGTCGTCGGCGAGCGCAACGCGCACGGGGGCCGCGCTCACGCCGGCAACTCCGCCTCGATCCGCATCGCACCGCGGGCATTGCGCGCCAGGCGCACCCGGCCCCGCAACGCTGCCAGGCGCTCGCGCATGCCGGCGATGCCATTGCCTTCGCGCCAGTCCTCGCGCACCAGGCCGTCGTCCTCGATGGTCACATGCAGCACATCGCCTGCGCGGTGCAGGGTGACATCGAGCGTGTCCGCGTCGGCGTGCTTGGCGGCATTCGTCAGCGCTTCCTGCACCAGCCGCAGCACCGCATCGGCGAGCGCGGGGTCGGTCACCTGCACATCGTCGGCGATCGACAGCCGCAGCAGCGGGCGCGGCATCGGCGCGGCCAGCGCGCGCAACGCGGTCGCCAGATCCAGCCCACCGGGCTCGCGCATCGCCTGGACCACGTCGCGGATGTCGGCCAGCAGTTCGCCCGACAGCTGCTCGGCCACGCGCAGCTGCGGGTTATCGGCCAAGGCCGGTTCGTCGACCAGCGCACGCAGGTTCAGACGCATCGCGGTGAGCTTGTGGCCGGCGACGTCATGGAGCTCGCGCGCCACGCGCAGGCGCTCGGCATCGCGTGCGCTGTCGGCGAGCAGGGCGCGCGTGGCCAGCAGATCGGCATTGACGCGCGAAAGCGCATCGCGGGTGCGTTCGGCGCTGCGCGCGTAGTGCATGCACAACGCCGCGAAGGCCTGGAAGCCGGCGAAGATCAGCACCACCATCAGCGGCGCGCCGAAGCCGGCGATGTGCTTGAGGATCAGGTAATAGACCACGTCGGCGAGCACCAGCGCGATCGTCGCCACGCGCGGCGGCCAGTGCGAGAACGCCGCCGCGATCCACACCACCAGCAGGATCGGCGCAGTGCCGGGCTTGGGATCGAGCGCGATCAGGGCCAACGCGATCACCGGCAGCAGCGCGACCACCGTGTGCTCGACCCGTCGCAGCCGGGGCGGCCACAGCGACAGCGACAGGAAGCCGACGGCGAACAGGCCGAGCAGCAGCCAGGCCGTCGCCTGGCGCCCCGGCTCGTAGTACCGCATCGAGAACGCGACCGCGCCGAGCGTCAGCAACGCGGCGAGATTGAGCGGTTCGAACAGGCGGCGGGGCTGGGTCATGGCGCCATGCTGCAAGCCAGTGGCGGCGACGGCAATGGGCGGGGTGCAGAAAGTGACTTTCGGCACTGCGGATCGGTGACCAGTGGCAGCAGGCATCGGGGACGGCGCACGGAAGACTGTGGCCACACCCAATGAGGACCTCGCCATGCGCCGCACCCCCGCCTCCATCGCCGCACCGTTCGCCCTGCTGGCCGCTGCCGCCCTCGCCGCGCCGGCGCATGCCGCCACCCTCGAGGTGTCCATTCGCGATGCCCGCAACCAGGACGGGCAGTTCCAGGTCGCCCTGGTCGATGCGGCGGGCTATGCCGGCGAGGCGCCGCCGATCGCCGGCCGCCTGCTGGCCCCCGAAGGCGCTGTCACCCACCTGCGCTTCGACGACGTGCCGGCCGGGCGCTACGCGTTGCTGGTGATCCACGACGAGAACGGCAACGGCAAGCTCGACACCAACCTCACCGGCATGCCGGTCGAAGGCTACGGCTTCAGCAACAACCCGCGGGTGATGCGCAAGCCGACGTTCGACGAGGCAGCGTTCGAAGTCGGTCGCGACACCACGGCGCTCGACATCGCGATCCGCTGATCCGGCCGACTCAGGAGCCCCCATGGACCGCCGCCACTTCCTCCGCAATCTGCTCTCGGGCGCCACCATCGCCGCACTCGGGCCCGCGCTGTTGCACGGCGCGGACGCATTCGCCGGCGATCCGGCCGAGTTTGCCGCCGGCCTACGCGAACACCCGTATCTGGCCGGCTGGCGCCAGGTGTCGGCCGAGGCCTTCGGCCCGACGACGGTGCAGATCGAAGGCCGCCTGCCAGCGGACTTCGCCGGCACGCTGTATCGCAACGGACCGGCCTGGTTCGAGCGCGACGGCTTCCGCTACGAGCACTGGTTCGACGGCGACGGCATGGTCCACGGCTGGCGTTTCGGCAACGGCACGGTGACCCACCGCGGGCGCATGGTGCAGACGCCGAAGTTCAAGCGCGAACGCAGCGCCGGACGCTTCAACACGCTGGCCGCGGGCACCACGGTCGCCGACCCGGTCGCGCTGCGCAACAACGACGATGCCAGCACCGCCAACACCTCGGTGGTGGTCATCGGCGGGCGCCTGTTCGCGTTGAGCGAGGCCGGCTCGGCCTTCGAGCTCGACCCCGATGCGCTCGATACGATCGGTCCCAAGACCTGGCGGCCCGACCTGCAGGCACTGCCGTTCTCGGCCCACCCGCTGCAGGACCGCGACGGCAGCTGGTGGAACTTCGGAGCATTGTCGATGCTCGGCGGCGCCGGCCTGCTGGTGTGGCACATCGGCCGCGATGGGCAGCTGATCGACGCGCAGGTGCACGACATGGGCGCACCCGGCTACCTGCATGCCTTCGTGCAGACCGACCGGTACCTGGTCTTCCTGCTGACGCCGTTCGACTACACGCCGGCCGGGTCGTTCTTCGAAAGCCTGACCTTCGCACCGCAACGCGCCTCCACGGTCCTGATCGTCGACAAGACCGCACCCGACCGCGTTGCGCGCCGCTTCGAGGTCGATTTCACGATGGCCTACCACTTCGGCGATGCCTTCGAGCGCGATGGCGAGATCACCGTGCGCACGATGCGGCTGGCCGATGTCGCACGGGCGCGTTCGCCGCATCGCGAGGCGATGTTCGGTCATCACGGCCCGGCCGCGCCCGCGGAGCTCGTCGAGTTGCGGCTGGACATGCGCACCGGCCGCGGCCGCTGGGAGACCACGGGCCTGGGCGGCATGGAGTTTCCGATGTTCGACGCGCGCACGCCGAGCGACCGCGGCGCACGGCTCTACACGCCGACCAATGCCGGCGATGCGACCGCGCCGTACTTCAACGCGGTGCAGATGATCGACCCGGTCGCCGGCCGACGTGAGCTGCACCGCTACGGGCGCGACATCCTCGCCGAGGAACACGTCTTCATCCCGCGTCCGGGCAGCACGCGCCCCGACGACGGCTGGCTGGTGGGCACGCTGCTCGATCCCACGCGCGATCGCAGCGGCATCGCGGTGCTCGACGCCCAGCACATCGCCGACGGCCCGATCGCGACCGCCTGGCTGCCGTACGCATTCCCACTCGGCTTCCACGGCCACTTTGCGCAGGCCGCGGCCTGAAGCCGCGGCGTCGTGCCAGGCGTCGCTTGCGCCATCGCCCGCGAGCGCGGGGCGCAGCGAAGCCGGGTCCGATGCCTCAGTCGCGCGCGAACGTCCGCGGCCGCGCCGCGACCCGGACCGGCCGTTCGCGCAGGCCCGCCTCGGTCAGCCACTGCACCAGCGGCCGCGGAAGCGCGGGCAGTTCGGCGCTCGTGCCTTTGGGCACGCGCGCCACACCCGCCAGCAGGCTCACCGCCTCGACACCGGGCGCGGCAAGTTCAAGCCGCGCTTGGTCCGACGCGCTCTGCCAGCGGAACAGCGTGAGATCGCGCAAGGCGAAAACGCGCGGCGGCTGGCCGGGCCGTCCCAGGGTCAAACGCTCGGCATCGATGCGCAGCGTCACGGTCTCGGTACCGCGGCGCAGCAGGACCGTCAGCCCCAGGTAGCCGGGCAGGCCGACGACCAATGCGAAGATCAGGATTGCGCCGTAAGCACCGATGCGCAGCGTCGCGTCGTAGAACGTGATCAGGCCGGCGACCGCCAATCCCCCGGCGATCACCGTCACCGACGCGATCAGTGCGACGAGCGTGCGCGTGCGCATGGGCACGGCTGGAAAGCACAGCGTCCAGGCCGCGCCATCGCGCTGCCAATCGGTCCGCGTTATCGCCGCTGCGCGCGTGTGGGCGTCGCGCTGGAAATGGCCGCTCACCCGCCCAAGCAACGCCAGCCAGATCCAGCCGAACATCGGCGCGACGCCGAGTTGCATCCAGAGCACGGCATGGCGCAGCGGCTCGGGGAGCGCGGACAGATCGGGCAGCTCGCCGTGGATCAACCACAGCACCACGCCCGCGCCCACTGCGGCGCCGGCAATATGCAGCCATACGCCCAGACGTGGCGAGACCCGCAAGGTCAACGCCACGAAGGACACGCCGCACAGCACCCCGGCCAGCAGCACCGCCAGGTACGGCGGGAACGCCATGCCGTGGCGCCCGGCAAGAATCGCGAACCCCGTGCAGGCCGCGGCCCAGGCCAGCGGCGAGCGACGCGCGCGCCGCCACCACGGTAGCCGCGCCGGGACCGGCGGCGGGCCCTGGCGCGCGCGGACGGCGGCGTTGCGGGATCGCGAACGCCGCCGGGCGCTCATGCCTGACTCAGCGCGCCACCGTCGCCACCGCCTCGGCGACGTAGTCGAGGGTCTTCAGGCTCAGCGCCGCGACACAGATGCGCCCGGTGCCGACGGCGTAGATGCCGAACTCGTCGCGCAGCCGATCGACCTGCGCACGGCTCAGGCCCGAGTACGAGAACATGCCCGCCTGGTCCTGGATGAAGGCGAACTGCGGGGCGCCGTGCGCGGCGAGCTTCTCGACCAGCCCGGCGCGCAGTGCGTGGATGCGCTCGCGCATCTGGCCGAGCTCGGCTTCCCAGCGCGCGCGCAGCTCGTCGCTGCCGAGCACGCCGGCGACCAACGCCGCGCCGTGCGTCGACGGGCTCGAGTAGTTCGCGCGCACGATGCGCTTGATCTGCGACTGCACCGCGCGGCTCTGCTCGGCAGTGGCCGAGACCACCGACAGTGCGCCGACGCGCTCGCCATAGAGCGAGAACGACTTGGAGTAGGAGCTGGCGACGACGAACTCGGCAATCCCCGAGGCGGCGAGCAGGCGCACGGCCGCGGCGTCCTGGGCGATGCCCTGGTCGAAGCCCTGGTAGGCCATGTCGATGAAGGGGAACAGCCCGCGCTCGGCCAGCACCTCGATGACCTGGCGCCACTGGTCGGCGGTGAGGTCGGCGCCGGTCGGGTTGTGGCAGCAGGCGTGCAGCAGTACGACGGTGCCGGGCTGGAGCTTGCGCAGATCGGCCAGCATGCCCTCGAAATCGATGCCGTGGCGGGCGGCGTCGAAGTAGGTGTAGTCGACGACCTCGAAGCCGACCGCGCCGAACACCGCGCGGTGGTTCTCCCAGCTGGGGGTGCTGATCGCGATCGTCGCGTGCGGCAGCACCTTCTTCAGCAGGTCGGCGCCGGTGCGCAGCGCGCCACTGCCACCGATCGTCTGAGTGGTCGCGACGCGGCCATCGGCCAGCAGCGGCGAATCGACGCCGAACAGCAGCTCGCGGGTGGCCCGGGTGTAGTCGGGCATGCCGTCGATCGGCAGGTAGCCGCGCGGCTTGGCCTCGGCGGCCAGCCGCTGCTCGACCTCGCGCACCGCATCCAGCACCGGGATGCGACCGGCCTCGTCGTAGTAGATGCCCACACCGAGATTGACCTTGGTGGTACGCGGATCGGCGTTGTAGGCGTCGGTCAAACCGAGGATGGGGTCACCGGGGACGAGTTCGACAGCAGCGAAGAAGGAGGACACGGCACGGCCTGCGACGGTTGAGGGGAGGAGATGCGGCGCGCCGAGCGCGCGGCAAACCCATGCAGGATAGCCGGCCGGCGCCGCGCGCGCGATGTCGCCGGGACAGCGCGACGCTTCCGGGCGACAATGCCGCCACCCTGTCCGCCGTGGAGCCGCCATGCCCGCCATCTCCCTGACCCGCCACCTGATCGAGGAGCAGCGCCTGGGGCACGTGACCCCCGACCTGCGGCTGCTGCTGGAAGTGGTCGCGCGCGCGTGCAAGCGCATCTCGGTCGCGGTCGGCAAGGGCGCGCTGGGCGATGTGCTCGGCGAGGCCGGCGGCGAGGCGGGCAGCATCAACGTCCAGGGCGAGGCGCAGAAGAAGCTCGACGTGATCAGCAACGAGATCCTGCTCGAGGCCAACGCCTGGGGTGGGCATCTGGCCGCGTGCGCCTCCGAAGAGATGGCCCATTGCGAGCCCATCCCCGACGCCTTCCCGCGCGGCAACTACCTGCTGGTGTTCGACCCGCTCGACGGCAGCTCTAACATCGATATCAACGCCAGCGTCGGCACGATCTTCTCGGTGCTGCGCTGCCCCGAGGGCGCGGCCGCAGTCGAGGACGCGCACTTCCTGCAGGCCGGCCGCACCCAGGTCGCCGCCGGCTACTGCCTGTACGGGCCGAGCACGATGCTGGTGCTCACGATCGGCCACGGCACCCACGCCTTCACGCTCGACCGCGAGCAGGGCTCGTTCGTACTGACCCGCGCCAACCTGCGCATTCCCGAGACGACGCGCGAGTTCGCGATCAACATGTCCAACCAGCGCCACTGGGAAGGGCCGACCCAAGCCTACGTCGCCGACCTGCTGGCCGGCACCGACGGCCCCCGCGGCAAGGACTTCAACATGCGCTGGGTCGCGGCGATGGTCGCCGACGTGCATCGCATCCTGACCCGCGGCGGGATCTTCATCTATCCCTGGGACCGCAAGGACCCGTCCAAGCCCGGCAAGCTGCGGCTGATGTACGAGGCCAACCCGATGGCGATGCTGGTCGAACAGGCCGGCGGCGCGGCGACCAACGGACGCACGCGCATTCTCGACATCGAGCCCGACTCGCTGCACCAGCGCGTGCCGGTGTTCCTGGGCTCACGCGACGAAGTCGAGACCGCGACCGGCTACCACCTGCGGCACGACGGCGACGCGGCGTGAGCACGGCCGACTTCATCGAAGTCGTCCCCGGCGCCCTGGCGCCGCAGGCCTGCGCGGCGATCGTCGCGCGGCTGCGCGCCAGCCCCGACCTGCAGCCCGGCCAGGTCGGCGGCGGGCTGCACCCCGAGCTCAAGCGCAGCCGCGATCTGTCGCTGGGCGATCGCAGCGACTGGGCCGACGTGGTCCGGCAGCTCAACGTCGCGGTCTACGGCGGCCTCTTGCGCTACCTGCGCCGCTACCCGCAGGCGCTGATCGCGCCGCTGATGCTGCAGCAGCCCGATGCGGCCGGCACGCCCCGGCGGCTGGTCGCCGAGGACTTCGCCGACATGGACGACGCCCGGCTCGGCGGCCTGCTGCAGACCTGCCTGCGCCCCGGCCAGATCAACCTGCAGTGGTACGCGGCGGGCGAGGGCGGCTACCCGTACTGGCATTGCGAGCTGTTTCCGCGCGACGCCGGCTGCGAGACCCTGCACCGCCACCTGCTGTGGACGATCTACCTCAACGACGGCTTTACGGCCGGCGAGACTGAGTTCCTGTTCCAGCAGCGCCGGATCGCGCCACGCACCGGCGACCTGTTGATCGCGCCGACCGCGTTCACCCATACCCATCGCGGCAACAAGCCGCAGGGCGGAGACAAGTTCATCGCCACCAGCTGGATTCTGTTCCAGCGCGCCGAAGCGCTGTACGGCAAGGGCTGAGGCCTTCCGGCCATTGCGGCCCTGGACCAGGCGCATCGGCATCCGGCGTGCGTGCCCTGCACTCTGCCGCGACGTCGCCGGTCGGGGGGCCGCGTCAGCCGCGCGGGTGGTTGAGCACCAGCCAGTACAGGCCGATCTGCTTGACGACCTCGACGAACTTGCCGAAATCCACGGGCTTACGGATGTAGCTGTTGACGCCCAGCGCGTAGCTCGCCTCGACGTCGAACGGCTCGGTGCTGGTCGTGAGCACGACCACCGGCAGGCCGCGCGTCGCCGGGCTGGCGCGCAGCGCCTGCAGCACCTCGCGACCGTCGAGCTTGGGCAGGTTGAGGTCGAGCAACACGATCGACGGCAGCTCGCTCGCATCGCGTCCGGCGTGGCGGCCGCGTGCGAACAGGTAATCGAGCGCCTCGGCGCCGTCGCCGACCACCACCAGTCGGCCATCGATCCGGGCCTCCGCGAATGCGATGCGGGTGAGCTCAGCGTCGTCGGGATTGTCCTCGATCAACAGGATCGTGTGTTCGCTCATTGGGGCGATGCGTCCTCGGCCGGCGGTGCCGGCAGGTCGATGTGGAAAGTGGTGCCGACGTCCTCCGCCGATTCCACCCGAATGCGGCCGCCATGCGCATGCGCGAGCCGCTGGGCGATCGCCAGCCCCAATCCATGGCCGGCGCCGTCGTCGGCGCCGTGCAAGCGCCGGAACGGCACGAACAATCGATCAGCATAGCGCATGTCGAAGCCGCGACCGGCATCGCGGACGCGCAAACGCAGGCGGTCGCCGACCCGCTCGCCATCGAGATCGATCCGCACGGTGTCGCGACCGGCGGAGAACTTCCAGGCGTTGTGCAGCAGCTTGCTGAGCATCTGCTTGAGGGCATGCTCGTCGCCCCAGGCCCACAGGTCGGGCGCGACATGGATCTGCGCCGCGCGTCCGGGATCGGCATCCTGCAGCTCGGCGCAGATCCAATCGCCGAGCAGGCTGATGTCGACGGGCCCGGGCTGACGCGGCGGACGCGCGGCGCGCATGGTCTCGAGTAGCGCATCGATCAGGCCGCCGGCCTGGGTCGCCGCACCGCGGATCCGCTGCACATGGTCGCGCGCCACAGCGGCGTCGGTGTCCTCGCCCTGCGCGGCCAGGCGCCGGGAGAACTGCTCGATCGTGCGCACCGGCGCCCGCAGCTCGTGCGAGATGCCGAACGCCAGCGTGTCCTGCAGCAGCTCCATGGCCCGCAGCGCGGTGACATCGTGGGCCTGCAGCAGCGCGTCGCCGCCCGGCAACGGCGTCAGCGTCAACTGCAACGAGCGCGCCCCATCCTCGCCCGGGTCGATCGTGACCGGGACCTCGTGCAGGCCGTCGCCCCCCCCGACGAACCCGGCCAGCGCCTGGTCGAGTTGCGCGGCGACCGGTGTCAGCGCCTCGCGATGCGCGGCGGTGCCGACCAGCGCGTCCGGACTCTGGTCGAGCCACGCCGCCAACACGGCATTGACGCGCCGCCACGTGCCGTCGGGCGCGAGCTGCGCCAGACCGGTGGCGAGATGGTCGAACACATCGATCGCCGTAGCGGGTGCAGTGGACGAGGGCGGGGAGACAACATCGGGCATGCGCGGCGCTAGGCGGCGGGAAGCCCGGCAGTGTAGAAAATCCAGGCGTGGACGTATCGTGCACGCGCCGTGAATGGGCCCTAGAACAGCGTTCCCTGCGGCGAGGGTGGGCGCGGCGCGACGAACAGGTCGGTCCGCAGCGGCGGCAGCCGGCCAAAACCCAGCGCGCGGCGCGCCCTGGCGAAGCGGTGGGCGAGCAGGTCGGCGAACGGTCCCTGCCCGCGCATGCGATGGCCGAAGCGGCTGTCGTAGTCGCGCCCGCCATGGAGTTGCTGCAGCAGGCTCATCACGTGCTGGGCGCGATCGGGATAGTGCAGGTCCAGCCACTCGCGCCACAGCGTCTTGAGCTCGTGCGGCAGGCGCAGCAGCACATAGCCCGCCGAGTCCGCCCCGGCCTCGCGCGCGGCGCCCAGGATCGCCTCCAGTTCGTGGTCGGTGATCGCCGGCACCACCGGCGCGACCATCACCCCGACCGGGATGCCGGCCGCCGCCAGCGCGCGCATCGCGCGCAGGCGCGCATGGGGTGCAGCCGCCCGGGGCTCCATGCGGGCCGACAGGCGGTTGTCGAGCGTGGTCACCGAGACATGCACGGTCACCAGCCCCTGGGCCGCCAGCGGCGCGAGCAGGTCCAGGTCGCGCACGATGCCCGCGCTCTTGGTGATCAGGCTGAAAGGGTGCCGGGTCTCACCCAGCAGCGCGATGAGTTCGCGGGTGACCTGGTAGCGGCGCTCGATGGGTTGGTAGGCGTCGGTGTTGATGCCCAGCGCCAGCGGTGCACAGACGTAGCCCGGCTTGGCGAGCTCGACGCGCAGCCGTTCGGCGGCATTGGTCTTGGCGAACAGCCGGGTCTCGAAGTCCAGGCCGGGCGACAGGTCGAGGTAGGCGTGCGAGGGCCGCGCGAAGCAGTAGATGCAGCCATGCTCGCAGCCGCGGTAGGGGTTGACCGAGCGGTCGAAGCCGACATCGGGCGAGCGGTTGCGGCTGAGCACGCTGCGCGCACGTTCCTCGACGACCACGGTCTCCGGTGCCGAGGCCTCGTCCTGCAGCATCTGCAGCGCGTCCCAGCCATCGTCCTCAGCCACCGCGACCTGTTTCTCGTAGCGTCCGGCGACCCAGGACGCGCTACCGCGCCCCTTGCGGGCCGCGGGCACGGGCGGGCGGAGGCGGTCGGCGCTCATCGGGCCACAATGCCGGGCTGGCGTCTCAACCGGTGCGACGCGCCCGTCATCGCAGCGGCCGCGCGCGCATTTATCCTGTGCGCGGCGCAACCGGCGCCGCCATGGCTGGAACCGACCGTGCAGCGCGCCTGGGATTCGTTCGTCACCGCCCCGCACCTGCTCACGCTTCTGGTCGCCGGCTGGCTGCTGTATCTGGTCCTGCTCGGCGGCTGGATCGTGCTGCAGAAGCGCGAGCCGGTCGCGACCTTGAGCTGGCTGCTCGGCCTGGCGCTGCTGCCCTACGTGGGGTTTCTGATCTACCACGTGTTCGGGCCGCAGAAGATCCACCGCAACCGCCTGCGTCGCAGCCGCAGCCGGGCCTCGATGCAGAGCGCCCAGGTCGACGCCGAGGAGGGCGAGGCCGCCGAGCTGGTGCGCCTGGCGCAGAACACCACCGGCCTGCCGGCGACGTCGTCGGCCGAGGTCGACCTGCTGGTCGACGGCGCGGCCAAGTACACCGCGCTGCTTGCCGACATCGCCCAGGCGCGCCACCACGTGCACCTGGAGTACTACATCTTCGAGCCCGACGCGACTGGCTCCGCGCTGCGCGATGCCCTGGTCGAACGCGCGCGCGCCGGGGTCCATGTGCGGCTGCTGCTCGATTTCGTCGGCACCCGGGCGCGGCGCAGCTTCTTCGCGCCCTTGGTCGAGGCCGGCGGCGAGCTCGCCTGGTTCCACCCAATGCGCTTCGGGCGGATCTGGCAACGCCCGTGGACCAACCTGCGCACCCATCGCAAGCTGGTCGTGATCGACGGCCGGATCGGCTACACGGGCGGCATGAACATCACCGACGAGCAGGACGAGCGCCTGCGCGCCGACGCCTACCGCGATCTGCATATGCGACTGATCGGCAAGTCCGTGCGCGTGCTGCAGCTGGTGTTCGCCGAAGACTGGGCCTACGCGACCGGCCGCCGCGACTTTCTCGCCGACGTCGAGGCGCAGACCCCAGTCGCCGATCCCGGCCCGATCCGCACCCAGGTGCTGACCTCGGGTCCGGACTCGAATTGGGAGGCCATCCACCGCCTCCATGTCGGCGCGATCCATGCCGCGCGGCATCGCGTGTGGCTGACCACGCCCTACTTCGTGCCGGGCGAGGCGGCGATGATGGCGCTGACCTCGGCCGCGCTCGCCGGGCTCGACGTCCGCCTGCTGGTGCCGCGCACCAGCGACTCGCAGCTGGTGACACTCGCCGCGCGGTCGTACTTCGGCCAGTTGCTGGTCGCCGGGGTCAAGATCTACGAGTACCGCTCGCGGATGTTGCACAGCAAATCGCTGCTGATCGACGACAGCCTGGCGATCATCGGCAGCGCGAATTTCGACCATCGCAGCTTCCGGCTCAACTTCGAGCTGTCGGTGCTATTCGACGATCCAGGCGTCGCCGCTGCGCTCGCGCAGATCATCGAACGGGAATTCGCGCATGCCCCGCGCGTGCAGCGCGGCAGACACCGCCCGCTGCTGACTGCGCGATTGCCCGAGGCATTGGCGCGGCTGTGCTCGCCGCTGCTGTAGTCGACACGCATGAACGCACCCGCCCGCCCGTCGCGCGTGCGCACGAGGACACGTTTCGATGATCCCCACCAACCGGGCGCCGCCCGTCCAGACGCCCGTCGAGCCGAAGCGGCTGCAGCTGTGGCAGGCGCTGTCGGACCTGTTTCTCGACACCGAGATCGACGACACCATGATCGTCGCGATCGCCCGCGTGGTGCGCGACACCGGCTACCCCGCCGCCGAGGTGCACCGCGCGCTCTGGGGCGAGGTCTTCCCGGTCCTGGCGCCCAACCTGCGCAGCGTGGCCGGCACCTGGTCGGGCTGGTCGGATGCCTGGCTGCTGGACCATCTTCGGGTCCATGCCGGCCCGGTGCAGCGGCCGCGCGGCCGGGTCGCCGATGCGATCGCCCACGACTGGGCCCGGGTTGCCGCCCAGCTTCCGGCCGAGTTCGCCTGAGCCCAGGCGCTCGTCGATGGGCAACGGCACCTCGCGACCACGGCCCGACAGCAGGTCGCGATCGGCCTCTGGCGCTGCGCCGGCGAGCGGTTAGACTGCACCCAAGTCAGGCGGAGGCCCTGCCCATGTCGTGGTTGTTGCTGCTGCTCGCGCTCGGCGCGATCGTTGTTGCGTTCACCACCACATCGGTGCCGGTGGCGGTGGTCGCCCTGCTGTTGTCGTTGGCGCTGGTCGTCGTCGGCGTGCTTGGCCTGCTGGCCCAGCGCGTGGGCGAACGCAGCCGCAGCGAAGCGATGATGGTCGATCCGGTGGAGCTGCGCCGTCTGCGCGAGCAGGCGCAAGCCCGCCGCGACGCCGCGGCCGCGACGCCGGACGTGCCGCCCCCGCCCAGCGCATGAGCGATGCGCGTAACGCCCCTGCACGGCGCACGACCCGGCTGAGCGTCAACCTCAACAAGATCGCCGTGCTGCGCAATTCGCGCGGCGGACGCGATCCCGACGTGCTGCACGCCGCCCGGGTCTGCCTGGATGCCGGCGCGCACGGCATCACCGTGCACCCGCGCCCCGATGCCCGGCACATCCGCACCGATGATGTCCTTGCGCTGGGCGCACTGACGGCCGCGCGCGGCGTCGAATTCAACATCGAAGGCAACCCCTTCGCGCCTGCGCGCGGCGCGTATCCCGGTCTGCTCGCCCTGTGTGCGCAGGTGCGGCCCGCGCAAGTCACGCTGGTGCCCGATGGCGATGCACAGCTGACCTCCGATCACGGCTTCGACTTCGCCGCGGACAGCGCCACGCTGCGCCCGCTTGTCGCCCAGCTGCACGCCTTGGACTGTCGCGTCAGCCTGTTCGCCGACGCCGGCGCCGACATCGAGGCGGCGGTGTCCACGGGGGCCGACCGCATCGAGCTCTACACCGGCCCCTGGGCCGAGGCCTTCGCCACCGGCACGCCCGAAGCCGCACTGCCCGGCCTCGTCGAGACGGCGCGCCGCGCACGCGCCGCGGGCCTGGGCGTCAATGCCGGCCACGACCTGAGCCAGGCCAACCTCGGCGCCCTGCTCGATGCGCTCGCACCAGTGGACGAGGTCTCCATCGGCCATGCCCTGATCGGCGAGGCCCTCTACGACGGCCTCACCGCCACAGTGCGGCGTTATCTCGCGATCTGCGACGCACAGGGCTGACATCAGGTTGGTTTCGCGGCGTCTGGTACCTCGCTACTGCTGCGGGTCGCAAGTCCGCAAAGCGCCCCCCGCCCGGCGCGCCAAGCGCGCCGACCTCCCCCGCACGCGGGGGAGGTGATCGCGACGTCTTCTTCTGTGTCCCACGCACACGGAAGCACGTCGTCGCGCAGGCCGCTCTGCTCCTTCCCCCGCATCGCGGGGCATTGCGCCCTTTACGGGTGGAAGGTTGGGATGGGGGGCGCTTTGCCGTTTTTGACCTGACGCTTTGCGTACAACTCGCGATGACGTCGATGTCTGCTGCGTACCCTGAAACTGAGCAATCGCAACAGCATCTTTATCCCGTACCCCATCGCAGCGCATTGCGCCCTTCGTGGAAGAAAGCTGGGAATGAGGACGCTTCGAACAGATTGACGCCGCGTCATCCGCGCACGGAAGACGAGCGATTCCGTGGCACTCACTCATCGACGTGCGTCGCGCGCGGACCCTGTCCGCACCGCACATGCGCGCAGCGACATCGCCCACGCGGCTGCGTCGCACCCCGCAAAAAAAACGCCGCCCGAAGGCGGCGTCAAATGAAGCGGGGTAAGCGCCGAGCGTGCTGCAGGCGCGTCGGCGGTACTGCGGATTACTTGCGGACGAATCCGATCTTGAGCATCTGCGCGTTCTTGGCCTCGGCCAACACCTTCGCCAGCACGCCGTAATCGGCGTCCTCGTTAGTGTCGATCTCCAGCGTCGGCTGGTTGGTCGGATCGCGCTGGACTTCCGATTCCATCATGTTGCGCAGCGCCGAGACCGGCGTCGGGCTGTCGTTCCAGAAGATCTGGCCCGAGCCGTCGATGCGCAGCTTGATCGGCTCCGGCGGTTCCACCGGATTGTCAGGCGGCGTCGAGGAACGCTGCGGCAGGTCGATGTCGATCGGATAGGACAACTGCGGCGCCGTCACCATGAAGATGATCAGTAGCACCAGCATCACGTCGCAGAGCGGAATGATGTTGATGTCGGCCATTGGGCCTTCGCCACCGGATGAAAATGCCATGGGTGATGCTCCGGTTTAGTTGCTTTCGGTCGTCGCCACGAAGCCGACCTTGCGCATGCCCTGGGCCTGCGCAACGTTGACCACTTGGTTGACGACCCGGTACTTCGCGGTCGAGTCGGCCCGGATGTTGACCGGCGGCTGAGGCGTCTTCTGCGCCTCGACCGACAGCGTGCTCTCGAGCAACTCGATCGACACCGGCTCGTCGTTGACGTAGATCTCGCCGCTGTCGGTGATCGCGACCGTGATCGGCGGCGCCGGGGGCGCCGTATCCGGACGCTCGTCCAGATTGGCCTGCGGCAACTCGACCTTGACCTTGTGCGCCATCATCGGTGCCGTGACCATGAAGATGATCAGCAGCACCAGCATGACGTCGACAAGCGGGACGATGTTGATCGTGGCGTTGACCTTGTCGTTACCGCCACCACCTGAGCTGAAAGCCATATCGGGACTCCGTTGTCGCTACTGACGTACGTTCTTAGACCTTGGCCGGCGGGACGGCATCGCCGACGCGCGAACCGGTGGCGAAGAAGTCGTGCAGGTCGTGCGCGAACGTGTCGAGCTTGTTGTTCGTGCCGCGGTTGAGGCGGACGAAGAAGTTGTAGCCCAGCACCGCCGGGATCGCGACGCCCAGACCGATCGCGGTCATGATCAGCGCCTCACCCACGGGACCCGCCACTGCGCCGATGTCGGCCTGGCCGCTGGCACCGATACGGATCAGGGCGCGGTAGATGCCCCACACCGTACCGAGCAGACCGACGAACGGTGCGGTCGCACCGACGGTCGCGAGCACGGTCAGACCGTTCTCGAGCTTCAGCGACTCACGAGTGACGGCCTGACGCAGCGCGCGGTCGACGAACTCCGAACGGTTCAGCGACTCGACCAGGCGCGAGCCTTCGTGACGCTGGTGGTGCGCGGCAGCCTGGGCGGCGTCCAGGGCGACCTTCGAGAAGGGCTCGCTCTTGGGCTGCTCTTCCATATGACGGATCGCGTCCTGGGCGTTCGGGGTTTCCCAGAACGTGTTGATCACGCGGTCCGAGCTGCCACGCAGGCGGGCATTCTTGATCGCGTTGTAGATGATCCAGTAGATCGACATGGCCGACATCGAGACGAGCACGATGAGGACGACCCAGCCGACCGCGTCCATGTGCTGAATCATGTCCGCGAAGCCCATCTGCTGCAGGGCTGCAGCGTTGCCGGCTCCGGTCGGGGCGGTGGTGGTTTCCTGCAGCATAACGCTTACCTTCTAGATGTAGTGGTTTGAAGAAGTGGAACGTGACGCGGGGACTAACAGGCCCCCGCGAACGGGCGCCGAATCTGCGCGGCCATCAGGCCGCCATGATCAACTGAGGCTGAAGTCGACTGGGACGCGGACGCGGCCGGCAGCCGGCTGGCCATCCTTCATTGCCGGTGCGAACGACCACTTGCGCGCGGCTTCGATCGCGGCGCGGTCGAGATCGCGGTTGCGGCTGGACTTCTCGACCGAGACATTGGTGACGTTGCCCTGCGCATCGACGTCGATGACGAGGATGACGGTGCCCTCGATCTGGGCGCGGGCTGCGGCCGGCGGGTAGCGCGGCGGATTCATGTTCTTCGACGAGATGTCGACGCTGGCGCCGATGTCGGCAACCTGGGCAGGCGGCGCGGGCGGCGCCGGCGGCGGGGCCGGAGCATCCATCGGCGACGGGTCGTCGAACACGACCGGCGGCGCTTCCGGCGGCGGTGGCACCGGTGTCGGTCGCGGCGGCGACAGCTCCTTGATGGGCTGCGGCTTCGGCGGTTCCGGCGGCGGCGGCGGCGGCGGCGGGGGCGGCGGCGGCGGCTCGATGATGACCACGCGGGTGGCCATCTCTTCCTCGGGTGCCGCGTTCGGCGGATTCACCGGTGCCAGCAGCAGCATGACCGCGGCGGCGTGGAAGGCGACCACCATCGTGAATCCGGCGATGCGGGCCCAGTTCAGGCCTTCGTCTTCGTCGTTGGTCGTCGTCGAGCGTTGCGTCATGCGGAGAACTCACGTGAGGCCAGAGCGAAACGCTCCGGTGGAAAGGTCAACCTGCCGCCCTGTCTGGCGGCAGGAATCCCGAAGCTTATACCAATCCGAGCAACGTGCACCATCCGTGACGCGCAGAACTTTTCCTTAACGGGCGGAGATGATTCGCTCCGCGTCGGCGTTGGACTTGAGCCCCTTGGCGATGGCCTGACGCGCAGCTTCCTTGGCTTCCGCGCTGCGGCCTTCCTGATGCAGTGCACGCGCCAGATTGAGGTAGGTCTCGCCGTTCTCGGCCAGCGGCGCCGCCTTGCGCCAGGTCTCGATCGCCGGCTCGATCTGATCGGAGAAGTAGTAGGCCTGAGCGAGCGCGGACAGCGTGCGGTAGTCGGACTGCAGGATGTTCTTCTGCAGGCCTTCGTTGATCACCGCGATCGCCTCGCGCTCCTTGCCCTCGCTGTTGAGGTAGAGCGCGTAGAGGTTGCGGTACTCGGTGTCCTCGGTCAGCTGGCCGCTGCTGCGCAGACGCTCGAACACCTCGATCGCCTTGTCGTTCTGATCGGTCTGCAGGTACGACACCGCGAGGTTGATCTGCGAGCGCTTGTCGTCGGGCGTTGCCTGCGCGACCTGCTCGGCCAGACGCGTGGCCTCAGCGCTGTTGCCCGACTCGGCGTAGGCGCCCATCAGCACCTGGGTCCACTGCGGGTCGACCTCGCCACCGCCTTCGACCAGCGGCTTGAGCGTGGCGATCGCCTCGGGGTAACGCTCCAGACGATAGAGCAGATTGCCCTTGAGCGCCTGGTCCTTGGGATCGGTGGATGCGGATTCGGCGAGGTAGCGATCCAGCGACACCAGCGCGGCGGCGTAGTCCTGCTCCTGTGCCTGCAGCTGGGCGACGATCAGCATCGCCTGGAAGTGGTTGTTGTTGTCCAGGCCGCCGCTGGCGATCGCCTGTTCGAGATAGGTGATCGCGCGGGCGTTGTCGTCGTTGAGCAGCAGCTGGCCGGCGAGCAATGCGGCCATCGACTTGTCGTACTCGTTCGCGCGTTCGTTGGCGATGATCTGATCGGCCAACGGCAGTCCCTTCTCCGCGTCCTGCGCGTTGTACGCCTCGGACAGCGCGTTGAGGTCCTTGACCAGACGCTGGCTGGCCTGCACGCCCGGCTCCTTGCGCGTGGCGTTGGGATAACGCGCTTCTTCCTTCTGCTGCGCCTGGCGACCGCCGCGACGCTCGCTGCGGTCGGCCGAGCGTGAGCTGCGATCGGCGCGGCTGCTGCGCTCGCTGCGGTCGCTACCGCCGTCGTCCTGCGCCATCGCCGGCGCGCCGAAGGCCAGCAGCGCGGTGGTCATCGCGGCGACCAGCGCCTTGTGGGAAAAACGGGACTTGGACATCGGGTCACCTCGATTGGGGTGGATGCGCCGCGAGCGCGAGCGCAGGAGTCTGGACGGCGATTATGGCCGACGCTTCGCCGTCGTGGGCAACCTGATCAGCCGCAGTTGGGACGGCGACCGGCCGCACGGGCCTGTTCGTAGACCGGCACCAGCGAGGTCGCACGCGCCTGCAGTTCGGCGATGCGGTTCTGCGGATTGGGGTGCGTCGACAACCATTGCGGCGGCTGGTTGCCGCCGCTGGCAGTGATCATGTTCTGCCACAGCGCGACGGCCGCACGCGGGTCGAACCCGGCCTTGGCCATCAACTCCTGCCCGACCACGTCCGCCTCGGTTTCCTGGGTGCGGGTACCGGGCAGCAGGAACGTCGCCTGCAGCGCCGCGCCGCCGAGCTGGCTGGTCGTCTGCTGCGCACCTTCGCCGTAGCGCGAGCCGAGCAACGCACCGGCCACGCCGAGCGCGCCCTGCGCGCCGAGCTGGCGAGTGATGCGCTCGTCGTGGTGGTTGGCGTAGACGTGGCCGATCTCGTGCGCGATGACGGCCGCCAGCTGATCCTGGTTCTTGGCGACGGTCAGGATGCCGGTATGCACGCCGACCTTGCCGCCGGGCAACGCGAAGGCGTTGGGGTTGTCGTCCACGAACACCACCGACTCCCACTTGAGCTGCTGCCAGTTGGCGGGCAGCTCGCGCACGATATCGGTCACGATGCAGCGCACATAGGCCTGCTGCCGGGCATCGGTGGACTGACGGGTCTTGGCCTTGGTCTCGGCGAACGCCTGCTCGCCCATCTGGTTGAGCTGCGCCTGCGAGACGCCGCCCACGTACTGGGTGCGCCCGGTCGGCGACGTGGTGGTGGCGCAGGCGGTCAGCAGCAACGCAACGGCGGCTGCGATGGGCGCTTTCATGGTCCGGCTTCCCCTTGCTCGATACGGATGGTCAGGGCATCCGTTGTAGTGCGGCCCGGATTAACGTTCCGTCAATCCGGGCGCACGGCCTGCACGGCGCAGGCCGCGTGGTCACGGCCCTCAGACGTCGAGGTTGGCGACCTTGAGCGCGTTGTCGTCGATGAAGGCACGGCGCGGCTCGACGACATCGCCCATCAGCGTGCTGAAGATCTCATCGGCCGCCACGGCGTCCTCGATCCGCACCTGCAGCAGGCGTCGCGTTTCGGGATTGACGGTGGTGTCCCACAGCTGCTCGGGGTTCATTTCGCCCAGGCCCTTGAAGCGCTGGATCTGGCGGCCCTTCTTGGCTTCCTCGAGCAGCCACGCCTGGGCGCCGGCGAAGGTCTTCACCGGCTGGGCGCGATTGCCGCGGACGATCTGCGCACCCTCGCGGATCAGGCCGTGCAGCTGGCGCGCGACCTCGCCGACCGCGCGCAGGTCGCCACTTTCGAGCGCGGCCAGCGGCACCATCTGGATCAGGTCGACGCCCATGTGCTGGCGTTCGATCGTCAGCACGGCGCCGCGCGATTCGTTGGCCGGCTGCACCGAGAACCGATAACGCGGACGACCGAGCCCGGACTGGTTGAGGCGCCCTTCCAGCGCACGCAATGCATCCTGCGCGGCCTCGGCATCGCCGGACAGCGGCGCGGCGTCGAGCAGCAGTTCCAGCACGGCCGGATCGTAGCGGTGCGCGTTGCGCGCGATCGCATCCTTGGCCGCGGCGAAATCGAGCAGCAACCGCTCCAGGGCGAGGCCTTCGATCGCCGGTTCGCCGGCGGCCGGAATCAGCTGCGCCCCTTCGACCGCATTGCCGGCCAGATAGGCATCGAGCGCAGCGTCGTCCTTGAGGTAGAGCTCGTTCTTGCCCTGCTTGATCTTGTACAGCGGCGGCAGGCCGATGTAGACATGGCCGCGCTCGATCAGCTCGGGCATCTGCCGGTAGAAGAACGTCAGCAGCAGCGTGCGGATATGCGAGCCGTCGACGTCGGCGTCGGTCATGATGATGATGCGGTGGTAGCGCAGCTTGTCGGGGTTGTACTCGTCCTTGCCGATGCCAGTGCCGAGCGCGGTGATCAGCGTGCCGACCTCGGCCGATGCGAGCATGCGGTCGAACCGCGCGCGCTCGACGTTGAGGATCTTGCCGCGCAGCGGCAGCACCGCCTGGTTGCGGCGATTGCGCCCCTGCTTGGCCGAACCGCCGGCCGAATCGCCCTCGACGATGAACAGTTCCGACAGCGCCGGGTCCTTCTCCTGGCAGTCGGCAAGCTTGCCCGGCAGGCCGGCGATGTCCAGCGCGCCCTTGCGGCGGGTCAGGTCGCGGGCCTTGCGCGCGGCCTCGCGCGCGCGCGCGGCATCGACGATCTTGCCTGCGATCGCACGCGCCTCGTTCGGGTTCTCCTCGAGGAACTCCTGCAGCCGCTGGCCGAACGCGCTTTCGACGACCGGGCGCACTTCGGACGAGACCAGCTTTTCCTTGGTCTGCGACGAGAAGCTCGGGTCGGGCACCTTCACCGACAGCACCGCGATCATGCCCTCGCGCATGTCGTCGCCCGACAGCGCGACCTTGGCCTGCTTGGCGATGCCGTTGTGCTCGATGTACTGCGTCAGCGTGCGCGTGAGCGCGGCGCGGAAACCCTGCAGATGCGTGCCGCCGTCCTTCTGCGGGATGTTGTTGGTGAAGCAGAACATCGTTTCCTGGTACGCGTCGGTCCACTGCAGCGCGACATCGACCGTGATACCGCTCTGCTCGCCCGTGACGGAGATCACATTGGGGTGCAGTGGCGTCTTGAGCTGGGCGAGGTGCTCGACGAACGAGCGGATGCCGCCCTCGTACTGGTAGGTATCGCGCCGCCCTTCTCCGCGCAGGTCGACAAGCGTGACCTTGACACCGGAATTGAGGAACGAGAGCTCCCGCAGGCGGCGGGCCAGGATGTCGTAATGGAACGTGACGTCGGTGAACGTCGCGACCGCCGGCCAGAAGCGCAGGGTGGTACCGCGCTTGGTCGAGGGCTCGCGGCGCTCGAGCGGCGCGACCGGCTCGCCGGTCGCGTACTCCTGATGGTGGTGGTAACCGTCGCGCCAGATGTCGAGCGTGAGCTTCTCGCTCAGCGCGTTGACGACCGAGACACCCACGCCATGCAGGCCGCCGGAGACCTTGTAGCTGTTGTCGTCGAACTTACCGCCAGCGTGCAGTTGGGTCATGATGACCTGCGCGGCCGACACGCCCTCTTCCTTGTGGATGTCGACCGGGATGCCACGGCCGTTGTCCGACACCGAGACCGAGCCATCCTCGTGGATCGTCACGACGACCTCGTCGGCATGGCCGGCGAGCGCTTCGTCGATCGCGTTGTCCACGACCTCGAACACCATGTGGTGCAGGCCGGTGCCATCGTGCACGTCGCCGATGTACATGCCTGGCCGCTTGCGAACGGCCTCGAGGCCACGCAGCACGGTGATCCGGCTGGAGTCGTAATCGGTATTGGCGGGGGCGCCGCCGGGGATGGTCTCGTCGCTCATTCGATTCGCTGTCTGGCAGGCGCGCGGTCCGCGACGCGCAAGCGCCGCGAGGCGACATGCGGCGGTCGAACAGGCCGGCATAGAGGGCCATCATACCACCCCACCCCGGCACGCCCCGGGGGTGGTTCCACGTGGAACCTTTGCGTTCAACGGCGTCGAATCGCGTTGTTGGTGGTCGGCGTCTTGCCGCAATCGCGGCAGGACGGATGGGACGGGAGGCAGCCGGGCGACGGGCGCGGGCGCGCACGCAGGGTCGAATGCGAGTCTTGGTCCCTAAGCCTCAGATCGCCCGCCCCGGCGCAGAATGCGCCCGCCCGCACATCAGATCCTCGGGGAGTGCTCAAACAAGCACCGCAGTGGGACCGCAGGGCGGTATCGACCGGGCTGCAATGGCGGTCTATGGCGCCAGATACCGTGCGCGGCCTGCGGTAAGGCCTGCATCCGCTGCGCCACCGTCAAAGCTTCGCTGCTCTGCTTTGCGTCGCGCCCACCGTCGCTGGCGGCCGGCCCCGAACAAGTCGGGCGCGGGCGGCGCCATTCGCTCGCGCGCTCCGCGCTCGCCGTCCTTACACGGGCCCGGACGCAGCATGCAGTGGCGGTGGCCAAGGCGATCGCCCCGCCCCGCAGCTTCAGCAGGGCGAAATGCGAGGAAACGAGGCCACCGGTGTTCCGAGTCGAGCACGGGGCGCAGCGGCGCTGTTCACCGCGGCCGAGTGTGTCGCACCCGACCGAGAAGAAGCTCGGCATCCCGCTTTGACAGCCGTGCGCACCGCGAAGCGAAGCGCTGGATAAGGTTCCACGTGAAACACAGCTCACGCTTGGCCTACAGAAGGTGGTTCCACGTGGAACACCACCTGTGCGCCAGGCAACCGACGTAGCCGGGCAACTTCGATTCAGCTGACGCTTTCGACCTTCCCGTGTTCCACGTGGAACACATGCGCCTCGGCCACCAGCGCCGCCGGCCAGTGCGAAGGCTGCTCCGTGCCTGTCAGCAGGACCTGCGCATCCGCGGCCTGCAGGAACTCGAGCACCTGACGCTGGTGATCGCGATCGAGTTCCGAAGCGAGATCGTCGAGTGCCACGACCGGCCAGCGTCCAGCCGCCGCGTCTGCGCAATCCGCGGCTTGGGCCAGCAGGCAGCACAGGGCAGCCTGCTTCGCCTGGCCACGCGACAGCAAGCCCTGCTCCGGCCGCGCCTCAAATCCGATCCGCCAGTCCGCGCGGTGTGGGCCGACGGACGTGTGGCCAAGCGCACGATCGCGGTCGCGCGCGACCAGCAGCGCGTCCGCCAGCGACAAGTCGTTCCTGCGCCACCCGGGCAGAAACGAGAGCGTCGCCTCACCCAGCGCCGGCGCCAGCACCGCCGCAATCCGCTGCAATGCCGCCTGCAGCCGGACCAGATAGGCTTCGCGGCGCAGATCGAGCGGTTGACCCGCCTCCGCAAGCTCGTGGTCCCAAGCGTCCAGCTGTGCCCCCCCGACGCCGGCCTTCAACAGCGCGTTGCGCTGGCGCAGCGCCCGCGCGTACCGCCGCCACTGCCCCAGAAAGTCATGTTCCACGTGGAACAGCCCCCAATCGAGGTAACGCCTGCGAATCTCGCTCCCCCCGGAAATCAGCGCGTGGCTGCCGGGTTCGAAGGTCACGACCATCAGCGCCGCGCATAACTCGCCGAGTTGGCTCACGGACGCGCCATCCAGGCGGCCCGTCCACGCCTGCCCGCTATGCCGCAGACCCGCACGCCGCCGATGCTCGGGGTGCACAGGATCCGGCTGCCACTCCGCAAAGACCTCCAACGCATCGGCACCGCGCTGGATCAGGCCGTCACGGACCCGGCCGCGGAAGCTGCGGCCATAGGCCAGCAAATGCAGGCCTTCGAGCACACTGCTTTTGCCGGCCCCATTCGCGCCGAGCAGCAGGTTCAAGCGCGGCCCCGGCGCAAGAGAGACCGCGTCCAGGTTCCTTACGCGGCCAAGATCGAGACGGGTGAGCTGCACACAGGTCCTGTGAGGTCGGAAACGGAAAACGCCCGGCATGGCCGGGCGCTTGTTCCACGTGAAACATTGCGTCGGGCGGGCCCGCGCATGATAGACCGGGCGTCAGAGACGCAGCGGCATCACAACATGGCGGCTGCGCTCGTCCGCCGCCTCGCGCACCAGTGCCGAGGAGTTGGCATCACGCAACTTCAGAATCACCTGTTCGCCGCGCAGCGCCGTCAGCGCATCGAGCAGATAGTTGACGTTGAACCCGACCGCAAGCTCGTCGACCTTGGTGTCCGCCTCGACCTCTTCGTGCGCCTCTTCCTGCTCGGGGTTGTGCGCGTTGATCCGCAGCATCCCCGGCGACACCTCGACGCGCACGCCGCGGTACTTCTCGTTGGACAGGATAGCCACGCGCTGCAGCGCGGCGCGCAGCAGTTCGCGATCCACCGCGACTTCGCGATCGGCGCCGATCGGAATCACCGCCTCGTAGTCGGGGAAGCGGCCATCGATGAGCTTGCTGGTGAAGGTCACATCGTCGCGCTTGACCCGCAGGTGGTTACGGCCGAGTTCCAGTTCCAGAATCTTGTCGCCCCCCTCGAGCAGGCGCTGCAACTCGGTCACGCCCTTGCGCGGCAGGATGATCTGGCGCTTGGTCTGCACCGCCGTTTCGAGCTCGGTCTCGCACAGCGCCAGGCGGTGACCGTCGGTTGCCACGCAACGCAGCCGGGTCTCGCCCAGGTCGAACAGCAGGCCGTTGAGGTAATAGCGCACGTCCTGCTGGGCCATCGCGAACGCGGTCCGTTCGATCAACTCCTTGAGCGCGGCTTCCGGCACCGCGATGCGCTCGGTCGCTTCGACCTCGTCCACCGACGGGAAATCACCCGCCGGCAGGCTTGCCAGCGTGAAACGGCTGCGGCCGGCCTGCACCGTGATCTTGTCGCCCGACTGCGAGATCGCGACCTTGCTGCCATCGGGCAGCGCACGAACGATGTCGAACAGCTTGCGCGCCGGAATCGTGGTCTCGCCGTCCTGCGCGTCGTCGACGGCGCGGCGCGAGACCATCTCGACCTCGAGGTCGGTACCGGTCAACGACAGCTGGCCGTCCTGGACCTGGACCAGCAGGTTCGCCAGCACGGGCAGGGTCTGACGCCGCTCGACGACGTTGACGACCTGGGCCAGCGGCTTGAGCAGGGTTTCGCGTTGCAGACTGAAGCGCATGTCGGTGTTATCCCCTTGAGCCGTGCTTTCTTAAGATGGTTATAAATCTAAAAAAGGTGGAGCTGGAAGCAGCGAAAACCGGGTGATATCTCATTTAAGCTGCTGATTTCTAACAGAATTTCCGACCTTCAAACCCGGTGGACAGCGCCTGTGGAGAAGTGGATCAAGCTGTGGACAAGTTTGCAGGTCCGAAATTGTCCACATGCTGTCCACTGCGCGTCCCGGTGTTGTGCAGTCCCCGGATTTGCGCAGCTTACTCGCTGAGCTTGCGGATCAGCTTGTCCCAATCCTCGCGTAATTTGCCGTCGCTTTCGATCAGGGTGCGGATCTGACGGCAGGCGTGCAGCACCGTCGTGTGGTCGCGCCCGGCAAAGGCCTCGCCGATCTCCGGCAGGCTGTGCTCGGTCAGCTCCTTGGACAGCGCCATCGCCACCTGCCGGGGCCGCGCCAGCGAGCGCGTACGGCGCTTGGACAGCAGGTCCTTGATCTGCAGGCCGTAATAGTCGGCGACGACCTTCTGGATGTTGGCGATGCTGATCGCCTGCTGCTGGGCGCGCAGCAGATCGCGCAGCGTCTCGGTCGCGAACTCGACGGTGATCGCCCGGCCCATGAAGTTCGCGCGCGCAGCCAGCGTATTGAGTGCGCCCTCGAGGTCGCGCACGTTCGAATGCATCTTCTTGGCCAGCAGGAACGCCACGTCGTCGGGCACCTGGGTGCCGCGCTCAGCGGCCTTGGCCAGCACGATCGCAGCGCGCGTCTCGAAGTCCGGCGGATCGATCGCCACCGACAGGCCCCAGGCCAGCCGCGACTTGAGCCGCGGCTCCAGGCCGTCGACCTCACGCGGGTAACGGTCGCAGGTCATGATGATCTGCTGCTTGCTGTCGAACAGCGTGTTGAAGGTATGGAAGAACTCTTCCTGGGTCCGGTCCTTGCCGGCGAAGAACTGGATGTCGTCGATCAGCAGCGCGTCGATCTGGCGGAACTGGCGTTTGAACTGGTCCGACGTCTTTTCCTGGATCGAGCGGAAGAACGCGCTGTAGAACTCCTCCGAACGCAGATACAGCACGCGCGCGCGCGGGTTCTGCCGGCGCATCTCGTTGCCGGCGGCGAACATCAGGTGGGTCTTGCCCAGGCCGGTGCCGCCGTACAGCAGCAGCGGGTTGTGCGCGCGGTCGCCGGGCTTGAGTGCGGCCTGCCAGGCCGCGGCCCGGCCCATCTGGTTGCTGCGGCCTTCGACGAAGTTGTCGAAGGTGTAATGGCTGTCCATGTTGCCGGCAAACGCCTCGATCGGCGCGGCGGGCGTGCTGGCACGGGCCTCGCCGAACGGCGTGGGGGCGGCTTGCGGCGGCGGCGGCGCGGCGGCGCGCGGCAGCGACCCGACCTGCAGGCTCACCTCGTCATGGCCGGCGAAATGGGCCAGCAGTTCGCGGATGCGCGGCATGTAGCGCGCCTGCACCTCGTCGCGGACGAACGCATTCGGGGCGTAGAGCACCGTGGCCTGCGCATCGGCCCGGGCCTGCAGCGGCTTGAGCCAGGTGTGGACTTCCTCGGCCGGATACTCGGCTTCGAGGCGTTGGAGGCAGCGGGGCCAGACATCCATAGGGCGCGCAATCGACCAAAAAGTACGGTGCGGCCGTCGCGCAGCCGCGCGACTTCCGGCACCGGGAAAGAGGGCTGGCAGACTACCATGTCGCTGTCGGCGCTCGCCCTGCGACGCTATGGCACGTCCGCCGTCTGCCGGAAGGCCGACTTGACCGTCCCGGCACGGCGCCGCTAGAATTTCCGGTTCCTTTTCGTCGCGTTGCCCCAGAAGGCGTCACCATGGCTACCAAGCGCACCTACCAACCCAGCAACCTCAAGCGCAAGCGCGACCACGGCTTCCGTGCCCGCATGGCGACTGCCGACGGCCGCAAGATCCTGGCCCGTCGCCGCGCCAAGGGCCGCAAGGTCCTCTCGGCCTAATCGCCGCCAGGATGCTTCCTGCCGGAACGGTGCGCCGCGACCCGCCGCGCGCCGTTCCGTCCGCCGCGCCATCCCGATGAACGCAGGTGCCCGATACCCGCGGCACATGCGCGTGCGCGCGCGTGCCGATTTCGATCGTATCTTCGCCAGCGCAACGCGAACCGCGTCGCCGTTGCTGGCCGTGCACCTGTTGCCCGAGCCCGGCCCGGCCCGCCTGGGGCTGGCGGTCTCGCGCAAGGTCGACAAACGTGCGGTCGGCCGCAACCGCATTAAGCGCGTGCTGCGCGACCAGTTCCGCCTGCTGCAGGCCGAGCTCAAGCCCGGCAGCTACGTCGTCGTCGCCCGCCCGCCCGCGGCCGGCGCCGACAACGCAGCGCTGCGCACTGCTTTCGTTTCCGCGCTGCGGCGTGCCCGCGCGTTGCCGCTGGCCGCCCCGGTCGGCACAATGCCCGCTTCCCCGATTCCATCCACGCCGGCCACGCCCGGCGCATGAGCCTGCCCGCCTGATGAACCAGATCCGTACTTTCCTGATCCTCGCCTGGCTGATGGTCGCCGTGCTGCTCTGGATGGAGTGGGGCAAGGAGAAGGCGGCTGCCGCCCAGCCGGCCCAGACCAGCGCCGCCACCGCCGGCTCGCCGACGGTGCCGACGCCGCAGGCGCCGGGCGCCGCAGTGCCCGAAGCGCCGGCCGCGACTGCGGCGCCCACCGTCCCCGGTGCGAGCTCGGCGCCGGCGACCAGCGTCGCCGCCGCTGCGCGCCGCGTGGTGGTGCAGACCGATGTGCTGCGCGTCGTGCTCGACGGCGGCAACGTCGTCGAGGCCGACCTGCTGGCCTATCCGCAGACCCGTGACGCCGGCAGCCCGCCGGTGCGCATGCTCGACACCGATCCGCTGCATTACTACGCCGCGCAGGCCGGTTGGGTCAGCGGCAACAATGCCGCGCCCAGCCACGAGGGTGCGTTCGTGCCCGAAGGCCAGGCCACGTCCTACACGCTGGCCGATGGCGAAGGCACGCTGGTGGTGCCGTTCGTGTGGACTGGTGCCGATGGCGTCACCATCCGCCGCAACTTCGTGTTCTCGCGCGCCGACTACGCGATCGAAGTGCGCGACGAGATCGTCAACGCCGGCAGCGCGCCGTGGCAGGGCTTCGCCTATCGCCAGCTGATCCGGACCGCACCTGCGGTCAAGCGCGGCATGACCAATCCCGAGTCCTACAGCCTGGTCGGTGCGACCTGGTTCGGCAGCGAGATCGGCTACAGCCGCCGCCAGCTCGGCGACTTCGAAAGCGACGGCCCGCTCAACGCGAAGGACACCCAGGTGTGGATCGCGATGGCGCAGCACCACTTCTTCAGCGCCTGGATTCCGCGCGCCGACGATGCGAGCACGATCTCGATGCAGGTCGATCGCAGCACGGGCGCACCGCGCTACCTGATCCGCGAACTTGGCCCGCCGATTTCGGTCGCCGCCGGTCAGCAGGCTGCCACCAGCGCCCGGCTGTGGATCGGACCCAAGCAGGTCGACCTGATCAAGGCGCAGGGCGTGCGTGGTCTCGACCGCGTCGTCGACTACAGCCGTTTCACCCTGTTCGCAATGCTCGGCGAAGGCCTGTTCTGGGTGCTGGCCAAGCTGCACGGGCTGATCGGCAACTGGGGCTGGTCGATCATCGGCCTGGTGCTGCTGGTGAAGCTCGCGCTCTATCCGCTGTCGGTCGCCCAGTACAAGTCGATGGCGAAGATGCGCAAGTTCCAGCCGCGCATTGCCCAGCTCAAGGAACGCTACGGGGACGACAAGCAGAAGTTCCAGATGGCGATGATGGAGCTGTACAAGAAGGAGAAGATCAACCCGATCGGCGGCTGCCTGCCGGTGCTGCTGCAGATGCCGGTGTTCTTCGCGCTGTACTGGGTGCTGCTCGAATCGGTGGAACTGCGCCACACGCCGTGGATGCTGTGGATCCAGGACCTGACCGCGCGCGACCCCTACTTCATCCTGCCGGTGCTCAACATCGCGATCATGTGGGCGACGCAGAAGCTCACGCCGATGGTCGGCGTCGACCCGATGCAGCAGAAGATCATGCAGCTGATGCCGCTGATCTTCGGCGTGATCATGATCTTCTTCCCCTCGGGCCTGGTGCTGTACTGGGTCACCAACGGCGGCCTGGGCCTGCTGCAGCAGTGGTGGATGATCAAGCGCTACAGCGAGGCGCCGGCCAAGGCCTGACGGCCGCGCCGACGCGATCTCCACGAGCCCGCCGCATGGCGGGCTCGTGCGTTGAGGAGCAAGGACATGACCCCAGCCACCGACACCATCGCTGCGATCGCCACTGCGCCTGGCGCTGGTGGCGTCGGCATCGTGCGGCTCTCGGGGCCGCGTGCGTCCGAGATCGCGCAGGCGCTGTGCGGCCGGATATTGCGGCCGCGCCACGCCCACCATGTGCGGTTCGAGAATGATGATGGCGAGACACTCGACGACGGCATCGCGATTGCGTTTGCTGGCCCGGCCAGCTACACCGGCGAAGACGTGGTCGAGCTGCAGGGCCATGGCAGTCCAGTCGTGCTGCAGCAGGTGCTGGCCCGGTGCCGCGCGCTCGGCGCTCGGCTCGCGCGGCCCGGTGAGTTCAGTGAACGCGCGTTCCTCAATGGCCGCCTCGACCTGACCCAGGCCGAAGCCGTTGCCGACCTGATCGCCGCCGGCGACGTGCGCGCCGCACGGGCCGCGCGCCGCACGCTCGACGGCGCGTTCTCGACCCGCTGCGACGCACTGGCCGCCGAGTTGCTGCACCTGCGCGTGCACGTCGAGGCGATGATCGATTTTTCCGACGAGCCGATCGATGCGCTCGGCGGCGATGTCGTGGCCGAGCGGCTCGATGCGCTGGCCACCTCGCTGGCTGTGCTGCTTGCCGAAGCCGAGCAGGGACGCCGGCTGCGCGACGGCTTGCATGCGGTGATCGTCGGTCCGCCCAACGCGGGCAAGAGTTCGCTGCTCAATGCGCTGGCCGGCAGCGAGCGCGCGATTGTCACCGAGATCGCCGGCACCACGCGCGACCTGCTGCACGAAACCGTGCGCATCGCCGGCGCCGAATTGACCTTGGTCGACACCGCTGGCTTGCGCGAGGCCGGAGACGCGATCGAGCGCGAGGGCATCCGCCGCGCCCGCGCCGAATTGCGTCGCGCGGACCTGGCAATCATTGTGCTCGATGCGCGCGATCCGCAGGTGGGCCTGCGCGCCGTGGCCAGCGACATCCAAGATGTGCCAGCGCGATTGGTCGTGCACAACAAGGTCGACTTGCTCGAGGGCGCGGCCCCGGACGATGACGTGGTGCGTGTTTCCGCGCGCACAGGGGCGGGCCTGGACGCGCTGCGCGACGCACTGGCGACGCAGGTTGCCGGGCCCGCGGCCGGCGAAGGCGCGTTCACTGCCCGGCAGCGCCACGTCGATGCCCTGCGCATTGCCGCCGATGCGGTGGACGAGGCGCGCGCGACGCTGCAGGCGCAGACCCTGGAACTGACGGCCGAGGCCTTGCGCGTGGCCCACGACGCGGTCGGTGAGATCACCGGCCGTGTCCTGCCTGACGATCTGCTGGGGCATATCTTCTCGAGCTTCTGCATCGGGAAGTGAGGTAGGGTCCAAGGACATCCATTGACGTCTTCTGATGTGGTGATAATCCTTGTAAATAAAGGGATTTTTGTCTAATGACGGATTCGGTGATACAGTCAAAGCCACTCACTTTTATGTCCAAGTTTAGTTCCAAGTAGCTGGATGATTGCTTTCTTCCTCCTACTTGGACATACGGAGGATGAGATGGCGCTGACCGACACCGCACTCAAGGCGCTCAAGCCCAGGGACAAGACCTACACGGTCACCGACGACCGGGGGCTTCATGTGGAAGTGTTCCCGACCGGGGGCATCGTCTGGCGTTACCGCTACCGCCTGAATGGCAAGTACGAGAAGCTGACGCTGGGCAAGTACCCCGCGCTGACGCTGAAGAACGCTCGCCTGAAGCGGGATGAGGCAGCCCAGCAAGTGGCGATGGGAGAGTCGCCGGCAAAGAAGAAGCAGCAGGAGAAGGTGGCCGGTCCCGAAGACGCCACCGTGGCCGACTTCGCCGAACGCTTCTTCAAGGACATCCAGTCACGCGATCGCAAGGACGTGACCATGCCTCGCCGCTACCTGGAGAAGGACATCCTGCCGCACATCGGCAGCAAGCCGGTTCGGGACATCACCGCCGAGGACGTGCGTAGCGTCATCTGGCGCAAGAAGGAACAAGGCTTCGATGCCGCCGCAGGCCAGGTGCGCGGTCTTCTCAAGCGCATGTTTGACTACGCGCTGACATGCGGCCTGATCCAGGCCAACCCGGCCATGGCCCTGCCGATGCGGCACGTCTACCGCGCTGCCGCCCGCGACCGTGCGCTGACGCCGGACGAAATCCGGCAGTTCCTGCGCGCCATGCAGACCTCCAATATCCGCCGCCAGTTCAAGATCGCCTTCCAGTTGATCCTGATGACTCTGGTGCGTAAGTCGGAACTGATGCTGGCGCAGTGGAAGGACGTACATCTGGACGAAGGCGAATGGCACATCCCGGTCGAGAACTCCAAGACCGGCAAGCCGCACATCGTCTACCTGTCCACCCAGGCGCAGACGCTGTTCAAGGAACTCAAGCCGCTGGCCGGCAGCAGTGTCTGGGTGCTGCCGGGGCGTGGCACGTTGGCCAAGCCCTTCGCCAACAATGCGCTGAATCAGGCGCTGAAGGTGTCATTGCAGGGGCAGGAGATTCCCGCCTTCACCATCCACGACTTGCGGCGAACGGCTTCGACTCTGCTGCACGAGCAGGGCTGGCCTTCGGACGTGGTGGAGAAGGCGCTGAACCACACCATCGGCGGCGTGCGCGGTGTCTACAACCGGGCGGAATACGCCGAGCAGCGGCGGGAGATGCTACAGGCGTGGTCGGACTACATCGACGGGCTGGCGCCGTCGGGAAATCTGGTGATCGGCGCTGCTTTGGCTTGAGGGTGGCCTTTTCCTTTTCTGGGTAGGGCCATTGGCCCTTGTGCGCCGTTCCCTTGCCTTTTACTTTGCGTTTTGAAGCTTTTCCGTCGGAGCAGTTGTCAACCATTGGTTGACAACTGCTTCAGGTTCCTAGGTTTGCAGGGGGAAAACGGCTAACCGAGAGAGTCCTACCTGAGGCCCTATAGCCGAACGTAGGTGACGTTGAATTCCTTGCATTGCCGCTGCTGCTGCAAACGGTTGGCGAAGTTGAACGCATCATTGAGCTCGAAGCGTTGGAATACATCCAGGCCACGGCTGAGCACGATTTTCCACCCATGGTCCGTGGTGATGTCCCGGTCATGTTTGGTGCCGCTGGTATCGTAGGCCCAGGTGAACTGAATGCCGACAGTCGTGCAGGCATCTGCGATTTTCCGCATATTTTCCGTCTGGCGATCCCCGTTGAATTCGTCTTCGACGGTGACGACATGCACAGCGAATTCATCCTCTGGACCATGGAGTTTGCTGATGGTTTCCATCAACTCCATCAGGTTGCGGAGCTGGTGAAACATGCGCAAGTAGGGGTCGGTCACGACGATCCGCTTGGCTCCAGCCAGATACGGGCCGAACAAGCTGTCAAAGCTCACACCACGCTGGTTCTCCTGAAAAACCAGATGTTGCTCTTTCAGGGGGTTGTCAGTGGTCTTTGAGCGAGTTAGCTGCTCGACTGCCGGTACGCCTTGAGAAGGCTCGACCGCTGCTGAAGCGCCCTGCACACCTGCTGTTGTCTCGGTCGAATCGTCGGCAGCCACACGGCGGTGATATTGGTTCGGGTACTCGTCTTCCTCCAGCGTATGCACCAGGCGCTCCTGCCCAGCCGCATCCGAATAGGCAAAGCACACTTTTGGATAGGTCGCATCGATGCGAAGCAATTGGTCTTTGACCCGCTTTCGCCCTTCGATGGAACAACGCAGGACCTCTTCGATCTCGGAATCGCTCGCCTGTCCGTCAGGGAACAAGAGCTTCATCAGCCCGGAGAAGGTCTTGTTGATGCCGTCGCGATCTCGCGTGGAGATATCGTCGCCCAGTGTGAACAACGCCTTGTAGCGGTCCGAATGATCGTGGCTGCGCAGCGAGCGCAGGATCTCGGCCAGATAGTCGACCACGAACCCATAGCCCGCAGAGAACATCTCTGCACGAATCACGTCTACCTCCCAGCCCGGGATGTAGCTGTGGATGCGATCGAGGAAGGCGGAATCGTGGAATTTCTCAGGCAACGGATCGAACAGATCGCTGTGCTTGAGCATGTAGGGCACGGTGTGGTCGGTGTTGCCGACGAACACCATGCTCGCTTCAGCCCCGAGCGTTTCCACACCACGCGAAAACGACTTGTTGGCCATGTAGTTCTTCATGATGTCCACCAGCGCCTTGTCCACGCGCTTTTGCTTGCCGGCGAACTCGTCGAAGGCCACCACATCCCAGTACCCCACCAGCCCAAGCTTGCCGGTGCCGTTGTGAACGAACAGCTTGGGAACCGTGACTTCACCGCCAGAGATCAAGATGCCGTGCGGCGAAAATTCCGAGTACACATGCGACTTGCCCGTGCCTTTGGGCCCCAGTTCGATCAGGTTGTAGTTGCGTTCGCAGAACGGAATCAGGCGAATCAGTTGCAGCAGCTTGTTGCGCTTGCCGAACATCTGCGGGTTGAAGCCGATGCTCTGGATCAGCAGATCGATCCACTCATCGGTGCTGAACTGCCGGCGGGCTTCCAGGTAGCCTTCCAGGTCGAAACGGGAGATCTGGATCGGCTTGAGCGAGGCCAGTATCCAGGGCGATGCCGACTTGTCCTCGGTGTATTCGTATTCCAGATCGGCAATGCACCAGACGCCACCCACCAATAGTTTCTGGTGCGATTTCACCGTGCCGGAGTCGATCAATACCTTTTTGATGCCAAGGTTGGCGAACTCGGCTTCATAGACGTCATCTTTGTCGTTGAGCGACACGCTGATGCGGTCGATCACCTTGTGCCGGCCCTTTTCCTTGATCGTCGAGCGCACCAGGCCCGCTTCGTTGCGGTGCACATAGTGCTTGCGCAGGATCTCCCGGACCGTATCAATGCCGGTCTGGATGGTCGCCGCGTCATTGGTCGCGCAGTACTGCCCCAGCAGGTACTCCAGCACATAGGTGGGCACGATGGCGTTGCCCTTGACGGCCTTCACCAAATCTTTGCGCACCACCAGGCCGGCGAAATGCTGGTTGATCTTGTCATCAAGCTGGGTCATGGCTGGTCTCGCCTAGAAATCGAATTCGCTGGTGAAGGATCGGCGGATGGTGTAACGCACTGCCTTGTACTTGGTGTGATGCGAAGTGCCCTCGACGGGCTCTTCGAGCCGCAGCTCGACCTGTTGGTTGTTCGCTGCATCCGCCTTGCGGCTGAGCAGAAGACGTATCGGCAACTCCCGCTCGCGCGGATTGTCCGAGGCGAAATCGAACAACAGCTCATGCTGATCAGAGATCAACTCACCCGCGAGCGTGTACAGGCCTGCACGCAGACGCCGGGGCTGGCGTTTCTCCGTAATGGCTTCACGCTGGTACAGCACCACGGCCAATTGCCCCGTGGTGATGGTCTTGCCCCCATCACCAATGAAATCCACCTCCACGCGGCCTACGTCGCTTTGGCGCTTCTTGTTGATATGCAGAAGCGGGATCACCACCTCCTGCAAGGTGGCACCGCCATGCACGAACCGGCTGCCGGAACCCTTGAGCCGCAGGCGGTTGATGGATTTCGGGATCTGTACTTCCAACGAGCCGTCCAGTCCCAGTTGCGCGGGCTGGAAGGTCTTGAAGCCCGCCCCTTCGCGCAGGCCCTTGCCCAACACGAAACGCCGGTCGCGATAGAGAATCTGCTCGCCCTCTGGTTCGCTGCTGAGAAAGTCGCTTTCCTGCAGCGGGTGATGCTGATAGATAAAGCCATGGTCTGCCGTCAGCAGCAGATTGCTGGCATTGGCGTTGAACAGCTTCTTGATCACCCGAATCAGCTCTTCCAGCGTCTCCTGTGCGGCGGCGAACACGCGCTCTTCGGTATCCCGAGTGTCACCGGTCTTGTCGATCAGGTTGTGATAGATGTAAACCACATCATGGTCACGTACCAAGGCGCGGGAATCTTCCTTGCCCATGGCCAGCACGTCCTTGGCCAGCACCACCGTTGAGGTCGATACCGCAGCGGCCAGTATTTTGCGCCGGTTGGCCGAACCCTGTGCGCTCTGGCCATCGACCAGCACATCACCACTGTCGCCGTCGGCCAATGCGAGGCGCGTGTTCGGCAGCAGCGCCGCCATGCCCAATTGCGTGTAGCTGGGCAACATCGACAGCATCGGCTCCAGGCTGGCCTCGTACTTGTCTTCCTGCCGGATCAGGCTCTGCAGCTCTTCACCCACTTCGTAACGGAAGGCATCGGAAATCAGCACGCACACCTTGGCCTTGCGCTCCAGAAAAGGCTGGACATAGCGTTTGGCAAAGTCACGCTGCAGCGCTGCCGACTCCACCTTCCAATGCTGCGCGGCGTCCACATGCTGTTGCCACTGATTGTTGAGGCGAGCCAGGTAGTTGGTGCTGTACAGATTCTCGATGCTGGTTGCCAGTTGCCCAAGCAGCGATGCCTGCCCGGATTCGCGCAAGTGATGGATGAACTTGCGATAGCGCTGATCCAGCCGGAACCAGTGGGCCGCGTACTTGCGCACACCGTCATCCAGCGAACTCATCTCCAGCGGCGTCGTGTCCAGCAGATGCATGAACTGGGCGGCGTGTTCCAGTGCCAGATACACATGTTCGAAGTTCTCGAACCAATGGCCCTGCCGGCGCTGGCGCACCCATTGCTCCACCTCGGCGGCCGTGATGGTGCGCGCCACCAACGCATGCACCAACTCGCTGAGAACCTTGCGGTCGATCAGCTCGAAGTAATCCAGATCTGCCAACTGGCGATAGTCCAGCGCCTGCAGTTTCTCGTCGATTTGCAGGATCTCGGCACACCGCCCGGACAGCTCCTCGAAACTGGCCTTGTGCATGCGGCTGTCTTTCCAGCGGCGCAGGAACACCAGCGACTCGGCGGACAAGGTGCTGACGCAGGCAGGGTCGATGCTGGTCAGGAAGCTGTTCTTGAACAGCTCGATCACAAAGTCCTGCAGGCCCGGCTGCGGCGAGTCGTAGCCATAGGCACGCTTGATCTGCTGCCACAGATATTCCTTCAACTGACTGCGCTCGATCAGCTTGATGCAGGTATCGCGCGCCTGGGCCAGCTCGGCCAGCAGGGTTTCCAGAATGGCATCCAGGCGAGGCTCGCCGCCCGTGCATACGGCCAGCATCTTGCGCTGCAACTGTGCTTGCGAATCGCCCGGTTGCAGCAGTTTCATCAGGGCGTCGCGGCGCTTGGCAGACTCAAAGAAGACCTGGTGCGTTTCCACCAGCGTGTAGTCGTTGGGCCCCAGGCCCAATTCTGCCAGCCACAATGCCACCTGATCGGTCTGGAAGACCCGCCCGCTGGCCAACTGCACGTCCAGCAGCCAGTTGTGTAGATGGGCAGGCTCGGCCCCCTCCCGGTACAGCAGGAACTTCTGCTGCGCCTGCTCACGCAGCACGCGGTACTTCACGCCGAACTCGTTGTTGGCCAGTTCGATCTTTTCCACCTCGGGCAGCGTCAGCGTTTCGAACGCGCCCCGGAATTCCCGGCGCGTGTCGTACCAGAACACGATGCGCTGCTTGTCGAACAGGTTGGTCAGCGCCTCGTGGATTCGGCTGTTACTCATGTCAGTCCTCGTCCTTTGCAGCCAGGCCCGGAATCTTCTTCAGCGCTCTCTCGAATTTGAGGTAGTTCACCTTCACCCCGTCATCCAGGTCGATCTGCACCTGCTGGGTGGCCAACGGGTAGAGGACGTCGCGCTCGTAGTCTTCCAGCTCGGCCAACACCTTGGCTAAACGATCGGTCTCCTTCAAAGCACGGGTCTTGTCGCCCTGGCTACTGGCCGGGTTGATGCTGATGGCGGCCTGGCGCTCTTTCTCGGTGGCGAGCTTTTCGCGGTAGTCGCGCAGGTAGCGCAGCACCACGCTCACCGTGTCCGGGCGGTAGCGGTGCATGTAGATCAGCGCATTGAAGCTGCCCTTGGGGCTGGAGAACAGCCAGTAGATCGGCCGCTTCTTGTAGCGCTTCACATGGTCGGCGTAGAACTCGCCCAGCAGGTAATCGCGCAGGTCGTAGTTGCGCTTGCACTTGATGTTGAGCGCCAGCTCGATGAAGGCCAGGTTGTCCTCGTAATGCGCATCGCCAAACGCCACGCGCAGGAACTGGCGCAAGCGCAGCGTGATGTCGTCCGCGAACCAGTCGCCATCCAGCAGCGGGATCACGTTGTCGTCATCGGCGGGAAAGCGCGGCTGCGGCACCTGGACCAGGTAATCGGCCAGCGTGTCGCCCTGATTGGCCAGGATCAGCCCCGGCTTGTCCAGGCTGTAGCGGCCGAACATGCAGCCCACGGCATAGCTCACCAGCTCGCGCATGGTGTCGGCCTGCAGCAGGGCTTCCAGCTCGTCTTCGCTCTTGTCGCCGCCATAGCGGTAGTGCGGGTTGCAGGTGAGGGTGATCTCGTTCAGCGGCACCTCAGGCGTCAGCTCGCCCTGCAGGCCGTAGGCGTTGATGAAGATGCGGTTGTTTTCTTCTTCCAAGCGCTGCATTTCCAACGCCATCTCTCGCCAGTGGGTGCGAAGGTTTTGATAGCTGGCCTTGAGTGTGGTTTGGCGGTAATCGACGCTAAGCAATGGGAAATCAGCGAAATCCCAGGATGTTTCAAAAGAATTCCAATCGCCTCGAGCAAGATCAATAGCAGTAGTTACGCATTTGCTCACTGCCGCCTTTTGATGCGGGCTGAACTGATAAGGCAATTTATCTGCGTCACCTGAGTTGTTATTGATGGTTGGATTAATGGCTGATAAAAGATACGCTGTAACGGAAGAGTTGTAGTAACCACAAATTACAGGCAATTCAGCGGCGCTTTCTGAAAATAACGAAGGCGCTCCTGAACTGAAGAGAAATCCGGCTGGCAGGACTCGTATCGCGTTGTAAGTGGAGTTGATGAGAGACCAAGTCAGTCCGGGTTTGAATATTTTGTCTAAATTGAAGTTGTGCGCCCTTACTCGCCCTGACTCATGTAGATCCGTCTGCAGAATCGCGCCATCGTTTTCCCAATTGACGACATGGGAGTAGTTGGCGTACCACTTTCTGGCCTCCCCACCGTTTGCATAGGGGAACCACTTCTTTTCTGACTTCGATGCCTGTTCCCGATTTAAATTGATTCCAATTTTTTGGCTGGAAACTTCATGCCAGTATCGTACGAATCGTTCGTTGTCACCCGTAGCCATCCCGACGCGGGTCGTTGCTACGTCGCGTAGAAAAGAGCCGCCTTCGAAAGCAGCAAAAGCTGGCTCGCTCAGCCAATAAGCAATGGGGCTTGACGCAATCTTCTTGAAGTCAGCTGAAGGTACGCGAAAGAAAACCTTCTCCATAGGCTTTTCGTGCCTGTCGCTCTGGTTCTCAGTCATTATTTCTCTCCCGCCGGAAATACTTTGCGATCAAAATCAATTTCAAATCTATCCGGCACAGGCTTGAACGGCTTGCTCGGTGAACGGTGGCTGCTCTGGAGCTGGCGCAAGGCCTGCACGTCGATTTCGCCGATCACGCAGTAATCGGTGACGCCACCCTTGGCGCACAACACATCGCGTTCCCTGTTTTCATGAGTGTTGCCGCAGGTGAAGCAGGTCATACGTCAGCCCCCTGCGGAGCCGTAGGTGCTGGCATAAGTCGGCTTGCTGGCCATTTCGGAAAGCTCGCGTTCCACAGTTCAATGTTGAACACCTGACAGTTCTCGAACAACTGACGTCTCCAGCGCGGGACGGACATACCCATGGGTGGTAACTTCCTGGCAATCTCATCCGAGAAATTAGGCAGGAGTTCACTGTCTTCCAGTGTGACGAGGTTGACGTAGTGCACAGGCTTCTCAAGGCTTGCCTCAGCCCAGCGGTACAGAAACGTGTCAATGAACTTGGCAGCAAAGGTATCGCTCAGCGTGCCGTTCTGAAGCTCTCCATGGAACTTCTCCAGTCCCTTCGACTGGGCTTTGGGGTTTCCCGGATCTTTCACTTCAACGAAGAGAATTGCCGCTTCAAGCTCCACCACAAAATCGACGCGGTGCATTTGACCGATGCCATGGAAGTTGGGCTGGTCAGCCTTCATCTGATCGAAAACGATGGCGTCGATCGCATCTGTGAAGTCGATTTCCAAGTCGCGTTCGCGAAGCTTCATCTTCCCAAGCCCTCCATCTTGCGCGCGACCTGCGCCTTCATCAGTTCGTTGAAGGTGTCGGCAATGGCATTGGGTTCGATGGCCAGGTAGTCGTCCATGCTGTCTCGGCGTACTTGGCCAGTGGCGGTATCGCGGGACAGTACGTGAAAGCGAACCTGATCTCCCTTGCCCTTCTCCATCAACAGGTCAAACCACTTGAGCAGGACATAGTCATGGGTGGCAAGGATGATCTGCTGGCCGTTGCGGGCCAGCTCCAGCAGAGCCAGCACCAGATCCTTCATCAGCTTGGGATTGAGGTTGGATTCGGGCTCATCCCAAAGCAGCGGGCCGGTGGCGCCGGGGTTAAGGCTGCCATTGCTGAGCAGGCGTTGCAGCACGCCAATCTTGCGGAAGCCCTCAGCCGTCATGCCGCAGGACAGGCGTTGTTTGCTGTCGGGCACGAATTTCCATTCAGTGCTGTCCTGGTACATCTGCGCGTGCTGGGCCTTGCTGCGCGTGGCGGCGTCCTTCTCCACGTAGCGGCCAGCCTCGAAGACGAAGCGGCCGTTCTCCAGCAGGTATTGCCCGTCAATCAGATTGGTCAGGCGAGGCACGATGCTGGCAAAGCGTGGATCGAGTTGAACTTTAGCGTCCAGGTCGGATGTGCCTTCTTTGGCCAACTGGTTGGCCAGATCCAGATAGCCGTCGTCAAAGATGCGTTCGATGGTGGGCAGGTCTGGCTGCTCAGCCGTAAGGCCGCGCACCAGTGACAACACCTCTTTGGTCGGAATGAAGATGGCGGGAGAAGCTTCACCTTGTGCGTTGGTGCTGACTTTGACCACCGTGGCGCTGCCGCTGAACTGGGCGGTGATTTCTTGGCCGGATGCAAAGGTGGCGCTCAGCATGGCCTCGCCGCGTTCGCCCGCGCGGCGCAGTTCGCCAACTTGATCACTCAGCGGGTGATAGAGCCGGCACAGCTTGTGGGCGAGTTGCTCATCAGCATGTTCCCCACGGGCCTCCGGCCCACTTAGCGTCAGAATGGCCTTGAGCAGTTGGGTTTTGCCAGTACCGTTCTCGCCGATGACGATGTTGATGCCTGGCGAGAAGTCAATGCCCAGGTCGGTGAAGGCGATGAAATTTTTGAGGTGCAGCTTGCTGATCATTTCGCCGTCCCTTGTTCGATAGCCTTGACCAGAATTTCCATCTTCTCCGCTTCCGAGTTGCCATCCACCAGTCGCAGATACGCGCCCCGATAGTCCGGCTTGTGTGCGTTCTCCAGCACAAAGGCCGTGGTGGAAACGACTTCGCCGCCAATGCTGTCGAAGGCCCGCGCCCCCAGGTGTGCCATGGAAAGAATGGTGTTCTGGTTGAGGATGCGGCTGCGCAAAGCTTCGAACGACGACAGGAACATCCAGCTTTGCATGGTGATCATCGCCACTGCGCCCCCCGGCAATGCCATGTCCAGGTTGCGCTCGATGAACATCGCAAACAGGTCGGACTTGCTGCTGGGGTAGTTCTCCTTGGCCCACGCGCTCAACCGCCCATTCATGCCCTTGCCGCCCATGTACGGCGGGTTGGCAACGACCACGTGATAGCGCGGGCCCAGGTATTCGGCCATGCGCAGTACGGTCAGCACCTTGCGGTGGGTTTCCGCCAGGAACAGGTTGCCACCCATGTCCTTGGCTTCCAGCGTGGCCAGCGCATCGGCCGCGCTGGCCAACTGGGGCCGGATCAGCGAGCCAAAGTTGTCGGCCTCGCCGAACTGTTGCAGGGTTTCGCGCAGTTCGTGGGTGAAGAGGTCGCGGCCTGTGGCGCTCATGTACTCGCCCAGCTCGTCGCGCTCGAAGCCGACCTTTTCCAGCACGCAGATGTTGGGCTTGATGCGCTTGTTGAAAAAGCGCCGCTGGCGGGCGCGTGCCTTCATGCTGAGCGCGAAAGCAGCCAGTTCGCCCGCGCGTTCGTCCAGCTCGATGCCGTACAGGTTGTGGGTAAGGATCAGCTCCGGGATCTGCGCCGGGTCGACGCCGTCCTCTTCGTACATGGCGTAGAGCAGGTCGAAGGCGTAGGTGAGCATGTGGCCGGAGCCGCAGGCCGGGTCGCAGACCTTGATGTCTTGCGGGCTGCTGATTTTGAGGAAAGCGGCTTCGGGCTTTTCCGGCGGAATGTAGTACGCCATCTGTTCGGCGAGCTTCGAGGTGGGACGGTTGAGCAGCCACAGGCGGCCCAGCGAGTTGTCCACCAGATAGCGCACGATCCAGTGCGGGGTGAAGAGCTGGGTGGCGGCCGGGATGTTGTCCGGTGTGATCTTCTGGTTCTTCTTCAGCCCTTCGAAGACGGCATCCTTCTTTTCCGAGATGTAGAACTGGTACAGCCAGCCGATGACTTCCACGCTTTTGCAGGCATCAGGCGTCATGGCCTCGCGAGTGTAGGCCAGGATGGCGCTGCCCGAGAGCAGGTCGTCGGGCATCAGCAGCTCGGTGTAATCGTCGATGCGCTGGAACAGGAAGGGCATGGCCTGATGCCAGGCATTGCAGGCGGCGACCACCAGCAGGCGATAAGCCTCGCCCTGGCCGTCATGGCTGGGCGCGCGGCCTGCCAGCAGATCGGCGATTTTCTGCTGCACCTGGGGCGGCACCATGTCTTCGTCGAAGTGGCCCATCTTGGCTTCGAGCAGGATCTCCGGCTGGAACTGGCCTTCGGCGGGCGACACCACGCCAATGCGCGTGTAGCGGTTCACATCCATGAAACGCAGGGCGCAGAAGCGGTTGAACCAGGTGTAGGCCACGCGCTCGATGACCGGATCCTGGCCACCGCTTTGCCGCAATGGTTTCTTCCAATTTCTTCACAGCTTGCGGGCTTTCCCGCCGGGCCGCGCTATTGGGCGACAGCACCAGGGCCAGCTTGGCGCTGACCTGCTCACGCAGCGTGCGGCGGGCAAACTGGGCGAATTTCTTGAGTTTGCTGGTGTCCATCAATCGGCCTTCTTGCCCGGCAGCTTGCCCGAGCGTTTTTCGAGTTTCTTTTCGTCGGACTTCACCCGTCGCTCCAGCTTCTTGATGTCCTCTTCCGCCGGCAGGTGCTCCGGTTGGATGCCGCGCTGGCCAAGCATGCCGCGCACGCTGAGGTTGTTCTGCACGTGTTCGTCGGTGATGCGGGTTTCGCCGTGCAGATTCGCCTGTTGCACGTTGTGGTTGGTCATCTCCGTGGCCAGGTTCTTGGCCGCGATGGTGAGGGTTGGCAGGAAGTCCGCCAGCGGCCGGGCCGGGGCAACCCCCAGGCGGTCTTTCATCTTCTGGGTGCTGTTGCCGCCGAACAGGGCGGTATCGCCCCTGGAGCGAATGCGACCGAAGCCGGCGTCGTCCACGCCCCGTTCGTAGATGTTCTGGGACAGGGCTTTTTCCGATTCGCGCAGGCGGTCGCGTGCATCCAGGCGAGCCTGCAGACGCATGCGCTCCTCGATCAGCTCCTGCTTGCGGGTCTGGGTGGCGAAGTAACTCTGGGCGAAAGCGATGGCTTCCTTGCGGGGGTCGCCGTTCATCGCCACGAGGTAGCAGGCGTAGCGGGTGAGCATGAAATCGTCGACGGGGCGCTCGGCACCGCTGCCAAGAGGGACCATTTTCGTGACGCCACGAAAATGGTCGTCCACGCTGTAACCCGTTGATTCACAAGCCTCCATAGCCCGCCGGATGGCGGTCATGAAGTTCTCCCAGCGGGCATAGCCGAGGGGTTCCTGCAGGTCGCGGGCGTACCAGAACTCGATGTTTTCACCGGGAACACCCTGCGTCATTGCATCGAGGTGGTGTTGCATGCGCTGGATGACTTCGTTGGCCATGTCGCTGTCTCCCTTTGCCTCAGATCTGTACCCGATTGCCGGCCTGGATTTCCTTCAGCCAGGCTTCGCGCTGCTTTCGCAGGTAGTCGTCCAGCTCGGCCTCCGACGCCAGCCACGGCTTGGCATAGCTGACCTTGATGGTGCGTGCGGCCACCAGCTTGGGCTCAGGGGCTGGCGTGGATGGGGGCGTCGCACCGCCGGGGCCAGGTGATGCGGGGTGTGGCGCAGGATCGGGCGGTGCAGGCCGGGCCAGTTGTTCCAGTTGCAGCAGCAGCCGGGGGTAGTCCTCGTCTTCAAACCGGCGCAGCTGATCGCGGATCATGGCGATGCGCTTGTGGGCCTGGACGCTTTGCCGAGCGTCGCCGAAGGGCTGGGTGAGCCGCTTGCGATCCGTCGGGTTCAGCTGGCCGAATTCCGCCGCGTCTTGCAGGCGCTGTTCCAGTTCCAGGAGGCGATCATTGGCCTGTTCCTTCTCCTGCGCGAGCTGCTGCGCAATGGCGTGCTGCAGGGCGTCCAGCTGTGGCTTGAGCTGTTGCAGGCGGTTGCCTTGCCAGGGGCTTTTGTCATCCAGCAAACCGCGCACCGCATCGACTTCGGCTGCGCCAACGTAGGCGAAGTTGTCTTCCTGCTCGGTAACCAGCTGGCGTGCCTGATCGTAGATGGCTTTTTGCGGGCTGCGCATGAAGCGCCGCAGCGGGTCGATGGTGTTCTCCTTGGTGTCCAGTAGTGCATCTTCGGCCCGGGCCAGATCCGTCAGGAACCAGTTCGGGTTTTTGCCGGCCATGTCCTTCAAGGTGGTCAGCACCGGTGCCAATGCGCTCAGGAAGGGGTATTGCGCTTTTTGCCCGTGCAGGGCGCTCAATTCGGTTTCCAGCGTTTTCAGTGCATCGACCGTTTCACGGGCCAGTGCCCGGGCTTCGTTGCTGGCGGCGGGCTGGTCGAAGAACTCGGCGTAGAACTCCTTGAGCGTGCGCACCTGCGAGGCGCTGAACTCGATCTGCGGCTCCAGCACCAGCGAGGGATGGGCATGCGTATTGAGCAAGCCGCGTTCCAGCGCATCGTCTTCAAGCGGATTGCTGTCCTGCCGGATCTCGATCTTGCCGCGAGCGCACAACAGGGCCAGGTTGCACAGGATGGCGGCGTGGTACCAGCCGTAGTTCTTGCGCTCGAAGCGCTCAAGCAAGCTCTTGACCGTGGTGCGCACGCCGCCACGGGCATTGCCCTGAATGAAGGCCAACAGCTCCTGCTCCGGCTCGGTCAGGCTGGCGGCGTCGTTGGCCAGCAAGCCGTCCTTAGCCATGCGCAGGTGTTTGCCGATGTCGGCTTCGGCAAACACCACGTCGTCGCGCAACATGCGCAGGTTGGGGTAGGCGGTCTGCACCAGTTGCTCGAAGCCCTTGAGCACGCGGGTTTGGCCGTCTTCGCCGCCAACGTCCACGTCTGACGCGTTGATGATGAGCCTGGCTTTGCCCAGCAGCGCACGCGCGCGAACCTGTAGATCGTTCAGGCGCTCGGTGTTCTGGGAACCCTTGGCGTCGAGAATGCGTTTGACGGTTTCTTGCTGGGTATTGCTGTTCTGGCGGATGTATTTCTCGGTGCGCTTGTGCATGGCCAGGTCTTGCATGAAGCGCGCATCGGCCGGCAGGACCACCCGCAGCTCATCGCGCCCCATGCTTTGCATGCGCTGCTGCGTGAGGAATCCTTCGGAATCGTCAAAGCCATCGGTCAGCGGCGTGACCAGATGGATGGCCAATTCATGCTCGCGGCTGAGCACGCGATCATCGAGCTTGCGGGTATAGGGATAGTCCTGTCCGTGGCTGTGGCTGTGGCGGATCTTGCGCTGCTTGATGACGCCATCGAACAGCAGCTTTTCAAGCTCCTTGGCCAGGTCGGCGTTCTCGATGTCGGTGTTCTTGATTTCCTGTTCGACGTCCTTTTCTTCGTCGGTCAGGTATTCATAGGCATCACCATTGCGCTGAATGTAGGTCTGCTGCTCCAGCAGATTGAGCGCCGCTTCGAGCTTCTTGTGCTGGGCGGGAATGTCCTCGCCAAAGCGCTCCAGCATCAGCACGCTCAGGTTGCGTGGTGTGGCCTTGAACTCCTTGACGTACTTGACCAGGAACAGCGCCTTGAGCACGCGCACGGCGTATGCATCGTTGAGGTTGCGTTCGGCCACGTTGATGGCACTCTGGATGCCGCCTTTCAGCGCACTGCGGATGCCCTCGAACATGCGGTCGAAAGTGGCCAACTGACCGACCGATTCGCTCTCGATCGCCATGGCGACATCGCGAAACACCCCAAGCATGGAGCGCTCGCCGACTGAGTTGGCCTTGCCTTCGAAGCCGTTGTGCAGCGACAGCCCACGAATGGCGGCCTGGAACAGCGGGAACTGGTAGGGAACGAAGGGATAGGCGTAGATGAAATGTTCTTCGTCGCGGAAGTTCTGATAGCGTTGGCCGCCATCGGCAAACTCGAACAGGGTCTTGAAGTTGTTGGCCTGCTGCGCATACACGCCCTGCAGCAGTTGGCGACCGTCATCGTTTTTGGCCAGCAGGCGCTTCTGGATCACCTCGGCCACATCGGCACTGGTGAGTTTGAGCCGGTTGGCAAAGCGGGCCTGGATCTTGGAAAAGTCGTTGCTTTGCTGCTTGCTCATGTCGCCCAGCACGTCGGTCATGTCCTCCTGGGCGGTGACGATGATCCAGGCGCGGCCCTGGCATTTGGTGGCCAGGCTTTCGGCCACTGTCTGCAGGTTTGTCATGAGCTTGGTGTTGTCGGCGATGTACTGCCCGACTTCGTCAACGAAGAAGTTCAGGCGGAAGTCGGCCGGTTGCTGGTCCAGCCAGGCCTTGACCTGATTGCCGAAATCCTCGATGGACACGCTGTACTGGCTGCGGTACTTGTCCAGGATGCCCTTGGCATGCGCGGCGTCTTCGCCCGTGACTTCGGCATAGGCTTTGGCGATGTTGCCGGATTCGAGCAAGGCCTGTTCCCGGCCCCGTTCCCACGGTTTGCTGGCCAGGGCCTGGTAGGCCGCCTTGAACGCTTGGAACTGGCTACGCTCGTCCAGGTCGCGCTCGAATTGCGCGATGTAGCCCTGCTTGCCGTAGTAGCCGCAGGTTTCGTTGAACACCTTGACGAATACCGACAGCAGCGCATCGACTTGGGTCTTGCTGATGATGTCGGCCTTCTGGTCGATGTTGAACAGAATGCTTTTGGATGGAATGGCGACGGCCTGCTTCAGCTTGGCGCGCAGCAGTTCATCGTCCTGATGGATCTTGGGCAGAAACAGATCCAGTGCAGTGCTGCCGCCGACCTCACGGTTTTCCAGCAGCAAGGCCAGCATTTTCAGCAGATGCGACTTGCCCGAGCCGAAGAAGCCTGACACCCACACGCCGTTGGCGACCTGATAGTCGGTATAGGCCTCCAGGAAGTGCTCAAGGCGCTTGGCGACTTCGTCGGTCAGCACGTACTCGCTGAGCTCGGTGTACAGGCTGGCCTCATCGTCTGCCTTGATGACGCCTTCGATCGGGCGGCTGACCGGGCGCTTGAAAATGCCTTTGAGTTCCATCGGGTGCTTCCTCACGCCTGGATGTCGAAAATATTGAATGCGCGGTAGTACTTGTCGTCGTGCAGCAGCCCGAACAACTCCAGGGACGCCCCTTGTTCCAGCGAGTGGCGGTACTCCCCCGGGAAGAACATCACGGTGGGCTTGTCCTTGGCGGTGCTCTGCAGGTTGTTCAGCACGTTGTGCGAGCGGATATAGGGGAAGACTTCACCGACCCCGCTGAGGAACAGCACGTCGTAGTCACTTTGCGCCAGCCGCTCGCCGATCTCCGGGATCAGATGCCCCTTGATGTCCAGGACGTTCTGCAACAGCTCTTGCAAGGCTTCTTTCTCGACCTCCGGCTCGGCAGCGAGAATCTCATCCCACAGATTGCTGCCCTCACTGCTGCCTTCGCGCGCCTTGAGCATGTCGATGGTCAGGTCGTAGAGGTTGATCTCCAGCACCTTGACGCCCCGGCCCTGCAGGCATTCCACTTGCAGGCCTGCCAATGTGTTGACCAACTGGCGGCGCATGCGCTGGATCTCGAAGGCCTCCGATGCCTTGAACTCGCAGATGTAAAAGGGCAGGTCGTTGTTCAACCCCCGCATCTGCAGGAATCGAGGACTGGCAATGACCTCGCGCAAATGGTCGAAGCGTTTTGCCAGCGGCTGCTGGCTGATCTTCTGGCTCATTTCAGCCACCTCTTGATCTCTTGGTCACTTGCTGGGAACACCAGAAGCTCATCGACACCCCGCCGAGCCAGCAGCCGGGCGAGCTGTGGGGTCAGTACCGTTGGCTGGATCAGCAATTGCTCGGAGACCAATTCAGCCTCGCGCAACATGCGGAACAGGTTCTGCCGAAGCTTGCGTTGGGTGGACGGTGCCAATTCGTCCAGTTCGTCATGCCAGAGTGCTTTGGCGCTGACGAAAGCCTCGTAGTCGGCTGCGCTCAACTGCCGTCGCAGAACGAGAAAATTCTCCCGTAGCACTTCCCTGGCAAAGTCACGGACAAAGGCGTAGCGCCGGCAGGCAGCGACCCAGAGCAGATAGGCACGGTCGCGCAAGTTGGAGTCGATCAGGACTTCCAACTCTTCAAAGTCGAGTAGTTCAAGACGCGCGATCAACTCTTTGCTGATACGGGTGGACGCGGCAGCCGTCCTGACCTGCAGCACGTTCCCGCTGCGCACATGCGAACGTGTTTTCTCCCAGTCCCGTGTGGTCACGTAGTGCTCGGCAATCGCCGGGGCTTCGAGTAGAAACAGGCCGCCTGTGGTGAAAGATAGGCGGTAGCGCTCAACCATCATCGCGCTCCTGCCGGGCATCGTCACTGTCGCTGGCTCCGCCGGCCTTGACCCAGGCGTCGACTTCCGCTTTCTGGAATTTCCAGAGCCTCCCCACTTTATGGGCGGGCATGTTGCGCTTGGCGATCCAGGCGTAGACGGTGTCCTTGCTGACCCCGAGGTGTTCGGTGATTTCTTCGACGCTCAGCCAGCGATCGGTCATGGCAATGGGTTCGCGGAAAATTTGTATAAGGGGCCAATTTTACCAGGTTTAACCCGGTTTGACAGGATTTTCCATGATCTTCAGCCGAGGTAAACGGCCACGATTGCCAGTCGATCATGGCCCAGCTCTTGGCTAATCATGAGACGCACATATTTGTCTTGATTGCGCTCCGTTGGGGCCAGCTGGCCTGCAGCTGGCCCACCCGCCGAGGGCGACCTCCACCCCGTCAACGCCTCATACCGCATCTGTGCGTATCGATGCCGCAGTCCATGCATGTTGCTCAGACCTGCCGCCTTGCACTGCCCGTCGTACAGGTGCCGTTGCTGGATGTAGGTCTTGTTCGCCGGGATTAGCGAGCCTAGGCCGGCCAGCCGATGCGCCTCGTCTAACACTATGCGCTGCTCCGGCGTCGTGATCGGCACCTTCCGGTCACGCCCGCCCTTCGCCCATGACCCCTTGATGGCGATGTGGTCGGTGCGGTCGGCATAGCGGGGTTGGAACTTGATGGACTCCTCCCGCCGCAGGCCAAAGGCCGCTTGCAGGCACAGGCTCATGCGGACGTGTGGATCGGTGATCCTGCCCAGCCTGTCACCCAATTCCCTGGCCTTGTTTTCGTTGGTCACATAGCGTCGTTCAGGGATACCCAGCTTGGTGTTGTCCGTCGGCAGGATGCCTGCCTTGCCGACTTTCTCGGCCCACCAACGCAGGTGCGCCATGCGGTTTTTGATCGTACCGGCCGATAGGCCTTCGGCTTGCCAGCGCTGCAACAAGGCTTCGACATGCTTGCCATTGAGCGAGGTGGCCCGCATCTGGCGAAAGCCCGCCTCGCGTAGTTGGCGAGCAGCCAGGGTCAGCGACCGCTGCCGGTCCGCCTGGGTGGCGTGGCTGCCGTCGCGGTTGCGCAGGCAAAGCTGGCGCAGGGTATAGGTCAGGTCGTCCATCGCGGTGTCGTTCCATCGGTTGTCGGGGCTGAGAGGCAAACGGTCAGTGTTTTTGCCAACTCGCCAAGGCGAGATCCCCGAAGGGCAAGGGCCAGGTGCTCAGTTCACCTGTGGCCTCGAATGAGGCGTCCGCCTCGCTTCCTGTGGAAAGGCCGGGCGGAGGAATGGCAAGGGATGACAACGCGATGTGCTGGGATTGGATACCTCCTGTTATGCAGTGGTGGAAAAGGAGCCGGCAGGCCGTGTGAGGTCGGGCGAGCAGCGACGAAGCCTGGAAAGGCGAGCGTGTGTCGCGACGATGGGGGGACGAACCACGCCGAAGATGAGGAAGGCTCTGCCCGTGGGTAGGGCGGCACACCGAACGAGCCTGGGTGTGCCTGGGATGGTTCCGCCCGGTGAACCGGGGCGGCGCTTGCAGGAACCTGCGCCAGGGTTCCGGTGTTCATACCCACCGGCAGGTTGTTGCTGGGCCAGTGTGCCGGGGCATCGTCATGTGCGCCGCCATCAATGCGATGCTGCACCAACCCGCATTCCTGCTGCAGTTCGCCGGGCCGTCACTGCGGCGGGCAGTGACGGCCCCATCTGTCTCACGCCGAGCCCAGGGATCCCAGCCTTGCAGCAGCAGGCGTGTTTCCCGGGGCTGTTGGCAGCATTCCGCTGTCAGCCATGCACCCGATGATCTGCCCGATGGGCAGCGATGGCGTCTTCAACATGCGCCTGATCTGATCCAGATGCCGTTGCGCCACCTCGCGCGACGCAGGCTTTGCGGCTTGGCTGCTGGACGATGGAGAAGAGGCAGGCAGCGAGCCATGCTGGCTGTTGCTGACGGCCTGCACGGGTGTCTGCTGCGGGGCGGATTTGCGCGCCGCCCAGAGCTTGAACACGCCTTCCACGGCCTTCTTGATCAACCCGTAGAGGTAGGCGATAGCGTTGTGCACACCACTGGATTCGCAGCGCGCGTCCCACTCGGCCAGCACCGCCAGGCGTTGCTCCGGAGGCAAGCCCCTGAGACGCGCGGTGAGAACTCGTTGCTGATCCTGTGGCAAGTGCCGGAAGCGGGCTGACACATCCGGCCCCAATCCCTGCACTTCGGGTGGTGAGCGGTACGTACGTACTTCTTTTAATACTTCTTTCTCTACAGTACGTACTGTTGCGGCAGATGCCGGAACGGGTTTCGGAATGTCGCCGCTGGCTTCGGGCACAAGGGCATCGCGCGGAGTTGAACCACCAGGACTGCCCGGATCATGGTCATCGCCCCGGTGTTGCAAGCGCCTGATCTGCTCTTGCATTGTTGCGGGCAGCTTTCCCAACCTGTCTGGATGGCGCATGGCCTCGTCGAGAATGGACTGCGCCAGTTGGCGGATCATTGCGCTGGCATGGCCGAGCGCCCGTTCCAACAGGGGCAGGTAGTCTTCGTCTTCCATGCATGCGTCATCGAACGCGAGGGGCTGATTCCGCACCGCGTAACGGCTGGCCATTGAGAAGCCGGTCATCGGGTTGCGACGGTACTCGACCAGCGCAATCCACGTGGACAGCCGCAGGCACAGCACGGCCCTGGACACGGTCTCAAGGGCCGCCCGCTTGCTGCCCGGTGCGCTGGGCAGGTACTTGCGTAGCGCGTCGTAGCTGAGGACCACGGTGCCGTCGCTGCTGGCCAGCGCACGGAAAGTCAGCCAGGCGTTGCGCTCCAGTGGCGTCAGCCGCTCATCGAGCAACAGGGCTTTCGGGGTGATGATGTCTGAAGTTTGGTGTGACATGGTGAGGCTCCTGTCGGTATCGGCCAACTGGCCAAAGGAGCTGTCATCTCACCCCGGCATCACCGCTGCCGCAGCCATCAATCCGAACTGCGCGCCTCCCGTTTTTTCGAGCTGAAGCAGGGCGCAACATCCTTGGTGTTCCGGATCAGGAGGTGGGAAAATGAGCACGCTGCAGCGCATTGGACGTTGCTGAGCGTCGATGGCCATGTTCGCCGTCCTTGATCAGACCGCTTGCTGGCGTACTGCACCGGCGACGAGAGCGCGGGGAGCGTCCAAGATGGGCCATTCGCCGCTACCAAGGGACACGCTTGATTTTGAGTCCAAGAATAAGTCCAAGCGCGTTGCCAGACCGCCATGACTACATTGAAAATCAACGACATGCGGCAGAAATGCCGCTTCTGCATCGGCAAGTAGGCCGTTCCAGTGCCGGGCACTCGCGCGAAAACGCACATGTTCGGTGAACGCGCTGCCAACGCGCTTACAATCGGAGCCCGCACGCCGACCTGCGCGGTTGACAAATCGTCTGCGCTGCCGCGTGCTACGCACTTTGAAGAACAGGCACCCTGGGGAACGATGATGGTCTCGAATCGATCGACGCCCGCAGTGTCGTCGCGGACCGGGCTGGCCGCGGCGTTGTGCGTGGCGCTGGGACTGGCCGCCTGCGGGGGCCGGGACGAGGCACCCGAGCCCGACGCGGCACCGGCCGAGACCGCGGACGTGAGCCGCCAAGCGGCCGATCAGGCCGCGCGTCAGCAACGCGCGGCCGACGATGCGCTGGCCGCACTCTCGGCGGACGATCTGCGCAAGGCGGCCGGCCAGGCGTATCAGGACAGCCGGCTGTACTTTCCGCCCGGCGAGAACGCGATGGAGTACTACCTCGCGCTGCGCGACAAGACGCGCGGTGATGCCGCGGCGACCAGTGCGCTGATCGATCTGCTGCCGCTGACCGTGATTGCCACCGAGCAGAACCGCGACCGCGGCGATTTCGCCGAGGCGCGCCGACTGCTGGGACTGATCGAACGTACCGACGCCACCCACCCGGCGCTCGGCCGGTTGCGCACCAGCATCGCGACCGCCGAAGAAGCGGCCGTGCATCAGCAGCGCGGCGCCGCGCAGGAGGCCGAGCGCCAACAGCAGATCGCGCGCGAGCGCGCACAGCAGCAGCGCGAGCAGCAGGTCTCGGCGGCGCAGCAGCTGCCGGGGCCGCCACCGGCCGAGACCACCGGCGCGCGCAGCGCACCGGCGTCTGCGCCGACGCCAACGCCGGCGCCTGCGCAGCCGGCCCCGCGCCCAGCGCAGGACACGCCGCGCCCCGCACCCGCACGCCCGGCGCCCACCCCGGCCACCGAAGCGCCGCCGCCCGAAGCGGCGCCGGCCCCGGCGCCGGTCCAGCTGCATCCATTGAGCACCCCGGCGCCGCGTTATCCCCCGGATGCGTTGCGGGCCGGCATCAGCGGTGAGGTGCAGGTCGAGTTCACCGTCGCGGTCGATGGCTCGGTGAGCAGCGCGCGCATCGTGCGCGCCGATCCGCCGCGCACCTTTGATCGCGAGGCGTTGTCCGCAGTGCGACGCTGGCGCTTCGAGCCGGTGCCGGCACCGGTCACCACGCGCCGCACGATCGGCTTCTCTCCGACTGCCAACTGACGCAAGCGCCCACCGGCGCGTGGCCGGTGGGCACGCTGGGGGCGTGTGCAACGCACGCGCCCCATGCCGTCCGCGCGATCTCAGCCCGAGATCGCGAGCCGCTCCTGGCGGTAGCGCCACACCGCCAGGCCCCAGAACACCGCCACCAACGCGAGGCTGGCGAGCAGGTACACCGCCCAGACCTGCGGCGCGATCGGCTCGGCGCGGATGATCTTGAGCAGCAGCTGGTTCTGCGACAGGAACGGCACCGCGAACTGCCACAACTCGGTCTTGATCGGATTGATGATCAGCACGAACGTGGGAACCATCGGCAGCAGCATCAGCCAGACGATGTGGCTCTGCGCTTCCTTCATGCTCTTGGCCGCGGCTGCGAGGAACGTCAGCAGCGACGTGCCGATGAACAACATCGGCAGCAGCACCAGCAGCATCTTGCCGATCGCCGCCAGCCGGACGTCGAGCATGCGGGTCATGCCGGTGCCGATCTGGGCGCTGAGCTTGAATGCCAGCAATGTGAGCAGCAACGACAACAGGCCGATCACGCAGGCGGCGAGCATCTTGCCGCTGACGATCGCACCGCGTGCAGCCGGCGTGGCCAGCAGCGGCTCGATCGACTGCCGCTCGCGTTCGCCGGCGGTCGCATCGATGATCAGGTACGAGCCGCCGATGAAGCTCGACAGGATCAGCAGATACGGCAACAGCGCCGCGAGCAGCATGCCGCGCTTGGCCTCTTCGCTCGCCATGTCGCGCGTGCCCACCGCGATCGGCTGCACCACCGATGGGTCGATACCGCGTGCGAGCAGACGCAACGCACCGACCTGCTGCCCATAGCTGGCGATCGCCGCGCGCACCCGCGTGGCCGGTGTCTGCGCGTTGCGCTGGGTGCTGTCGCTGATGACCTCGACCGTGGCCGGCCGCCCGGCCTGCCAGTCCTCGGCGAACGAAGCCGGGATCTCGATCGCGACGTCGACGTCCTGTCGGGCGATGGCCGCATCGAGGTCGTCAGGCGCATCGACCGCGACGATGCCCAGCGTCGCCAGGTGCGCGACCAGGTTCGGCGCATGCGCCGCGCCCAGCACCGGGACTTCGAGAACGCGGTCCTGTTCGGTCTTGGCACGCTTTTCCATCATCACGTTCATGCCGGTCATCAGCACCGGATACAGCAGCGGGCCGAGCAGCAGCGCCATGAACAGCGTGCGCCGGTCGCGCCCGATGTCGAGCAGCTCCTTGCGCATCACACACCACACCCATCGCAGTGCGCTCATGCCAGAAGCCCCTCTTCCGAGCCGATCGCACGTACGAAGGCGTCCTCGAGGTTCTGCGTGCCGTAGCGCGCCCGCAGTTCGTCGGCGGTGCCGGCGGCCACCACGCGCCCCTTGGCGATGATGACGATGCGGTCGCACAGCGCGGCGACCTCTTGCATGATGTGGCTGGAGAAGATCACGCAGCGGCCCTCGTCGCGCAGCTTGAACAGGAATTCGCGCATCGCGCGGGTAGTCATCACATCCAGGCCATTGGTCGGCTCGTCGAGGATGACGTTGCGGGGGTCGTGCACCAGGGCGCGTGCGATCGCGGTCTTGGTGCGCTGGCCCTGGCTGAAGCCATCGGTCTTGCGGTCGAGGATCTCGCCCATGTCCAGCTGGTCGCTCAGCGCCTGGGTGCGTGTGGCGATCTGAGCCTGGCTCATGCCGTGCAACTGGCCGAAGTAGTGGATGTTCTCGCGTGCGGTCAGCCGCTTGTAGACGCCGCGTGCGTCGGGCAGCACGCCCAGCACGCGACGCACGGCAGCCGGGTCGCGGCTCGCGTCGATGCCGTCCACCAGCACCTGGCCGCGGTCGGGCTTCATCAACGTGTAGAGCATGCGCAGCGTCGTGGTCTTGCCGGCGCCGTTGGGACCGAGCAGGCCGGTGATGCGGCCGTCCTCGGCGACGAAGTCCACGCCGTCGACCGCCTGGACCAGGCCGGCCTTGGTCTTGAACGCCTTGTACAATTGCTGGGCGGTGATCATCGATGAAGCTCCGAAAGGAAGAGGGGCACCGCAAAGCGCGGCACGGTCATGGCGACCACCCGTTGAAGCTGGTGAATGGCGGCACCGGGCGCATCGCGTCCAGGCACTTGGCGTCGAGCGCCTTGGCATCGGTGGATTCGATGAACTGCGCGAGCAGCTTGGGCGCGCAGCCGAGTGCGAACGTGCCGTGCCCCTGGCCCTTGAACACCAGATGGCGTCCGTTCGGCAGGCCGGCGAGCACGCGCTCGGCGTAGGCAGGCGGCGTCACCGGATCGAGTTCGCCCGACATCAGCAGGGCCGGCACATCGGACTGCAGGGCCGCGGTGTGGTTGGCCGGCGGCGCGCCGGTCGGCCAGGTGCGGCACGCGCCGAAGAACATGCGCGCGACATCGGGGCCGAGGATCGTGTCGGCGACGCGACCGTCCTCGCGGTAGCGGCCTGCGTCTTCGGCGCAGATCACCGACCACTGCATGCCGCGCGTCATCTGGCCGTCGACGTTGCTGTACATCAGTTGCGACAGCGACATCAGTGGGCCGTAGCGGCCCTGCGCCGCTTCGTCGAGGATCAACGGCAGCAGCGACGCGGTCTGTGGCGCATACGAGAACAGGAACGCGAGGCCGGTCACCGTGTCCGGCGTGACCACGCCGTCGCGCTGCGCGCCGGTGGTCGGGTCGCGATAGGTCACCGGTGCGGGCGTCGTGTGCAGCGTCGACAGCACGCCGCGCAGCTGGGCCTGCAGATCGGTGGGAAAGCGAGCGCGGCATCCGGCGTCCTGGGCGCATTGCTTGGATTGCAGCGCCAGCGCGTCCTCGAAGGTGTGCGCGAACTCGCCGCCGACGACCAGGTCGTTCGGGGCCACGCCGTCGAGCACGATGCTGCGGGTGTGCTGCGGATACGCCATCGCATACTGCTGGGCGACGCGGGTGCCGTAGGACCCACCGACCAGGTTGATCCGATCGGCGCCGAGCGCGGCGCGCACGGTGTCCAGGTCGGCGATCGCATTGGCCGTCGTGTAGAAACGCGGATCGGCGCGGCCGTCGAGGCCGGCCAGGCATCGGCCGACGTAGGCGTCGAGCGCGGCGTCGTCGGGTGCGGTCAGCGCGTCGAGTTCCAGCGCCTGGCCATCGGCATCGGTGCAGGTCAGCGGGTTCGAACCGCCGGTCCCGCGCTGGTCGACCAGCACGATGTCGCGCTGACGGCGCACTTCGCGCAGGCCGGCATTGATCTGCGCGGCGAGTTCGGTCGCGGCCTGGCCCGGGCCGCCAGCGAGGAAGAACACTGGATCGGCGGTGCCGCCGTCCTTCGCATCGGCCGGCAGCCAGGCGATGTTGAGCGCGATGCGCCGGGCGTCGGGCGCATCGGGATTCTCGGGCACCTCGTAGGTGGCGCATTGCGCCTCGACCCGGGTTGCCGCATTGCCCCCGTCCAGCGTGCAGGCGTGGAAGGGGATCTGCCCGAACATTCGCGTCGGCCGGACGGCCTCGCCCTCTGCCGGTACCGGCGCGCCCCCGCTGCAGCCGGCAAGCGCGATGCCCGCGGCCAGCGTCAGCACGGAAAACCTCGATGTCCTCATGGAACGTCCTCGAACAGGAAAATGGATTCGATGGGCTCGGCGAACTCGCGTGCGATCCGGAACGCCAGCGGCAGGCTGGGGTCGTACTTTTCCGTCTCGATCGCGTTGATCGTCTGTCTCGACACTTCCAGACGTTCGCCCAGCTGTGCTTGTGACCAACCCCGTGCCTCGCGCAGCGCCCGCACCCGACTCTTCATGCCGACCCCTTACCGGTACCGCCGCGCGACGACCGATTTTGCGATGCCGTAGAGGCCGCACACCAGGGGGAACACCCACAGCATTGCGGCGCTTGCCGGCACGTCGATGACCTGTGCCGCCTGCAGGAAGCCGCCGGTCATGTAGCCGAAGGACACCAGCGCGGCGGCGATGCAGATCGCTTCGAGCTCGATACGCTGCTGCAGCTCATCCACGCCGCGGATGAAGCGCAGCATCGCGCGCATCAGCAGCGCGATCGGCGCGACCGGCAGCAGTGCGATCAGTGCCCGCAGCGCCGGCGCCTCCACCGTGCGCAGCAGCAGCAGCGATGCGAACACCAGCGCCATGTAGCTGACCATGCCGACCGTCATGTCGCGGGTGTAGCGGCGCCGCAGGGCGGGCGGCGCATCCATGCAGCCGGACGCACCGCGGCGCATCGCGACCGCGCCGATCACCACCGCCGACAGCAGGACCAGCACCGGTGCCCAGGCGGGGACTGTGGGCAGCAGCAGACGCAGCGCGATCGCAGCGGCCATCAACATCGCGGCGACGGCCAGCAGCGGCTGGGTGTGCAAGGAACGGGTCATGGCGATCTGTTCTGTCAAGTGTGCTTGACAGCGAGCATGCGGTTGCACCGAACCCTGTGTCAAGCGTGCTTTACACCGATGGCGCAAGCGACTGGGCGAGTGTCTCGAGTCGCTCGTCGAAGACCGTCCGGCTGGCCGCGTCTGGAATCCGGTCGGCCAGCGCGCGCGCATGGGCCAGGTGCGTCGCCAGCGCGGTCGCATCGCCATCGAGCTGCGCGAGCTCGGCATCCAGCCACGCCCGGTAGGGCGAAAGATCCAGCAGCCCGCCTTCGCAGCGCGGACGCCAGGCTGCCAGCAAGGCCCGGTCGCCGACCAGCAACGCCGCATGGCTGGCCAGCGTGACGGCGATCGGGCCTTGCGACACCGTGGGCGCGGCGGCGAACGCCGCTGTCAACGCGACGGCGTCGGGCCAGGCGGTCGCGGCATCGCGTCGGTCGATCGCGCGCGACAGGCGCAGCATCCGTCCGCTCAGCGCCAGGCCGTCGCTGGCGATCGTGGCCGGCAGTCCAGGGATGGACGCCTCGGGCCAGTCGCGCGGCCGCACCCCGGCCAGGCTCAACGCCATCAGCTGGTTGATCTGCAGGTGCAGCGCGGCATCGGGCGTGCGGCGCAGCAGGTCCAGCAACACGCGGCCATCCAGGCGCCAGCCGGAGAACTGCAGCGGCAGCAGATTGCCCAGGCCCATCAGCGCGGCGGCGATCGCGCTGCCCAGGCCGGCGGCCGCGAGCTGCACCGGCATCGGCAGCCACATCGCACAGGCGAACAGCACCGCCGCGGTGACAAGATTGGCCATCGGCCCGCCGAGCAGGAAGATGGCCTGGTCGAGGCGCGACAGCCCGCGCTCGCCGCTGGGCAGCAGTGCGGCAAACCCACCGATGCCGCGGATCCCGCCGCCCCGGCGCCAGTGCCAGCGCGCGCCGCGTCGCTCGAATCGGAACGGGCCCACGCCGAAGGCGATCGCGTGCATGCCGCGCGACAGACCCGCCACGGCGTGGCCGGCTTCGTGCAGCACGATGTGCGGCCACACCGACAGCACAACGCCGAGCAGCAACGCCGTCATCGACCCAGGCGGCAGGGCGTCCAGCAGCGGGACGCCGATCATCGCCGCGCCCAGGCCGACCACGACACCGCCGACCATCCCGCCCAACGTCGGCAGCATGCGGCGCCACCCGGGACGCCTGGGCGCGGGTGCATCGGGCGGAGGCGGCATCAGCGCCGCGATGTCCGCCTCGGCTGGCATCGGCGATCGGGCGTCCGGTGCTGACACGGCGCCCCCGGCCTACTTGCTGCTGACGTACTTCTCGCGCCGGATCCGCGGCACCGGCAGGCCGAAGCCCTTCAGCGCCTCGAACGCCGCGTCGACCATGTCCGGGTTCCCGCACAGGTAGGCGATATCGTCGGCGTTGGGCGCGAACTCGCCGACGAACTGCTGCACATAGCCGTGACGCACGTCGGCATGCGCATGCGGGTCCCCGGGCGCCGGCAGCTCGCGCGAGAAGCACGGCACGAAGCGGAACTGCGGGTGCGCCTGCGCGAAGGCGCGGAAATCGTCGCCGTAGAGCAACTCGGCCGGCGTGCGTGCGCCCAGCAGCAGCACGACCTCCACGCCGCGCTCGGCGATCGCCCGTTCCAGCAGCGGCAGCATCGACCGGTACGGCGTCACGCCGGTGCCGGTCCCGATCAGCAGGTAGCGGCGGTTGCTGTCCTGCGGCAGCAGGCAGAACCGGCCGAACGGACCGCTGGCCCGGACGTGGTCACCGAGCGCCAGGCCCTCGAACAGCGCCGTCGCCGCACCGCCGGGCACATAGCTGACCGCGATCTCGACCGCATCGCCCGGCCCCATCGCGTGATCGTGGATCGTCGCCAGCGAATACGAGCGCTTGGTCGGCGTGCCGTCGGCGTAGGCGAAATGCACCTGAATGAACTGGCCGGGCACGAAATCCAGCGGCTGGCCGTCGTCACGAATGAACGACAGATGGGCGACGGTGGGCGCGATCATGCGCCGGCCGGTGAGCTTGAGCGGGAAATGCTGGATGGCCACGGGTCAACCGGATCGTAAGCGGAACGGACGCGCGTCCGCGCAACGGTGTATCGCGGGGCCGGGTGCGACCGGGCGCCTATACTAGCGTCTTCCGCCGAGGCCTCCCCCGGGCCGCCGGCTCCGGACCCCTCGCACCCATGACTCCAAGCCGCCCCCTGCCGGCCGATGTGCCGGCGCTGTCCGTCCGTGAACTGCGCAAGACCTACGCCGGTGGCGTGGAGGCGCTCAAGGGCATCTCGCTCGATGTCGCGCCGGGCGACTTCCATGCCCTGCTCGGCCCCAACGGTGCGGGCAAGAGCACGCTGATCGGTATCGTCTCCTCGCTGGTCAACATGAGCGCGGGCAGCGTGGAGGTGTTCGGCGTGGACATCGTCCGCCAGCGCGACCAGGCCATGCGCCTGCTCGGCCTGGTGCCGCAGGAAATCAACTTCAACCTGTTCGAAAAGCCCTTCGACATCCTGGTCAACTACGCCGGCTTCTACGGCGTGCCGCGCCGCGAGGCCGCCGAGCGCGCCGAGGCCGAGCTGCGCGCCGCGCAGCTGTGGGACAAGGCGCACGTGATGAGTCGCACGCTGTCGGGCGGCATGAAGCGGCGGCTGATGATCGCCCGCGCGATGATGACCCGGCCCCGGCTGCTGATCCTCGACGAGCCGACGGCCGGCGTGGACATCGAGATCCGCCGCGGCATGTGGCGCGCACTGCGCGAGATCAACGCCGCGGGCACGACGATCATCCTGACCACGCATTACCTCGAGGAAGCCGAGTCGCTGTGCCGCAACCTGGCGATCATCGACCACGGTCGCATCGTCGAGCAGGGCCCGATCCGCGCGCTGCTCGCCCAGCTCGACGTCGAGGGCTTCATGCTCGACATCGACGGGACGCTGCCCGACGCATTGCCGGCGATCGACGGCGTGACGATCGCAGCGCCCGATGCGCACACGCTCGACATCGACATGCCGCGCGCGATGGATCTCAACCGCGTGTTCGCCGCACTCGATGCGGCCGGCCTGCGCGTGCGCTCGATGCGGACCAAGTCGAACCGACTGGAAGAACTGTTCGTGCGGCTGACCGCACGCGATGCGGGATCGGGGCAGCGGGCGTCGTAGACGCCAGTCGCGCGCAGCCGCCCTTCCCCTTCCCCTCTTCGACAGACGCCGAGCATGAACACAGAACCCACCACCACCGCCCGCAATTTCGTCGCCCTGGGCACGATCGCCCGGCGCGAGGTCGTGCGCATCCTGCGCATCTGGGCCCAGACGCTGGTGCCGCCGGCGATCACGATGACGCTGTACTTCCTGATCTTCGGCGGCCTGATCGGCGCGCGCATCGGCGACATGGGCGGCGTGTCCTACATGGACTTCATCGTGCCCGGCCTGGTGATGATGAGCGTCATCCAGAACAGCTACGGCAACATCTCCTCGAGCTTCTTCGGCGCGAAGTTCGGCCGCCATGTCGAGGAACTGCTGGTCAGCCCGATGCCCGGCTGGGTCGTGCTCGGCGGCTATGTGCTCGGCGCGGTCGCGCGCGGCGTTGCGGTCGGCGTGATCGTGCTCGGCATCGCGATGCTGTTCACCCATGTGCGCATCCCGCATCCGCTGGTCACATTGAGCACGGTGCTGCTGGGTGCCACGATCTTCTCGCTGGCCGGCTTCATCAACGCGGTCTACGCCAAGAAGTTCGACGACGTGGCGATCGTGCCGACCTTCATCCTGACCCCGCTGACCTACCTGGGCGGTGTGTTCTACTCGGTCAAGCTGCTGCCCGACTGGGCCGAGGCCGCGACCCACGCCAACCCGATCTTCTACATGGTCAACGCGTTCCGCTACGGCCTGCTCGGCACTTCGGACATTCCGCTGACCATCGCCTATGCACTGATGCTGGGCTTCGTGGTCGTGCTGACCGTGGTCGCACTGACTCTGCTCAAGCGCGGGGTCGGCCTGCGCAGCTGATGTCGAGCTTCAGCGACTACCTCGTGTTCGTCGACGAAAGCGGCGACCATGGCATGGCCAGCATTGATCCGGCCTATCCGCTGTTCGTGCTCTCGTGTTGTCTGATCAGTAAGCACGACTACATGGCGACTGTGGTGCCCGCGATTCAGAGGATCAAGTTCGCGGTCTTTGGTCATGATGCAGTGGTCCTGCACGAGCGCGAGATCCGGCGCGATATCGGACCATTCGCGATCCTGCGCGATCCCGATCGCAAGCGCGCGTTTCTGGAGGCGTTGACAGACGCATTGGCGGCGACGCCGATGGCCGTTTTCGCAGCCGTCATCGATAAACGGCGCTTGCAGGATCGCGAACGCGATGAGAATCCCTACGAGGTGTCCTTGCGGTTCTGCCTGGAGCGGATCTACTACCGACTCCGTCGTCAGGGGCAGACAGGGGATACCCATCAAACGCTGACCACGCATGTACTCTGCGAGTCGCGCGGAAACAACGAAGACAGAGATCTGGAACTGTCCTTCAGGCGCATCTGCTCAGGTGACAACTACGGCGGGCAATCCATTCCTTTCGAGCCTGTCATCTGCCACAAACGAAGCAACTCGATTGGCCTGCAACTGGCTGACCTTGTGGCCAGGCCCATCGGAATGCACCAGCTCAAGCCGGAACAACCCAACCGAGCGTGGGATGTCATCCGTGAAAAGCTCGATTGCGATTCGCAAGGGCGTTACATGGGATACGGGCTGAAATGCTTTCCTTGAAAAACAAAAGGCCCCGGCGTTTCCGCCAGAGCCCAATGCCGACCGAGAATCCCCGATCCGGGGCAAATCGTATCGTTTCCGTTCGATCCCGTCCACCTCAGGCCTGAATCGGAGAAGACTTCTATGCGCATTCTTGTCCTCGGTGCCGGCGGCACCGGCGGCTACTTCGGCGGTCGGTTGGCCCAGGCCGGCGTCGACGTCACTTTCCTGGTGCGCCCGACGCGCGCCACGCAACTCGCACGAGAAGGCCTGCGCCTGCGCAGTCCGCTTGGCGATGTCGACCTTGCGGTCGCGCACGTCACCGCCGACGCGCTGCCGGCGCTCGCCGCGGCGCAGCCGTTCGATCTGGTCGTGCTCAGCTGCAAGGCCTACGACCTGGAGACCGCGATCGACGCCATTGCGCCGGCGGTCGGTGCTGGCACGTCAGTGATGCCGATCCTCAACGGCTTGCAGCACTACGCCGCGCTCGATGCACGCTTTGGCGCGGACCGGGTGCTCGGTGGCTTGTGCTTCATCAGCGCGGTCAAGGGCCCGGAAGGCGAGGTCGTGCACCTGCCCTCGCCGCCGTCGTTGACGTTCGGCGAACGCGATCCGGCCCGCAACGGCAGCGCACGCACCCAGGCATTGGCGCAGGCCTGTGCACGCGCCGAGGGGTTCGAGGCCGTGCGCAGCGACGACTTCCTGCAGGCGGCCTGGAACAAGTTCAGTTTCCTCACCGCGATGGCCGCGGCGACCTGCCTGATGCGCGCCAGCATCGGCCGGATCGTCGCCAGCGACGAGGGCGCCGCGTTCATGGCCGCGCTGCACGACGAATGCCTCGCAGTCGCCGCCGCGCAGGGCCAGGCCATTCCGGCGTAGGCCGCCGAGCAGGCCCGGTCGCTGCTGACCCGCGCCGGCTCACCGGCCACCGCGTCGATGCTGCGCGATCTCGAATCGGGCCAGGATGTCGAGGCGGCGCAGATCGTCGGCGACATGCTGGCGCGTGCGCGCCAGCTCGGCATCGCGGCGCCACGGCTGCAGGCCGCCTGGGTGCATCTGCAGTGCTACCGCAGCCGCCGTGAGCGCCCCGCCACGCCGTAAATCGACCCCGCGGCCGTGCAGCCGGGCCACCACACCGGCTCTGCTAGGCTCGAGACCTACCCGATCATGGAGATCCCCCGGATGCGGCCATTGCGTGTACGACTTCCCCTGGGCCTGGCGATCGCCGGCGCGCTCGCACTCGCCGCCTGCGGCGACCGACCAGCCGACAGCGCGCCCGCTGCGCAGACCGAGCCGGTCGAAGACACCCGCACGGTGCCCTCGGAGGCTGCGGCCGCGCAACTCGAGGACGGCAGCGCGCCGGTCGAGGCGCCGCTGACCGGCGACGCCGCAACGACGATGCTGACCCAGCTCGCCGGCCTCGGCGGCGCGATGCACGCAGCGGTCGAGTTGTGCGACCCGACTATCCCGGCCGACCAGTTGGCGCAGGCCAAGACCCGCCAGCAGCAGGAGTTCGTGAAGATGGGGGGCGACGCGGCGATGTTCGACCGCGAGTTCGCGTCGGCGCACGACAAGGTGCGCGCGCAGTACGACAGCGCGACGCCGGCGCAGCAACAGCAGATGTGCGCCGAGCTCGAATCGATGGCGTCCTCGGCGCCGGCGCCGGCCACCGAGTAACGAACAACGCGCCGCGCGGGGCTATGGTCCCCCGGCAGGCGGGTCCAGATCGCCGGCGACGACGGTCGTGATCGCGTCGGGGTCGAGATGCCGCGCCATCGCCGCGCGCACGGCTTGGGCGTCGAGCGCGCGCAGCGCGTCCTCGAACGCGGCCGAATAGGCCATGTCGCGGTCCAGATAGAGATTGTCGTTGAGCGTGCCGGCCAGTTGCGCATCGCTCGCCCGCGCCGTGCGGCGCGACAGCAGCAAGCCCTCGCGCGTCTGCGCCAGCTCGGTCTCGTCGATGCCGTCGGCCAGCAACCGGCGCAGTTCCTCGTCGAAGGCCAGCGCCAGCTTGGCGATGTTCTCTGGCGCAGCGATGCCTTGGGCCGAGAACGTGCCCACGGTGTCGAATGCGCTGGCGCCGAAACTCGAACTGACCCCGTAGCTCAGGCCGTCGCGCTGGCGGATGCGGTCGGCCAACCGCGACTTCATGCCGCCACCGCCGAACAGGTGGTTGCCCAGATACAACGCCGGATAGTCCGGGTGATCCTGCCCCAGCGGCAGCGCCTGCTGCGCCAGGAACACCGCGTTCGGCCGATCGGGCGTGATCACACGCAGTTGCGCCGCCGGCTGCGTCGCATACGGCGTGGGAATGCGCACGAACGGCGTGGCCGGGCGCCAGTCGCCAAACAGCGCTTCGAGCTGTGTACGCACCGCTTCGGCATCGACATCGCCGACGATGGCGATTGTCGTGCCCGGGCCCATGCCGTAGAACGCGCGGTGGAAGGCCGCCGCCTCGTCGCGCGTCGTCGCCTTGAGCCCGGCAATGCGTTGCTCGAACGTGCGTGCGTGGAATGGATGGCCGGGCGGGAAGATATCGAAGTGCTGTGCCATCGCCTGGTTGGCCACCGCGCCCGGCTCGCTCATGCTGCCCTGGATACCGGTGATCCACTGCGTGCGCAGCTGCTCGAACTCGTCGTTCGGAAACGTTGGTCGACGCAGCACGGTCGCGGTCAGATCGAGCAGCTCGGCCAGGTGCGCACGGTCGGTCGAGGCCGCGACGCTGACCGTGGTCGTGCCGCCACTGGCGCCCAGCGTCGAGCGCAACGCGGTGAGCCGCCGCGAGATCGCCGCACGGTCCAGATCGCCGGCGCCGCGCATCAGCAAGCCGCCGGCCAGCATCGCCGCATCGGTGCGCCCGGTCAGCGTGTCCTCGCTGCCCAGGCGCAGGGTCATGCGCAGTTGTACTGCCTGGCCGCGGGTCGCCTTGTCGAGTACGGCCAGCCTGGCGCCATTGGACAGCGTCCAGGTCCGTGTGCGCGCGTCGATCGCCTCGGGTGTCGGATCGAAGGCCTCGCCGGCCGCGAGCGCGGGCCGGCCGACGAAATCGGCCAGCAGCGTCGCCGCGTCCGGCGCCTCGGGAATCTCGATGCGCTCGGGCGTGTCGGTCGGCACGAAGTGGCCGGTCGTGCGGTTGTCGCGGCGCAGGTAGGCGCGCGCCACGCGCTGCACGTCGGCCGCGGTCACCGTCTCCAGCCGGTCGCGCGCATGCAGCAGCAAGCGCCAGTCGCCCTGCGCGATCGCGTCCGACAACGCCACGCCGACGGCGTTGGGGTCGCGCAGCGCGCGCTCGAAGCCGGCCAACAGACGCGCCCGCGCCTCGTCCACCTCGTCGTCGGTGAACGGCGCCGGGTCCTGTTCGAGGACGTCGAGCAGCCGCGCCTGCAGCGCCTCCAGGTCGCTGTCCGCCGGGGCCTCGACCACCACGCTGAGGTAGCCCGGCTCATCCAGGCTGTAGCCCGTAGCCGAGACCGAGGTCGCCAGGCCCGATTCGACCAGGGTCCGGTGCAGCCGGCCGCTGGGCGCATGCCCGAGGACCTGCGCCAGCACCGCCAGCGCGCCGGCATCGGGATGCCGGCCGGCGGGAATGTGATAGCCCGCGGCCAGGTAGGGCGTGCGGCCGACGCGGCGCACCACGATGTGGCGCTCGCCGTCCTGCGCCGGCTCGCGGGTGTAGGTGCGCGGCAGCGCGCTTGCCGGCTGCGGCAGTGTGCCGAAGTGCGCGGCCACCCGCTCGAGTGCGTGCGCGGGATCGAAATCGCCGGCGATCACCACCACCGCGTTGTCCGGCCGGTACCAGGTGCGATAGAACGCCTGCAGCCGCGTGATCGGCATGCCCTCGATGTCGCTGCGCGCACCGATCGTGGGATTGCCGTAGTTGTGCCAGTCGTAGGCCGCTGACATCAGCCGCTGCACCAGCACCCGCACCGGATTGTTCTCGCCGGCCTCCAGCTCGTTGCGGACCACGGTCATCTCGCTGTCGAGATCCTCGCGCGCGATTCGCGAGGCGACCATGCGATCGGCCTCCATGCCCAGCAGCCAGTCGAGCGTGGCCGGATCGCTGGAAAAGCTGGCGAAGTAGTTGGTGCGGTCGAACCAGGTCGTGCCGTTGAAGCGGATGCCGCGCCGCTTCATCTCGCCGGGGATGTCGGGATGCGTCGGCGTGCCCTTGAACAGCAGGTGCTCGAGCAGATGCGCCATGCCGGTCTCGCCGTAACCCTCGTGGCGCGAGCCCGCGCGGTAGGTCACGTTGACCGTGGTCACCGGCTTGCCGGGGTCGGGGAACAGCACCAGTTGCAGGCCGTTGTCGAAGCGGTACTCGCTGATGCCCTCGGCGCTGTGCACCGGCGCGTCGAGCTGCGGGGCCGCGGCGGCCGGCGCGATGCCCACGCACAGCAGCAGCGCGACCAGGCAGACACGGAGGCGGCGACGCATGCGGTTTCCCTTCGGGCGAGACGATCGCCGAAAATAGCAGATCGCATCCGCGCGCCCGGATGCCCCACGACGCCCGGAGCGCAACTGATGACGATCGATGTGCGGTATGTGGACGACTGGCTGGCGGTGGTCGACAAGCCCGCCGGCCTGATGGTCCACGACAGCGCGCTCGCGCGTGGCGAGCATGATTTTCTTGCCGATCGCCTTCGCCTGCAGTTCGGCCGACCGCTGTTCCTGGTCCACCGGCTCGACCGCGCCACCAGTGGCTGCCTGCTGCTGGCCTTCGACCGCGACACCGCCTCGGCGCTGGGCACGCAGTGGATGGCGCGCAGCGTCGACAAGCACTACCTGGCGGTGTGCCGCGGCTGGCCGGACGCCGAGCTCGAGGTCGACCACCCGCTCGACGGCGGCCCCGGCAAGCCGCTGAAGAAGCCTGCGGTCACACGCTTCACGCGGTTGGCGACCACCGAGCTGGCGCTGCCGTCGGCCGGCTTTGCGACCTCGCGCTACGCATTGCTGCGCGCCGAACCGATGACCGGCCGCTTCCGGCAGATCCGCCGCCACCTCAAGCACCTCTCGCACCACCTGATCGGCGACACCAGCCACGGCGACGGCCGCCACAACCGCCATTTCCGCAGGCTCGGCATCCACCGCATGCTGCTGCACGCCGAGCGCCTGCGTTTCACCCATCCGCAGACCGGCGAGCGCATGGACATTGCCGCCCCACCGGGCGATGCGTTCGCCAAGGCGCTGCTGCTGTTCCCCGGCCAACTGGCATAGAAGCGGATGCGGCGCGCCCCCGCCATGCGGAGGAGGGTTGGGTGGGGCAAGCGGCCTTGGACCTGCTTCCGCGCGCCGCGAACGCGCGTTGACAGCCACCCTCTACAATCGCCGTCGATGTTCACGCCGCCCGCCATTCCCGAGTCCGAACTCGTCGAACGCTTCGTGCGCGCGAGCGGCCCTGGCGGGCAGAACGTCAACAAGGTGTCGACCGCGGTCGAGTTGCGCTTCGACATCGCCGGTTCACCGTCGCTGCCCGACGCGGTACGCGCCCGCCTGCTGGCGCGTCGCGACCGCCGGGTGACCGATGCCGGCGTGCTGGTCATCAGCGCCCAGCGCTTCCGCACCCAGGAGCGCAACCGCGAGGATGCCCGCGAACGTCTGGCCGCGTTCGTGGCGACCGGTTACGAAGTGCCCAAGCCACGCGTCGCCACCCGCCCCACGCGGGGTGCCAAGGAACGTCGACTGGGCGCCAAACGCGAACGCAGTACCATCAAGCGCGGTCGCGCCGGGCGCGACTGGGATTGACGCCCGTCAGAGCGGGCCTTCGCGCCGAGGACGCATGAGCACATCGAAGTACCCGTTTCTGATCCCCGTCCCGCCGCTCGCGCCGCGGGTCAAACCCAGCCGGCTCGCGCGCTGGATCGGGCGCAGCATCCTGCGCCTGGGCGGCTGGCGCATGGTCGGCGAGCTGCCGAACATCCCGCGGCTGGTGCTCATCGGCGCCCCGCATTCGTCCAACTGGGACGGCGTGTGGGGCTTCGCGGCGAAGGCCGCGCTGGGTCTGGACATCCGCGTGCTCGGCAAGGACTCGCTGTTCCGCGTGCCGGTGCTCGGCTGGGCGCTGCGCGGCCTGGGTGTGATCCCGGTCGACCGCAGCCGCGCCTCGCGCGTGGTCGAACAGGCGGCCGCGGCGATCCACGGCGAGACCCCGTTCTGGTACGGCCTGGCGCCCGAAGGCACGCGCAAGCGCGTGGAGCGCTGGAAGACCGGCTTCTGGAAGATCGCCAAGGCCGCCAACGTCCCGATCCAGACCCTGTACTTCCACTACCCCGACAAGGTCATCGGCTTCGGCCCGCTGATCGAGCCGGGCGACGACCTCGATGCCGACATGGCCAGGATCCGCGCCTGGTACGCCCCGTGGATGGGCAAGAACCGCGGCACCGTCTGAGCGGTTCGCACTGCCCCCACCCAACCCTCCCCCGCACGCGGGGGAGGGCTTCGATCATCGCCCGCTCCAGCTCACGTCGAGGCCGCCTCCCATCACCTCCCCCGCACGCGGGGGAGGTCGGCGCCGCAGGCGCCGGGTGGGGGGGAAGGCCACCCAGATCAGGCAATGGCGCGCCATCGCGGATGCGCTACAGGAAGGCAACCGCTCGGGGCACCCCACCGAGCCGCCATCCACCTGAACCGGCAAACCAACGGCACATTTCCAAGCTCTACCATTGGGCGCACCCTGCGCGGTTGGCGGGCCGCGTGCCGCGACCGACGCCTTCACTGCGCTGTCCCCTAACGGAGTTCCCTCCATGTTGCATAAGCTGCTTCTGTCTTCCGCGATCGCGCTGGCGCTCACCGCCTGCGGCGACCGCCCTGCTGCCGAGTCCACGATGCCCGCTACCGATGCCTCCGCCGCGGCCGCGCCGGCCGACAACCCGCTGTTCGTCGCCAGCTCGCTGCCGTTCCAGGCCCCGCCCTTCGACAAGCTCAAGGACGCCGATTACCAGCCGGCGATCGAAGAGGGCATGAAGCAGCACCTGGCCGAGATCCGCAAGATCGCCGACAACACCGAGGCGCCCACCTTCGAGAACACCATCGAAGCGATGGAACGCAGTGGCGAACTGCTGACCCGCGCCGCCAACGTGTTCTTCATGCTCACCGGCGCCAACACCAACGATACCCTGCAGGCGGCCGAAGAGGCGCTGGCGCCCAAGCTCGCCGAGCACAGCGACGCGATCTACCTCGACCCCGCGCTGTTCGCCCGGGTCAAGACCCTGTACGACCAGCGCGACACGCTGGGCCTCACGCCCGAGCAGGCCACCGTGCTCGCCCACACGCACGACAACTTCGTGCGCGCCGGCGCGTTGCTCAATGACGCCGACAAGGCCGAACTGCGCAAGCTCAACGCCGAGTCCTCCACGCTGTCGACCGCGTTCGGCAACAAGCTGCTGGCCGCCAGCAACGCCGGCGGCGTGTTCGTCACCGACGTGGCCGAACTCGACGGCCTGGACGCCGGCGCGATCGCCGCCGCGGCCGATGCCGCCAAGGCCGCCGGCAAGGACGGCCAGTGGCTGCTGAGCCTGCAGAACACCACCCAGCAGCCGGTGCTGGCCTCGCTGAAGAACCGGAGCTTGCGCGAGCGCGTGCTCGCCGCCTCCACCGGACGCGCCGAGAAGGGCGACGCCAACGACACCCGCGCGACCATCCAGCGCCTGGCCGAACTGCGCGCGCGCCAGGCCCAGCTGCTCGGCTACCCCAACTACGCCGCCTACAGCATCGCCGACCAAATGGCGAAAACCCCTGAAGCCGCGCTCAAGCTGCTGACCGACACCGTGCCGGCCGCTACCGCACGCGCGCGCGCCGAGCTGGCGAAGATCCAGGGCGTGGTCGACGCACAGAACGGCGGCTTCACCGCCGGCGCGGCCGACTGGGACTTCTATGCCGAACAGGTCCGCAAGGCCGAATTCGACCTCGACGAAGCGCAGATCAAGCCCTACTTCGAGCTCGACCGCGTGCTCAACGACGGCGTGTTCTTCGCCGCCAACCAGCTCTACGGCATCACCGCCAAGGAGCGCAAGGACATCCCGGTCTATCACCCCGATGTGCGCGTGTTCGACATCATGGACGCCGACGGCAAGCAGCTCGCGCTGTTCTACCTCGACCCGTTCAAGCGCGACAGCAAGCAGGGCGGCGCGTGGATGGGCAACTTCGTCGAGCAGAACGGCCTGACCGGCACCATCCCGGTGGTCTACAACGTCGAGAACTTCACCAAGCCCGCCGCCGGCCAGCCTGCGCTGCTGAGCTTCGACGACGTGACCACGCTGTTCCACGAGTTCGGCCACGCGCTGCACGGCTTCTTCTCCAACACCAAGTACCCGTCGGTCGCCGGCACCAACACCCCGCGCGATTTCGTCGAGTTCCCCTCGCAGTTCAATGAACACTGGGCGCTGGATCCCAAGGTATTCGCCAACTACGCCAAGCACCACGAGACCGGCGAGGCGATGCCGCAGGACCTGGTCGACCGGATCGTCAAGGCGCGCACCTTCAACCAGGGCTACGCGACCACCGAGTACCTCTCGGCCGCGCTGCTCGACCTCGCGTGGCACACGCTGCCGGCCGGCGAGGCCAAGCAGGACGTCGACGCGTTCGAAAAGCAGGCGCTCGAGAAGTACAAGGTCGACCTGGCCGCCGTGCCGCCGCGCTACCGCACCAGCTACTTCAGCCACATCTGGGGCGGTGGCTACGCTGCCGGCTACTACGCCTACTTCGGCGCCGAAGTGCTCGACCATGACGCCTTCCAGTGGTTCCGCGAGAACGGCGGCCTGACCCGCGAGAACGGCCAGACCTTCCGCGACAAGATCCTGTCGATCGGCCACTCGCGCGACCTCGCCACCGCCTACCGCGAGTTCCGTGGCAAGGACCCGAGCGTCGAGCCGCTGCTGGAGCATCGTGGGTTGAAGTGAGGCCCGTCGCGCGCTGCGGCGCATGACATGCAGCACCGAGCGGGGCGGCTTTCGGGCCGCCCCGTTCTCGTCTGCGCGGATGCGCGATGCGCTGGGGGCCACATGCCCAGGCATCGCCCCGCCCGTCTTCAAACGTATCGAAGCGCCCTGCTCCGCGCCGAGCGCGACGGATAGCACGAGGCCGTATGACGCCCCATACTCGATGCAAGGCCCCACCGCAGGGCGAATGTCGCCCGGATCCCCGGCGCCGCAAGGGACCACCACCGATGCGTTGGATTGTAGTCTTCATTGTCGTTGTGGGCCTGGTGCTGGTGGCGAGGGTGTCGCAGGCCCAGCCGTCTCCCGAATCAGGAACGCGGGTCGAGGATGGGGATGTGGCGTTGCCGCCCGAGCTGGCGCGCGTGCTACGCGATTACGAACGGGCATGGCGCGCCGGAGACGCCGCGGCGCTCGCTGCGCTGTTCGCCGAAGACGGCTTCGTACTGCAAAGCAATCGCCCGCCGGTCCGCGGCCGCGCGGCCATCCAAGCGGCGTACGCAGGCCAGGGCGGCGGGCCGTTACGGCTACGCGCGCTCACGTTCGCCGCTGAAGACACCATCGCCTACATCATCGGTGCCTACGGCTACGGCGATGCGCCCGGCGACACAGGCAAGTTCACGCTCACGCTGAGACGCGAAAAAGCCGACGCACCGTGGCAGATCGCCTCGGACATGGACAATTCGAATGCTTTGCCGCAACGGGCGCAAGGCTCGAATGCGTCCGCGCAACCGCAGACCGCTGAGCCTTGAGCCTGCGCGCGCAACCATCCGACTCCACGTCGCGCCGTTAGGCGGACCACCTCATTGTCGGAACCGGCAAGATGCAACCCACGCGCGCTGTTGTATCTCGCCAGCGATGCGCCTAGAACTGGCCCCAGTGGGTAGCATGCAATGCGTCCGACGCCGCCAATCAACGCCGCGTGTCGGCCTCCAGATCGCGGCGGAGGAACTGAGCGCGTTCTTCCTGCTCAGGCCAGCGTGCGCGGCGGCGCGCACACACGATGACACCAGGAACAACGACATGCTGAAAGTGATTGCGCAAGACTTCATCAAGGTCGAATATCTCGATGCCGTGGCCCCGTTCTATCGAGAGCTTGTCGAGAGAACCAGACAGGAGCCGCTGTGCATTTCGTACGATCTGTACGTCGATCAGAAAGATCCGGGGCATTTCGTCTTCATCGAGCAGTGGCCGGACCGGGCGGCCCTGGATGCACACTGCAACACCGAGCATTTCCGGCGATTGGTGCCGCTGATCGACAAGCACCAGCGGGCGCCGGGAACCTATCTGCTCATGGACGCTTTCGAGTGAGCCGCGGATGGATGCCTGACTTGTCAGAACAGGCGGGCTCATTGGCAATGAGCGTCTACCAATTAGCCGCTCATGGCCGTAGCCGATTGATCGTTCTGCAATTGCCATGCCTACTTCAACGCCTTGCCTACTAATCTGGCGGCGCGAACGATAATGCGTTGGTTGCCTTAGAGTAAGATTATCCAACTACGCGAAATTGGCAGATCGACTCTCTAAGTCGAGGTCGCTTGGCACATCTAATTCATCTTGTACAGATCGGGAGAAATCGATGGCCGGTAATAGCAAGAACGACAAGGTGGATCGCGATTTGGCGTATTATGCAGCCAATGTCAGCGCAAAGCGCAGCAACGATCCGAATGACTGTCGCCATGGTCATAAGCTGGAGGCCCGAATCAAGCGATTCCCCTGGAAGAGTTGAGCGATCCTTGTCTGGGGAAGGTCGCGACGATGAGTAAAGCAACGATATCTAAGAATATTTCAATCCAACGCTCCTTCACGGTGTAGCTCAACGCGAGGATTAGGTTGTATGCCCAGATCATCAGTGACAGTTAGAGCAATCTCGGATGCAGAGGCGGCTGTTGTCGAGCGTGCACTCGCGGTTGCAGCCACGGACGCGTCTGCTGAAGGCCTGGTCGAGCAGGTTCGTGCGCTCCAAGTGATTGGTCACTGCGATTGTGGTTGTGCATCGGTGGACTTCTGCAGGCTCGCTCCTGGGCAGATGCCTCGGATCGTTGCCGATGCGGTGGCCGAATCTCCAGATGGTGAGGGCGTCGGTTTGATTGTTTGGGCGCTGGATAATCAACTATCGGGATTGGAGGTCTATAGCTATTCCGACCGCCCGGCGCCTCTTCCAGTAGTGGGATCCATATCGTGTTGCAAGCCGGACAGCGACACGAGGGGCGGTTAACAACCTATCTAAGCCAACGCCGCTTCGGAATCCTTAATGCTAATGTCACGCCGTACATTAAGACCACTGATATCGGACGAATCCAAGATATCTGCCGGCGTTCGGCCTAAAGAAGCCTCACCGCTTCGGGTCGGCGCAAGCAGGCCGTCAGTCGTTGTTGACCGCACCGATCCTCAGTTCAAACTGGGTTTTAGATGATCCACTTCATCACCTCCCGGCAATCCTATGAGCGACTGGTCGCATCATCAGCATGGCCACCCGGGGCACTGTGGCTTACGGTCGACGTGCTTGATTCGTTCGAGCTCGCGGCCCTGCGCAGGCACGGGTTGACGGTTACGGACTTTACTAGTCGCTTCGACGTGAGCAACGCCGTTGCGATGGCAGATGCGCTTGATACCATTCGTGAGCATCACCCGGGTCATACCCTGTATATGGACGGTTCGGCTGTCACCTGACACATGTTCAAGCGTTGTCGTTTGCGACGCGTCCAGATCAAACCACAGCTGCGCATGGAGAGTGCCGTCATGTCCTGGAAACACCTCGCTTTTGTTGCTGCGGTTTGTCTGCCGATCGCATTGTCGACAACGGGCTGTAGCCCCGCCACGCCCGAGGCGCAGACTGCGATCCCAACGTCCGGGGGCGATCCCGCGGCGGCCCTTGTTGAGCGCTTCAAGATGGGGACGGGCCTTGAAAGCCTGGCCAACCAGGCAGCGGGCGCGACAACGACGTTTGCAACACTGGCGCAGCAGCATGGTGCTGCGGAGGCCAAGCACTTGGTGGCCGGCGAGATTGCGAGGCTGGTGCCTGCCTACCAGGCACGGTGGGATCGGAATCTGGCGACGATCTATGCGAAGCACTTCACGCCAGACGAGCTTCGTTCTCTTGCGACACAAGGGACGGGTTCGCCCGACGCCGCCAAGTTTCGCTCGACACAGGCAACCGTCGCGGCCGACATGCAGGCGGTTTCAAGCCCACTTCTGCAGCAGCTGGTGACGGAAGCATTACACAATGCGCTTCAGCGATAGGCGTTGCGTGCCCGTCTGTTCGTTCAACTCATTCCGATAAAGGTCAGAGTGCAGTGTCCCGCGTTGCGCTCTGCGGTGCGGTCCGCGCGGGAGGCGCGCGCGGTCGGGCTGCACGCCGCACTGATTCGATGACTCGACCTTGCCTGGTGCCCGACCGGCGCCGCCGCGGTGCGTCTCATCGTGTTGGCACGATGAGCGTATTGGCCGAGATGTAGGGGCCGCCGCATCGCTCGGCGTGCGCGCGGTCTTCGATGTTGTCGCCGATTGCGTCGACGCCCCCACCGCCGAGACGGATGCGATCCCCGGCGCGTGCCGAGGTCCCCGTAAGGCCATCGACAACGCCGGGCGTCCCGTTGTGATCGACACCTCGGAAGTGGCTGTGCCAGATGATCGTCCGGGGCGGTTGGCCGTGGACCTTGAGCTTGAAGCATTGGTCTTCGTAGACCAGTCTGCCTTCCGCAGCGGCGGTGAGGTAGACGACCTCTGCATCATCGGCAGGCGGCATGAATCGCAGCAGGTGTGGCATGCCCGCTTGGGGGTCGCGCTGATGGGCGCAACTCGCCAGCATGATCGATGCCAACGCAAGTATCGATCGCACCGAGGTGGGCGGCGGACGACGATGCATGGCGCTCCTCTTCTAGCCCTGGCGTGTTGAAGGAGATGGTGGGCGTACGCACCGCCATCGTGCTGTCTGAGCGAGTGTGCGCTCGGCGAGCGTTTTAGCATGCCCGCCTCTCTGCCAGCAGACGGCTGCATTCTGCGAGCACATCACCGGTGACATCGCCCATGCGCAAGCGCAAGAGTGAAGTGGTCTGTCGCGATTGAATCGCCTGCTTCAATGCGCGGGATTGGCCTCGCTATGGACAGTTCGTCCATGACGATGCCCGGCATGGCTATCGGTCGCTCGGCTCGGATGGGGATCGCGCGATGCTCGAGGCCGAATCACGCGCAGATCCCGGACCTGCACGTGGGAATCGGGGCCAGAGCGCAATTTCGTGTACCGCGTCGTCAGGCGCGTGTGTGGTCATCCAATGTCGTGTCCGAACGTGGCGAGCGCTGACTCCATTCGACGCCCATGCTCCGCGCTCCTTCGAGACAGTGGAGTTTCGTATGCAACGCTTATACGGCAAGGTCGCGCTGATCACCGGCGCCAGTTCCGGCATCGGCCAGGCCGCGGCGCACTTGTTCGCACGCGAAGGTGCCTGCGTGGTGCTGGCGGCACGTCGCGACGCACGGTTGCGGGCCATCGCGACGCAGATCATCGACGCCGGCGGTCAGGCTGCATGGCTGGCCGGCGACGTGCGTGAAGAAGCCTATGCCCAGGCGCTAGTCGCGCTGGCGACCTCGCGCTTCGGCGGTCTGGACATCGCATTCAACAACGCCGGTACGCTGGGGGCGCTGGTCCCGACCCCACAGCTTGAGGCGCGGGCTTGGCACGAGGCCCTCGACATCAATCTCAGTGGCGCCTTCTTCGGTGCCAAGCACCAGATTCCGGCCATGTTGGCGCGCGGGGGCGGGTCGCTGATCTTCACCTCGACATTTGTCGGTCACACCGTCGGCTTCCCCGGTACCGCCGCGTATGCCGCCAGCAAGGCCGGCCTGATCGGTCTGACCCAGGCGCTGGCCGCCGAGTTCGGTCCCCAGGCGATCCGGGTCAACGCGTTGCTGCCCGGTGGTACGCACACGCCGATGGCGGAGGAGATGAACGGCACACCGGAGGCATTGGCGCAGGTCGCGCAACTGCATGCGCTCAAACGGTTGGCGGAGCCGGAGGAGCTTGCGCGCGCCGCGCTGTTTCTGGCTTCCGACGACGCCGCGTTCATGACAGGCAGCGCGATGCTGGTCGATGGCGGCGTGTCGATCAATCGCAGTTGAGCCGAGGACATGGACACACATCGGCCACGGCAATGCCAATGCGTTTCCGAGGCCGAGCTCGACATCGTGCTGTGTCGCGAGTGCGCGCCCAGAGGTCATTGAACCAGGCGCTCTTGATCAGGCCCAAGATGGGCGCAGCGGTCTGCACATCGAAAGTGACACCGCGCATGCGCACGCTCGAGAGCGAAGCGATCCACCGCGATTCCATCGCCTGCCTCGATGCGCGGGATTGGGCTCGCCTTGGCAAGTTTGTCCATGCCGATGTCCGTTACAACGGCAGGCCGCTCGGGCTGGAAGGCTATCGCGCGATGCTCGAAAACGATCATGCGCAGATCCCGGATCTGCACTTCGAGATCAAGAAGCTGATCGCCGATCCGCAGCAGGTGGCATGCAGGCATCGCTTCGATGTCACCCCGCGTGGCGAGCTCCTGGGCCTGCCGGTGAATGGGCGCCGTGTCACGTTCTGCGAACACGCCCTGTATGCATTTCGGGACCAGAAGATCCACGAGGTCTGGTCGATCATCGACAAGGCCGCGATCGAGGCCCAGCTCTAAACCGGGGCCAGCGTGCAATTGTCGGCGGCGCCCGCGTTCGTGCGCGCGGGCGACCACCTCAATCCGTCGTGGCGGGGTGTCCCGCCTGGGCCACACGCACGACCGTGTCGCGTAACCAGGTATGCGCGGGATCGCGCTCCCGGCGTTGATGCCAGATCAGGTCGAAGTCGAACGGGGCGATCGCCAGCGGTGGCGCGAAGATGCGCAGGCGCGGGTCGGTGGCGATCGAATCGAGATTGCGGCGAGCGACGGTCAGGATCAGATCGGTGCCGGCGATCAGGTCGTTGGCCACGCCCCAGTGCGGCAGGGTCATCGCGACTCGCCTGCGCAGGCCGTCGCGTGCGAGGGCACGGTCGATCTCGTTGTCGCTCTCCGCGCGCAGGGCGACCAGCACATGCGGCCGCGCCAGCCAGGCCTCGCGATCGAGCGTGCCGCTTGCCTGTAATGTCGATGCGTCGGCCAGGCAGGCGAAGTCCTCGACGAAAAGCGTGTGCGCGCGCACCGCGTCCGGGTGACGACCGGGAAACACCCCCAGTGCCATCTCGATCTCGCCGTCGATGACGTCCGCCAACATCGATTCGCGGCTGGCCTGGTTGACGACAAGGTCGATCCCCGGTGCCTGGCTGCGCAGCGTGCGCGCCAGCCCCGGTAGCAGCACGCGCGCGCCGTAGTCCGACATCGCGAGCCGGAAGGTCCGCTGCGCGGAGGCCGGGTCGAACGTCGGCGGGTCGAGCAGCGCGCCCAGTTGCTCGAGTGCCTCGGTCAGCGGCTGCATCAGAGCACTCGCCCGCGCGGTCAGTTCGAGCTTGCCGGCGCGCCGGACCAGTAGCGGGTCGTCGAACAGCCGGCGCAGGTGCGCCAAGGCGTGGCTCACCGCCGGCTGGCTTCTGTGCAGGCGCAACGCCGCGCGGGAGATGTGCCGCTCCGACAGCAGCGCATGCAGGGTGACCAGCAGGTTGAGATCCATCCGTCTCAAGTTATTCATGACGCGAATAATGAGCGGTCGAAGTTCGAATTTCCATTCGTGATTCTGATTCGTAGAGTGGCTAGCACCCTCACGACGTGGAGCGAACACATGTCTTCTCCGATTTCCTACGCCGGCGCTGGCCTGGCGCTGGCTGCCGTGGTCGCCGGGGCGCTGGTGCCGTTCCAGGCCGGCAGCAATGCGGCGCTGGGGCGCGCGCTCGGCCATCCGCTATGGGCGACCGTGGCCTCGCTGCTGGTCAGCCTGCTGGTCGTGCTGCCGGTCATCGTGGCCATGCGGGCGCCGTCGCCATCGCTCGGCCAAGCGGGCGCCCTGCCGATTTGGGCCTGGTTTGGCGGTGTCGCCGGCGTGATCTACATCACCTCGGCGCTGATGCTGACCCCGCGCCTGGGGGCGACCAGCTTCATTGTCTGCGTCGTCGCCGGGCAGATGCTCACATCCCTGCTGATCGATCACTTCGGGCTGATGGGCTTGCCGGTGAAAGAAGCGAACCCGGGACGTATCGGCGGCGTGCTGACGATCCTCGCCGGCATGGTGATGGTGCAGTGGTCGTCCACGGTGCGTTAGAGCGGCACGCAGGGCGCCCCATCGGATGCCGTCCTGTCCCAACAGCATGCGGAGATGGTCGGCGCCGCTTGCCCGATGCCATCATCGCGGCATGTCGCGTGACCCCGAGCCGCCAGCGTCGGCCTATGCAGAAGTGCCGCCGCCGGCGGACGTGCGCGATCGCGTCAGGCGCGTGTGGCGCTACCAGTCCAACGCCGCGCCGGCCGCACCGCTGATCCTGCCGGATGGGTGTGTCGACCTGATCTGGGATGGCGCACGGCTGTTCATCGCCGGTCCCGACCAGCAGGCCACGCCTGCCCAACTCGCGCCGGGCGCCACGCTCACCGGCCTGCGCCTGGCGCCAGGCGTGGCGCACCGCTTGCTCGGCACGCCGATGCACGCGCTTGCCGACCAGCGCATCGCCGCCGACGCCGTGATCGGCCCGCGCGCAGGCGCGCTGGAACGTCGCCTGCTCGACGGCGCCGATCCGGCCCGGGCCTTGCTCGCGGCGGTGGCTGAGCGCGGGGTGCAGCCTGATCCGCGCATGGCCTGGCTGTTCGCGCAACTGAGCGGGCCGGATGCGCCGCGTCTCCCCGAGCTGGCACGGCAACTGGGCCTCAGCGAGCGGAGCCTGCACCGCCACTGCCTGCAGGGTTTCGGCTATGGCCCCAAGGTACTGGACCGCGTGTTGCGCCTGCAGCGGTGGCTGCGTCTGGCATCAGGTACGAACACGTTGACGTGGGCGGCGTTCGATGCCGGCTACGCCGATGCCAGTCATCTGTCGCACGACGTGCGGCGCCTGACCGGGCTGACGCCGACGGCCTTGCTGCGCGATCAGGGCCATTGAGTCTGCGCGGCCGCCGCGCGGCCGGCTGTCCGATTCTTGCAAGCCGTTCGGGCCGCAGCGCTCGACAATGTTCGCTTCCCGACTGCCAGGATTCGTCATGACCCGCTCCGACGCGCATCACCGCATCGACTATCTCGAATACGCCGTGGCCTCCATTGAGGCGTCGCGGCGCTTCTACGGCGAGGCCTTCGGCTGGACGTTCCAGGACTATGGCCCGGACTACTGCGAGTTCCGCGATGGCCGCCTGACCGGTGGCTTCTTCCACGGCACCCCGACGCCCGGCGGCGCGCTCGTGGTGCTGGGGTCCGATGACCTCGTTGCCAGCGAGGCCGCGGTGCTGCGGGCGGGTGGGCGAATTGTCCGGGCGGCCTTCGATTTTCCGGGCGGCCGGCGCTTCCATTTCGCCGATCCCGACGGCTACGAGCTCGCGGTCTGGTCGCAGGCGTGAAGCTGCCGCCACGTCGTTGCAACGACGCGGCGGGGGGCATCCACCGCGCGTGCTGACGCACGCGCCGATCGGGCCGATACCTCTCGGTGGCCTGCGCGGCCTGCCGATAGCTGGTCGCGCGTACCGGCGACTGCGCGACGGGCTGCTCAGAGAAACGCGAGGATCATGTGGCCGGCCAGGAACGCCAGGAAGCCGATGAGCACGTAGGCAGCCATGAACGAGAAGATCCAGTCCTGACGCAGCTGCAGGCGCAGTGTTTCGTCCGGCGGCAGCGTGCCCGCCTCCAGGCGCTTGTGATCGCCGCGCAGTAACAGCATCGCCAGCACTAGGCTGACCGCCATCGGCACGTACACCACCACCAGCGCGGCGAGGCTGGAGAACGAACTGCGCCCGGCGCTGAAGCGGACGAGGAACGCGTTCAGGGCTTCGTGATGTCCCAAGGGTGCATAGGCAGCGAGCAACGAGGCGATGCCGACCGCGTAGAGCGCGCTATACCCCGCACGCTGCCGACCGGTCGTGCGGACGCGTGGCACGGGCGGGCTCGCGACGCCGATCACCGGCACTGGCGCACCGGGTTGCAGCTCGCCCGCTGCGGTCTTGCGGCTGACGGCCCAGAACCGCCGGTACAGCGCGCGGTGCACGATCGGCAGCCCGACAACACTCAGCAGGCCGGTCAACATCAGGTTGAGCATGGCGTCGGCCGAGACCTTGACGGTGGTGTAGACGTTGACGGCGTAGACCAGGCCGATCCATGCCAGTAGCAGCGCGGCCACCAGCGCGCCGCACAAGAGGTAGATGCCGAGCTGACGTGCGAGCTTCATGGGCGAGGTCTGGCAATGGCGAAGGTGCCCCGGTGGGCATCGGATCGTAACGGGCGACGGGGGCACCAGGCACCGGCGGAGCACGCGACGGGCGGCAGATCACCATGGCCGTGCCGTGTGCAGCGATGTGGCGCACAATGCCGTTCTCGACCTGTCGGGCGATGTCTCATGGCGCTGCCGTCCCTGTCTTCCTCGACCCTGCGCAACGTCGGCGATGTTCCATCCGCCGGCGCGACCGCCCTGCGGTGGAATGGCCACGACCCCGCGCGCGCGTCCGACCGCTGCATGCGCGCATCCGGCCACAACGCCACCGGCTGCTGTGCGGGGCTGCGGCCATGACCGGCCTGCCTGGCGGCAAGCGCACGGTCGTGGGCACCTGCCACTGCAAGGCCGTGGCGTTCGAAGTCGATCTGATCGACGGCTTCGAGAACATCCGCCGCTGCAACTGCTCCTTGTGTAGCCGCAAGGGCGCGATCATGGCCGGTGCGACGCTGGACCGCCTTCGCGTGATCCGCGGCGCCGATGTGCTGACGCTGTACCAGTGGAACACGAAGATCGCCAAGCATTGGTTCTGCAGTGTGTGCGGCATCTATACCCATCACCAGCGCCGCAGCGTGCCGACCGAGTACGGCTTCAACCTCGCATGCATCGAGGGGATCGATCTCGACGCGATCGGCGAGATCGGCCGCAGCAACGGCGCGGCGCAGAGCCTCGTGGGTGACACCGCATGATTCGGTCTCTCGGGCTCGCGGTCCTGCTCGCGGCGTGCGCGACCGCCGGCGCGGTCGTCGTGCGCGACGATGTCGACGATGGCCAGTACCGGGTGCCGGACTCCGAGCTCCCCGCGCTGGTCGACATGCCGGGCGAAGGGCATGGCGTGCTGATCGCGCCGAGCTGGGTCGTGACCGCCGCACATACGCTGCCCATGCGGGGCAGGCTCGAGTCGGTCGTGCTGGGCGGGCGATCGCGCGAGGTCGCCGATGTCGTGGTCCATCCCGGCTACAGGACGCTGCCGCAATCGTTGATCGATCAGGCGATGGCCAGTGGCGAGGCGATGCTGATCTTGGTGGCCCTGGCCGGCTCGGACGACATCGCGCTGATCCGGTTGAAGCAGCCGGTCGAGGACATCGTGCCCGTCGGGCTCTATCACGGCGATGACGAGGCCGGGCACGTGGTCAAGCTGCTGGGCAAAGGCGCGACCGGGACCGGGGCGACGGGGCACGACCCGGGCGGCCCGAACCGCACCGCACTTCGTCGCGCGTTCAACCGGGTCACCAGCGCGCACGAGCGTTGGCTGTGTTACGTCTTCGATGCACCGCCGGCGGCGATCCCACTGGAAGGGGCGCTCGGCAATGGCGACAGCGGCGGTCCCTTGCTCATCGAGACCGATGGGCAGTGGCGGCTGGCCGGCCTGGGGGCCTGGAAGGTCGTGGCAGGCGACGTGAGAACAGCGCGGCCCGGGCGCTACGGCCAGACGACCTGCAACGTGCGCCTGAGTCACTATGCTGATTGGGTCGAGGACGTGATGTCCGGGCAGGCGTCGGTCCCCTGATCGACCGCGACGCTATGGCGTGCGGCTGCAGCCCTCAGCGCGTTGGCGCGGGCTCCAGATGCGCCCGGATCCACAGATAGTCGCGGCGCACGGGTGCGGCCAGGACCGATGGATCGCCGTCGTAGAGGTAATTGCCGACTGTGGCGCCAGTGTCGTCGGTGGCCTGCGGGTCGGCGCCGGCTTCCATGAAACGCTTCACCGACGGGATATCGTTGACCAACGCGGCCTGATGCAGCGGGGTGAGGCCCGCGCGGTCGCGGACATCGAGCCTGGCGCCGGCGGCGAGCAAGCGCTCGATGTTGTCGGGCTCCCGGGCGCGCAGCGCCTCGAACAATGCCGTCTGGCCGTTGCGCGGATTGGGGACATCCACGGCGACGCCATGTTCGAGCAGCAGGCCGATCCAGTCGTCGTCCTTGGACAGCGCGGCTTCGTGCAATGCGGTGCGGCCCTTGGCATCGCCCCGGGTGGGGTCGGCGCCGAGCGTGAGCAGCAAGCGCACGGCCTCACGGTCGCCCTGGCGGATCAGCCAGTTGAGCGCGGGCGTGCCGTCCTCGTCGGTGGCGTTGGGGTTGGCGCCTGCCGTGAGCAGTTGCCGTGCGAGCACAGCGTCGCCGCTGCGAACGGCGGCGATGAACTGGGCCTGGTCGGGATTGGCGAACGTGGGCGCGTCCGGGGTCATCGGCGAGTGTCCTTGGGTGCAACCGGAGGTCGCCAGCAGCAGCGCGGCGAACAGCAGGTGCGGAAGCGGGCGACGGTTCATGGTGCGCAGCATGCCGCAAGAGGCGTCAAGCCGCGTGTGATCTTCCCCCACAGACCGCGCAGCGCAGCGCTGTGCGCAGGGCGCGCACGCACCGCGTCGCGGCTCACTTGAACGGATTGAGGAAGTCGACCACCTTGCCGGCGCCTTCGGTCACGCCGCGACCGAAGTCGCGCGCGCCGTCGGCGACGGTCTGCGCCACATCGCCGGCGGTGTCGCTGACGGTCTGGCTCAGGTCGCCAGCGTAGTCCGCCAATGCTTCGAAGCCGTCGCCCAGCTGATCGGTGGCCGTGTCGATGGCCTCGCCTACGCCGTCGGCGGCATTGCTGATCGTGCTGCCGGCGCTCTCGACGAAGCCGGCCACGGTATCGGCCGGCGTCTCCAGCCCGGTGATGCGACCCAGATCGCGGACGAAGCCGCCAGCTGCCTGGGTGGTGTTCTGGGCGGAATCGCCGACCAGGCGGACGGCGCCATCGAGCACATCGCCGGCGGTATCGACGCTGGCGTCGGCCAGGTCGCCGAGCAATCCGCCAGTCGCGGCCACGCCCCGGCCCTGGGCGAAGTCGGTGACGAAGTCGCCGACGCCGGTCCTCAGTGCGGACGCCGTGCCAGCCAGGTCGCCGCCGAGGTCGACGACCTCGCGGATGCCGGAGGCGAGATTATTGAACTGCAGGTCGCCGACCGCCTCGACACCGGCCACGAGGGTATCGGTACCGAAGGCGGTGGCCGCGCCGGCCACATCGCCCAGGGCATCGCTGCCGGGCCCGAGCACGGCGCCTGCGCCGTTGAGCAGACTGCCCACGATCCAGCTCTCCGGGGTCGCGCCGGGGCCGTTGCGCAGCACCTCGCCGACCGTGCCCAGGCCGGTCGCGAGACCGGCGCCGAGTGCGTCGATACCGGCATCGACCCGCCCGCCGAGGGTATCGCCGGTGCTGGGACCGAGCGCGGGATCGGTGGGCGTGCCGTGTTCGAACGCCTCGACATAGACCGCGTTCGGACCGCCGCCGCCATGCAGGTCGCCAAAGCCCGTGCCAGGTGGCGGGTCGATGCGCAGCGCATGGCCCACCGCCTCGGGCGGCGAGCCGACCACTGGCAGTGCCGGGAGATCCTCCTGCGCGGCCGTCAGCTGGTCGCCGTTGACGGCGTAGCGGCGGACCTGGCCGGTCTCGGCAACGCTGTCGCGGATGGCATTGGGGTTGAAGCCCAGGCTTTCGAGGGTCTCGTTGCTGAGGCCCGAACTATTGAAAGTGACCGCCGATGCGCCGGTGGCGAGCGACGCGGCCGAGGCCAGGCCGCCGCCGAGCGAATGCCCGGTCAGCGCGACGTTGCCGTCGCCGAAGACGCGCTCGGCATGCTTGGCCAGTTCGATCGCGCTGCTGTACTGGGACGACGCCATGCCCAGGCCCTGCTGGCCGTTGTTCACCCAGTCCATGTACTCGCTCGGCTTGCCGCCGAGCTCCGAGCCGCGATAGGCGACGACGTAGCCGCCGTCTTCGTGTTGGTAGATCTCGGCGTGGAAGCCGGTGCGATCGTCGTTGAGCAAGGTCGGATCGAGCGGGATGCGGTTGCCATGCGCGTCGATCATGCTCATGCCGTCGGCGCTGGGCTGCAGCGGGGTCCAGCCGGCCTCGGCGAGGGCGTCGGCGTACTCGGGGCTCTCGGGCGCGTAGGCGCCATTGGCCATCATCGCGAACAACGGGTCGCGGGCGTCCGGTGCGGTGCCCTGGATGCTGTCGCTCAGGCGGTGATCGCCGGCCCGGATGTTGTCGGCGACCGGTGCGCGTGGCGGCGGGGGGGCCTGTTGCGGCAGCGCGTGGATCCGACCGGAATCAGCAAGAGCGATGGCGGGGGCCATGGGACATCCATCCGCAGGGTTGATGGCATGACAGTAGTCGCCGCGCAGGCGGCGGACCACTCGGGCAGACCCTAGTGGAACGGCCGGGGCGGAACTTACCCCGATGCCTGGGGCGCGGACCGCACACGCCGTCCGCGACCAGGCATGACGCGCTCCGGCGCTACAACAACGTGCCGCCGAGGATCGCGGCGGCGATGCTGAAATAGATCACCAGGCCGCTGACGTCGACCAGCGTGGCGACGAACGGCGCCGAGGCGCTGGCCGGGTCGAAGCCCAGGCGCTGCAGAATGAAGGGCAGCATCGCGCCGGCCAGCGAGCCGAAGGTGACGATGCCCAGCAATGCGGCGCCGATGGTCAACGCGATCAGCATCCAGTGCGGGCCGTAGTCGTAGAAGCCGGCCAACTGCCAGATCGTGATGCGCGCGATGCCGAGCAGGCCGAGGATCGCGCCGAGGGTCATGCCGGTGGGTAGCTCGCGCAGCGCGACGCGCCACCAGTCGCGCAGACGGATCTCCTGCAGGGCGAGGCTGCGGATCAACAGCGACGTGGCCTGGCCGCCGGAGTTGCCGCCCGAACTCATGATCAACGGGATGAACAGCGTCAGCACCAGCGCCTTCGACAGCGCGTCTTCGTAGTGCTGCATCGCGCTGGCGGTGAGCATCTCGCCGAGGAACAGCACGCTCAGCCAGCCGGCGCGCTTGCGGATCATCGCGGGCAGGCCGATCTGCATGTACGGCCGGTCCAGCGCCTCGACGCCGCCGAAGCGATGCACGTCCTCGTTGGATTCGGCGATCAGCGCATCAAGTACGTCGTCGACGGTGACGATGCCCACGAGCTGCCGCTGTGGGTCGAGGACCGGGATTGCGAGCAGGTCATGGCGGCGGATCAGCCGGGCGACTTCCTCCTGGTCGGTGGTGGGCGTCACGAACACCGGCGGGTTGGTCTGCGCGGCGTCGAGGATCGGTGCGTCGGGATCGGCGGTGATCAGCCGGCGCAGCGTCACCACCTGCTGCAGCGCGCGGGTCTGCGGGTCGAGCACGTAGATCGCGTAGATCGTTTCGCGCTCGCGTTCCACCTCGCGGACATGCTGCAGCACGTCGCCGACGCGCTGGTCGGTGGTGACGCTGACGAACTCGGTCGTCATCAGGCTGCCGGCGCTGCCGGGCAGGTAGTGCATGAGGTCTCGCAGCGCCTGCTGGGTGGCCGGTGGCAGCGCGGCGATGAGGCGTTCGCGGTCGTTTGCGTCCAACGCCAGCAGCAGGTCGGCGGCGCGGTCGTCGGCCATGGCGTCGAGCAAGGTGCTGGCCTGTGCAGGCGGCAGCCGTTGCAGGATCTGCGCGGCGTGGGCCAGCTCGGGCTGTTCGAGCAGGCGCACGCCGCGTGCGGGGGGCGCTTGCGCGACCAGGCGCGCGGCCCCGACGACGTCCAGTTGGTTGAGATGCTCGACGGCATCGGCGGTGTTGAACGCCGCCAGCGGACCGGTGGCGGTGGGGTGTTGCTTGAACATGGGCTGCCTCGCAGTGCCGCAACAGCGGCGCGGGCAGCCGGTCCTTGCGGACGTCAGGCCGTCGTTGCCGTGGGCGGCGTCAAAGATCGACTGGGACTGTCGCTGGACATCGGCGTGTTTTCGCGCATGGGCGACGCGGTTGCGTCGCGGTGCGCGCAGTCTGGTGGCGCGCTGCGCGGGGGTCAACACATCCAGGCCCGCGGGTCGGACGCGGTTGTGGATGTCGCTGGCGGTACGCAGCGGCGCGCAGGGTATGCTCGGCCGCAGCCACCTTCCGGACGCCACGATGCCCTCCGCCGAGCCGCCGTCTTCCGGCCCCGCGCGTCGCCGCGCGCTGCGGGCGTATGCCGCCATCACCGCGATCGTCGGCGCCCTGTTGCTGCTGTTCGCATGGACCGCCGGTTGGTTGAGTCCCGGACGGCTGACGCCCGCGCGCATGACCGATGCGATCGAGGCGACCTCGACCACACCGTTCCCCGGTTTCCGACGCGCGCATGCGAAGGGCGTGTGCGTGGCCGGCCACTTCGAGGGCCTTCCGGCAGGGGCGGCGTTGAGCCGGGCCGCCATGTTCGCCAGCCCGCGTACGCCGGTGCTCGGCCGGCTGTCGATCGGCGGCGGCTCGCCCTACGGGCTGGACGCGCAGGCGCGTGTGCGCAGCATGGCGCTGGTGCTCGCCAGCCCGGACGGCAGCCAGTGGCGCATGGCGATGAACAGTTTTCCGTTCTTCGGTGCGGCGTCGATCGAGACCTTCTTCGAGCAGACCCGCGCGTCCGCGCCGGATCCGGCCACCGGCAAGCCCGATCCTGCGCGCATGGCGGCGTTCGCCGCGCGCCATCCCGAGGCGCAACGCTTCGCCGCCTGGGCCAAGGCGGCGCCGTGGTCGGACAGCTTCGCCAACACGCAGTACAACGGTATCCATGCCTACCATTTCGTCGACGCCGCAGGCATGTCGCGGCTGGTGCGCTGGTCGATGCGACCGCAGGCGCCGTTTGTGGAGATGGATGCGGCGCAGCGCGAGGCTGCCGAGCGCGATTATCTGCAGGACGAACTGCGCGCGCGGCTGGCGCGCGGTCCGCTGCGTTGGGACATGGTCGTCACCCTCGCCGGTCCCGACGACGATGCCCGCGACCCGAGTACGCCGTGGCCCGAGGCGCGCGAGCAGGTGGTGGTCGGCACGCTGGTGCTGACCCAGGCGCAGGACCAGGCGACCGGTCCGTGCCGCGATCTCAACTTCGATCCAACCCTCGTACCGTCCGGCGTGGCGTTATCCGACGACCCGATCCTGGCCGCGCGTGCATCGGTGTACGCGCAGTCCTTCGATCGCCGCGAGCGCGAGATCGCGCACGGTGACGATGTCGATGGCGTGCCGCCGCAGGAGACCGCGCGATGAGCGCCCGGCCCGCTCAGCATGATGCGTTCGCCCGCCTGCTGCACTGGAGCATGGCGGTGCTGATCCTGGCGATGCTGTTCATTGGTGTGACGATGGTCGCCTCGATGACCCTGCGCCCGTCGCTGCTCGCGCTGCACCGGCCGATCGGTGCGTCGCTGCTGGTACTTGCGGTCGTGCGCCTGGCGCATCGCCTGATGCGCCGCACGCCGGCCCTGCCGTCGGACCTGCCACGTTGGCAGCGTGCCGCCGCGCACGCCTCTCATGTCGCCCTGTACGCGCTGATGTTGGCGATGCCGCTGATCGGCTGGGCGATGGTGTCGGCCGCCGGCAATCCGGTGGTGTTGTGGGGCGATGTGCGATTGCCGGCGATCGCGCCGCACGACCCCGCGCTCTACAGCGTGTTGCGCGCCGCACATGCCTGGCTCGCCCGCGCGCTGCTGGCGGTGATCGCGTTGCATCTGGCCGCCGCGCTCCGGCATGCGTGGGTGCGCCGGGACGGGGTGTTCCGGTCGATGGCGCCGTGGCCGCTTGAGCGCCGCGTGCGGCCTCGGTGAACGCGCCGGTCATCGCGGTACATCTGGCCTCGCTTCATCGACAATACGCGGATCGACCTCACGGAGCCTGGGCATGTTCGGACGTTTCAAGCGCAAGCCGCAGCCGGCGATGGTCACGGTCAGCCTCAATGCGCGGCTGGCGCCGGCCGATCGCGCGGCGCTCGAGGATGCGTTCGGGGATCTGTGCCGGCATCGTGAGATCGACGCCGAAGTCGTGGGCGGCGGCACGCTGCTGGCCGAGAGCGGAGAGGTCAAGGCCTGCGACATCGAGATCCAGCTGTCCGATGCCTCGCCGGCCCAGATCGAGTTCGTCCGCGAGGCCTTCACCGCGATGCTCGCACCGGTCGGCTCGCGCCTGCATGTGCCCGATCGTGACACGCCGATCGTGTTTGGTGCCCATCAAGGCCTGGCGCTCTACCTCAATGGCACCGATCTGCCGCAAACGGTGTACGACACCTGCGACATCCACCACGTCGTCGAGGAATGCGAGCGCCTGCTGGGCGAGCGCGGCATGGTCAACAGCCATTGGCAGGGGCCGAGCGAGACGGCGTTGTACATGTACGGCGCCGACTTCGAGCAGATGCATGCGGCGATTCGCCCGTTCCTCGACGCCTATCCGCTGTGCCGCGAATGCCGGGTGGAACGGATCGCCTGATCGGCGCTGTCGAGCGCCGACCGGCCTGCTAGCATCGCCCGGCCGTCGCCATCGGGGCGACGCACGACACGAGGGGATCGCGATGCGCAATGGGGGAATCGGCGCTGCACTGGCGCTGGGGATGATGGCGGCTTCGGCAACGGCGGGTGCCAATGAGGGGCAACGGCGTGAGGTGCCCTCGCAGGATGGCGCCTTCACCGGCGAGATCGTCGGCACGCCGGCCGAAGGCAGCAAGTTCGCACAGCTGCAGATCGGCATGAGCATGCAGGATGTCCAGGAGCTCATGGACCGCGCGCCGGACCGGTTCCATACCTACGAATCGGGCAAGCGCTGGATTCCGTTCTACTTCGGCAACGACGCGACGCGCCTGCAGGCATTGTTCCGCGGCGAGGGCTGCCTGATCTTCACCGGCGGCAATGTCTGGGGTGGCGGCGGCAGCGAGCTGATCGAGATCGAGGTCGATCCCTCGGGCGATTGCTACCAGCCCTGAGTGCGACAACGCCTCGGGCGGCTCGGTGTCCTTGCCTTGCAGGCAGACGCCGGGCCGTCCGGCGGACCGGGTCAGGCGGCGTGGCGGAAGTCGGGATAGACCGGTTCGGCCGGTGCAGGTGTGGGCGTATCGGCGGCGGGCGGCGGCACGGCCAGGGCCGGCGGCGGCACATGCGTGCCCTCCATGACCATGGCCAGCACCTCGAACGCGGAATAGGGCAGGACGTTCATAACGGCTCCAGGTGACGGCGACTGGCGGTGCGTCGCCGGTGGGTGTGGTGCCAAGTTAGAGCCCCCCGGGACGCCCGGCATTGATGCAGATCAACCGTAGGCCGCGCCGAGATCGTCCGCCCGGCAGCACGTTGTTGCGTAATGCGCCACATGCTGCGCTGGCGGCATGATCAAGTCATTCCGGCACAAGGAATTCCGCCGGTTCTACGAGACAGGCAGCACGGCCGGGATCCAGGCCGGACACGCGAAGCGGCTGTAGATGCAGCTCGCTGCGCTGGACACGGCCTCGATCGTGGAGGACATGGAGATTCCTGACTTTCGCCTCCATTCGCTCAAAGGTCGGATGCAGGGGCGCTGGGCGATTTCCGTCAACGGCAACTGGCGGCTGACATTCGAGTTCCGGGACGGTAATGCATACGTGCTGGACTACGAGGATTATCACTGATGGCCATGTACAACCCGCCGCATCCCGGCGCATTCATCGTCGCGGTCTACCTGGAGCCCAACGGCATCAGTGGGCGGATGTTGGCTGAAAAGCTGGATGTGTCCGCCTCCACGCTGAGCAGAATCCTCAACGGCACGAGTCGTGTCACGCCGGAAATGGCGCTGCGGCTCGCCAAGGCGATCGGGAGAACACCCGAGAGTTGGCTCGCGATGCAGGATGCCTTCGATCTGTGGGTGGCGCGTCGCGAAGTCGACCTGCGGCGCGTCGGCAAACTCGAGCTCGAAGCCGCCTGACCCGGGGGACTGCTCGTTGCGACGCGCAGACGCACGTCTTCGATTGGTGATTGCAGACATGCGGACGCCCCGACAGGCGGGGCGTCCGGGTCCTACCGATTGCGGGAAGGTCAGTTGAACTTGAACTTCGCGCCGACCGTGAAGTAGCGGCCGATCGCGCCGCTGAAGTCCATCGGGTTGTAGTTGATGGCGCCGTAGGTCAGCGGGTCGAGCGGTGCGACGCGGTCGGTCAGGTTGGCGACCGAGCCGAACACTTCCCAGTGCTCGGTCGGCATCCAGCGCGCCGACAGGTCGATCGTGTAGAACGAGGCGAGCTTGCAGCCGCCGGGGGCATCGTCGCCGTTCGCAAAAGTATTCGCGCAACCACTGTCTTCGTACGCGAAGTTGCTGATGCTGTCGCGCCAGTTGACGACGCTGCTGATCGCGAACTGGTCCATCTCCCAGGTGGCGCCGAAGTTGGCCTTGTTCTTCGGGGTGCCGATGCAGTTGGTCACATCGCAGTTGCCGTGGGTGCCGGCAAACTCGTACACCGAGCCATCGACGTCGACGCGTTCGAACTTGCTGATGTGGGTGAGCTGCAGGTCCAGACGCAGGCGGCCCGCATCGCCGAGCTCGATCCGCTGCTCGAGATCGACGTCGAAGCCTTCGACGGTCGTCGACGAGGCGTTCTCGTAGCCCACCAGCACTGCGAGGATCGAGCCGCTGCCCGGGGTGCCCGGGATCACGTTGGTGCCGCGGATCACATTGGCACCGCCGGCGGCGATCGCCGCGTCGGCACTGCCGCCGAAGATCTCGTCGGTGCGCTTGATGCGGAAGGCGTCGAGTGCGAGCGAGCCGCCGGTCCAGGGCGAGAGCACAAGGCCGAGCGTCGTGCTCTTGGATTCCTCGGGCCGCAGGTCCGGGTTGGGCGAGGTGATCAGCGCGATCGACTGGGATTGGCAGTCCTGTTCCTCGTGGCCCGGTGCGGCGCAGCGCACCGGGTCGACCGCAGTACTGAAGGCCGCCAGGCCGCCGGTGCCGGCCTCGGCCGGGTTCGGGGCGCGGAAGCCCTCGGCATAGGTGCCGCGCAGCGCGATCCAGTCGGCGGGCGACCACTTCACGCCGACCTTGGGCGTGGTCGAGGTCTCGCCGCCGTCGTACTTGTCCACGCGCAGCGCACCGGTCAGTTCCAGGGTCTCGTGCACCGGCGCCTGCAACTCGACATAGGCGCTGGAGACCTTTTCCACGCCGCCATAGGCCGAGTAACCCAGGCCGATGATGTCGCCGATGTCGGTGTAGGTCTGCGGGGTGAGCAGCACTGATTGGCGGCGGTACTCGGCGCCGACTGCCAGGCCCAGCGGGCCACCGGCCAGATCGGCCAGCGAACGCGTGGCCTTGGCATCGATGATGTCCAGGCGGGTGCGGCCGGTGGCGCGGATGCGTGGCGAGATGTAGTCGTACAGCGCCTTGGTGTTGCGGCCGGCATCGTCGCCGATGCGCCACCAGCCGACCGGGCTATTGGGGTCCTCGAGCACGGTCTTGACGTGGCTGTAACGCAGGAAGCCGGTGCGCTCGTTGGTCAGGTCGGTGCCCGAGTGAAGGTAACCGACGTCGTAGTCCCAGGCCCCGGCGGTGCCCTTGAAGCCGAGCAGCAGGCGCATGAAGCGGCTATCGTTGTAGGTCGTGCGCGGGCCGACGTCGAACGCGGCGTAGCGCAAGCGGTTTGCGGTGCCGGGGTACGGGTTGTCCGGATGGTCCGGGCCGAGCACGACCGCACCGGGGCCCGGGTCGGTTGCATTGACCGGGCCGCCCGGATAGCCCCAGGCGCCAGACGCGCTCGACGGCGTGTTCTGGAACACCGTCTGCTTGTTGGCGATGCCCAGTTCCATGTACAGCTCGCTGCTGTCGCCGACTGCGAAGGCGGCGCGCGAGAAGAAGTTCACGTACTTCTCCTCGGGCGACAGGTCGCGGAAGCGGGCGACGTCCCACAGGCAGCCGCCCGCCGGATCCTGCGGGGTCACGTCCGACAGGCCGGCGCAGCCGGGCAGCGACTCGAAGCGGCCGGTGATCGGGTTCTGGATCGCGCCGCTCGGGCTGGCGCCGGCGTTGCTGCCGCCCCCCGTAATGCGGCCAGGCAGATTGCCACCGATACCGTAGCCCCAACGGCGTATGTCGCCGGTCCCGATCCAGTCGCGGTCGCGGCGGTCGTAGAGCCGGATGGCATCGGTCTTGGCGGCCTCGATGCTGAAGAAGGCGTTGTAGCCGTCCTCGGTCAGGCTGCCGGTGCCCGCGGTCAGCGAGGCCTTGGGCTGGTCGCCGCCGCCATCGCCCGACCAGCCGTAGGACACGGTCGCCACCGCGCCGGTGAAATCGGTGCGCAGGATCACGTTGACGACGCCGGCGATCGCATCCGAGCCGTAGACCGACGACGCACCGTCCTTGAGCACTTCGATGCGCTCGACCGCGTCGAGCGGGATCGTGCTCAGGTCGGTGAACACCTTCTGGCCGTCGTCGGCCAAGCCGAACGGCGCCATGCGACGGCCGTTGAGCAGCACCAGCGTCGAGCCGGCACCCAGACCGCGCAGCGAGATCGCCGCGCCGCCACCGGCAAAGCCGTTGCCGAAGCTCTTGGGCACCGAGCCCGCGCCATCGATCGCCAGGCTTTGCAGGTACTCACCGACCGTGGTCTTGCCGGTGCGATCGATCTGCTCGCGCGAGATCACCTGCACCGGCGAGGCGGTCTCGGTATCGGTGCGCGGGATGTTGGAGCCGGTCACAGTGATGCGGTCGAGCGTGGTGGTGCTCTGCTGGGCAGCGGCCTGCAGCGGCAGCGCGATGGCCGCCAGCGCGAGAGGAATCGAGATGGCGAGCGCATGGCGGCGTGGCGCGCGGCGAGTGAACGGAGTCATGGCAACGGGCGTCCTGTATGCAAAGGGGCAAAAAAGGGGGAATGCGCCGACCCGCAGCGCTGCCGGGGACGGTTGGCGCAGTTAAGATCTCGTTAATGTGAAGAATTCGTGAGGATGACGAATTCAGGTTCTGACCGTTCTGGGTCGTTCAACGTCGGTTTAGCGAGTCGACACAGCCGACTGGGCGCAAGTGCGGTCCAGCGAGGGCGCGCGCGATGCCCGGGCGGCTTGATTCCGCCGCGAGCAGACCAATATCGGCGCTCTCGCAACACGCCACACGGACTGTCATGACCGCCACCACCGAGACCCGCAAGTTCGAAGCCGAAGTCGCCCAGGTGCTGCACCTGGTGACGCACTCGCTGTACTCGCACAAGGAGATTTTCCTGCGCGAGCTGATCTCCAATGCCTCCGACGCCTGCGACAAGCTGCGCTTCGAGTCGATCGCCAAGCCCGAGCTGCTGGCCGGGACCGGCGAACTGCATATCGATGTGAGCTGGGACAAGGCCGCGCGCACGGTGACCATCCGCGACAACGGCATCGGCATGACCCGCGACGACGTGGTCGCCAATATCGGCACCATCGCCAGCTCCGGTACGCGCCGGTTCCTGGAAGCGATGAGCGGCGAGCAGAAGGCCGATGCCCGGTTGATCGGTCAGTTCGGCGTGGGCTTCTACTCGGCCTTCGTCGTCGCCGATCGGGTGACCGTGCTCACCCGCCATGCCGGCGTCGCGCCCGAGGCCGGCGTGAAGTGGGAGAGCGACGGCCGCGGCGAGTACGCGCTCGAAGACGTCACGCTGCCCGAGCGCGGCACCACCGTGATCCTGCACCTGAAGGCGGACGAGGACGAGTTCCTTGACGGCTGGAAGCTGCGCTCGCTGGTGCGCAAGTACTCCGATCACGTTGCGTTCCCGATCCGCATGCCCAAGGACGCGCCGACCCCTGCCAACGACACATCGGACGAGGACGCGGCCAAGGCCGACGCTGCGCCGGAATGGGAAACCGCCAACGACGCCTCGGCGTTGTGGACCAAGCCCAAGTCCGAGATCTCCGACGCCGACTACCAGAACTTCTACAAGGCGCTCGGTCACGACTTCAACGACGCGGCCGCGTGGACCCACAACCGCGTCGAGGGCAGCCAGAGCTTCACGACGCTGCTGTACCTGCCGTCGCAGCCGCCGTTCGACCTGATGATGGGCGGCCGCGACGAGCGCAAGGGCCTGAAGCTCTACATCAAGCGCGTGTTCGTCATGGACGCGGCCGAGGAGCTGCTGCCGAACTATCTGCGCTTCGTGCGCGGCGTCGTCGACGCCGACGATCTGCCGCTCAACGTCAGCCGCGAGCTGCTGCAGCACAACCGTCAGCTCGAACGCATCAAGGGCGCGTGCGTGAAGCGCGTGCTCGACCTGATCGAGAAGCTCGCACGCGACGATGCCGACAAGTTCGCCGCGTTCTACAAGGCTTTTGGCAATACGCTCAAGGAAGGCATCGTCGAGGACCCCGCCAACCGCGAACGCATCGCCAAGCTCCTGCGCTTCGCCTCGACCAAGGGCGAGGGCGCTTCGCAGACCGTGTCGCTGGACGACTATGTCGGCCGCATGGCCGTGGGCCAGGACACGATCTGGTACATCACCGCCGACGGCTACGCCGCCGCGGCCGGCAGCCCGCAACTCGAGGCCTTCCGCGCGAAGGACATCGAGGTGCTGCTGATGTTCGACCGCATTGACGAGTGGATGCTCGGCCACCTGCACGAGTACGCCGGCAAGTCGCTGAAGAACGTCGCCAAGGGCGAACTGCCGCTCGACGCTGCCGACAAGGCCAAGCAGGAGGAAGCGGCGAAGGCGGCGGCGCCCTTGATCGAGCGGCTTAAGGGCCTGCTCGGCGAGCGCGTGGGCGACGTGCGGGTCTCTGCGCGCCTGACCGATTCGCCCTCGTGCCTGGCGCTGGCCGACTACGAGATGGCGCCGCACCTGGCGCGTCTGTTGCGTGAAGCCGGCCAGGCGATCCCCGACAGCAAGCCGACGCTGGAGATCAATCCGCAGCACGCCCTGCTGCAGCGGATCGAAGCCGAAGCCGACGAGGCGAAGGCCACCGACCTGGCCACGCTGCTCCTCGAACAGGCCGAGATCGCCGCCGGCGCGCCGCTGCCCGACCCGGCTGCCTTCGTGCAGCGCCTCAACCGCGTCCTGCTGGGCTGAGTGCCGTGTGCCTCCCCCGCGTCACCGGGGAGGTGCCCTTTGCTCGAGCGTGTCTTACACGGTTACGCCCGTGCTGCCGACTTCATGTCACCGGCGCGGCGACCCTAAGCCCTCCCCGCATGCGGGGAGGGTTGGGTGGGGCGGGAGCAGGTCGAGGTGTGCATGCGGAAAGCGCCTGCGCAAAAGCCCGTGCCCCCACCCGGCGCCGGTGGCGCCGACCTCCCCCGCGGGCGGGGGAGGTGTGCCGCGCTCAAGCGGGTCGTCCACGGCTATGCACGCGTGCGGTGCTGACTTCATGTCGCTGGCGCGGCGACCCTAAGCCCCTCCCCCGCATTGCGGGGGAGGGTTGGGTGGGGGCCGAGCAGATCGCGGTGTGCATGCAGAGCGCGACTGCGTGAAATCCCGTGTCCCCACCCGGCGCCCATGGCGCCGACCTCCCCCGCGAGCGGGGGAGGTGTGCCGCGCTCAAGCGGGTCGTCCACGGCTATGCACGCGTGCGCTGCTGACGCATGTCACCGGCGCAGTGACCTTAAGCCCTCCCCCGCAATGCGGGGGAGGGGTGGGTGGGGGGCACCGGTGTCGGTCAGCGTTGCGAGACCTGCGTGTCGAGCGGTTCGCGTTGCGGGAGCGACTGCGGCCAGCCGCCGGCGAGGGCGCGGTAGAGCGCGACGGCGCCGGTCGCGGTGCGGGTGCGGCCCGCGGCGAAGGCGTCTTCCGCCTGCAACTGCGTGCGCTCGGCGTCGAGCACGTCGAGCAACCCGGTCGCGCCGGCTTCGAAGCGCATGCGGGCCAGCCGGGCGGCGCGGGCGCTGTCGCGGGCGGCGCGTTCGAGTTCGACATCCTCGTCGTGCGCGCGATCGAAGCGTGCGAGCGCGTTGCCCGTGTCTTCGAGTGCGCGCAGCACAGTCTGCTGGTAGCGCGCCAGTTCCAGCTCGGCGTCGGCATCGGCCGCAGCGATGCGGGCGCGCACGCGGCCGATGTCGAGGAACGACCAGTCGATACCGAGTGCGACCAGCCGGGTCTCGCTGTCGCGCTTGAACAGCGCGTCGACGTCGCCGGCCTGGCTGCCGATCAGGCCACCCAGGGTGAGCCGCGGAAACAGGTCGGCGGTTGCGACGCCCACGCGTGCGGTCGCGGCGTGCAGCCGGTGTTCGGCGGCTGAGACATCCGGGCGCAGCCGCAGGACGTCGGCCGGTGTGCCGGGATCGATCGCGCGCGGCACGGCAGGCAGATCGCGTGCGGCGCTGAGGGCATCGCGCAGGGCGTCGGGCGTGCGGCCGGTGAGGACCGCGATGCGATGGATGGCGACCGCGATCTCGGCCTCCAGCGCCGGGATCCGCGATGCGGTCGAGGCCGCCTGCGCCGAGGCGCGCGCGCTGTCGAAGTCGCTGTCCTGGCCGGCGTTGCGGCGGGCCTCGACCAGCGCCAGCGTGTGCTGCTGGTTGCCGGCGTTCTCGGTCGCCACGCGCAGCCGCTCCTGCAGACCGCGCAGGTCGAGGTAGGCGGTCGCGACCTCGCCGACGATCGCGACCTGCAAGGCGCGCAGGTCGTCGGCGCTCGCGGCGGCTTCGGCGCGGCCGGCCTCGACGCCGCGGCGCACGCGGCCGAACAGGTCGAGTTCCCAGCTTGCGCCGATGCCGGCCTCGAAGGCGTCGCTGTCGCGTGCGGCACGCGGGACGCCCGGTGCCTGGTCGGCACTGGCCCGGCTGCTGGTCGCCCGGCCGCTGGCGTCGATCGTCGGCCACTGGTCGAAGCGCGTGTTGCGCAGCAAGGCGTTGGCGCGATCGAAGCGGGCGAGTGCGATGCGCAGGTCGTGGTTGGCCGTCAGCGCATCGTCGACCAGCGCAGTGAGTTGCGGGTCGCCGAAGGCCTGCCAGAAGGCGCCGTCGGCCGGCGCGGCGACGGGCGCCGCCGCCGCCGGATCGGTCACAGGCGCCTGCACGCCGAAGGTCTCTGGCACCGCCATCGTCGGACGCACGTGGTCCGGGCCGACGGCGCAGGCGGCGAGCAGCGCCGCGGCCAGGGTGGCGATGAGCGGGCGCGTCACCATGGCAGTGCCTGGTCGAAGTAGAAGTAGCCACCGGTCGGGCCGTCGTCGTCGATCAGCGCGAGCCGCACACTGGTGCGCGCGCCGTCGACGACCTCGAGCTCGCCGTTCTGCGCGTCGCCCGCCTTGTTCATGTCGGTGCGCACGTAGCCCGGATGGATGGTGTTGACCTTGATGCCGGCATCCTTGAGCACGTGCGCCAGGTGCACGGTCCACGCATTCACCGCGGTCTTGGACACGTTGTAGGCCGGTATGCCTTTCATGTCGTAGATGAACGAGGTCGGGTCCTGATGCTGGCTGATCGAGCCGAGCAGGCTCGAGACATTGACGATCCGGCCCGCCTTGGACGTGTGCAGCAGCGGCAGCAGCGCCTGCGTGGTCGCGATCAGGCCGAACACGTTGGTCTCGAACGTCGTGCGCCAGGTGTCGAGCGACTGGCCGATGGTGCCCTGGGTCGGGTCGTCGGCGACGATGCCGGCGTTGTTGACCAGGATGTCGAGACGGCCATGGCGCGCCGCGATGGTTTTCGCAGCCTCGGCGATGCTGGCCGCGTCGGTGACGTCGAGCGCGATCGCCTCGACCGGCAGACCTTCGGCCTGCAGCTTGAGCGCAGCTTCGACCGCGCGGTCGCGATCGCGACCGGCCAGCAGTGTATGCACGCCGGCGGCACTGAGTTGGCGCACGGTCTCCAGGCCGATGCCACGGGTGGCGCCGGTGACCAGTGCGATGCGGGAATCGGAAACGGACATGGAGCAACTCCTAGCGGGGGATCAGGAATGGGCCGGTGCGACGGGCGCGACCGGTGCGTGCGAGACGAGCGGGCGGTTCGCGAGTTTGCGCATCGCGACGTAGAACACCGGCGTGAGGAACAGGCCGAAGAGCGTGACGCCCAACATGCCGGCGAACACGGTGATGCCGGTGATCGAACGGACTTCTGCGCCCGCGCCGGTGGACAGCACCAGCGGCACGGTGCCGGCGATGAACGCGACCGAGGTCATGACGATCGGCCGCAGGCGCAGGCGGCTGGCTTCCAGCGCGGACGTGATGATGTCCTTGCCCTGCATCTCCAGCTCGCGGGCGAACTCGACGATCAGGATCGCGTTCTTGCAGGCCAGACCCATCAGCACCACCAGGCCCACCTGCACGAACACGTTGTTGTCGCCGCCGGCCAGCCATACGCCGAACAGGGCGGACAGCAACGTCATCGGCACGATCAGAATCACCGCCAGCGGCAGCGACCAGCTTTCGTACAGCGCGGCCAGCACCAGGAAGGCGAGCATCACCGCCAGCGGGAACACCACCAGCGCCGCACCGCTCTGGTTGGACTGCTGGTAGCTCAGGTCGCTCCAGCCGATGCCCATGCCATTCGGGAGCACCTGGCCGGCCAGCTCGGTGACCTTGGCCATTGCCTCGCCCGACGACAGCACGCGCGGGTCGGCATCTCCCAGCAGATCGGCGGCGGGATACCCGTTGAAGCGGATCACCGGGTCCGGGCCATAGGTCTGGCGAACATTCACCATCGAGCCCACCGGCACCATTTCGCCGGCCGCATTGCGCGTGCGCAGGGCGGCGATGTCCGACACGTCTTCGCGGAACGGGCCGTCGGCCTGGGCGATGACCTGCCAGGTGCGCCCGAACATGTTGAAATCGTTGACGTAGGCCGAGCCCAGATAGGTCTGCAGCGTGTCGAACAGTTCGGTCAGCGGCACGCCCTGGGCCTTGGCCTTGACGCGATCGACCTCGGCATCGAGCTGCGGCACATTGGCCTGGTAGCTGCTGATCGGATAGCCCAGCCCCGGCGTCTGCATCGCGGCCGCCTGGAAGGCCTGCACCGCGGCCTGCAACTCGCCGTAGCCCAGACGCGTGCGGTCCTCGACGAACAACGACCACCCCGACCCGTTGCCCAGCCCCTGGATCGGTGGCGGCATGAAGGCGAAGGTGAAGCCTTCCTGGATGGTCGAGAACTTCTGGTTGAGCTCGGCGGTGATCTCCTCGGCGCTGCGGCTGCGTTCGGAGAACGGATCGAGGGTGAAGAACACCACGCCGTTGTTGGGCGTATTGGTGAACTGCAGCGGGTTCAGGCCCGGGAATGCGATCTCGCTGGCGACGCCGTCGACCTCGCTGGCGAGTGCCGCCATCCGCTTGAGCACCGCGTCGGTACGTTCGATCGACGCGCCTTCGGGCATTTTGACGCCTGCGATCACGTACATCTTGTCCTGCACCGGGATGAAGCCCGCCGGCACGATCTTGAACATCAGGGCGGCGCCCGCCAGCAGTACGGCATAGACCACGAAGACGGCGCCGCGACGGCCCAACGAACCCGAAACCGCGCTTTCGTAGCGCTCGGAGCTGCGATGGAAGAAGCGGTTGAACGGACGGAACACCCAGCCGAACGTCCGATCGATGAGTTGGGTCAGCCGGTCCTTCGGTGCGCCGTGCGGTTGCAGAAGCTTGGCTGCCAGGGCCGGCGACAGGGTCAACGAGTTGATCGCCGAGATCACGGTGGAGATGGCAATGGTCACCGCGAACTGCTTGTAGAACTGGCCGGTGACGCCGGTCAGGAACGCCATCGGCACGAACACCGCGCACAGCACCAGCGCGATCGCGATGATCGGCCCGGACACCTCGCGCATCGCCAGATGGGCCGCTTCCAGTGGGGAGGCGCCCAGCTCGATGTGGCGCTCGACGTTCTCCACCACCACGATGGCGTCGTCGACGACGATGCCGATCGCCAATACCAGTCCGAACAGTGTGAGCGTGTTGATCGAGTAGCCGAGCAGGTACAGCACCGCGAACGTGCCGACGATCGACACCGGGACTGCGAGCAGCGGAATGATCGATGCGCGCCAGGTCTGCAGGAACAGGATCACCACCAGCACCACCAGCAGGGTGGCCTCGATCAACGTCGTGACCACCGACTTGATGGAATCGCGCACGAAGATCGTGGTGTCGTAGATCGACTGGATCTCCACGCCAGGCGGAAGCGAAGGCCGCAGCCGTTCCATCGTCGCGACCACGCCGTCGCGGATCTCAAGCGCGTTCGCGCCCGGGGCCTGGAAGACACCAATGGCCGCAGCGTTCTTGCCGTCCAGGCGTGCCCGCAGCGTGTAGTCGCCGGCAGCCAGCTCGATCCGGGCCACGTCGGCCAGACGCACCAGCTCGCCGTCGCTGCCGGCCTTGAGCACGATGTCGCCGAACTCCTCGACGGTCTCCAAGCGGCCCTTGGCATTGATCGGCAGCAGGAAGTCGCTGCCGTTGGGCATCGGTTCGGCGCCGAGCTGGCCTGCCGACACCTGCACGTTCTGTTCGCGCACCGAGCGCACCACATCGCCCGCGGTCAGGCCGCGCGCGGCGATCTTGTCCGGGTCCAGCCACAGGCGCATCGCGTAGTCGCCACCGCCGAAGACCTGGGCATCGCCCACGCCTGCGATCTTGGCGATCTCGTCCTTGACGTGCAGGCGCATGTAGTTGCGCAGGTACAGCGAATCGTAGCGGCCGTCCTGGGAGGTCAGGTGTACGACCATCAGGAACACCGGCGACTGCTTCTGCGTGGTCACGCCCTGCCGTCGGACGTCCTCGGGCAATCGCGCCTGCGCCTGCGCCACGCGGTTCTGGACGCGAACGGCCGCGTCGTCGGCGTCGGTGCCGGGCTTGAAGGTCACGGTGAGCTGCAGCACGCCGTCGGAGCCGGCCACGGACTTGATGTACATCATGTCCTCGACGCCGTTGATGGCTTCCTCGAGCGGGGTCGCCACCGTTTCGGCGATCACCTTCGGGTTGGCACCGGGGTACACGGTGCGTACGACCACCGAGGGCGGCACGACCTCCGGGTACTCGCCAATCGGCAGCAGGGGAAGCGCGATCAGGCCGCCGGCGAAGATCAGGATCGACAGCACCGCGGCAAAGATCGGCCGGTCGATGAAGAAGCGGGAGAAGTCCACGGGAGAATCCTTGTGGGCGGCGCGAAGGCCGCAGCGAAAGAAAACGCGGGTACAGCGAGGCTTTCTCCGTAACGGAGAAGATGCCCCGAGGTTGCGGATGCGCACCGGGCTTGCTCGGCAAGTCCCGATCCGCACCCGATGCGCTGCACGCGTCTCCCCAGAGGGAGGCCGCGGTCATGCGACCCTTAGTGTTGTGCGACCGCCTTGACCGGCTGGCCATCGCGCATCGCAACCGTCTGCGGTGCGACCGGCATGCCAGGCATGAAGACCTTCTGCACGCCGTTGACGATGACGCGGTCGCCGGCGGCCAGGCCCGACTCGACCACGCGCAGGCCATCGACCATGCGCCCGGGCACGATGTCGCGGCGTTGCGCGGTGTTGCCCTCGCCCAGCACGTAGACGTACTTGCGGTCCTGGTCGGTCAACACGGCCTTGTCGTCGATCAGCACCGCCTCGCGTGCGGTCGCGCCTTCGAGCTGCACGCGGGCGAACAGCCCCGGCGTGAACCGGCGGTCGGGGTTGGGCAGCACGGCGCGGGCGCGCACGGTGCCGGTGGCCGGATCGACCTGGTTGTCGAGGAAATCGACCGTGCCGGCATGCGGGTAGCCGGTCTCATCCGACAGACCCACGCGCACCGCGTTGCGACCGGCGGTGCGCGCGCCCTCGCGGGCCAGCGCCTGGTGCCGCAGGAAGGTGCGTTCGTCGGTCTCGAAGTAGACGTGCACCGGATCCTGCGAGACCACCGTGGTCAGCAGCGAGGCATCGGCCTGGGCGAGATTGCCGGCGGTCAGCAACGCGCGCCCGGCGCGGCCATCGACCGGTGCGCGGACCTGGGTGAAGGCCAGATCCAGCTTCGCGGTTTCGACCGCGGCCTGCGCGGCGCGCACCGCGGCCTCAGCTTCGGCGCGTCCGGCGCTGCGGGCCTCGAAGTCGTCGCGCGAGATCGCGCTGGCCTCGATCAACGACTGCGCGCGGTCGTGCCGCGTTGCCGCCAATTGCGCCTCGGCGCGGGCCCGGGCCAGTTCGGCCTCCGCGCGCTGCAACGCCGCGCGGTACGGACGTGGGTCGATGACGAACAGCAGGTCGCCCTGCTTCACTTCGTCGCCTTCCGCGTAGGCCACGCGCTCGACGTAGCCGCTGACGCGCGGCCGCAGCTCGACGCTCTCGACCGCGGCAATCCGGCCGGTGGCGTCGTTCCAGTCCTTGACCGGCTCGGCGAGCACTGCGGCGACTCCGACTTCGGGCGGGGGCGGCGGGCCGGCCGATTCGGCGCGGCTGTCGCAGCCGGCCACGGTGACGGCGATCGCGGCGGCCAGCAGCGAGCCGGCCAGGGCGCGGGTGAGGATGGGGGTCATGAGCGGAACTCCTGGGGGGATCGGGAACGGGCCGCGATGCGCTGCAGCAGCGCCTGCGCGGCGGTGTCGTGGGTCGACGCGGGGACGCACGGCGGAGGTGCGAGATCGATGTCGTCGGACAGGCCGGGCGGGCGCACCGGGCCGTCGCTCGGGAACCGCAGCAGCGCGGCGTCCGGGCGCAGGCGGCCGTCGACCATGCGCAGCGCGTAGTCGGCGATCGCATCGGCGTCCGGCCACTGGGTGCAGGCATGCGCGGCGTTGTGCGCAGTGCGCACCGGCGAGTCGATCGCCAGCATCTGCACCCGGACCGGCAGCGTCCGCGCTTCTTCGTGCAGCACGCGGGCCAGCATCTGCAACGCGGCCGCGCCGATCGAGCGGTGTCCGTAGCCCGACCAGGGCTGCTCGGCGCCGGGGCCGCCGACCAGGACATAGGCGCCGCCGGGGACCGGGGCCAGCAGCGGCAACAGATGGCGCGCGGCGGCCAGATGCGGCAGCAGGTCCTCGTCGAGCCGCCGACGCAGGAAGTCGGCCGGCGCGTCGAGCAGTCGGCGTGCCGGGGCGGCGCCGCGGATCGCTGCAACCACCGCACCGGGTCGGGGGCCGGCCAGCGCGGCGACGCGGTCCGCGAGCGCGGCGGCGTCGGCATCGCTGGACAGCGTCGCGGCCAGCGGCATCACGGTCGCGCCGTGACGCTCGCGCAGCGCGGCGAGCGCGGCGCCGTCGCGCGCCACCGCGATCGTTCGACGTCCGGCGGCTGCAGCGCGGGCGACCAGGCGCGCGCCGATCGTCCCGGTCGCGCCAAGCACCAGCAGCGGCGACATTGTCCCGGTCATGGGATTTTGTCTCCCGAAAAACAGGCTTCGACCGAGGCCGGGGCATCCTGATCGGGGGTCGACACCCCCAGCCAGGCCCACATCCGGCGCCAGTCGAAACCGCCGCCACGCACCCCGCGGGGGACTGCAAGGCGGGCGCTAGACGATTGATTCGGCGGGATTTCCAACCGACGCCGGGACGCAGCCGTGCGGCCCTGTCGGACGATGGCGTGCGGGCTGGGAACAGGGCAGTCGAGGGACACCGGCGGACTCCGGTCGGGCGAGGCTGCAAACGATAGGCGGCCATCCCGGACTTGATTAGTCCCGATTCGAGGGAATAATTGTCCCTCGAACGGGCCAATCGCGTCCGTCCCCACCGGAGCGCGCGCATGGCCCACGATCTCAACGACACGCTGATCTTCGTCAAGGTGGTCGAGCAGGGCAGCTTCATCGCTGCCGCCAACGCGCTCGGCCTGCCCAAGACCACGGTCAGTCGCAAGGTCCAGGAACTCGAGCAGCGGCTGGGCGCGCGGCTGCTGCACCGGACCACACGTCGCCTGGGGCTGACCGAGGCCGGCGCGGTCTACCACGAGCATTGCCAGCGCATCGCGCGCGGGCTCGAAGAGGCCGAGGCCGCAGTGGGCCAATTGCAGGGCGGTCCGCGCGGCTGGCTGCGTTTCACCGTGCCCTACTCGATCGGCATCACCTGGATCGCGCCGCTGCTCGGCGATTTCCAGGCCCAGTACCCGGAGATCCTGCTCGACATGCACATGGGCAACGAGAAGCTCGACCTGATCGCCGGCGAGGCTGATCTGGCGTTGCGCGTGGGCACGCTGCCCGATTCCAACTTCGTCGCGCGCAAGCTCGGCAGCCTGCGCACGCAGGTCTTTGCCAGCCCCGCCTACATCGAAAAGCACGGCGAGCCGCTGCATCCCGACGACCTGCAGCACCACCGCACACTGGTGATGCGCAAGAGCCGCAACCCGCACAACGGCCGGTTTGTGTGGTCGCTGACAGACGGTCAGGCGCTGCGCGAGTTCCCGGTCAATCCGCAGCTGGTCGGCAACGACCCGGCCGCATTGAACTGGGCGCTGATCAAGGGCGAGGGCCTGATGCTGACCGGCGACGTGATGGCCAAGGCCTTCGTCGAAGCGGGCATGGTCCAGCGCGTGCTCGCCGGCTGGACCGGTCCGGAGGTCGACTTCAACGCGGTGTTCGCCGGCGGCCGGCTGGTCTCGCCGAAGGTCCGTGCGTTCGTCGATTTCCTCATCGAGCGCCTGAACTTCGACGCCGACCACATGCAGACCCTGTGCATGGTGCAGAAGCAGGCGATGGAGGCGAAAGCCGCCGGCGAGGTTGCACTGGCGCAGTTGGAGAAGGTCTCGCGCCGGTCCGCAGCACCGGACCCCGAGCGCGTCGAGCCGGTCACCGCCGGCCGGTGACGGTCACGACAGCGACGCGGGCGATGCCCGCTGTCGCCGGCGCTCAGCGTTCCGAGTGCCCGCTGCCGCTGCCGTCGCGCCGGGCGAACAGGTCCGGGCGGATCAGCTCGACGAACGCGCGGGCCTGCGGCGAGAGCAGCTTGCCCTTGCGCACCACGACGCCGTAGCTGCGCGCAGGAAACCACTCGGAGACCGGTCGCGTCGCCAGTCGCGTCGCATCGCCCGCCTCCAGGCAGATCGCGCTGGTGATCGAGATGCCCATGCCCATCGCGACGTACTGCTTGATCACCTCCCAGCCGCCGACTTCCAGCGCGATCGTGTAGGGCACGCGCGCCTGCTGGAACACCTGGTCGACCAGCCGATAGGTCACATGCCGTTTGGGCGGCAAAATCAGGCCGTAGCGCGCGATCTCCTCCAGCGTGATCCGTCGCGCACGCGCCAGGGCGTGGTCGGGCGGCGTGAGCAGGACCGGCTCGAAGCGGTACACCGGTGCGTAGTCGAGGTCCGGCGGCACGTCGACCATCGAGCCGACCACCAGATCGACCGCGTCACTGCGCAGCAGGTCGTTGCCGTCGGCGGTGATGGCGTCATGCAGCGTCAGCCGCACATCGGGATGCTGGCGGCGGAACAGTTCGACGATCTTCGGCAGCAGGTACAGGATGGTCGAGCTGTTGGCCGCGATCGTCAGCGCACCGGCGTCCAGACCGCCGACCTCGCGGCGAAATGCCGCCGGCAAGCCGTCGATGCCCTCCACCAGCGGCATTGCCAGGTCGTAGAGCACCTCGCCGGCGCGGGTGGGCACCAGGCGCCGGCCGCTGCGTTCGAGCAACTTGACCCCGAGCTCGCGTTCGAGCGCCTGCAACTGCAGCGAGATCGCGGGCTGGCTGACATAGAGGGCCTCGGCGGCGCGCGACACCGAGCCCAAACGGGTCGTCTGACAGAACGCGCGCAGCGGCTTGAGCCGGTCGCTCTTGTACGGAAACCGTAACGGGGGCGGGGACTTGGCGGCCATTCCGGCATGCTTATTAGTCAGGCTAATAGTTCGCATTGACAGAACTCGTTTGTCAAATATCGGGCATGGAGAGACGGTCTGCTGCACCGCACCACCCCAAGGCGACCGTTGCGATGAACGCTGTCCACCGACTGCATGCGCTGCCCCCCTCCCCCGCCTGCGCCCTGCCGGCGGGCCTGCCAGCCGGGACCCCGGCCGACCTGCTCGATGACGCCGCCCTCGCCTGGCTGGCGGACCTTCACCGCGAATTCGAGCCCAGGCGCCAAGCCCTGCTCCGCGCCCGGCAGACCCGCCAGGCCGCCTTCGACGCCGGCGCCCTGCCCGATTTCCGCACCGACACCCGGACGATCCGCGAATCGGCATGGACGGTCGTCCCGGCGCCACGGGCATTGCGCGATCGCCGGGTCGAGATCACCGGGCCGGTCGATCCGAAGATGGTCATCAATGCGCTCAACTCCGGCGCGCAGTGCTACATGGCCGATTTCGAGGATTCGACGTCGCCGACCTGGGCCAATCTGCTGACCGGCCAGCGCGCGCTGCGCGAAGCAGTCGCCGGCAGCCTGACCTTCGAAGGCAACGGCAAGCGTTACACCTTGCTGCCCGAAGCGCGGCAGGCGGTGCTGATCGTGCGGCCGCGCGGCTGGCACCTGGACGAGAAGCACGTCCTGGTCGACGGCGCGCCGATGTCGGCAGCGCTGTTCGATGCCGGCCTGTTCGCGTTCCACAACGCCCACGCGCTGGCCGCGCGCGATCGCGGGCCCTACTTCTACCTGCCCAAGCTGCAGTCGATGGAAGAAGCGCAGCTGTGGGACGACGCGCTGGCCCATATCGAACGTGCGCTGGGCCTGCCGGTCGGGCAGATCCGGGTCACGGTGCTGATCGAGACCCTGCCCGCCGCGTTCGAGATGGACGAGATCCTGCACGCGTTGCGCGGGCGTATCGCCGGCCTCAACTGCGGGCGCTGGGATTACATCTTCTCCTACATCAAGACCTTTCGACGGCACCGCGACCGCGTGCTGCCCGAGCGCGGTCAGGTGACGATGGCCCAGCCCTTCCTCAAGGCCTATTCGGAACTGCTGATCCAGACCTGCCACCGCCGCGGCGCGCACGCCATGGGCGGCATGGCGGCGCAGATCCCGATCCCCGGCGACGAGGCCGCGAACGAGGCGGCAATGGACCGGGTGCGCGCCGACAAGCTGCGCGAGGTCACCGCCGGCCACGACGGCACCTGGGTCGCGCATCCGGCGCTGATCCCGATTGCGCGCCAGGTGTTCGATGCACGCATGCGTGGGCCGCACCAGCATGCGATGACGCGCGACGACGTGCTGGTCGCGCGCGACGACCTGATCGTCCCGTCCTTGGGCACGATCACCCATGCCGGCTTCGCCGGCAACGTCGAAGTCTGCGTGCGCTACCTCGCTGCCTGGCTCGACGGCAACGGCTGCGTGCCGATCCACGGCATGATGGAAGACGCTGCGACCGCCGAGATCGCACGCGCGCAGCTGTGGCAGTGGTTGCACCACGCCGATGCCGACGCCAGCGGTGCGCCCGGCACGCCGTTGCATCTCGATGACGGCACCGCGATCGACGACGCGCTGTTCGACCGGGTGCTGCTGTCGCTGCCCTCGCGCCTGGCCCGTCAGGCGGTCCCCGGCGCCGCACGCGTGGCCGAGGCCATCGCCCTGCTCGAAGCGCTGACCCGGTCCGACACGCTGGCCGACTTTCTGACGTTGCCGGCGTACGAGCGGCTGTGACACGCCCTCACCGCTGATGCGATCGCCCGCTCCGCCCAATCCCTCATCACGCATGACCCCGCCAGAGGAACGTCCCATGACCACGCGCCAGCACCAGATCGATGCCTTGCAGCAAGAATGGACCACTGACCCGCGCTGGAGCGGCATCCGCCGCACCTATACCGCGGCCGACGTCGTGCGCCTGCGCGGCAGCGTGCAGCCCGAGCACACGCTGGCCCGTCGCGGTGCGCAGCGGCTGTGGACGCTGCTCAACGGACAGGCCAAGAAGGGCTACGTCAATGCGTTCGGTGCGATCAGCGCCGGGCAGGCGATGCAGCAGGCCAAGGCGGGACTGGAGGCGGTGTACCTGTCGGGCTGGCAGGTTGCGGCCGACGGCAACACCTCCGAGACCATGTATCCCGACCAGTCGCTGTATGCCTACGACTCGGTGCCGGCGATGGTGCGCCGGATCAACAACACCTTCCAGCGTGCCGACGAGATCCAGTGGAAGAACATCGCCGACGGCAAGCTCGACGCGCGCGAGGCGATCGATTTCTTCCTGCCGATCGTCGCCGATGGCGAGGCCGGCTTCGGCGGCGTGCTCAATGCCTACGAGTTGATGAAGAACATGATCGTCGCCGGTGCGGCGGGTGTGCACTTCGAAGATCAGCTGGCCGCGGTCAAGAAGTGCGGCCATATGGGCGGCAAGGTGCTGGTGCCGACCCAGGAGGCGGTGCAGAAGCTCATCGCCGCGCGCCTGGCTGCCGATGTGCTCGGTGTGCCGTCGATCGTGCTCGCGCGCACCGATGCCGAGGCGGCCACCTTGCTGACCTCCGACTTCGATGCCAACGACGCGCCGTTCGTCACCGGCGAACGCACCGCCGAGGGCTTCTACAAGGTCCGCAACGGCCTGGAGCAGGCGATCAGCCGTGGCGTCGCCTATGCCCCCTTCGCCGACCTGGTGTGGTGCGAGACCGGCACCCCCGACCTGGGCTTTGCGCGCGAGTTCGCCCAGGCCGTCCAGGCTGCTACACCGGGCAAGCTGCTGGCCTACAACTGCTCGCCGAGCTTCAACTGGAAGAAGAATCTTGATGACCGCCAGATCGCCTCATTCCAGGACGAGCTGTCGGCGCTGGGCTACAAGTTCCAGTTCATCACCCTGGCGGGCATCCACATCAACTGGTTCAACAGCTTCCGATTCGCGCACGACTACGCGCGCGGCGAAGGCATGCGCCACTATGTCGAGCAGGTGCAGGAGCGCGAGTTCGCCGCGCGCGATCAGGGCTACACCTTCGTCTCGCACCAGCAGGAAGTCGGCGCCGGCTACTTCGACGATGTCACCACGGTGATCCAGGGCGGCGCCTCCAGCGTGACCGCACTGACCGGCTCGACCGAGGAGGCCCAGTTCTACGCCACGCGAGCCGCGTGAGGCACGGCGTCGATGGCGCGCTGCACCATCGAGGGGCTCGCATGTGACGCGCGTCGCGATTGACGACGTCGACGTGTTGAAACGCACGTCGACGTCATGCGCGGGCTTGTGGTCGTGTGGAGAAGTGCAGAGAATCGGTCGGTGTTGGCGGTCCAGGAATGCCGCACGTTGGATGATGGAACCTTGCGGTGTCGTACCGCTGGCACGTGGAAGTTCGATTCTCAACTCACCAGGAAAGGAGTCAACGTCATGAACGACATGAATTACAGCGAGTGCGAGTTCGACCAGGCAGCCGAGTGGCGCGCGTCCGCGGGTGCGGACAATCCGGCAGGGGCCCTGTTTATCAGCGGCGAGTACGCCGAAGCCGACATCGCCGGTGGCGACGTGGCGATGACCGTCTTCAACTGTACGAACTGCGCCGATTGCACGGGGTCGATCACGATCGACTGCCGTTGATCGATGACGCCTGCAACGGACGCAGGCGAGTTCGATGAAGCGCTGGGCTGCCTGATCGTCGATGCTGTCGACGGTCTTGCAGCCCAGCTTGCATCGATCGCCGATCTCGCCGAGCGCGAGCGCACGCTCATTCTTCGCGGTGCCCGGGTCACCTTACTCGCGATATTGAACGGCAAGTTGAGCCGACTGCTGCTGCTCGAGCTCAATGCCGCCCGTGTCAATGGTCAATTGGCCGGCGAGACATCGCAGCAGCGCTGGCAACAGTTCATCGCGCAGGCGTCGATGCCCGCCTTCTGGCAGGCGTTGTCGCGCCACTATCCGACCTTGCTGCCCCGCGTGGACGCCATCGTGCGCAACCGCTGTGCCAGCTTGGTCGAGTTCGCCGTCCGGTTCGCGGCCGATCGCGCCCAGCTCGACACGTTCCACGGCGCGCCACTGGGCGAACTGCGATCGCTGACGCTGAGCGCGGGCGACAGCCATCGCGGCGGCCGCGCCGTGATGCTGGCCCATTGCGCCCATGGCAGTCTGGTCTACAAGCCGCGGTCGATGGCGATCGACAACGCACTGGCGCGTTTCCTCGAGGCTGCGATGGATCGGGGCGCGATGCAGTCGCATATCCGGGTACCGCGTGTGCTCGACCGTGGCGACTACGGCTGGAGCGAGTTCGTCGCGCATCGTCATGTCGACGACGATGCGCAGCTGCCGGGCTTCTACCGTGGTATCGGCCAATGGCTCGCGCTGATGCGCCTGCTTGGCGGCTGCGACCTGCATGCCGAAAACCTGATCGCCCACGGCGCATGCCCGGTCATCATCGACTGCGAAACCTTGTTCGCACCGCGGCTCAAGCCAGTGGTGTCGGGGATGGGCGAAGCTTTCGATCTCGCATCCGAACGCATCAGCGGCAGCGTGATGAATATCGGGCTGCTGCCCAACCGTGGCGGCGGTCTGGGCTGGCGCGGTGTCGATGTCTCGGGCGTCGGCGCGTTGCCCGGACAACAGCCGCGGGTGCCGCAGTCGCGGATCGTCCAGGCGGGGTCGGACGACGCGCGCATCGGCACAGTCATGGCGGAAACGCGTCCAGCGCAGAACCACCCCAGTGAGCGCCCGTCACTGGGCGAGCACTGGTCGTCGATCCTGCAGGGCTTCGACGACACGACGGCCATGTTGCAGCGCCTGGATGCGGCTGATGCCTTGGCGCCGTTGCTGGCGCCCTTCGCGCCGTGTCCGATCCGCATCGTGCCCCGATCGACAGAGGCCTATGCGGAACTCGGGCGGATGCTCTGGCACCCAGTCTCGTTGCACAAGCCGCCGGAGGCCGAGCACCGCGCGCACGCGCTGCTTGCGAAGATGGCCGACCAAAAGGCCCTCGCGCCCAGCGACGATGCGGTGATCGCAGCCGAGATCGCGGACCTGCTCGAAGGCGACATCCCGTTCTTCGCCACCACGCCCGGCCATGGCGAGTTGCAAGCGCCCCGGGGCACGAAGTGGCTCGCCCCCCGCGATCTGGTCGCCGCGTCGCTGCAGCATTGGCGCCAGGCCGACTGGGCGCTGGAGCGCGAGATCATCAAGTCCACGCTGGTCAGCGCCTACGAGAGCGATGTCTGGTCGGCGCCGGTCGTTGGGTTGCGCGCCGAGTCGCCGCAGCTCGACGACCTCGAGCCGCGTCGCCGGCGTCAGGCGGCGCGAATGATGACGTTGCTCGGCGAAGCGAGCCTGCGCGGCGACGATGGCAGCGTCACCTGGATCGCGTCCGTGCTGGGGCAGACCGGCCGCACCGTGCAGCCATTGGGCCAGGATCTGTATGGTGGGATTTCCGGCATCGCATTGCTGGCGGCGGCGTACCAGCGGGAAATGCGCGCCGGGCGCGCAGATGACCTGCCCGGTATCGACGATCTGGTGGCGGGGCTGCTGACGACGATGCGCCTGGCCGAGACCCAGTCATTCCTGCGGCGTGCGCGCGTCCAACAACCGCGTCCGCCGGCACTGGGCGGCTACATCGGGCTCGGCTCGCAGGTCTGGACCTGGTTGATGCTCGAACGTTGGGGAGTGGTGCGGGGCGAAGGCCTGGAGCACGCCTGCAGGCTTGCGGAGCTGGTACCGGGCGCTGCAGACGCCGACGATGTCGGCGACCTGCTGACCGGCAAGGCGGGTGCGATCGTGCCGCTCATCCAGTTGGCGAGCGCCAGTGGCGATGCGCGCTATCTCGACATGGCCATCGCCCTGGGCGACCGCCTGTGTGCGGATGCGCAGTGCGAGGACGGCGTCGCCTACTGGACGCATGCCCGCTGGCCACGTGGCATGGGCGGGTTCGCTCACGGCGTCACCGGCATCGCCTGGGCCTTGTCGCGCTTGGCCGTTGCCAGCGGTCATGCGCGCTTCGAGGCGGTGGCGATGCAGGCCGATGCTTTCGAGGAGCGCCTGTACCAGCCGGAGGCGGGCAACTGGCTGGACCTGCGCATGCTCGAAGGGGCGCAGGCCCCCGCGGCCTGGTGCCACGGCGCGGTCGGCATCGGGCTGGCCTTAGCCGATCGCCAGCCTGGGCTCGACGATCCGCAGGTGCGTGCACGCGTCGTCGCCGCCGCGAAGACCGCCTGGCGGCACGGCGTCGGCCTCAACCACGGCATCTGCCATGGCGACATGGGGGCGTGGGAGCTCCTCGATCTCGCCTGCCGCGCTGGCCTGGGGCCCGACGGACTCGACGCCGAATCGTTGCTGGCCGCCGTGCTCACCAGCCTCGAAACGCACGGGCCGGTCTGCGGCCTGGCCGGTACCGCCTACGCGCCCGGCCTGATGGGGGGCCTGGCCGGCGTCGCCTACCAGTTGCTGCGCGCCCATCCGGCGCGTGCGCTGCCTTCTGTGATGGTGATGGGGGACGTGCTGGGCGCAGGTGACGCGTCGCGGTGATCCGGGTGGCGCGTGCGGGCCTGTCGTGCCTGCCCGCGCCGCCGGCGATGCACTACATTGGTGCGATGCTCGCCGCCGCCCTGCCCACTGCCGACTTCGATGCGCTGGCCACGCCCCTGGTGTGGACGGGGGCCGATGGCCGGATCCGCGACTGCAATCTGGCCTTCGCGCGCTGGCTGGGCGTGGGCCGGCGCCGGCTGCTGGAGCAGCCGCTGGCCGCGCTGGAGGTCGAGGGCGAGACCTTACGGCAGGCGCTGGGTCAGTCCGGCGACGAGAGCGATACGCCGCTGCGGCTGCGGCGCCTGGCGCTGGCCTTTCTTGGCGGTGAGCCGCGCTTTGCCGACGCCTGGGTGACGCGCGCCGCCGGCGGCGTGCTGCTCGAGGCGCACCCGGTGGACGAGTTTCCGGGCGCCGACCCGACGCTGGCGATGCCGCTGGCGCTGTCGGCGGCGCTGCGCGGGCTGGCGCACGAACTGCGCAATCCATTGGCCGGACTCAAGGGCGCGGCGCAGCTGTTGGCCCGGCGTGCCGGCGACGGCGAGACGGGCGAACTGGTCGCGCTGGTCGGCTCGGAGGTCGGCCGGCTCAGTGCGCTGGTCGACCAGTTGTTGTCACCCCAGGCGCCGCAACCGCATCGGCCGTTGAACATCCACGGTGTCCTGGAGCAGGTACTGCGGCTGGCTGAGGCCGATGCCGGTTGGGCGGTGCGGATGGTCCGTGATTACGACCCCAGTCTGCCGGAGCTGTCGGGCGATGCCGACCGGCTGACCCAGGCGATCTGGAACCTGGTGCGCAATGCGATCCAGGCGGGCGCGGCGAACGTGACCCTGCGCACCCGCGCCGCGTTGGCGGCGCGTATCGGTGACGAGGTGCATGCGATGGCCTTGCGGTTGGAGGTCGTCGACGACGGCCGCGGCGTGCCGGGCGATCTCGTCGAGCAGATCTTCCTGCCCCTGGTGTCCGGGCGCCCGGACGGCAGTGGGCTCGGGCTGGCGTTGGCCCAGCAGGTCGCGCGCGAACATCGTGGCGCGCTGGTCTACCGCTCGCGTCCGGGCCACACCGTGTTCACGCTGCAGCTGCCGTTTCCGCCGCTCGACGCCGCGCCCGCGCCGTCCGCCGACGCCTCTGCCGATGTCGGCGCCTCCGAGGATCCTGCCTCCCCATGACGTCTCCCGCTCGTCGCATCTGGGTCGTCGACGACGATCGCGCCGTCCGCTTCGTCCTTGCCACCGCGCTCAGCGAGGCGGGCTACGACGTGTCCGGCTTCGACAGCGCACAGGCCGTGCACGAGGCCTTGCTGCGGCGTGCGGCCCCCGACCTGCTGTTCACCGACGTGCGCATGCCCGGCGACAGCGGCCTGCAGTTGCTCGATGCGCTCAAGCAGGCGCATCCGCAGTTGCCGGTCGTGGTGATGTCGGCCTACACCGATGTCGCCAGCACCGCCGGAGCGTTCCGCGGCGGCGCGCAGGAGTTCCTGTCCAAGCCCTTCGATCTCGACGAGGCGGTCGCCCTGGCTGCGCGCGTACTTGGCGACCGCGAGCCTGCACCGGGCGGCCCTGACGCGCCGGCGGTCGAGGACGCAGGGGCGGGTGTGGACGATGCGCTGGTCGGCGACACGCCGCAGATGCGGCAACTGTTCCGCGCGATCGGCCGACTCGCGCAGGCGCCGGTCGCGGTGCTGGTGACCGGCGAGACCGGCACCGGCAAGGAACTGGTCGCGCGCGCGCTGCACCGCGAATCCCCGCGCGCCGGCCGGCCGTTCGTCGCCCTCAACACCGCCGCGATCCCGGCCGAACTGCTGGAAAGCGAACTGTTCGGCCACGAGGCCGGCGCGTTCACCGGCGCGGCGCGGCGCCACGTCGGCCGCTTCGAGCAGGCCGACGGCGGCACCCTATTTCTCGATGAGATCGGCGACATGCCCGCGTCGCTGCAGACCCGGCTGCTGCGCGTCCTGGCCGAGGACGAGTTCTTCCGGGTCGGCGGCCGCGAGCTGATTCGGGTCGATGTGCGGGTGATCGCCGCGACCCACCAGGATCTTGAAGCGCTGGTCGCGCAGGGGCGCTTCCGCGCCGACCTGCTGCATCGGCTGGACGTCGTGCGCCTGCGCCTGCCGCCGCTGCGCGAGCGGCGCGATGACGTGCCGCGATTGGCCGAACGCTTCCTGCAGGCCGCCGCCGCCAAGCTCGACGCGCCGGCCAAGCGACTGGGCCGCACGGCGCTGCAGCGGTTGGCGGCGTACGACTGGCCGGGCAACGTGCGCGAACTGCAGAACCTGTGCTGGCGGCTGGCGGCGCTGGCGCCATCGGAGCGCATCACCGTGCAGGATCTCGACGCGCTGTTGCCGGCGCAGTCCGGCCTCACGCGGACAAGCGAGGCCGCGCCGGGCGACGCCACGCACTGGGAGGACGCGCTGCGCGCCTGGGCCGACCTGCGGCTGCGCGCCGGCGATGCCGATCTCCATGCCCAGGCCCGCGAGCGGCTGGACCGGGTGCTGCTGGAAACCGCGCTGGCCCAGACCGGGGGACGTCGCGCCGAGGCGGCGGTGCGCCTGGGCGTCGGCCGCAACACCCTGACCCGCAAGCTCGGTGCCCGCGGCCGGCGCAGCTGAGCGGTGCCGGGGCCTTCATCCGCACTGAACTCCCGATCCATAAGGTGTCGTCCGATGCTTCGATCGTTCCGTCCCGCCCTGTCCCTGCTCGCCGCCGCGCTGGTCGTGGGCTGCGCCAGCGCGCCGCGCCCGGCGCCAGCGCCCGCCGCCGTGGCCACGCCGCCATTGGCCGGCACCGGCACCGCGAACGCTGCGGTGGCCAACCTCGCCTCGGCGTCGGGCACCCTGGTCAGTGGTCGGGTGATGCTCAGCCCGGCGCAAGGCGGCGTGCGCGTGCGTGGCGAGATCGGCGGCCTGGTCCGTAACGGCACCCACAACCTGCGCCTGCATGCCCGCGGCGACTGCAGCGCGGTCGATGCCGCCAGCGCCGGGCCCGAGTACGACGCCCAGCGCGGTGCGCCCTCGCAACTGCCCGACTCGGGCGAGCGCGGGCGGATCCTCGCCGATGCGCGCGGCGTTGCCCCGATCGACCTGCTGTTGCCCGGTGCGGTGCTGGGCGGCGGCGCACCCAATGATGTCGTCGGCCGCGCGCTGCTGGTGCTCGGTGCGACCCCCGGCGCGATCAGCGCGCGCGTCGCCTGCGGCGTCGTCCGGATCGAATGATCCACGTCTATCCATCCAGTTCTCGGCGCACTGCGCCCTTTCGACCCCGAAGGAGTACTTCCATGTCCCAGACCCGTCTCTTCGCGCCCGCCGTCGCGGTGCTCGCGCTGGCGCTCTCCGCCTGCGGTAACAGCAGCACGACCGACAACGAAGATGCCGCCGCCGAGGCCGACCGCGCCGCCGCGCCCGCGTCGGGCCAGGCATCTGCTCCTGCGGCCGAGACCGCGGCCGCAGGTGCCAGCGCCAGCGCCGACCTTGCCCCGACCCAGGGTCATGAAACCGCCGGCACCTTGCGCTTTGCGATGGTCGATGGCCGCATCCAGGTCACCGGCACGGTGACCGGCCTGCCGCCGGGCGGCACGCACGGCTTCCATGTGCACGAGCACGGCGATTGCAGCGCGCCGGACGGCACCAGCGCCGGGGGCCACTTCAATCCGGCCAGCAGCGACCACGGCCGGGTCGGCCACGGTGCGCACCATGTTGGCGACAGCGACAACATCGTCGCCGGCACCGATGGCACCGCGTCGGTCGAGGGCTGGCTGGAAGGCGCAACGCTCGGCGATGGCGCACCGACCGACATCGTCGGCAAGGCCGTCATCGTCCATGCCAATGCCGACGACTACGTCACCCAGCCGACCGGCAACGCCGGCGACCGACTGGCTTGCGGCGTGATTCGCTCCTGACGGACTGCGGGCTCTACCCGTGGGGCCTTTCGCGTCGCAGGTAGCGTTGGGCGGGGCGCAGTGAAAGTCGCCCCCACCCGATGCCTGCGGCATCGACCTCCCCCGCGCGCGGGGGAGGTGAGTTCAGATCGGCTGCGAAGTCGTGTCCATTCGATTCTGGGCGCGATGCCATAAAGCCCTCCCCCCGCATCGCGGGGGAGGGTTGGGTGGGGGCTAGAAGGTCGCGGTGGCATGCGGACGCCATTGCCCCTACGCGATGCCTGCGGCATCGGACCTCCCGGGAGATGAGTCCAGATCGGCTGCGACGTCGCGTCCATTCGATTCTGGGTGCGATGCCATAAAGCCCTCCCCAGCATCGCGGGGGAGGGTTGGGGGGGCCAGAAGGTCGCGGTGGCATGCGGACGCCATTGCCGCCACCCCGATACCTGCGGCATCGAACTCCCCACATCGCGGGGGAGATGCGTCCAGCTTGGCCGCGAAGGGCCGCATCCCGCCGACCTCCCGCGCAGGGAGGTGGCCTGCAGTGCCGACGGTTTGACGGTCAGGCCAGCGCGGTGCGCGGGTCTTGGCCTGGGGTGACGTGTACGAACTCGACCGGCACGCCGTGCGCCTGCAGCACGGCGGCGAACTGGCGCTGGCGGGCCTCGTGCATCGCCAGGCCATGGGCGAGGCGGCCTTCGTCCTGCTCGCCCGGCGCGCACCGTCGCCGCCAATCGTCGGGGCCCAGCAGTGCCATGCGCACCTCGCCCTGCGCATGTCGCAGCAGCGGTTCGGGCGGGGCGTCGAGCCAGATTTCATCGGCTGGCGCCAGCAACGCGGCCTCGAGCACGTCCCACAGCGGCTCGAGCCCCTGGTTGCGGTACTGCAGCGCGGTCATCGCCAACAGGTCGTGCAGCGTCAGGTAGCGGGCGTGTTCGATTCGCGCGCCGAACGCGTCCTGCGCCTGCAACGCGGTGTCGGCCTGCACCATGCCCAGGTCGAGCAGCATCGATTCCATGTGCGCCGAGACCGCCTCGGTCGCGGCGGGTTCGCCGACAAACAGATACGGCAGCACGCGCAGGCGACCACCGGCCAGTTCCGGGTCGGCACGGAACGGCAGCGGCGTTTCGCCCTTCTCGTCGGCACCGAAGGCGATGATCCGCGGCCCCTGCCCGGCTTGCGGCGCGCGCGCACGCAGTTCCTCCAGCCGACGGTGCACCGGCCAGCCCGGGCGCAGTAACTCGGCGGGGTCGAAATGCGCCGCGGCAAAGACCAGGTCGAGGTCGCGCACACCGGGCACCAGCACGCCCAGATCACGCCCCAGGCGTGTGGCCAGTGCACCGGCCGCCTGCTGGCCCACGGCATCGCGTGCCGGCACTGAGTCGTCGCTCAGTTCCAGGGCCAGGACGCCGCGCACGAGCGGCGCGGCATCGTGTCGGGAAATGTCGGGATCTGCGGTCATTGGCCGTCCACACGGGCAGGGATACACTCGTTCACATTATGCCCGTCCCGTGTCGTGGACAGTCTCACGCAAGCCCCTGCGAGGAAAATCCGATGCTGCTAGGTCGTCCCGTCGCCGTGCTCGGTGGCGTCCGCATCCCGTTCTGTCGCCAGAACACCGCGTACGCCGACGTCGGCAACCTCGGCATGTCGGTGCGCACGCTCGGCGCCCTGGTCGAGAAGTTCGGCCTGCATGGGCAGCAGCTGGGTGAGGTGGCGATGGGTGCGGTGATCAAGCACTCGAGCGACTGGAACCTCGGACGCGAGGCGGCGCTGTCGTCGGGGCTGTCGGCGCTGACCCCGGGCATCACGATGCAGCGCGCCTGTGGCACCTCGCTCGACACCATCGTGGCGATCGGCAACAAGATCGCGACCGGTCAGATCGAATCGGGCATCGGCGGCGGCTCGGACACCACCTCCGACGTGCCGATCGTCTACGGCCGCGCACTGCGTCGCCGGTTGCTGACGGCCAATGCCGCCAAGTCCACCAAGGACCGCATCGCGGCGTTCCGGGGCTTTCGTCCGCGCGAGCTCAAGCCCGACTTTCCGGGCGTGGCCGAGCCGCGCACCGGCAAATCGATGGGCGAGCACTGCGAAGACATGGCCAAGGAGTGGAGCATCTCGCGCGATTCGCAGGACGAGCTCGCGGTCGCCTCGCACCACAAGCTCGCTGCGGCCTACGAGCGTGGCTTCTTCGACGATCTGGTCGTGAGCTTCCGCGGCGTTGCGCGCGACAACATCCTCAGGCCAGACACCTCGATCGAGAAGCTCGCCACGCTCAAGCCCGCGTTCGACAAGGTCTCGGGCCGCGGCACGCTGACGGCCGCCAACTCCACGCCGCTCACTGACGGCGCGGCCGCGTGCCTGCTGGCCAGCGACGATTGGGCCGCCGCGCACGGGCACGAAGTGCTGTGCCACATCCGCGACGCGCATGTGGCTGCGGTCGACTTCGTCCATGGGGAAGGCCTGCTGATGGCGCCGACAGTCGCGGTCGCGCAGATGCTCGCGCGCAACGGCCTGACGCTCCAGGACTTCGATATCTACGAGATCCACGAAGCCTTCGCCGCACAGGTGCTGTGCACGCTGCGCGCGTGGGAGAGCGCGGACTACTGCCGCACGCGGCTGGGCCTGGAGGCGCCGCTGGGACGGATCGACCCGCAGAAGATCAATCCGCTGGGCTCGTCGCTGGCGACCGGCCATCCGTTCGCGGCGACCGGTGCGCGCATCGTGGCCACCACCGCCAAGCAGCTCGTCGAGCGCGGCGGCGGCCGGGCGTTGATCTCGATCTGCACCGCCGGCGGCATGGGCGTGGTCGCGATCCTCGAACGTTGACCGCACGTCCAGCCAGGGCCATATCCATGTCCGTTCTCCCTTCTCCCGCGCGCCGGCTCGGGCCGCTCGCAGCGGTCCTGCTCGTCGCGCTCGCCGCTTGCGGTGAGACTCCTGCGCCGCAGCGCGGGCCTGCGGTCATCTCTGCGCCACCCCCGCCCGAAGCGCTGCCCGATTGCGATGAGATCGCCAACGCGCTCGGCGAGCTGGTCGCCGGCCTGGAAGTGGTCGACCCTGCCGGAACCAGGCAGGACACCGCGGACGCCTTCAGCCTGAGCTGCGCCTGGCGCGGGGCGGACGATGGCGCTGCGTTGGGCGCGATCGTGATCGTCGACCAGCAGCCGCTGACCGAGGCCGACATGCGTCGGGCCGGGCTGTACGTGGACGATCCGCGGGTCGCCGCGCTCGGCGGCTTCATCGCCTATCCCGAAGGCCGCCTGGACGGCTCCGAGATCCTCGGGCCGGTCGGGCCGCAGGTGATCGTCGGTCCGGTCACGGTGACCCTGGCCGCGAACGCGCGTGGCGCAGTGGCCGATGTGACGTTGACGCAGGCCGTCGATGGCGCGGTGGCGGTCCATCGCCTGATGCGCTGACAACGGCGGGCGTTGGCCGTCTGCGGCCGCCTGTCGAGGCGACCGCGGCGCGTGACTCAGGGCCGCGGCGTGAGGTCGTCGGGATCCCGCAGGTGGGGCAGGCCGTGCTCGTCCCGCCGCTCGGCCGCCGCGATCGTCGGCGCCGATGCGTCCACGGGCAGGGCCAGGATCGGCTCGTTACGTGCCGCACGCAGGGCGTTGGCGTAGCACAGACGTGCGGTGCGCTCGTCGCCCTCGGCCGCGTAGCCGTCGCCGAGCTGGACCCAGGCCTCGCTGCCGGCGCCCTGTTCAGCCGCGCGCTGCAGCAGCGGGCGGCCGCGCGCCCAGTCGCGGCGGGCATGATGCAGCCGCGCCAGGCCTAGCATCGCCGTCGGGCTGGCCGGATACGTCTGCAGCCAGCGCTCCAGACGGCTGCGCCGATGCTCGGGGTCGCCGACATCGAGCATCGCGTAACGGGAGGCCAGTTGCTCGTCCCAACGGGCATCGAGTGCGGTTTCCAGGCTGCGCAGCGCGGCGTCGTGCCAGCCCAGCGCGAATGCGCGGTCGACATAGGCCAGCACCACTGGGGTCTCGGTGCGCAGTCCTTTGGGCAGTGCTTCCCAGCGCTCGGCGAGTACGTTGGCGTCGGCCGCTTCGTGCAGGGAAGCGGCCGCCCAGCGCACCTCGCGGGCGGCGAGCTGAACTTCAGGCAGCGCCTGCTGGCGCCGCAGCGCGCCGAGCAGTCCATAGGCTTCTGCCGCGTGTCCCGTCTGGGCCCAGGCGTCGGCACGCAACGCCAGGCCGCGCGGCGGCAGCGGCTGCGCCCCAGGGGCATCGAGTGCGGTCAGCGCATCGATCGGACGGTCTTCGAGCATGGCGATCTGCGCCAGGGCGATCGCACGCGTGGCCGGATGCCGATCGCCGAAGCCGTCCAGATGCGCACGCGCCGCGGCCGCCTCGCCGCGTGCGAACGCGGCCTGCGCGGCCGCCAGCCGGGCGGCAGGCTCGTAATGCGGATTCTCGTTGGCCGACTGGGTGAGCAGTTTCTCGGCGCGCGCATAGTGGCCCTGGTGCAAGGCGTCTAGCCCCTCGCCCAGACGGCTCTGGGCGCGCGACTCGCGATAGCGGCCCCAGCTGCGGAACGGCAGAGCGATCAGGCTCATCACCAGCCACAGCAGTACCAACGCACCCAGTGCCATCGCAATCGCGTTGACCAGCGTGGTACTGCGGTCGAGGCCGTCGTAACGGAGGATGACCAGGCCAGGGTCGCTGGACAGCAACAGCTGCGCGGCCAGTGCGCCCAGCAGGGCAATGACGATCCAGATCAGCAACGCACGAAGCAGGGACATGGGGAGGCTTCCGTAAAGGCGATGCGAAGACAGGCTACGGTGCCTGACAGCATCGTGATGGCCCCGTGGTGGGCCGGAGCGCCATTCAGGATACGTGCGCAACCGCCTGCGAGGCCGGCACCGCGGCCGCCAACAGCGATGCCGGACGGGCATCGACGGCGACCCGGACGTCGGCAAATCCCAGGTGACGCGCCAGCCCGGCCAGCCGTTCGCTGGCGGCCAGTGCCTGCGCGCGCTGCAGGCGTACACGCACCGGGTCGGGCACCTGCGCCAACAGTGCAGTCAGCGCCTCGCCGCTGCTGACCGGCAACAGCCAGGGGTCGGGCAAGGCCTGCAGGACCGCCAGCCGGCGCGCGGACGGGCGGACCGGCACGCGTGCGTAGACATCGGCGCGCCGCAGGCGGGCACCCGCGGCTTCGAGCGCGGCCGCGATCATGCCGCGGCCGCCGGGTGCGGTGATCAGACCGACGCTGCGCCCGGCCAGGTCGTTCAACGGCAGCAGCGCCAGCAGACCCTCGCTGTCCATGCGCGTCGGCGCGCGAACCGGCGCCACACCGCGGTCTGCCAGCGCCGCGGCCGTGCCGGCCCCGACGCTAAGCCAGTCCTGGTCGGCGCGGCGCAGCAGGGGCTGCAAGGCCGCGGCCGCGGCCACCGCTGGCGGACTGGAGAAGATCACGATCTCGGCATCGAGCGCGGCCCGCAGCGCGGCGTGGACCGCGTCGCCGTCGCGCTGGACGATACGCCACGGCGACAGCGCGAACGTGCGCGCACCCAGATGCGCGGCGGCGCGCCGCAATGCGACGTGGGCCCCGACCGGGCGCAGCGAGATGACGTAGTATCCCGCCAGAAGCGAGGAAGCCGGCGCGACATGCATGCGCGAAGCTTGGTGGCTGCCGGGGAACGGCGCAAGCCGGACGACTCTTCCCCCGACAGGACATCCGATGCAACACGAAGATCCGCTGCGCAGGCTCGCGGCGCACTACGCTTCCATGCCGCCCGTCGCCGCGATGCGGATCGACATCGCCGGCTTCGACGGCGAGCGCCTGCGCCTGCGCGCGCCGCTCGCCGAGCACGTCAACGACAAGGGGTCGGCATTCGGCGGCAGCCTGGTGTCGCTGATGACGCTCGCCGGCTGGGGACTGACCACGCTGCGTACCGAAGCGGCCGGCCTCGATGCCGATGTCTACGTCGCCGATTCGCAGATCCGCTATCGCGCACCGCTGTGCGATGACCTGCAGGCCGAGGCCGTGCTGTCGGACGGCGACTGGGACACGTTCGTGCGGACCCTGCGCACCCGGGGGCGCGCACGCGTGCAGCTGGCCGCGCAGGTGGTGCTGCCCGACGGCGCGGTCGCGACCGGCATGCAGGCTCGTTACGCCGCGATTCTGCGGCCCAGCGCCGAGCGTTGAGCCTTTCGGGCTGAACGCCGCGCGCAGCGCGGTGAGGGGGCCTTGCGCGGACCGCCGCCGCGGTCGAGAATCCGCGCCCCGTCTGCCTTCTGCCGCCCGGTCGCGCCATGCCGCATCCGTGTCTGACCTGTGGTGCGTGCTGCGCGCATTTCCGCATCGGTTTCCACTGGAGCGAGGCCGACCCCGAGCTCGGTGGGCAGGTGCCGCCGGCGCTGACCGAACCGCTGCGCACGCACGAGCGCGCGATGCGCGGCACGTCCTGCGCGCAGCCGCGCTGCATCGCGCTCGACGCCGACATCGGGCGCTACTCGCGCTGCACGATCCATCCCGTGCGCCCCTCGGTCTGCGCGGCGGTGCCGGCCTCGCTCGAATTCGGCGAGCGCAGCGGCCAGTGCGACCGCGCCCGGCTGGCGCACGGGCTGCCGCTGCTGACCGCTGCCGACTGGCGCTGGCGCGACGAGGCGGCCAACGACGACGAACCCGACGACAACGGGCACAGCCCGACCACGCCGACGGTGCCGCCCATTGCCGCCTGACCGGATCCCGCGTCCGCGCGGACTAGGCCGGCAGCGGGTGACGCTCGAGGAAGGCGCGGATCCGCGGTACCAATTCCGCATGCCGGTCCTCCAGCACGTAGTGGCCGGCGTCAGCGAAGGCCTCGACCTCGGCCTGCGGCAGTGCCTGGCGGAAACCGTCGAGGAAATGCCGGTCGAAGACGAAATCGCGCAGGCCCCAGCCGATGAACGCCGGGCGATCGGCGTACCCGGGGAGGGCACGGCCGGCGGCTTCGAGCAGCGGCCAGGCGCGATCGTCCTGGCCCAGCGGGATGTCCTGCATGAAGCGCACCGTGGAGATCCGGTTGCGCCAGCTGTCGTACGGGGCGACGTAGGCGCGGCGCACGTCGGCGGGCATGCGTCGCTCGACGCCCAGCCACGAGGCGCCGGCCGAAAACGCGTTGAAGCCGCGGATGATCCACTCGCCGACGGTGTAGTCGCGGCCCAGCGCGATCTGCCAGGGCATCGCCTTGACGGCCGGCATCGGGAATGCGGCGGTATTGGTGATCACCAGCCGTTGCACCTGCGCCTGGTGCGTGAGCGCCCAGCCGAAGCCGATCATGCCGCCCCAGTCGTGCACGGCGAGCGTCAGCGGGCCGTCGATGCCCAGGTGCGCGAGCAGCGTGCCGACGTCCTCGACGCGCGAGGCCAGTGTGTAGTCGTAGCGCGGCGAGGCACGCGGGCCGTCGTCGGGCTTGTCCGACAGGCCCATGCCGACGTGGTCGGGCACGATACAGCGATAGCGGTCGCGCAGTCCGCGCACCAGATGACGCCAGTAGTAGCTCCACGACGGATTGCCGTGGAGCATCAACACGACCTCGCCATCGCGCGGGCCCTCGTCGAGGTAATGCATCTCGATGCCGGGCCGCACTTCCAGACGATGGCGGGCGAAGTCGTAATCGGGAAAGTCTTGCACGTGGCGTGGATCTGGCGTGGGCGGGAAGCGCGTCATTGTAGGCGCAAGGCACCAACTGCCCGAGGTTGCAGCGATCTGCGCGCAATGTCGGAATCCAACAGAAGGCAACGATGCGGGTCGGTATGCTTTTTTCGATGAATGCGAGCGTGCACCAGCCGGCCGATCCACGGGTCGATGCCAGGCAATTCCTGCGTCGCCAGACGCGGCATCTGCACGCGCGTGTGGACGCCTTTTTCGCCGATGGGCTGCGGACCGCGGACGATTACGCGCGCTATCTGGTCGGCATGCATCGCTTTGCGGCCGACCACGAGATTGCCGTCGGTACCTTGCCGCGCCAGTCGTTCTGGCTCGCCTGCGATCTGCAGACGCTCGGCTTGGCGCCGTTGCCGCCCGGTGGCGTCTGTACGCCAGTCGCCAATGCCGACGAGCGCCTGGGCTGGGAGTACGTGATGGCCGGCAGCAGCGTCGGTGCCCGCTATCTGTTGCGGCACGCGCTCGCGCTTGGTCATGACGAGGCGGCCGGCGCGCGGTTCCTCACCCGGCATGCGGCCGATGGCGGTTGGGCCCGCGTACTCGAACGCCTTGCGACCTGCGCGCCGGAAGACGGCGCGCTGATGGCGCGGCTGCAGCGTGGCGCCTGCGATGCGTTCATCCAGGTGCAAGATTGTTTCGAACGCAGTTTTCAAACTCACCCGGCCGCCGCTCAGGAGTCCGCCGCATGAACACCGCCCTCGAGCGCGCGCTGCAGGTCTGTGCCAACGAACCGATCCACCTGTCCGGGGCGATCCAGCCGCACGGGTATCTCATCAGTTGCCACCTGCCCGATTGGACCATCCATCATGTCTCGGCCAACATCGAATCGCTGATGGGCGTGGGCCCGGAGGACATGCTGCGGCACACGCTGCGGGAGTTCTTGACCGACGACCTGATCCAGGCGGTGGCCGAGACCATCGGCTTTGGCGAATCCGGCGCGCCGCCGCAGCGCGCGGCGGTGGGCAACATCGGCCCGATGGCGCATCTGTGCGACGTCAGCGTGCACGTCGTCGACGGGCTGGTGCACCTGGAGATCGAGCCGCAGCCGCGCAGCGCGGCTGAGCGCTCGCCGACCGTGGTCGCGCAGGCGATGATCGCGCGCGTGGCCGGCAGCGACGATATCGTCGACTTTCATCAGCGGGTCGCCGAGCAGGTGCGCCTGTTGACCGGCTATGACCGGGTGATGGTCTACCGCTTCCGCCATGACGATTCGGGCGAGGTGATCGCCGAATCGCGCGATTCGGCACTGACGTCCTATCTGGGTCTGCGCTATCCCGCGTCCGACATCCCGGTACAGGCGCGCACGCTGTACCTGCGCAACCGCATCCGCGTGATCCCCGATGCGACTTACGTGCCGGTGCCGATCCTGCCCGATCGCGACGGACGCGGGGCGCCGCTGGACCTGGCGCAGATGGCGTTGCGCAGCGTCTCACCGGTGCATCTGGAATACCTCGCCAACATGGGCGTGGTCGCGTCGATGTCGATCTCGATCGTGTCTGCCGGCCGCCTGTGGGGCCTGATCGCCTGCCATCACCGCACGGTGCGGCGGGTGCCGCCGGGCGTGCGCGCGGCCGCCGATCTGTTCGGATTGTTCGTCTCGATGCGCGTGGCTGCACGCGAGCAGCAGCGGGCGCTGGCACTGGAGGAAAGCGCACGTGGTGTGCGCGAGACCCTGGCCCTGCGGCTCGACAATGCGATCGACCCGCGGCTCGCGCTGGCCACCGAGCTCGACCTGCTGGCGCGCGCGGTCGATTGCGACGGCGTCGGCTTGTTGCAGGACGGGCATTGGCACAGCGCCGGGCGTACGCCCGGCCAGGGCCAGGTGCCGGGCCTGCTGGACTGGATCCAGCGCAATGATGCGGGCACCGGTCTGGTGAGCACGGATGCCGCTGCCGATTGGAGCCGCGACCCGGACGAAGCCGACGGCATCGCCGGCGTGCTGGCGTTGCCGCTCGACCCGGGGCGCGAGGAATGGCTGTTCTTCTTCCGCTGCGAAGAAGTCCAGGACGTGCGCTGGGCCGGTCGTCCGGACGAGCCGTTCCTGATCGACGAGGATGGCGACCGGATCGGCCCGCGGGCGAGCTTCACCGCCTGGCACGAGACGGTGCGCGGCATCGGTGTGCCGTGGTCGGATGCCGACCGCCGGATCGTCGGTCGCTTGCAGGTGACGCTCCGCGAGCGCTACCGGCACAGCGTGCTGCATGCCGAAGTCGGCGACCTGCGTGCGCATCGCGCACGCATGGACGTGCGCGAGCAGCGCACCCGACTAATGCAGATGTCCGAACTGCTCGACGGTCTGGTGCACGTCAGCCCGCAGGAGGCGGCGCAACTGTCGGCACGGATCAATAGCCTGGAGGCCGAACTGCAATCGCTGATCGGGCCGGCGCACGCGACCGAGGACTGATGCGTCGTCGCGGGCCGGCAATGCCGGTCCGCGACGATGAAGGGCGTGCCAGGCGCCCGCGCGCTGCGCGGAACGCCAGGTCGATGGTTACCAGACCACCTCGGCCATCGAGCAGTTCAGGCCCGAACCGATGCCCAGCAGGGCGACCCGGTTGCCCTTCTTCAGGCGGCCCATCTCGCGCAGCTTGCTGAGCACGATCGGCACCGAGGCCGGTCCGATGTTGCCGTGCTCGCCGAAGATCGTGTGGACCTTCTTCGGGTCGATGCCGAACGCCTGCACGAACGATGCGGTGTGGACCTTGCTGACCTGGTGGATCACGAACTCGTCGAGCTCGTCGACGACCCAGCCCAGCGCCTCGCGCGCGGCGATGAAGGTCTTCTGCGCCAGCTTCATGCCTTCGAGCAGCAGCATGCGGGTGTCGGTGACCATGCGGTCGAGATTGCCGCGGCACAGGGTGTTCCACTCGGTCGCCGAGCGGGTCACGCCGCCCTTGTAGCGCGGCGCGTCGGGCACCAGATCCGCGCGCGCGAGCACCATCGCCGCCGAGCCGCAGCCCAGCGTCAGCGTAGCCAGCTCGTTGCGGAAGTCCTCTTCGGTCGCGTCAGGGTGCAGCAGACGCTCCATGGTCTTCTCGTAGGCGAGGTTGGCGGTCTCGCCGTCGACGATCAGGGCATAGTCGATCTCGCCCAGCTCGATCATGCGGCTGGCGACGTCCATGCCATTGACGAACGCCAGGCAAGCATTGGCCAGATCGTAGTTCTGGCAGGTGTCGCCGATGCCGAGGTTGCCGCCGACGATGCTCGCCGTGGACGGCTCGAGGAAATCGCGGCTGACCGAGGTGTTGACCAGCAGGCCCAGCTGCGTGGCCTCGATACCGGCATCGTCGAGCGCCTTGCGTCCGGCCAGTGTCGCCGCGTCGGACGCGAGCGTCTCGTCGTCCCACAGGTGGCGGGCATGGATGCCGGCGATGTCCTTGAGGACGTCGGTCTTGATGCCGAGGCGGTCGAGGGTCGGCTTCAGCCGGGCGTTGATGTCGTCGCTGGACAGACGGTGCGGCGCATCGACATGGGCGAGGCCGGCGATGGCGACGTTTTCAAAAAGCATGGGCTGGGCGCCGGATCTGGCAAAGGGAGCCGCATAGGGTAACCGCTTCGCCGGGGCGACGCATGTTGCGGGCGCGCTGTAGGCCGCCCGCCTATTCGAGGAATGGCCCGGCAACGTCTCCTCCCTGCGGCCGGTCCACAGAGGCTGGTGCCGCGTTCAGCGTCCGCAGCGCCAGGCGGCAAAACGCTGGCTGCCGGCAACCGGCTCGCCAAGCGGACTGATGGTGTCGGCCGCCAGGCCCGGCGCCTCGTTGCGCGCCAGCGTCTCGAGCTCCTCGCGCACGCGCAGCGCGTTGCGCTCCACGAACGCGATGCTGTGCTTGACCGAGACCTCGACCTCGCCGCGCTTCTCGCAGTTGCCCGGCGCCGCGTTGACCACACGCACCGCGCTCGCGCCGGGCGCCATGTGCACCCAGGTACAGCCGGTGGCGGACACAGACAACAGCAGGACCAACAGGGACTTGCGCATGGAGACTCCGGACGTTCGGGGAAGGGCGCGGTGCCCGCCATTGTGGCGGGCTTGGCGCGGACGCGCGATCAATGCGCTCACCGAGCCACTGGCTTGCCGTCGGCGTCGAGCACCTGGACCTCGCCCAGCCCGAGTGCGCGGACCGGCGCCTCGATCTTCGACAGGTCGCCCACCACCACCCAGGTCAACGCCGAGGGGTCGACCGTGCGCGCCACCCCGGCCAGGTCGGTCACGGTCATCGCCTCGATTTCGGCCTTGCGCTGGAAGACGTAGTCGTCCGGACGGCCGAAGCGCAGGTTGCCGCCGATCGTCGACATCACCGACCACGCCGTTTCATAGGCGCCAGGCAGGCTCAGGGTCTGGATCGCCCTGGCGCGTGCGAGCTCGGCTTCGGTGGGCGGGCGCTCGCCGTCGGCGACCTCGGCCAGCTCGCGCTGGATTTCGGCCATCGCCTCGGCGGTCTTGTCGATCTGCACCGGGGCCGAGGCCATCCAGGGGCGCTGGCCCAGCGTGCCGGTCGCCGAACTGCGTGCGCCGTACGACCAGTGTTTCTCCTCGCGCAGATTCATGTTCAAGCGCGCGGTGAAGTCGCCGCCGACGACGGTGTTGAGCATGTCGAAGCGGGTGGCGGCCGGGTCGTTGGTCGGCGGGATCACCTGGGCTGCAAAGATGTTGGCCTGCACCGCGCCCGGCTGGTCGATCAGGAACACCCGCGGCGCGCTCGGACGGGCGACCTCGGGCACGGTGATCGGAGCGGGCGCGGCCCCGGCACCGCGCCAGTCGCCGAAGTGCTTCTCCAGCAGCGGCACGATCTCCTCAAGCGTGGTGTCGCCGACCACGATCAGCGTCGCGCCCTCCGGGCGCACCCAGTCGCGATGGAAGGCCACCAGGTCCTCGCGCGTGAGCTTGGCGATCGAGGCCTCGTCGCCGCTGCCGGTGAACGGGATCGCATAGGGATGGCCGGCGCCGTAGACCAGCGGGGGCAGCACCCGCATCGCCACGCTCGACGGCCGTGCCTTCTCCTGGCCGATGCCGGCGATCCAACTGGCGCGGATGCGCTCGATCTCCTTGGGCTCGAAGTTCGGCCGACGGACCATGTCGGCGAACAGCGCCAACGACGCGTCGAGGTTTTCCTTGAGCGCGGACACGTAGGCGTTGCTGCCGTCGAGCGAAGCGCCAGCGCCCAGGCTGGCGCCCAGCGATTCGACGCGGTCGGCGAAGTCCAGCGCACCCAGGCCGCCGGCGCCTTCGTCGAGCACGCTCATCGTGAAGCTCGCAGTGCCCGGCGTACGCCCCTGGTCGGCGGTATAGCCGCCGCCGAACTCGTAGCTCAGCTGCACCACCGGGATCTCCGGGCGACGGGCAAGAATCACCTGCGTGCCGTTGGTGAGCGTGGCGCGCTGCTGCTGCGGGAACTTCAGTTCGGGGAACGACGTGGTCCGGGGCACGCCCTGGCTGCGGTCGACATCCGTGCGCGTGGTGCGGTACTTGGGATCGGGCGCCGGCGGCGTGAACGGGGCCGGTGTGACCGCCGGTTCCTCGGCCAGTGGCGTGCGTGCGCCCGGCACCACGGTGATGGTGTGGCTGCCGACATCGAGCCACTTCGCGCCGGCCGCCTTGACGTCATCGATGGTGGTTGCGGCCACGTTCGCCAGCGCTTCGCGGAAACAGCCCGGGTCGCCGTCGTAGACGGTGCATTCGGCCAGCGCGTCGGCCTTGCCGCCGAATCCGCCGATGCGCTCGATGCCGCGCACGAACCCGGCGCGGAACGAGGTCTTGGCGCGCTCGAGTTCATCGGCCGTGGGGCCCTGGGCGATCAGGCGCTGCAGTTCCTCTTCGATCGCCGCTTCCACCTTCGCCGGGTCCACGCCCTGCTTGACGGTCGCCATGACGATGAAGTTCGAGCCCAGTTGCGAGCCATAAGCCCCGGCGCTGACATTGTCGACCAGTCGGTCGTCATGCAGCAGGCGCTTGTCGAGGCGCGAGGCCTTTGCGCCGCCGAGCACGCTGGCCAGCACCTGCAGATGGTCGAGGTCGGCGGTACCGAGTTCGGCCACGTTCCACGCGCGGTAGATCCGCACCTGCGGCACCTGATCTTCCATGGTCTCGCGGGTGTCGGCGGTGCGCCGGGCCACATCCACCTGCGGCTGGGCCATCGTCGGGCCAGCGGGGATGTCGCCGAAGTAGCGCGCGACCTTCTCCTTGGCCGTCGCCACGTCGATGTCGCCGGCCAGCACCAGCACTGCGTTGTTGGGGCCGTACCAGGTGCGGAACCACTGCTTGACGTCGTCGAGCGAAGCCGCGTCGAGATCGTTCATCGAGCCGATCACGCCGTGGTGGTAAGGGTGACCTTTGGGATAGAGCGCGCGGGTGAGCTTGTCCCACACCTGGCCATAGGGCTGATTCTCGCCCTGGCGCTTCTCGTTCTGCACCACGCCGCGCTGCTCATCGAGCGCAGCCTGGTCGATCGCACCGAGCAGATGGCCCATGCGGTCGGATTCCATCCACAGCGCCATGTCCAGCGCCGTGGTCGGCACGTTCTGGAAGTAGTTCGTGCGGTCGGTGTTGGTGGTGCCGTTCTGGTCGGTCACACCGACCTGCTTGAAGGGTTCGAAGAATTCGCCGTGGTGATTCTCGCTGCCCTGGAACATCAAGTGCTCGAACAGGTGCGCAAAGCCGCTGCGGCCAGCCGGCTCGTCCTTGCTGCCGACGTGGTACCAGATGTTGACCGCGACGATCGGCGCCTTGCGGTCGGTGTGGACCACCACGCGCAGCCCATTGGGCAGGGTGAAGCTCTCAAAGGGGATGTCGACGCCCACGGCGGCCGAGGCGGGCGCTTGCGCCATGACCGACGGTGCGAGACCGGCACCGACCAGGGCGAGGCCGGTGGCCAGCGCCAACAGGGCGCGGCGGGGACGGAAGGAGGCGGGACGGGCGAGACCGACGGACATGCGCAATTCCTGAGCAACGGGCCGCACGGGGCGGACGATGCGCCCATCCTAGCCACACGCCCGCGTGCTGGCACGGGTCGCAGGTCATGCCCGGCGGCCGCGCATGCGCCGATCGCCCCGGCCGCGACGACTTCGCCCTCATCGCCGGCGGGCGAGTGTGGGGACACTGCCCTGTTGGAGTCTGCCGTCATGCCCGAGTGGACGTTGGTCACCGGCGCGAATCGCGGCCTGGGCCTGGAGTTCGTGCGTCAGCGGCTGGCGGCCGGCGCACCGGTCGTTGCGACCTGCCGGCAGCCCGGGCGCGCGACCGCGCTCAACGCACTCGCCGGTGAACACCCCGGCCACCTCAAGGTCCTGCCGCTCGATGCGATCGACCCGCGTTCGCGCGCCGAACTGGTACGCGAGCTGCCGCTGGCGATCGGCAAGGGCGGTCGCATCGACCTGCTGATCAACAACGCCGGTGTCCTGCATGGCGGCGAGCGTTTCGGACATCTGGACGGCGACACCCTCGAGCACAGCCTGCGTACGAACGCGATCGCCCCGCTGCTGCTGACCCAGGCGCTGGCGCCGTGGCTGGCCGGCGGCGCCTGCGTGGCGAATCTGTCTTCGCAACTGGGCTCGATCGGCGGTACCACCCGCTTCGGCACACCCAGCTATGCGATCAGCAAGGCTGCACTGAACATGGCGACGGTGCAGCTGGCGCATGCGCTGCGCGAGCGCGGCGTGGTCGTCGTGGCGCTGCATCCGGGCTGGGTCCGCACCGACATGGGCGGCGGCCAGGCGAGCGAGGCGCCGGACGAGTCGGTGGCAGGGCTGCTGCGGGTCATTGAGCGCCTGTCGGCCGACGACAGCGGCCAGTTCCTCGACTGGACCGGGGCACGCTTGCCCTGGTGACGGCCCGAGCGCGGACAATGGCCGCCCGCGCTCCCGGCTCGACCCATGTTCGACGTCATCCTGCACACCCCCGAGATTCCGCCCAACACCGGCAATGTGATCCGCCTGTGCGCCAACACCGGTGCGCGTCTGCATCTGGTGCGCCCGCTGGGCTTCGACCTCGACGATCGCAACCTGCGACGCGCCGGGCTCGACTACCACGAGTACGCGCCGCTGCAGGTCCACGACAGCCTCGACGCGGCGCTGGCGGCGATCGCGCCGCCTCGGCTGTTCGCATTGAGCACCCGCAACGCGGTGCGCTACGACACCCCGGCGTTCGCACCCGGCGACGCCTTTCTGTTCGGCAGCGAGACCCGGGGCTTGCCGGATGCGGTACTGGCGGCGGTGGCGGACGGCCGGCGGTTGCGGTTGCCGATGCGACCGGACAACCGCAGCCTCAACCTGTCGAACGCGGTGGCAGTGGTGGTCTTCGAGGCCTGGCGGCAGCAGGGCTTCGACGGCGGGGCATGACCGGACTGAATGGGGCGGCAAAAGTTCCTGTACTGGAAAGTTCAATATTCAGCCGGGATTTCAGCGCCCGGGCCGAAGATGCAGCTCACGGCCCGGGTGGTCGTGCTTCCCCTCCCCCTCGAAGCGCCATCCCCTCCCCGCCACCCGGGCCGCCCCTTTCGATGCGTCAGCGCATCGCGCAAGACCGACAAGACCCATAACAAGCAAGACCGGTGTCCGTGGTTCCGATTCAAAGAGAGAGAGTTGTCCCCATGAAGCGCATCCTGCCGATCGCGGCCCTCGCCGCTGTCCTTCCGTTCGCCGCGAACGCGGCCCAGGGCCTGTCCTACAACTACGTCGAAGGTGGCTACTCGGCCAGCAAGGCCGACATCGCCCCGATCAACCGCGACGTCGATTCCGACGGCTGGTCGATCCGCGGCGCCGCCGCGTTCCACCCCAACTTCCATGCCTTTGGTGACTACACCCGCGAAAGCATCGACAACGTCCACCGCGATCGTGACCAGTGGCGGTTGGGTATCGGCTACAACCACGCACTGTCGGACCGCACCGATCTGCTGACCCGCGTGGCCTACCAGAACATCGACTTCGGCCAGGGCATTGACGCCAGCGGCTACGCGGTCGAAGTGGGCGCGCGCAGCGCGCTGCTGCCGGCGCTCGAAGGCTACGCGTTGGCCGGTTACGAGCACTACGGCCGCGGCATCGACAGCGAGTTCTATGGTCGCCTCGGCGCGCAGTGGAAGTTCAACCCCAACTTCGGCGTCGCCGGCGACGTCAAGCTCATCAAGGGCGGCGACGTGCAGTGGTTCGTTGGCCCCCGGCTGAGCTGGTAAGTCCCCCGCAGCATCCGGTCCGCGCTTCCCCTGGCGCGTCCCCTCTCCCCTACTGGATGCTGCACCGACCCGGCCGGAAACGGCCGGGTTTTTTTTGTGGTTTATTACTGAAGTCGGAATGGGTCGAGGTTCTCGTCGGCCTTTTAAGCAAGCGAACTTCTGCGCCTAACCGAAGTCGGGTTGCAAGCGTGTGAGGTAGCGGACTTGCGGCCGGTGGCCGCGTCGAGCGCGCCATGGTTGAGTTCGCTACCGCTTGCGCAGCATGTCGCGCGAGTGGGCGAACGCCCGAGTCAGGACAGGGTGAGCATGGATGGCGTGCGCAGTACTGCCGCGCATCCATGCGAACGCCACGCGTGCGTCGCGTGGCCGGACCGCGAAGCGGCCTTGACCGAGGGAAGAGCGGCTTCCGGACGACAGGCTGATGCTCATCCGAAGTGTGGGCACCGAGTGTCGGCTTGGCTCACCGCAAAACAGACTAGAACAGCGCGCCGGTGTACTCGGGCTTGCGCTCGCGGGCCATCAGCCGGGCGAGCCCCTCGGCAGGGCTGATCTCGCCGTGCAGCACGGCCTGGACGTTGCTCGAGATCGGCAACTCGATCTCGTGGCGGTTTGCCAGCCGCATGACCTCATCGGCCGTCTGCACCGACTCGACCACCTGGCCGATCGCGCGCACCGCATCCTCGAGCCGTTCGCCCCGGCCCAGGGCCAGGCCCAGTCGACGATTGCGCGACAGATCGCCCGAACACGTCAGCACCAGATCGCCCAGGCCAGCCAGCCCCATCAGCGTCTCCGGGCGACCCCCGATCGCGCGGTTCAAGCGCAGCATCTCGTTGAGGCCACGGGTGATCAGGCCCGTGCGGGCGTTGAGGCCCAGTTCCATGCCGTCAGCCGCGCCCGTGGCGACCGCCAGCACGTTCTTCATCGCGCCACCGAGCTCGGCGCCGCGCATGTCGGTGCCGGTGTAGGCGCGGAAGCTCGGCCCGTGCAGCACATCGGCGACGCTGCGGGCGAAATCCTCGTCCTCGGACTGCACCGTCACCGCAGTCGGCAGCCCGGACGCGACTTCTTTGGCGAACGACGGCCCGGTGACCACGGCCAACGGCACGTCGTCGCCGACCAACGCGCCGGCGACCTCGTGCAGGAACCGGCCCGAGCCGGGTTCGAAACCCTTGGTCGCCCACGAGATGCCGACGCCGGGCGCCCGCAGCGGCGCCAGCTCGGCCAGCGTCTCGCGGAATGCATGCGAAGGCACCACGACCAGGATCAGCCCGGCGCCATCGAGCGCACGTGCCAGATCGGTGGTCGCACGCAACCGCTCCGGCAACGGAATGCCGGGCAGGTAGCGCGGGTTCTCATGGCGCTGGTCGATCGCCTCGACCGTCGCCGCGTCCCGGCCCCACAGCGTGGTGGGGTGGCCGTTGCGGGCGATCAGCGAGGCGAGCGCGGTGCCCCAGGAGCCCGCGCCCAGCACCGCGACGGCAGTCGCGCGATCGGTCACGCTCAGGCGTTGCCGATCTGGTCGGTGGTCGGCTGGCCGGCGGCCTGCTGGTTGCCGCGCTGGCGCAGGCCCTCGGCGTACAGCGCGTCGAAGTTGATCGGCTGCAGCAAGAAGGGCGGGAAGCCGCCGGCCTGGATCAGGTCGCCGATCAGCTGACGCGCGTAGGGGTAGAGCACGTTCGGGCACTGCGTGCCCAGCAGCGCGTCGAGCGTGCCGCTGTCGAACCCGGCCAGACCGAAGACGCCGGCCTGCTTGACCTCGGCGACGTAGACGGTGTTGTTGTCGTCTTCGCCGATCGTGCAGGTCAGGGTGATCGCCAGCACGACTTCATAGGCGTTGTCGCCCACGCGCTGCACGCTCTGGTTGAGGTTCATGTTGAGCTGCGGCTGGGCCTGCTCGTTGAAGATCTGCGGGGCCTTGGGCGACTCGAACGAGACGTCCTTGACGTAGATCTTCTCGACGCTGAACTGCGCGCCGGCCGGCTGTTCCGGCGCTGCGCCGTTGGCGCCGTTGTTGGCCTGTTCTTCGGACATGGGATCGACTCCAGCGATGATGGGGATGAGGCGGATCGCCGATTATGGCACCCGCGAAGGACGGTCGGCCGTCAGCCGCGGCCCTTGACCAGCGGCAGATCGGCCTGCTGCCAGCCGGCGATGCCGCCGTCGAGCACGTAGACGTTCTGGAACCCGGCCTTCTTCAGCCGCTTGGCAGCGTCGCCGGCGGTGCTGCCGGTCTTGCACACCAGCACGACCGGCAGCGCCTTGGCCGCGGCGAGCTGCTTGCTCTCCGGGTCGAACTGGCTCATCTGCACGTTCTTGGCGCCGGGGATATGGCCCTTGCCGAAGTCGGCGCTGGGACGCAGGTCGATGACCAGCGCGTTGTCGCGGTTCACAAGCGCGGTCAGCTCGGCCGGGCGCAGGGCCTTGAAGCCGCGGAACAGCCGCGAGATCTCATTGAAGACGATCGCCACCGTCAGCACGGCGAGGATCAGCGACAACATCTGGTTTCGGCCCAGGAAGGCCAGCAGTTCTTCGAAGTTCACGACACGATTCGCGCAGCGTCAGCGGGCGGCGATTGTCGCACACCGCGCCGGGCGCACCACCCGGGGCCCCGACCGGGGGCTGGGCGGCGGCCCGGGCCGGCTATTCGCCTTCCCAGAAATCCGGCAGGCCGCTGACGTTCCACCAGGTGCCGGCGTCCGGGTCCCAGCGCCAGCGTTCGGTATGGCGCAGCGTACGTTCGGCCATCGAGTGCCGGTTGACCACCCGGATCTCGACTTCGCGCAGGGCCTCGTCCTGCCCGGCCTGGCCGCCGAGGGCGCGGTAGCCGGTGACTTGTAGCTGCCCGTAGCGAGCGAACGCCAGCTCGCCCATCGGCCGCTCGGCGCGCACCTCCTGGTCGACCAGCTGCCAGGCGCCCTCGATGTCGTTCCAGCGCATCGCGCTCGCCCAGGCGTTGTGCACCCGCTCCAGTGCGCTGCGTTGCTTGCCGCTGCTGGCGCAGCCGCCGATGGTCAACGCCAGGGCGGTGAGCAGGACCAGCAGCGGCAGGGAGGAGCGGCGGATGGCACGCATCGGCAGTGTCCAGGGCAACGGGCGTTGGCGCATCGTAGCCGCAACGCCTGCCGGCCGGGCCCGGCACGCCGGTATCCTGTCGTCGATGACGCATCCTGATGCCCCCAGCCCCGCCGTCGAGGCGGTCAACATCGCGGCCGCGTTGCCGCGTCTGGCGCGCGAACGCCCCACCCAGATCGCACTGCGCTGTCCCGGCCCGGACGGGCGCTACCGCGATGCGCATGCGCTCAGCTACGCCGCGCTCGATGCGCGCAGCGACGCGATCGCCGCGGGCCTGGCCGCGCGCGGCATCGTCCGTGGCACCCGCACGGTGCTGATGGTGCGGCCCAGCCCCGAGTTCTTCCTGCTGATGTTCGCGCTGTTCAAGGCCGGCGCGGTGCCGGTGCTGGTCGATCCGGGCATCGACCGGCGCGCCCTGCGGCAGTGCCTGGACGAAGCGCAGGCGCAGGCCTTCATCGGTATTCCACTGGCGCAGGTCGCGCGCGTGCTGCTGGGCTGGGCGCGTTCGGCGAAGATCCGCATCACCACCGGCCGCCGCGCGGTGCTGGCCGACGCGACCCTGGCGCAGGTCGAGCGCGCCGGCGCGGGTGCCGGGCCGCAGCTGGCGGCCACGGCCGCCGACGAGGTCGCCGCGATCCTGTTCACCAGCGGCTCGACCGGCGTGCCCAAGGGCGTGGTCTACCGGCACCGCCATTTCGTCGCGCAGATCGCGATGCTGCGCGACGCGTTCGGCATCCCGCCCGGCGGCGTCGACCTGCCGACGTTCCCGCCGTTCGCGTTGTTCGACCCGGCGCTGGGCCTGACCTCGATCGTCCCGGACATGGACCCGACCCGTCCGGCGCGTGCCGACCCGCACAAGCTGCACGCCGCGATCGCGCGCTTTGGCGTCGACCAGTTGTTCGGCTCGCCTGCACTGATGCGGGTGCTCGCCACGCACGGCGCGCCGCTGCCGGGCGTGCGCCGGGTGACCTCGGCCGGCGCACCGGTGCCGCCGGATATCGTGGCGACGATGCTCGCGCTGCTGCCGCCCGAAGCCTCGCTGTGGACACCGTATGGCGCCACCGAATGCCTGCCTGTCGCCGTCGTCGAGGGCCGCGAATTGTTGGCACTGCGCAGCCGCACCGAGCAGGGCGCCGGCACCTGCGTCGGCCGGCCGGTCCCGCCCAACGAGGTGCGGATCATCGGCGTCGACGATGCCGCGATCGCCACGTGGTCCGATGCGCGGGAGGTGCCGCGCGGACAGATCGGCGAGATCACCGTCGCCGGACCCACCGCGACCGATACCTACTTCGGCCGTGAGGCGCAGACCCGGCTGGCGAAGATCGTCGAGACTCTGCCCGACGGCAGCACGCGCATCGTCCACCGCATGGGCGACCTGGGCTATTTCGACAGCGAGGGCCGGTTGTGGTTCTGCGGCCGCAAGGGCCATCGCGTCGTCACCGCCAGCGGCACGCTGTGCACCGAGCAAGTCGAGCCGGTGTTCAACGTCCATCCCGATGTCGCACGCACCGCCCTGGTCGGCGTGGGCCCCGCCGGCCGCCAGACCCCGGTGCTGTGCGTCGAGCCGCGAGCGGGCGTGGGCAAGGCCGAGCACGCGCGCATCGCCGACGAACTGCGTCATCTCGGTGCCGGCTTCGTGCACACCGCCGGCATCGCGACGGTGCTGTTCCACCCGCGCTTCCCGGTCGATATCCGCCACAACGCCAAGATCGGCCGCGAGACGCTAGCCGCCTGGGCCGCCGCCCGTGTCTGAGCCCGCCGCCGCGTCGCCTGCGCACTATCGTCTCGACGATCTGCGCATCGACGTGGCCCGGCAGCGAGTGGTGCGCGACGACGGCCAGGTGCTGGAAGTGGCCGGGCTCAGCTTCCGCCTGCTGCACTATCTGTTGAGGCAGGGCACGCGGGTCGTCGGCTTCGACGAACTGATCGCACAGGTCTGGGCGCCGGCGCTGGTCGGCGAGGACACGGTCACCCAGCGTGTGCGCCTGCTGCGCCAGGCGCTGGGCGACGACGGGCGCCGGGCGCGTTACCTGCGCTCGGTGCGCGGCTGCGGCTATCAGCTGTGCAGCCCGCCACATCCCGACGATGCGCTGCGCGTGCCCGGCGTCCGCGGCAGGCGGCTCGTCGCCGGCGCGGTGCTGGCGCTGCTGCCGGTGATCGCCGCGATCGGCTGGTGGTCGTGGCCGAGGCCGGCCGCGCCATCCTTATCGCCGCTGCTGCAGCGTGCCGACTACTACGCCGGCATCGGTCAGCGCGAGAACAACGCGCGTGCGCTCGCGCTGTACCGCCAGCGCCTGCACGAAGCGCCCGACGACGTGCAGGCCGCGCTGGGCCTGGCCCGTGCGCATGCCGCGCGACTGTGCCTGTATGGCGGCGAGCCCGCCGATGCCGACCGCGCGCAGGCGCTCGCCGAACACGTGCTCGCGCGCCAGCCGCGCCTGGCGGCCGCGCATGCCGCACGGGCCTATGCCTACGACTGCCGCGGCGAGGTGGCCACGGCGCTGGCCGGCTACGAACGCGCGGTGGCGCTGGACCCCGACGACGATGCCGCGCGGGCGTCGGCCGCCTACCTGTACGCGCGCCAGGGCCGGCTGGCCGATGCGCTGGCGGCCAACCTGGCCGTGCACCGTCCCGAGGACGCGCGGTTCCTGGCACTGCAGATCGCCGCCGACCTCGACCTGCTCGGCTATGCCGACGCGGCCGAAGGGCGCTACCGGCGCAGTTTCCAGCTCTACCCCGATAACGTGTTCTCCAACCTTGCCTGGCCGAGCTTCCTGCACCGCCATGGACGCGACGTCGAGGCGCAGGCGGCACTGGACGAAGCCTTGTCGCGCGGCACCGACCACGCCGGCCTGCAGCTGCTGGCCGCCGAGCTGGCCTTGCAGCGCGGCGATCTCGATGGCGCGCGGCACGCGGCGCAGCGCGCGCGTGCGCTCAAGCCGCACGCGAGCCTGCCGGCGACGGTCGCCTGGATCGTCGGGGCCGAGCCGCGGCCCGCGGCACCGGCATTGCGCGCACGCAGCGCCGCGTTGCGTACGGGGCTGGCGGCCGGTGGCGATCCGCTGGATGGACTCGATGCTGCGCTGTTGGCATCGCTGGCCGGCGATCGCGCCGCTGCACTCGAGGCGCTGGACGCCGCGGTCACGGCGGGCCACCGCGATGCGGACTACCTGCGGGTCTCGCCGCTGTTCGCCGACCTGCGCGGCGAGCCGGGCTTCGCCGCAGTGCTGGCGCGGATCGATGCCGGCATCGGGCAGGAGCGGGCGCGCGTTCGCGCCGCCGGGCGCCTGCCGGCCGACGCGGTCGCGGTCACGGCAGCGCGCTGAGCACGTAGTCCGACAGCAAGGCCCGGGTCTGCGTGTGCATGCCCGGCCGGTTGTAGTGGGTCCGGGTTACGACCACGACCAACTGCTCTTGGGGAATGACGAAGACCGCGTTGCCGCCATTGCCCGACATCGTCCAGGCCTGCCACCGCCGCGCGCCCGCGGCGACATCGAAGCGCCACAGCTGGTAGCCGTAGTCGGCGTCGAAGGGCGTGCGTGCGCGCGGTTGCAGCATCGCGTCGATCCACGTCGCCGACAGCACGCGGCGGCCTTGCCAGCGTCCGCCATCGGCGAGCAACTGGCCGAGCCGGGCGAGATCCCGGCTGCGGTATCCGGTGCCGCCGCCGCCCATGCCGGTGCCGTCGGGCGCGCGCTTCCAGGCCGCCTCCGCGATGCCCAGCGGGCGCTCCAGCGCGTCGCGCGCAAAGTCGGCCAGCGGCAGGCCACTGGCGCGCTCGACGATCGCGCCCAGCAGCAGGCTGTTGGCGGTGCAGTAGGCGAAGGCCCGCCCGTACGGACTGTCGGCCGGCCGCGCCTGCCACGGCGCGTAGCCGCGCTCGGGCAGGTCGAGCGCAAAACCGGTCCAGTCCGCGCTCACGTACATGCGTTCTTCGTGGCCGCTGGAGAACGTGTTGTTGTCGTCGCACTCCCATTGCGCGCTCATCGTCAGCAGGTCCTCGACGGTCGTCGCATCCTTGAACGCGCCGGGATGGGCCGGCCGGCGGTCGGGAAAGAAGCCCAGCACCGGGGCTCGGACGTCGGCGATCAGGCCGCGGTCGAGCGCCGCGCCCACCAGGAGCGCGGTCACGCTCTTGGTCAGCGAGCGGGTGTCGTGCAGCGTGGCGCGCTCGGCGCCGTCGAAGTAGGCCTCATGGATCAACGCGCCGCGGTGGATGACCAGCACGCTGGTGGTGTCGGGCGCCGCCGCTGCCTGGATCGCGGCATCGAGCGCCGCGAGCTTTGCGGCGTTCCAGCCCAGCCGGGCGGGGTCGGCAACTGGCCAGCCGTCGTCCAGCGCCGGGGGCGAGGCGATGGCGGTGGACAGCGGACAGGCGAGGACGGCAAGCAGAAGTAGGCGCGGCAGGATGGACATCGTCGGCACTCCGGTCGGGGAGCGGCCAGTCCACCAACGCGGTGGATGAAGTGCCCGGTCGTGGGATGAAGGTTTCTGAAGGGCTTGCGGATCAAGTGTTTGCGCGCAGCTGCGTCGCCAGCTCGGCAGACGACCGCTATCGTGTGCGTTTCTCAAGCGTGGAGCGCGACATGCAGATCCTGGTCACCGGCGGCGGCGGCTTCCTCGGGCAGGCGCTGTGCCGCGGCCTGGTTGCACGCGGCCATACGGTCGCCAGCTTCAACCGCGGTCACTATCCCGAACTCGAGGCGCTGGGCGTGCGCCAGATCCGCGGCGACCTCGGCGACCGCGATGCAGTGCTCGCGGCGGCGGCCGGCATGGAGGCGATCTTTCACAACGCCGCCAAGGCCGGTGCGTGGGGGTCTTACGACAGCTACCACCAGGCCAACGTTGTCGGCACTCAGCACGTGCTCGACGCCTGCCGGGCGCAGGGCATCGGCAGGCTGATCTACACCTCCACGCCGAGCGTCACCCATCGCGCCACGCACCCGGTCGAGGGTGGCACGGCCGACACCGTGCCCTATGGCGAGGGGTTCAAGGCGCCGTACGCGGCGACCAAGGCGATCGCCGAGCGCGCCGTACTGGCGGCCAACGGTCCGGACCTCGCCACGGTCGCTCTGCGGCCGCGGCTGATCTGGGGGCCGGGCGACCAGCAGCTGCTGCCGCGCCTGGTCGAGCGGGCCCGCGCCGGCCGCCTGCGGTTCGTCGGCGACGGCGAGAACCGCATCGATACCACCTATATCGACAATGCCGCGCAGGCGCACTTCGACGCCTTCGCGCATCTGGCGCCGGGCGCGGCCTGCGCCGGCCGTGCGTACTTCATCAGCAATGGCGAGCCGACCACGGTGCGCTGGATCATCAACGCGCTGCTCGAGGCGGCCGGTGCGCCGCCGGTGCGCAAGACGATTCCGTTCCGCGCGGCGTATGCGGCGGGCGCCGTGTGCGAAACGTTGTGGCCGCTGCTGCGACTGTCCGGCGAGCCGCCGATGACCCGCTTCCTGGCCGAACAGCTGAGCACCACGCACTGGTACGACATGGCGCCGGCGACGCGGGACTTCGGCTACCGGCCCGCAGTGTCTCTTCACGACGGACTCATCCGGCTGAAAGATTCGCTCCAAGCGCAGGCGCGCCATCACCTGATCGCGACCTGAGCGGGCATACGGTGGCCCCGCAGCCGCTACTGGCCGAATCCCACCAGGAGACCACCATGCTCAGATATGCCGTCATCTTCCTCGTCGTCGCCATCATCGCCGGTGTCCTCGGCTTCAGCGGCGTGGCCGGTGCCGCCACCAATATCGCCTGGATCCTGTTTGTGGTGTTCCTGATCCTGGCCGTGATCTCGATGCTGCGTGGCCGAGGGGTCTGACGCCCCGACCGCATCGTCGCGATGACGCAAAAGGCCCGCCACCGGCGGGCCTTTTGCGTTGCGCCGTGCGAGCGCCTTGGCCTGGGCCCGACGCTACAATCGCATCATGGCCGACCTTCCGTTCTCTCCGTTCTCCCTGCTCAAGCCGATGGCCGGCCGCGCGCTGGAGACCGCGCTCAACCGCGCGATCGCGCTCGATGCCGACACCGGCGCGGCGCTGCGCGCCCTCGACGGCCAGCAGATTGCGCTCGCGCTCAGTGCGCCGCCGCTGGCGTTGACGTTGCGCGTGGACGGCGACCGCCTGCGCGTGGGCCCGGTCGATCCCGAGGTCGAGGCCGACCTGTCGGTGCGGACCACGCTGGCCGGCGCGCTCGGCCAGCTGCCGTTCCTGCGTCGCGGCGACGCGCCGCCGATCGGCCAGGTCCGGGTCTCGGGTGATGCCGAGCTCGCGCGCCGCCTGCAGCGCCTGGCCGCGGGCTTCGATCCTGACTGGCAGCGGCCGTTCGTCGCCGTGCTCGGCGAGGTCGTCGGTGTGCAGGTCGCCAACGCCTTCGCCGCGGCGCTGCGCCAAGCGCAGGAGGTCGGCCGCAACCTGGCCGAAAGTGCGGCCGAGTACGTGACCGAGGAAACGCGCGATGTGGTGCCGCGCGCCGAACTTGAGGCCTTCTACGACGATGTCGATGGCCTGCGCGACGATATCGAGCGGCTCGCGGTGCGGGTGGCGCGGCTCAGTCGCGGGACCGCCGCATGAAGGGTCTGCTGCGCGCCTCGCGCATCGGCCGGGTGCTGCTGCGGTATCGACTCGACGACCTGCTCGACGGCACGCCGGCCGAGCGCTGGCTCCGGTTGGCGCGGCCCTTCGTGCCGCGGGCCTCGGCGACGATCGCGGCGCAGTCGCGTGGCGCCCGGCTGCGGCTGGCGTTGCAGGAGCTTGGGCCCATCTTCGTCAAGTTCGGGCAGATCCTCTCGACCCGTCGCGACATCGTGCCGCCCGACATCGTCGACGACCTGGCGCTGCTGCAGGACCGGGTCGCGCCGTTCGACGGCGCATTGGCGCAGGCGATCATCGAGCGCGAGCTGGCGATGCCGATCACGCAGGCCTTCGTCGCCTTCGATCCGGTGCCGCTGGCCTCGGCGTCGATCGCCCAGGTGCACGCGGCGATGCTGCCCGGCACTGCCGACGGCCCGCCGCGCGAGGTCGTGGTCAAGGTGCTGCGTCCGGGCATCGAGAGGCAGATCGCCGCCGACGTCGCCCTGCTGCGCAATCTCGCCGCGCTGGTCGCGCGCACCCATCCCAACGCCGACAAGATCCGCCCGCGCGAAGTCGTGGCCGAGATCGAGAACACCCTCGCCGCCGAGCTCGATCTGCAGCGCGAGGGCGCCAACGCCTCGGTGCTGCGGCGCTTCTGGGCGCAGTCGAGCGATCTCTACGTGCCGGCGCCGGTCTGGGAGCGCACTGCCCAGCGCGTGCTCACGCTCGAGCGCGTGTACGGCATTCCCAGCGACGACATCGCCGCGCTCGATGCGGCCGGCATCGACCGGTCCGCGCTGGCGGCCAAGGGCGTGCGGGTGTTCTATACCCAGGTCTTCCGCGACAACTTCTTTCACGCCGACGCGCACGCGGGCAACATCTGGGTCGATCCCGAACGCACGACCAATCCACGCTTCATCGCGCTCGACTTCGGCATCATGGGCCAGCTCTCGCGCGAGGATCAGTACTACCTCGCCGAGAACTTCATGGCGATCTTCCGCCGCGATTACCGCCGCATCGCCGAGCTGCACGTGCAGGCAGGCTGGATGCCCGCGCATCTGCGCATCGACGAGCTCGAGGCGGCGGTGCGCGCAGTCTGCGAGCCGTACTTCACCCGGCCGCTGTCGGAGATCTCGCTGGGCGAGGTGCTGGGCAAGCTGTTCCGCACCGCGCAGCGCTACGAGCTGACATTGCAGCCGCAGCTGATCCTGCTGCAGAAGACGCTGCTGAGCATCGAGGGCATCGGCCGACTGCTCGATCCGAAGCTCGATATCTGGGCCGTCGCCCGCCCGGTGCTCGAGCGCATCTTGGTCGAGCGCTACAGCCCGCCGCGGCTGCTGCGCGAGTTCCGCGATCGCCTGCCCGAACTGGTCACGCGTGCGCCGGAGATGCCGCAGCTGCTGCACGCCTGGCTCAAGCAGCAGGTCGAGGGCCGGCACGAACTGCGCATGCGTTCCGACGACTTGGCGCTGCTGACCACCACGATGCAGGGCATGCAGCGGCGCGTGGTCGCGGCAATCCTCGGCGTGGGCCTGCTGATCGTCGCGGCGGTGCTCTACGCGCTCGAGGCCGGCGGTCCGCGGGTGGCGGGCCTGCCGGTCGCGACCTGGGTTGCGGGTATCGGCGGCGTCTGGGCCTTGCTCGCGGCGTGGCCGCGGCGCGGGCGCCTGTTGCGGTAGCCATGTCGCGGGCGCGGGCGTGCGCTGCCCGGGTTACGACATCGCCGGGGGCGCCGGAAACGGCGTGTTGTCGGGAAGCGGGATGAACTCCGCATCGTCGGCGTCCGGCAGTTTCATCCGACCGGCTTTCCAGTCCGCCGCCGCTTGTGCCAGGCGCTCACGCGAGGACGAGACGAAGTTCCAGTAGATGAAGCGTTCGCCGATCGGTTCCCCGCCCAGCACCATCACGGTGGCCTGCTCGGCAGCGCGCACGCGCGAGGCCGCCGCGTCCAGCACCAGCATCGTCCCGGCGCCGTAGCGCGCGCCGTCCAGTTCCACCGTGCCGGTGGCGACATACAGGCCGCGTTCCTGGTGGCCGCCTGGAATCTCCGCGACCGCGCCGGGGGCGAGTTCGAGATGGGCGTAGAACAGGGGCGAGAGCGTCTTGGCGCCCGCGCTCAGCCCATAGGCGCTACCGGCGATGAGATGACCGGTGACGCCCGCCTCGTCCCATTGCGGCAGTTCGTGCCCGGCGTGATGCGAGAACGAGGGCGCGATCTCCTCCTGTCCATCGGGCAACGCCACCCAGGCCTGGATGCCGTGCACACGGTCGCCGTGCTGGCGCGCGTGGTCGAAGCGCTCACTGTGGGTGATGCCGCTGCCGGCGGTCATCCAGTTCACTTCGTGCGGCTTGACCGCCTGGGCGTAGCCGAGGCTGTCGCGGTGCATGATCTGGCCGGAGAACAGATAACTCACGGTCGACAGCCCGATGTGCGGATGGGGACGGACGTCGACGCTGCGATCGATGCCGGCGGGCAGGTCGACCGGCCCCATGTGGTCGAAGAACACGAAGGGCCCAATCATGCGTCGCTTGGCGAACGGCAGCACCCGGCCGACCGAGAAGCCGCCTCCCAGGTCGTGGCGGCGCTGCGGAATCATCATCTCGATCATGCGATCTGTCCTGATGGCGGAGCGGCGAGCATCGCATGCTCGCCACCCGCGGTGTTTCGCGCCGCGTGCGCAGGGGCGGGCGGTGTGCCCGGATCACCGGTATGGCGATGCCGCGCAGTCCTGTGCGATCAATCCAGACCGAAGAACGCCGCTGCCGTGGTCGTGGTGGCTGCGGCCACGGCCTCGGGCGTCTGGCCGCGGTCGCGTGCGAGTTCGGCGACGATGTGCGGCAGGAATGCCGGCTCGTTGCGGCGGTCCTTGGGCATCGGGTCGAGCGTGCGCGGCAGCAGGTACGGTGCGTCGGTCTCGACCATCAGCCGGTGTGCGGGGATGTTGGGCACCAGTTCGCGCAGGTGGCGGCCACGGCGCTCGTCGCACAGCCAGCCGGTGATGCCGATGTGCCAGTCGCGGTCGAGGCAGTCGAACAATTCGCGCCGGCCGGCGGTGAAGCAGTGCACGACCGCCGGCCCGATCCGACCCTCGAAGTCCTTCATGATCGCGATGAAGTCGTCGTGTGCGTCGCGCTGGTGCAGGAACAGCGGCTTGGGCGTGCCGGCGGCGGCGAGATCGGCCGCGATCTGCAACTGGCGCTCGAACGCGCGGCGCTGCGCCGGTCGCGGCGAAAAGTCGCGGAAGTAGTCGAGCCCGCATTCGCCCACCGCCACGACCTCGGCGTGTGCATGCAGCGCGCGCAGTTCGGCGTCGCATTCCTCGGTGTATTCGGCCGCGTGGTGCGGATGCACGCCGGCGGTCGCGTACAGCATGCCGGGGTGCTGGCGCGCGAGCTCGAGCGCTTTGGGCGAGTGCTCGCGGCTGGCGCCGGTGACGATCATCCGGTTCACGCCGGCATCGCGCGCGCGCGCCAGCACGGCGTCGCGGTCGCGGTCGAAGCTGTCGTGGGTGAGATTGGCGCCGATGTCGATCAGGGGCGGGGTCACGCGCGAGCACCTTGGGAACGGGCTGCGCATTGTAGGCCGTGCGTCGACGGCCACGTCGCGCGCCGCGCCCGGCACGTGGTGCGTGCCGGACGGGCGCAGGACTTTCAGTTCGCCAACTGGCAGCTGGCCGGCCGGCTGCTCTCGAACAAGGCGCGGGTCGCCCACTCGGGGTGGTCGACGAACGGATTGCGATTGCCCTGGAAGCTGTAGACGACCTCGTTGCGTGTGCGTTCGGCTGCATCCGGCGGGTCGGCCTGGTGCCAGGCGAGCAGCGTCGACAGCAGGCCCATGTAGGCCGGCGAGGCCGACGTGCCTACGATGCGGCTGCGGTCGTCGGTCAGTTCCAGGTCGGGCTCGGACTGGCCGGTCGACGGGTGCGTGCCGCCCTCGTAGCGGATCGCCATGTACAGCACCGCGCGCGCCATGTCGCCTTTGCGATGGCGCCAGACCTGGAAGCCGGCGTTGTCGGTCCAGTTCGAGTTGCCGGGGAACGTGCCGGTGCCGCCACCGACGCCGTGGTTGGCCTCGGTCGCGCGCTCGCTGCAGCTGGCCTGGGTGCTGCAGTCGGCGAACGGCTTGTTGCCGCGCGCGGCGTTGTGGTCGGTATCGGTGAGATAGAGCATGTGCGCGTCGGTGTGCGGCGCATTGGGCAGGCCCTTGTCGCCGGTCGCGCTTGGGAACCCCAGCGACTTGGGCCAGGTGTGTTCGCGGTTGTAGGTCAGGCCGCTGCCGGTGCCCGCGCGGCCCGACACCTTGGTGTAGCTGCGATTGCGATAGGCGTCGAGGATCCGGCCCGGGTCGTTGGGATCCTCGTCGGCGATCTCCAGGATCGTCCAGGTGTTGGTGCCGCTGCCGCTGTAGGGATATGAGGTGTGGCCGCGGATCGTGGTGTGCAGCGAGCAGCGCAGTTGTGCGGCGCTGCTGGTATTGACGCGGGCGTAGTAGTCGCCGCCGCCGGTGCTGCCGCTGGCGACGGTAAACGCGACGCTGGCATCGCTGGCCGGTTGCAGTCCATCGGCGTCGTGGATGGCCGCGGCGCTGATACTGAGCGTGCACGCCTCGCCGCCGTGCAGGGCTGTGCCGGTCGACAACGCGAAGTGCGTGCCGCTGGTCGCATGGTCGAGCGCGATCGTGCCCGACGTCGCGCATTGCAGCACAAACGCGCCCGGCGACAGCGTGACCGCTTCGTTGAAGTCCACCGACAGATCGCCGGCGGCCGGGAAATCGCCGGCACCGGCCACCGGGACGGTTGCGACCACCGCCGGCGGTGTGCTCGGGCCTGCGCCGGTACTGGCGAAGGTCTGGCCGGTGTTGCAGGCCCCGAAGGTCTGCGACGCGGACGGCGCCCAGTCGAAGTCGTCGGCGGTTGCGCCGCTGCCGGTGAGCTGCAGCGAGGTGCCGACTGGCGCCGACGCGCTCTCGGACACGGGCAGGTTGCGGCTCGAAAGACCGGCGGCCGGGCCGTTGCCGGCGACGATCGTGCCCTCGTAGCTGATGAACTGCACGACGTTGCCGGCCGCATCGACGAGCGCGATGCCGTCGTTGGGGCCGTTCTGCAGGCCGTCGCGCGGGAAGGTCACTGTCGCGATCGACACCGTCGTGCCGCAGTTGCGTGCCTGGCCGGCGGGCACCGCCACATTGCCGTAGGTCGTCGCCGCATTCGGCGTGTTGCTGCCGTTGTAGAGCCACAGCCGGTAACTGGCGAGGTCCTCGCCGGCGGTGGCGACGATCTCCACGGCCTCGCCGACATCGGCGCCGGCGTTGTCGTAGTGCAGCTCGTTGACGAATACCTCGGCATGCGCAGCCGGGGCCGCGAGCAGGGCGAGCACCCACGCCGCAGCGCGGACGGGACGGGGATGGCGAGGGGACATGGCGATTCCGGGCTCGGAGACGTGCCGACCTTAAGCGCCGCAGATGACGGTTGCCACCCGGGACAACCCTAAGCGGCCGCCGGCTCGCCACGCCTATCGCGCGGCCGACCGGCCCGCTAGCCTGTGCGCCGTGACCCCCGCCGCTGCTGCCGACGTTCCGATCGCCCCGTTGCTGCCCGAGCTGCTCGCCAGCCTGGCCGCGCACCCGCGGCTGGTGCTCGAGGCGCCGCCCGGTGCCGGCAAGACCACGCAGGTGCCGCTGGCACTGCTCGAGGCACCGTGGCTGGCCGGCCGTCGCATCGTGATGCTCGAGCCGCGCCGGGTCGCCGCGCGTTCGGCCGCGACGTTCATGGCCCGCCAACTCGGCGAGGAGGTCGGCGGCACCGTCGGCTACCGCATCCGCTTCGAGCACCGGGTGTCGGCGCGCACGCGTATCGAGGTCGTGACCGAAGGCATCCTGACCCGGATGCTGCAGGACGACCCCGAGCTCGGCGGCATGGGGCCGGCCGGCGTCGGCGCGCTGCTGTTCGACGAGTTCCACGAGCGGCACCTGGCCGGCGACCTGGGGCTGGCGCTGGCGCGCGAGGTGCAGGCGAGCCTGCGCGAAGACCTGCGCATCGTGGTGATGTCGGCCACGCTCGATGGCGCGCGCATCGCGCAGTGGCTGGATGCGCCGCGCCTGTCGAGCGCCGGACGCAGCTTCCCGGTGGAGATCTCCCACGCGCCGCCGCGTCGGGACGAAGCGCTGGCGCAGCAGGTCCGCCGCGTGCTGGTGGACGCGCTCGCCGCGTATCCGGGCGACGTGCTGGTGTTCTTGCCCGGCCAGCGCGAGATCGCGCGCGTGCAGGCGCTGCTGGAGGGCGATGTCCAGCGGCCGGACGCAAGCGGCGCTCGCGGCACGCCTGAGGTGCTCGCGCTCCACGGCGAGCTGCCGGTCGAGGCGCAGACGCATGTGCTGCAGCCGGCTGTCGATGGCCGGCGCCGGATCGTGCTGGCGACCAATGTCGCCGAGAGCAGCGTCACGTTGCCGGGCGTGCGCATCGTGATCGACAGCGGACTGGCGCGCGAACCGCGCTTCGATCCCAATAGCGGGTTCTCGCGGCTGGACGTGGTGACGATCAGTCAGGCCTCGGCCGACCAGCGCGCCGGGCGCGCCGGGCGTGTCGCGCCCGGCGTGGCGCTGCGGCTGTGGCCCGAATCGCAACGGCTCGAGCCGCAGCGTCGTCCCGAGATCGCGCAGGTCGAGCTGGCGGCGCTCGCACTCGAACTGGCGGCCTGGGGGGACAACGCGCTCGCGTTTCCCGATGCGCCGCCGGTTGGTGCACTCGCGGCCGCACGCGATCTGCTGCGCCGGCTCGACGCGCTCGATGCTGGGGACGCGATCACGCCGCTCGGCCGACGCATGCTCGCGCTGGGCACCCATCCGCGGCTGGCCGCGATGTTGCTGGCCGCCGACGCGCCGGCCGCGCGTGCATTGGCCTGCGACCTGTGCGCGCTGATCGAGGCCCGCGATCCGATGCGCGGCGGCGCGCGTTCGGACGCGCTGGCGGTGCGTTGGCAGGCGCTGGCCGCGTTCCGCGCCGGCCGCGTGCCGGCCGATGCCGCGCGCTCGGCGCTGGCGGCGATCGACGCGGCGGCCCGGCAATGGCGGCGACGCCTGCGAGTCGAGGTCGTGCCGCCAGCGAGCGTACCGGCGCATGCGCTCGGCGACCTGCTGATGCACGCCTTCCCGGACCGGATCGGCCATCGCCATGCCCGCGACGCGCGGCGTTACGGCCTGAGCAACGGACGCATGGCCCGGCTGTTCGACGACAGCGCCTTGCTCGGCGAGCCGTGGATCGTCGCCAGCGACCTGCGCTTCGAGGCGCGCGATGCCCTGCTGCTGCGCGGCGCACCGGTCGACGAAGCGCAATTGCGCCGGGCCTGGCCTGCGCGCTTCGTAGTCGCCGACGAGACCCACTGGGATACCGGCAAGCGCGCGCTGGTGGGCCTGCGCGTGCAGCGCTTCGACGGCATCGTGCTCGACGCCCGGCCCAACGGCCGGGTCGATCCGGCGCAGGCTGCGCGGGCGCTCAGCGACGCGGTCGGCGAACTCGGGCTCGATGTGCTGCCGTGGCGCGACGGACTGCGCCAGTGGCAGGCGCGTGTCGAGGGGCTGCGGGCGTGGATGCCCGAGCTGGGCCTGCCCGACCTGTCCGATGCGGCGCTGCTGGCCACCCGCGAGGACTGGCTGGCGCCAGCGTTCGCAGGCTGCACGCGGCTCGACGCGCTGGATGCTGACACCTTCGCGCAGGCCTTGCAGGGCCGACTCGACTGGACGCAGCGCCAGCAGCTCGATCGTCTGGCGCCGGTGCGGATCGCGGTGCCATCCGGTCAGGTGCGCGCGATCGAGTATGGCCTGGAAGCCGACGGCGCGCCGCGCCCACCGGTGCTCGCGGTCAAGCTGCAGGAGCTGTTCGGCCTGGGCGACACGCCGACGATCGCCGATGGCCGCGTCGCGCTGACGATCCACCTGCTGTCGCCGGCCGGTCGGCCGCTGCAGGTCACCCGCGATCTGCAGGGATTCTGGGCACGGACGTATCCCGAGGTGCGCAAGGAGATGAAGGGGCGGTATCCGAAGCATCCGTGGCCGGAGGATCCCTGGAACGCGCCCGCGACCCATCGTGCAAAGCCAAGAGGTACCTAGCGGTGTGGGGATCTGGACCCGTGGCGAAGGTGTGGCATGGCCGCGGGTGTTGGAGGTGCGCGGCGCGGAACGCGCCCGCGACCCATCGTGCAAAGCCAAAGGGGGGATCTAGCGGCGTCGGGATCCGGACCCGTGGCGACGGTGGGACTTTGTCGCGGCGGTCGGGCGTGCGTGGCGCGGCTGCACAACGGCGGTTGAACGCCTCGGCACGCCAGGCCTGCGCTCACGCTGGTTCGACGGTCGCCGACGCAGACTGGCCGCCTTTCCTCATGGCCATTCTCAGGAGCCCCCGATGAGCAAGTTCGAAGCGCTGTCCGACAAGGCCGTGTCGCTGGTCGGCCAGGCAGGCGACAGCCTGCGCCACGCGATTCCGGGCACGGCGGAAAAGTGGCTCAAGACCGGTCTGACCGTGGGCGCCGCGCGCACCGGTGCGAAGGTTGCCGGCGGGTTCCTGCGCCGCAACCCGGCGATCGTGGCGGCCAGCGCCATCGGTCTGGGCCTGGTCTGGGTCGCTGCCCGGCAGTACCGCAAGAAGCAGGCGAACGGTGCCATCCAGGGCAATTCGCGTCGCATCGAGGCCGGCAACGCTGCTGCACGCAAGCGTTCGACCACCGCGACGCGCGGACGGTCCGCGGCGGGCGAGGCGGACGAGGCCTGAGCCGATCGGCGCTCACGCGCCGCGGCTCGCGTTGACGTCTGACAGGGCGGCCGATCCCGTTGGGGTCGGCCGTTTTCGTCGTGCCAGCCCGGTCGGCGAGGAGGGCCCATGCGCCCGCACGCGTCGCGTCATGCCGCCGGTCCCTGCCCGCGCGCGGTAGGCCCCGGTATCCTCGCGCCTCGTCCCTTCGATCCCACCGCCATGCGTCCACGCCTCCCGTCGTTTTCCGTCTCGCGCCGCGCACCGTTGGCGCTCGTGTTGTGCGCTTTGACGATGCTTGCGGCCGGCTGCGGACGCGAGAACGTCAAACCCGTGCCGGCGACGCCTGCGGCGACGCCCGCGGCGCCTGCGACCAGGACGCCACCGGTCCGGATCGGCTTGGCGCTGGGCGGTGGCGCGGCCAAGGGGTTTGCGCACATCGGTGTGATCAAGATGCTCGAAGCCAATGGCATCAAGGCCGATGTCGTCGCCGGGACCAGCGCCGGCAGCGTGGTCGGCGCGCTGTACGCGAGCGGCATGGATCCGTTCCGGATGCAGGAGCGGGCAGTCGCGCTCGACGAATCGAGCATCCGTGACGTGCGGTTGTTCTCCGGCGGGCTGGTGCAGGGCGTCGCACTTCAGGACTACGTCAATCGCGAGGTCGGCAACCGCACGATCGATCGCTTGCCGATTCCGTTCGCGGCGGTTGCCACGCGCCTGGAAACCGGCGACCGCATCGTATTCGTCCGCGGCAATACCGGCCAGGCGGTGCGCGCCTCGAGCAGCGTGCCGGGGGTGTTCGAGCCGGTGAAGATCGGCGACCGCCACTATGTCGACGGCGGGGTCGTCAGCCCGGTGCCGGTGGACGCGGCCCGCCAACTCGGCGCCGACCTGGTGATCGCGGTCGACATTTCCAGCAAGGCCAGCGGCAGCACGCCGGGCAGCATGCTGGGCATCGTCAACCAGTCGATCGCGATCATGGGCCAGAACCTCGGGCGTCAGGAACTGGCGCGCGCGGATGTGGTGATCCGGCCGCAGGTCAATGACATCGGGCCGGCCAGCTTCGAACAGCGCAACGCAGCGATCCTGCAGGGCGAGCGTGCCGCGCTGGCTGCGATACCGCGCATCCGTGAGAAGCTGGCCGAACTCGAGCGCGCACGTGCGGCTGCGCGTGCGCCTGCCAAGCCGGTCGAGCCCGAGCCAGTGGACATCGACTGCGGTGACAGCTGGGTACGCCGGCTCAACCCGTTCGCCAAGGAACGCGCCTGCTGATCACGCGAGGTCGGCTGACGCCGGCCGACCTTGCTCAGCGAGGCGCCGTGACAGGCGCGCCGGTGCCTTCGTCGGCCTGCCGGCCGCGCGGTTCATCGTCGCGCACTCGCAGGAACCGGGCGAAACGTGGCAGGCCGTTGCTGGTCACGCCGTTGTGGCGGTAGGTGACCAGGCTGCCGATCGCCGGCGGGTCGATCCGTTGCGCGTCACGCAGCCCGCTGCCGATCCGGAACCGGCGCCCGTCGCGATGCTCGACCAGCAGTGCGCCGACCATCCCGGTGTACTTGCCCTTGCCCGGCAGATAGCCCACCACCCGCGCCTCGGCATCGTCGAACGGCTTGAGCTTGCGCAGTGCGGGACTGCGGCCGGCGGCGTAGCGCGCGTCGCGGTGGTGCAGCATCAATCCCTCGCCGCCGCTGGCGACGACCTCGACCAGCCGGATATCGAGTGCAGGCCGCGAGGGCAGGTGGGTCTGCGCCACGATCGCCAAGTGCGGATGCGTCATGCGCGCGGACAGCTGCCGCATTGCGGCAACGCGATCGGAGAACGGGCCGGGATGGTCGGGCAGGTCGAAGACCAGGAACCGCAGGTGCCGCCAGCGCGGATCGGTCGGGTCGGCGCCGCGCACGAGCGCGCTCGTTTCCTCGAACCGGCCGCGCCCGAGCCACAGCTCGCCGTCCATCGGCCCATCGGGCCAGCCGCGAGTGAAGCCCGCCGGGACCGAGATGCGCTGGCCGCCACGCGTCCACAGTGCCCGGCCGTCCCAGCGCCCGCGCACGCCGTCGAGTTTCTCGCTGACGTAATAGGCCTCCACATCGATCTCGCCACGCAGGTCGGTGGCCAGCATCAGCGCATCGGTGGCGGGCTGCGCAGGCACCGGCATCGGCGCAAGGCCAGTGCACAGCCACAGCAGGCAGGACAAACGGATCGGCATCGACATGACGGCACTCCGGTGAAGGTGTGCCGTCAGCGTCGATCACTGTGTCGATGCAGGGCATCGGCCGGTCGCCCGTGCCGATGTCGGACTCGGCCGCAAGCGCGGGTCGGGCGGCGCGCGGCGCGCGTCCTTGGCACCGGCCGCAGCGATCCTGCGTGGCGGGCGGTCAGTCGCCGCCGCCTGCAATACGCGCCTCAGAACGGCAGCGTCAGTTCCGGTTCGATCGCGAGCAGGCGCTCGCGAAACAGCGCCTGGATCCGCGCCAGGGCCTGCGCATCGTCGGCATCGAAGCGCAGCACCAGCACCGGCGTTGTGTTGGACGCGCGCACCAGTCCCCAGCCATCGGGCCAGTCCGCACGCAGCCCGTCGATCGTCGACAGCCGTGCGCCGTCGAATGCGGCCTGCGCGAGGAACCGGGCGACGAAGGCGTGCGGATCGCCGCCGGGCACGTCGACCTTGAGCTCGGGCGTCGAGACGCCGACCGGCAGCGCGTGGAGCGCGGCGGTGGGGTCGGCCTGCAGCGCGAGGATCTCCAACAGCCGCGCGGCGGCGTAGAGGCCGTCGTCGAAGCCGAACCAGCGCTCGGCGAAGAAGAAATGGCCGCTCATTTCGCCGGCCAGTTCGGCGCCGGTCTCGCGCATCTTGGCCTTGATCAGCGAGTGGCCGGTCTTCCACATCAACGGGCTGCCGCCGTGACGCAGCACATGGCCGGTCAAGCGTCCGGTGCATTTGACGTCGTGGACGATCAACGCGCCGGGATTGCGTTCGAGCAGGTCGGCGGCAAACAGCATCAGCAAGCGATCGGCGTCGATGATGGCGCCATCGGCGGCAACCACACCCAGCCGGTCGCCATCGCCGTCGAAGGCCACACCCAGATCGGCGTTCATGCGCTTGACCACATCGATCAGGTCGGCCAGGTTGCGCGGCTCGCTCGGATCGGGGTGGTGGTTCGGGAAGGTGCCGTCGATCTCGCAGTGCAGCGGGATCACGTCGGCGCCGATCGCCTCGAGCACGCGTGGGCCCAGTGTGCCCGCTGCGCCGTTGCCGGCATCGACGACGACCTTCAGCGGCCGTGCAATCTGGATGTCGTCGGCGATGCGCCGGACGTAGTCGTCGGCGAGATCGCGTTCGACCAGCCCACCGGGAACGGGCGCGGCATACAGGCGTTCACCTGCGATGCGCGCGTGCAGGTCGGCAATGGCGTCGCCCGCCAGCGTCTCGCCGCCGACAACGATCTTGAAGCCGTTGTATTCGGGCGGGTTGTGGCTGCCGGTGATCGACACGCAGCAACCGGTGCGCAGGTGGTAGGCGGCGAAGTAGGTCAGCGGCGTCGGCACCAAGCCAATGTCGACGACATTGCGCCCGCTCGCGCGCAGCCCGGCGACGAGGCCGGCGGCGAGGTCGGGCCCCGAGAGCCGGCCGTCGCGGCCGACCACGATCTCGTCGAGCCCCTGCTCGTGCATCAGCGAGCCGATCGCGCGTCCGATCGACTCGGCGATCGCGGCATCGAGTGTGCGCCCGACGACGCCCCGGATGTCGTAGGCGCGGAAGATCGCAGGATCGAGCCGCGCCGCTGCCGGTTTAGGGGCGGTGGCTGGTGCCGGGCGGTGCACCGGCCGGTCCACATCCGCGGTTTGCAACGACTGGGCGAGCGTGGGCTCGGCATCGGGTTCGCTGCCGGCAGGCGAGCGCCGCCGTGCGATCCGCCCCACCGCGATCGCCAGGACCAGCAGCGTCGCGGCGAGCACCCACAACGGCAATGCGGATAGTCCAAGTGGCGGGCGACCGACGTGCGGAGTCGCCGCGACGATCCGCAGTTGCGTGCCCGGCACCGGTCGGCCCAGGCGCTCGGCGACGTTCGACAGCGCCGGCTCGCCGCGCGCCATCAGGGTCTGGCTTCCCTGCCGTAGTGCGACGTAGGTCGCCGGGTCGACATCGGCAGCGGCCAGGCCGGCGGTCGCGCGCTCGAGCGGGAGCACAGCGATCGCCACCCCCACCGGTCGCGCGCCCGCATGCGCCGGGGCAGTGATCAGAACCTGCGGACCGGCGGGGCCGTGGGCCACCATCAGCACCGGCTCGCCGGCGGCGAGTGCGCTTTCGAGGGCTGCGAGCCGGCCGAAACGGCCTTGCGCCAAGGCGTTGTACTCGCTGCGCAGATCGTGCGGGACCACCATCACGCCGGTCGCGCCGGGCCAGTCGCGGCCGAGTGCGGCACCGGCGGCATCCAGGCGGCCGTCCTGCAGCGCGCGCTGCACCGGTGCGCTGGCCAGACGTTCGCGCATCCGCCGCAGCTCGGCCTGCAGCGCCTGTCCGGTCGCATCGACCGCGGCATCGCGCGCCTGCGTCACGCTGGTGCTGCGCTGCCCGGCCTGCCACTGGCGGACGCCCTGCCAGGCGCACCATAAGGCCAGCAGCGCCAGCACCACGGCGAGCACCGGTGCAACGCGTCCCAACTGCGTCATCAGTTCGCGTGTGCGATGCGGATCCTTCTCGCCCATGGCCTGTCCCCGTCAGCGTACGCCCGAGTGCCCGAATCCCCCGGCGCCACGTGCGGTGTCGACGAAAGTATCCACCACGTTGAGCGTCGCGCGCACCACCGGCAGCAGCACCAGCTGCGCGATGCGGTCGCCCGGTTCGATGGTGAAGGCGTCCTTGCCGCGGTGCCAGACGCTGATCATCAGCGGGCCCTGGTAGTCGGCGTCGATCAGGCCGGTGCCGTTGCCGAGCACGATGCCGTGCTTGTGGCCCAGCCCCGAACGCGGCAACACGACTGCGCACAGGCCCGGGTCTCCGATATGGATCGCCAGGCCCGAGGGCACCAGCGCGACGTCGCCGGGCAACAGCGCCAACGGCTCGTCGAGCGCCGCGCGCAGGTCGAGACCGGCGCTGCCTTCGGTGGCGTAAGCCGGCAGCGGCCACTGCTGGCCGAAGCGGGCATCGAGCACGCGGACGTCGAGGATGTGATTCATGGCGGCTCCGGATCGAGGCGGTGGGCGATCAGCGCGACCAGGTCGGCCGCGACCGCGGTCTTGGGGCCGGGCCCCAGCGGGTGCTGGCCGGCGGCGTCGTGCACCACCAGCAGGTTGTCGTCGCCTTCGAACCCGCTGCCGGCAACGCCGACGCGGTTGGCCGCGATCAGGTCGACGCGCTTGGCGGCGAGCTTGTGGCGGGCATTGCCATCGACATCGTCCGTCTCGGCGGCGAAGCCGACCACCAGCCGGGGCCGGCGCGGGTCGGCGGCGAGCTCGGCGAGGATGTCGCGCGTGCGCACCAATTCGAGCGTCAGGCCGACCTCGCCCACACGCTTCTTGATCTTCGAGGTGGCGACCTGGGCCGGCGTGAAGTCCGCGACCGCTGCGGCACCGACGTAGACGTCGGCGGGCAGCGCCGCGAACACCGCGGCATGCATCTGCGCGGCCGAGCGTACGTCCACGCGCGTCACGCCATCGGGTGTGGGCAGATGCACGGGGCCGGCTACCAACAGCACGTCGGCACCGGCCCGCGCGGCAGCCGCGGCGACCGCGAAGCCCATCTTGCCGCTGCTGCGGTTGCCCAGGAAGCGCACCGGATCGAGATCCTCGTAGGTCGGTCCGGCACTGACGACCATGCGACGGCCGGCCAGCGGCCCCCTCATGCCGGCAGCGCCGCGACGATCGCGGTCGGCTCGGCCAGTCGTCCGGGGCCCGATTCGCCTTCCGCCAGTGGGCCGTCCTCCGGCCCCACGATCTGCGCGCCGCGCTCGCGCAGCAGCGCGAGATTGGCTTGCGTGGCCGGGTGCAGCCACATGCGATGGTTCATCGCCGGGCACACGGTCAGCGGCGCGGTCGTCGCCAGGCACAGCGTGGTGACCAGGTTGTCGGCGAAGCCATGGGCGAGCTTGGCCAGCGTGTTCGCCGTCGCCGGCGCCACGACTACGCGCGTGGCCCAGCGCGCCAGCTCGATATGGCCCATCGCGGCCTCGGCGCCCGGGTCCCACAAGGTGGTGCGCACCGGTTCGCCCGACACCGCCTGGAAGGTCGCCGCCGAGACGAAGTGCAGCGCGCTGTCGGTCATCGCCACGCGCACCTGGGCGCCGGCATCGCGCAGACGCCGCACCAGATCGGCGGCCTTGTAGGCAGCGATGCCGCCGCATACGCACAGCAGGATGCGCTGCCCATGCAGCGAGGTCGACGCGCCAGCCATGGTCGGGGAAGCCCTACCGGAAAATCGAACGACAGCTTACCCGAAGCGGGGTGGACCGCTGGCTGCGCGCGGGCCTGCGCAGGCGCTGCAATACAGGTCCCGCCGGCATCGGCGATGCGCGTCCGACGCCCTCCCCGTCGCGTCGCGCCGGTGCCGGCTCCCCCAACGGAGGCGGCGATGCACATATCGAAATGGCCCAAGAGCGAGCGACCGCGCGAAAAGCTCTTCGCCCGGGGCGCTGGCGCGCTGTCGGATGCGGAGTTGCTGGCGATTTTCCTGGGCTCGGGACTGCGCGGCATGGATGCGGTGGCGACCGGCCGCCAGCTGCTCAAGGACCACGGCTCGCTGCGCGCGCTGCTCGAGCGCGGGCCACAGGGGCTCGCGCAGCTGCCGGGCCTGGGCATGGCGCGCGCCAGTGGCCTGAGCGCCGCACTCGAAGTGGGCAACCGGGTGCTGGCCCAGACGCTTGAACGCGGCGAGGCGATCACCGATCCAGGCGCCGCCGGTCGCTATTTCACCCAGCGCCTGCGTGGTCTTCCCCATGAAGTCTTCGCCGTGCTCTATCTCGACGCCCGGCACCGCGCGCTGGCCTTCGAGGAGGTGTTCCAGGGCACGATCGACAATGCCGAGGTGTATCCGCGCGAACTCGCACGGCGCGCGCTCGCACACAACGCCGCAGCGATCATCGTCGGCCACAACCATCCCAGCGGCAACAATTGCCCGAGCGGTGCCGACCGCACGGTGACGAGCATGATCCGCCAGGCGCTGTCGCTGGTCGACGTGCGTGTGCTCGACCACTTGGTCATCGGCGAGGGCGAGGCGGTGTCGCTGGCCGCGACGGGCTTTCTGTGAGGGCGCGTCGCTCGCGATCGCGCCACGGTGCTTGCACAATGCGCGGATGCCCGCGTCCGATCCGTCCTCCCTGACCGCCTGTCCCTGTGGCCGCCGCCTGTCGTTCGACGATTGCTGCGGTCGCATCCACGCCGGTATGCCGGCGCCCGATGCCGAGACGCTGATGCGCGCGCGTTACAGCGCCTACGCGCGCGGCGATGTCGACTACCTGCGCGCCAGCTGGCATCCGCGCACCTGCCCGCCGGATCTCGATCTGCGCGGGCCACAGCCCACGTGGCTGGGCCTGGACGTGCGCGCGTTCGACGTGCTGGACGACGATCGCGCCGAGGTCGAGTTCGTCGCGCGCTATCGCATCGGTGGCGGCAGCGTCGTGCGCATGCGCGAGCGCAGCCGCTTCGTGCACGAGGACGGTCACTGGTACTACGTCGACGGCGACGTGGCCTGAGACCGGCTCCACCTTCCGCGCGCTCCACCGTGTTTCATGCGCTGCCGCCTGAGCGGCGCGTTAAACCCGAATCCACACACGCGTCCGCTGCCGGCCCCGTGAGGCACAGTGGCGTGGCCGTTCTGCCCAGGAGTTCCATTCGATGAAGAGCCCTCTGCGTGCCGTCACCACCTTCGCACTGCTGGGCGCAGCCGGAGTGGTTGCCGCGGCCACGCCGCCGCCGCCGCCCGCCAACCCGGCAGCGTTCGCTCAGTGCTTGGTCGGTATCCGCGGTGATGCCGCCAAGCGCGGCATTCCCGGCGACGCCTTTGATCGGCTGACGTCCGACCTGCAGCCGGACATGAGCGTGTTGCCGCTGCTCGACGCGCAACCCGAATTCACCACGCCGCTGTGGGATTACCTGGCCGGGTTGGTAGACGCGCAGCGCGTCGAGGATGGGCGCGCGATGCTGGCCGAGCACCGCGACCTGCTGGCACGGGTGTCGGCGCAGTACGGTGTCGATGCCCAGACCGTCGTCGCGGTCTGGGGCGTGGAGAGCGACTACGGCCGCATCTCGGGCAAGCGGCCGCTGCGCGTGTCGCTCGCCACGCTGGCCTGCAACGGGCGCCGGCAGCCGTTCTTCCGTGGCGAGTTCCTGGCGCTGCTCGAACTCCTGCACAAGGGCGATCTGCGCGATCCGGGCTTGACTGGCTCCTGGGCCGGCGCGTTCGGCCACACGCAGTTCATGCCCAGCACCTACGCACGCATCGCGGTGGATTTCGACGGCGACGGCCGCCGCGATCTCGTCGACAGCATTCCCGACGCCCTGGCCTCGACCGCGAACTATCTCGCGCGCGCCGGCTGGCGCAGCGGCCAGCCCTGGGGCTACGAGGTTCGGCTGCCGCCGGGCTTTGCGATCGCGCAGGCCGGGCGCACGAACCGCCGGTCCGTGTCCGACTGGGCCGCGCGCGGCGTGACCCGCGTCGATGGCGGCGCGTTGCCGGCCGGCGATACCCGCGCGGCGGTGATCGCACCGACCGGGCCCTCGGGCCCGGCGTTCCTGGTGCTGCGCAACTACGATGCGATCTACTCGTACAACGCCGCCGAAAGCTACGCGCTGGCGATCGCCTTGCTCGCCGACCAGTTGCGCGGCGGGACCGGTCTGAAGACACCGTGGCCGACCGACGATCCCGGGCTGTCGCGCGCCGACCGCCGCGCATTGCAGACCCTGCTCGCTGCGCGCGGACACGACATCGGCGAGGTCGACGGGATGATCGGGACTGCGACCCGGCGTGCGATCCAGGCCGAGCAGCGCCGGCTTGGACTCACGCCCGACGACGGCCGGGCAGGACGCCGCATTCTCGAGGCCTTGCAGGCCGGCCGTTAGCGTTCGCGGCGCGCAGGTGGTCCGCCTGGGGACATGACGGGGACGTTGCGTGCCTTGCGTCGAGCCCGGTTCCTTGCGATTGTCGAACCGGTCACGTCATGGAGTCGGACACATGCGCAGCCTGTGGAGCTTGGCGGCGGCCTTGCCGCTCGCCGCCTGCGGCACGATGGACTATCGCGACACCAACGCGGCGGTCGACAACAACCCGCTGTGCGTCAGCCGGCCCGACCAGCCGGGCGAACCGGTGTCGCGCGACTGCGAGCGTTACAGCGAGGGGCGTTGGCGCAAATCCGACGCCCAGCCCGTCGAGTTCGGTAGACGCGACGAGCGCTGATCCGCCCGCCGCGCCCGCGGTGCGTCAGCCGCAGCGGAATCCAGTGATCCGGCCCTCGGCGTCGAGGTCGATGTTCAACCGGTCCTCACGGAAATCCATCGTCACCGCATCGCCGGGACGGATCACGCGATGGGTGCGGGCGCCGGCGTCCTGCCGGGCCTTGTCAAAGAGCGCGTCGCTGCCGGCCTGGCCGATCATCGCCTGCACCGCCTCGGTGTCGCAGGGCGTGGTGCCGATCGCGCCCTCGGCCGACGGCTCACTGGCCGCGGCTTCAGTCTCGATCGCGCTGCCGGCCCCGGTGTCGGCATCGGCGACGTCGGCGGCGGGCGGTTCTTCCTCGAAGCCCTCGTCATGGGCGGGCGCGCAGGCAGCCAGTGCGAACGCGGGCACCAGCAAAGCGGCCAGCATGGGCCGGGGCAGCGAAACGCGGAGGCGTCGTGACATGCAGTGCTCCTGTCGGGGGGACCATCCTCCACTGTAGCCGCTGGCAGGGGCCCGGGCCAATTGCGGCATGATGGGCAAAATTCATGCGAGGAAGACCCCGCCGATGCCACGCCGCGCCGTGCCTGTCGCTCTCCTGTCCACCGCTTTGATGGTGTCGCTGGCCGGCGTGCCGGCGTTCGCCGCTGCCGGCGCCGATCCAGGGCCCGGCCCCGCTCCGGCCGCAACCGCCGATGTACCCGGTGGCGGGATCGTCGCCGACAACCTCGCACGCCACCTGTCGGTGCTCGCCTCCGACGCCTTCGAAGGGCGCGCGCCGACGACCGAGGGCGAGCGCAAGACCATTGCCTACATTGCCGAACAATTCGCGCAGGCCGGGTTGTCGCCGGGCGGCGACGACGGCGGCTGGACCCAGGCGGTCGTGCTCGAGCGCAGTGCGATCGTCGGTCCGGTCGAGGCGCGCGTGCATGTCGGCGGGCAGACGCGCGCGCTCGCCAATGGCGACGACATCGCGGTCGAGACCCTGCGGCCGGGCGGGCGCGTGGATCTGGCCGATCTGCCGGTCGTCTTCGCCGGCTACGGCATCACGGCGCCCAAGCTCGACTGGGACGACTACGCCGGGCTCGACGTCGCCGGCAAGCTGGTCGTGGTGCTGATCAACGATCCCGATTTCGAGGCCGAGGCGCCTGGGCGCTTCGGCGGCCGGGCGCTGACCTGGTACGGCCGCTGGACCTACAAGTACGAAGAGGCGGCGCGCCGCGGCGCGGCGGGCGTGCTGATCGTCCACGAGACCGAGCCGGCGTCCTACCCGTGGGCGACGGTGCGCAACGGCCGCGCCGGGCCGCAGTACGACATCGTCCGCGCCGACGCCCAGACCCATCACCTGCCGATGCGCGGCTGGATGCAGCGCGAGGTCGCCGTGCGCTTGTTCGCCGATGCCGGGCTCGATTTCGAGGCCGAAAAGCGCCGGGCGCAGCAGCCGGGCTTTCGCGGCGGCGCGCTCGGCGATGCACGCCTGGACATCGCCTTCGACGTGCAGCGCGAGCGTGTGACCAGCCACAACGTGGTCGGCGTACTGCCGGGCGCGTCGCGTCCCGACGAGACGGTCGTGTTGTCGGGCCACTGGGACAGCTTCGGCGTCGGCGAGCCCGATGCCAGCGGCGATGCGATCATCAATGGCGCGGTCGACAACGCGACCGCGATCGCGTCGCTGATCGAACTGGCGCGGGTGTTCGCCGCCGGCCCGCGCCCGGCGCGCACGCTGCAGTTCATTGCGTTGACGGCCGAGGAGAACGGCCTGCTCGGTGCAACCTACTACGCGGCCAATCCGCTGCGTCCGCTCGAGACCACGGCCGCGGTGCTGAACATGGAAATGTGGAGCCCGGACGGCGAAACCCGCGACATCTCGTCCTGGGGCAACGGCCGCGTGTCGCTGGAGCGCGACCTGGCCGCGGCAGCGGCCGTCGATGGTCGGAGCTGGTCGCCCGATCCCAATCTCGAAGCGGGGCTGTTCTACCGTGCTGATCACTTCGCGTTCGCCCAGGCCGGCGTGCCGGCGCTGACGATCGGGCCGGGCATGGACCAGCTCGATGGCGGCGTGGCCGGCGGCAAGGCGGCGCGCGCCGATTACTTCGCGCACCGCTATCACCAGCCGGGCGACGCCTTCAACGACAGCTGGGACATGGCCGGACCGACCGCCGACACGCGTACGGTCTACCGTCTGGCGGCCGCGCTCGCCAACACGACCGACTGGCCGCAGTGGAACGACGACAGCGAGTTCCGCGCGCGCCGCATCCTCAGTGACGACGCCCGCCGCAGTCCGCCGCGCTGAGAGGCGAGGACGGCGTTGCAGCGGGCGGTGGACTATTCGACACCGTGCGTCTGCCGTGCCTGCATGACACGCAATAAAAAGCCGCCCGTGAGACACGGGCGGCAACACCGGTTGAGAGAGAGCGTCGCGCTTGTTGCGCGCCGAACCGGGCAGAGATGAACTGGATGGAGAAAAGGGCCAGCCCCGCGCGATCAAGTGCCGGTCGTGGCGTCCTGGCCGGTCGGCGGTGCTGGCGGCGTGGTGGTCGGATCGGTCGGCGGCTGCATCGTGGGATCGGTCGGCGGCGGCATGGCCGGATCGACCGGATCGTTCGGCGGCAGCGTCGGGTCGGTCGGCGGCGGCGTCATCGGATCGCTGGGAGGTGGTGTCTGCGAGTCCATCGGCGGCGGTGCGGTCGCCGGGTCGGTCGTCGGTGCAGGGCCAGTGGCGGGGGTGTCGTGGTTGTTGCACGCGGTCAGCGCGAAGGCAGCTGCAGCCGCGAGGGGAAGCACGATACGACGCATGGAAAACTCCTGGGTCGGTCGAAAGTGACGCGCCCAGTCTTTCGCGTCGTATGTCGCGAGGGTGTCGTGGTTTGGCTCAAATTGCGTGAGCTGCTCGCCCGGCGTCGCAGCTCGTTCAGGCTCGCAGCAGCCATTGAGACACTTCCCGCAGCGCCGCATGCACCTGTGGACGGCGTGCTGGCGGCGTTCGGGCCGCCGATCAAATAGTGTACTTGCGGGTTCAAATATTGCTAGGATGAACGCGTCCTGCCATCGCAGGCCCGGCTCAGACCCGCGACATGGCGCCCGATTCCCTCACCGATCCACCCTCGACGACCGCGCGCCGCCCAGCGAGGCACTGGCTCGGCACCGCCGTGGCCGCGCTGGCGGTCGTGCCCGTGGCGGTGTGGGGCGCATTCGCGCTGGGATACCAGGCGCCCGAGCCTTGGCGATGGTTGTTGATTGCGGTCTGGCTGGTCGTCGCCGTGGCCGTGTTGGTGTCCCTGCCGCCGCGGCCGCGGCAAGCGCGCGGTCGCATTGCCCCGATCATCGGCGGGATCGCGCTGCTGATGCTGCTCGGCTGGTGGCAGACCTTGCTGCCCTCGCATGCGCGGTTGTGGGCTGACGATGTCGCGCGCTTGCTCGAGGCCGATGTCGAAGGCAATCGGGTCACGCTGCGCAATGTCCGCAATTTCGACTGGCGCAGTGACGACGACTACACCGTGCGCTGGGAGACGCGGACCTACGACCTCGAGCGTCTGGTGTCGGCCGACCTGATCCTGTCGTACTGGATGGGCCCGCATATCGCCCACACGCTGGTCTCGTTCGGTTTCGACGATGGCCGCCAACTGGTGTTTTCGCTGGAAATCCGCAAGGAGCGCGACGAGTCGTTCTCGGCGGTCGGCGGCTTCTTCCGCCAGTTCGAAACGGTGCTGGTGGCCGCCGACGAATACGACATCGTGCGCGTGCGCAGCAATATCCGGGGCGAGGACGTGTATCTGTACCGGCTCGATGTGCCGCCGGCGCAACTGCGCGAGGTGTTCCTGGGCTATCTCGACGAGGCGGCCCGGCTGCAGCGCAAGCCGCGCTTCTACAACACGCTGACCAGCAACTGCACGACGATCGTGTTCGCGCTCGCGCGTCGCATCGCGCCTGCGCTGCCGCTCGATTACCGGCTGCTGCTGTCGGGGCACTTCGACGGCTATGCCTACGACCACGACGGGCTGGTGCCGGGCTATGACCTCGAGACGCTGCGCGCAGCCGGCCGCATCACCGCGCGCGCGCGCGCCTTCGACGGGCCGGCGGCCGAGTTCCCGCGTGCGATCCGCCAAGGCGTGCCCGGCGTGCCCGCCGCCACGCCATGACGGGCCGTTCGTCCACGTGGATGGGGCGGACCGTCACCGCCGCGCTGCTGGTGGCCGCGCTCGGCGGCTGCGCGATCCTGCGCGAGTTCGGGCCCTCGGTTGCGGTCACGCCGATGACGCCCGGCGAAACCATCGCGTTGCAGCGCGGCGACATCCTGACCACCGGCCGCCTCAGCGCCGCCACCGCGCAGACGATCCGCGTCGCTGGTCTCGACACCGCCGCCTGCGTGCAGCCGTCGATCGATTGCATCCGTGCCTTGTCGGGCGTGGAGGGCATTGCCGACGAGCGCCTGCAATCGGCGCTATCGGAACTGTGGTTGCAGCACGCCCTGACGCTGGCCTCGCCGGTGCCCGGAAAACCGGTCGACCCGGCGAGCGCCGATGCACGGCTGCAGGCGCTGTTGGAAGCCGCGCGTCACGCCTACGTGTACCTGTTCTACACCGCGCGTTCGCCAGGCGAGCGTGCATTCGAGGATCGCCAGACCCAGGTCCGCGACTGGTACAACCATGCCGTCCAGGCGGCCTCGACGCAGCTGTTCGACACGCGCTTGCGCAGCGCACCGGCGACCGACCGCATCGAGGTCGCCGGCTGGACGCTGCATATGGACGTGACCGGCGTGCGCCTGCCCGGCGGCACGGACATGCCGCAGGAACTGCTGCCGGCCGCGTCGCTGTCGTTCAAGGGCCTGCGCAGTATCTATCGCCGCGACGGCTTCGGCGCCGAGCTGGTGGCGGTGATGCACGACCCGGTGGCCGCCGCCGCGTCGGCCGCACCCGAAGCGCGCGCCGGCCACCGCCCGGACGTGCCGGCATGGAGCGAGATGCCGTCTCCGAGCCTGACCTTGCTGTTTCGCTTTCTGGGTGAAAATGCGGCCGAAGTCCTGGCCACGCGCGAGGTGCTGGCCAGCGCCCACGATCCCTACATCGAGGACACTGTGGTGCTGCGCGGGCAACAGGTGCCGCTGGCGGCGAACTTCAGCGCCGGCTACGGGCTGTGGCTGGCGCGCTCGGGGTTCGCCGTGCAGTCGCTGCGCACCTTGCTCGGCCGCGAGCGCGGGATCGAGCGCCCGCATCTGTACATGATGCAGCCCTACGATCCGCAGCGTCGCATCGTGCTGATGATCCATGGCCTGGCCAGCAGTCCCGAGGCCTGGGTCAACGTCGCCAACGAGATCATGGGCGATGAGGCGCTGCGCCGTAATTACCAGGTCTGGCAGGTCTACTACCCGACCAACATGCCGATCGCGCTCAACCAGGCCGCGATCCGGCGCCTGGTGATCGACGCGCTGGCGCATGTCGACCCCGGCGGGCAGGCGCCGGCCTCGCACGACATCGTGCTGGTCGGCCACAGCATGGGCGGAGTGATCGCGCGATTGCTGGTGTCCTCGTCGGGCGATGCGCTGTGGAATACGTTCGTCCAGACGCGCGAGATCGAACCGGCACGGCTGGCGCGGATCCGCCCTCGGCTCGAGCCGATGCTGCGCTTCGAGCCGCTGCCGCAGGTCGGGCGCGCCGTGTTCATCGCCGCGCCGCACCGGGGCACCGAGGTCGCGGGCACCCGGCTGGGGCGCTGGGTGTCGGGCCTGGTGCGGCTGCCGCTGACCTTGCTCGAGGGCTTCGGCGACGTGATCCAGGCCCTGGCGGGCCAAGATGAGGACCGGCGCGAGGCGCGTTTGCCTAACAGCATCGACAACCTGTCCAAGGACGATCCGTTGGTGCGCGCGGCCGCGCAGTTTCCGATCTCGCCCGCGGTGCGACTGCATTCGATCATCGCGCGCCGCAGCGCCGAGGGGGGCCTGGAGGACAGTGACGACGGCCTGGTGCCGTACCGCAGCGCGCACCTGCCGGGCGCGCTGTCGGAAAAGATCATCGTGTCCGGGCACAGCGTGCAGGAGACCGCACCGGCGGTTCTGGAGATCCGCCGGATCCTGCATGAGGACATGGCCGAGCGGACGGACACCACGCCGGCGGAGCCTGCCCGCGAGGCAGTTGCCGACCCGGGCGCATGACCCGCGGCAGGGCGGCCAGCGAACGACCCGGCTCGCGGTCGGCCAGGCAAGCGGATGTCGCCGCCGCATCGCCGCGCCGGTGCACACGAACAGGCGTGCAGATCAGGGTTGCGCGCTGCGGTACGGCGTTCAGGCAGGACTGAATTACTGTACTATTCGGTTCAGTCACTCCGCCTGTGTTCAGTTGCACTTCGCCACCCTTGACGGGTTTTTAACTTCGGCCGCTTGCGTGTCCTTCGATCCCGCCCCCGACATCGCCGTCCGCCTCGACCGGGTCCGCCTCGATCGCGGTGGCCGGACCGTGCTCGCGGACATCGACCTGACGGTGCCACGTGGCAGCGTGACCGCGGTGCTGGGGCCGTCGGGCAGTGGCAAGTCGACCCTGCTCTCGGCGCTGACCGGTGAGCTGGTGCCGGCCGCCGGCAAGGTCGAGGTGTTCGGGCGTCCGGTGCCGCAGCGCCAGCGCGCGCTGCTGGAGATGCGCAAGAGCATCGGCGTACTGCTGCAGGGAAACGGCCTGCTGACCGATCTCACCGCGGCCGAGAACATCGCGTTGCCGCTGCGCATCCACACCGACCTGCCCAAGCCGGTGATCGCGCGGCTGGTCGATATGAAGCTGCAGGCGGTGGGCCTGCGCGCGGCTGCCGACCTGTACCCGCGCGAGCTGTCGGGCGGCATGGCGCGCCGCGTCGCGCTGGCCCGCGCGCTGGCGCTCGATCCGCCGCTGATGATCTACGACGAGCCGCTGACCGGCCTGGATCCGATCGCCTCGGGCGTGATCATGAGCCTGATCGCCCGGCTCAATGCCAGCCTGGGGCTGACCAGCATCGTGGTGACCCACCATGTCCACGAAACGCTGCCGGTCGCCGATCGTGCGGTCGTGATCGCCAACGGCCGGATCGTGTTTGCCGGCACCCCGGCCGCGCTCGAGGCCTCAGAAGACCCGCTGGTGCGGCAGTTCCTGCGCGGCGAGCCCGATGGGCCGATCGCGTTCGACCGTGCCGACCTCGCCCGGACGGAGGCCGCATGACGCGTTCGATCCGCCTGCGTACGACCCGCCATCGCTGCCCGGGACGCCGCCGATGACCGCCGCCATCCGCTCGCTCGGTCGCGCCGGGCTGTTCTCGTTGTCGGTGCTGCGCGCTTCCCGCCCGACCGCCGATTTCTTCGCCGAGTTGCTGCGCGAGGTCTACAAGATCGGCGGCCGCTCGTTGCCGATCATTGCCGTGGGCGGTGCCTTCGTCGGCCTGTCGCTGACGCTGCTGGGCTATCGTGCGCTGGAGACCTACGGCGCCAGCAACCAGGTCAGCGTGCTGATCGGCCTGGGCCTGTACCGGGAACTGGCGCCGGTGCTGACCGCGCTGCTGTTCGTGGGCCGCGCCGGCAGTTCGATCGCCGCCGAGCTGGGCCTGATGCGGGCAACCGACCAGATCACCGCACTCGGCCTGATGGCGATCGATCCGGTCGCCAAGGCGGTCGCGCCGCGGTTCTGGGCGGCGGTGCTCTGCGTGCCGCTGCTGACCGCGTTCTTCTGCAGCCTGGCGCTGTCGGCGAGCTGGTTCCAGGCGGTCCAGGTGCTGGGCATCGACAACGGCATGTTCTGGCAGACGATGCAGGACGCGGTCGACTTCCGTGGTGACTTTCTGACCGCGTTCCTGAAGTCGGCAGTGTTCGGCGGCACTGCGGCGCTGGTCGCGTCCTATGTGGGCTTCCATGCCGAGCCGACGATCGAGGGCACCTCGGTCGCCACCACCCGCGCGGTGGTCAACGCCTCGCTGCTGGTGCTGATGTTCAACTTCGTGATGTCCGCCTTCCTGTTCCGTTGATGCCGATTCCGGCATCCGGTCCTCCCCTTCACCGCCAAACAGGCGGCCCGCTGCAAAGGTGACACCCATGACAAGCGCCCGTGGTCCCCGTCTCGAGTTCGCTGTCGGCGCGTTCCTGCTGCTGGCGCTCGGCTCGCTGCTGGTGCTGGCGATCGCCTCGACCAACGGCAAGTTCGGCTTCGCCCGTGGCGGCACGTACGAACTGACCGCGCGTTTCAGCAATCTCGGCCAGCTGCGCCCCAATGCCCCGGTGAAGATCGGCGGCGTGACCATCGGCCGGGTCGAGAAGATCGATCTGGACCCGGTGAAGTTCGATTCGATCGCGACCCTGGCGATCGAGAAGCGCTATGCCGAGATCCCGGCCGACACCTCGGCCGCGATCCTCACCGGCGGCTTGCTCGGCGAGAGCTACGTCGGCCTGTCGCCCGGTGGCGACGTCGAATCGCTGCAGCCCGGCGAGGAGATCGCGTTCACCTCGCCGGCGGTCGATCTGATCCAGATGGTCGGCAAATACATGTTCAGCGGTGGCGGCAATGCCGCCCCGTCGGCGGACGAACCGCCCGCCGCCGCGTCCCCCGACGCGTCCCCCCGTGACGAAGGAGTGCTCCCATGATCCGCATGCCCCTGATCCGCCGTGTGCTGCCGTTGGCCCTGGCCGCCGCTCTCGCCCTGCCGGCCGCGGCCGTGTTCGCGCAGGCCCGTCCGGCCGCCGCGCCGGCCGCTGCCGCCCAGGCCGGCTCGCCGAGTCAGCTGGTGCTGGCCAACAGCGAACGCGTGCTCAAGACCATCGAGACCCGCCGCGCCGAATTCAGCCGCGACCGCGCCGCGCTGCAGCGCTTCATCACCGGCGAGTTCGACACCATGTTCGACCGCGACTATGCCGCGCGCCAGGTGCTCGGGCGGCATGGCCGCGGCGCCTCGGACGCAGACGTCAAGGCGTTCGGCGACGCGCTGGCCGAGAACCTGATGCGTCGCTACGGCTCGTCGCTGCTGGACTTCAACACCCAGCTGCGCGTGCGCATCAAGTCCGAGGCGCCGTTGCCGCGCGGCCTGGGCGTGCGCGTGTCCAGCGAGCTGCTGCGCAGCGGCGGCGAGCCGGTGCCGGTCGATTATCTGATGCGCCAGAGCGGCGGCACCTGGAAGGTGTTCGACGTCATGGTCGAGGGCGTGTCGTTCGTGCGCACGTTCCGCGAGCAGTTCGACTCCGAGCTGCAGCGCAAGTCGATCCAGCAGGTTGCGCGCGAACTGCGCGCCGGCCAGATCCAGGCCGACGCCGGCCGATGAGCGCGCCCGCCGTCGCCTCGGTCCGGCGCGCCGGCGACGCGTTGGCGTTCGCCGGCGCGGTGTCGGCGGCCACCGTGCCGGCACTGTGGCCGCGCGTGCAGCCGCTGCGCGCCGGCGCCCGCCAGCTCGACCTGACCGCGATCACCGCGGTCGACAGTGCCGGGCTCGCGCTGCTGGCCGAACTGGCCGGCGACGGTGCGCTCGCGGTCCAGGGCGAGCCGCCTGGCCTGGCCGAGTTGCGCAGCGCCTACCGGCTGACTCCGGCCCTGGCCTACGTGCGCGCGTGAAGCGCGGCACGCAGGATGACGGCAAGACCGTCGGCGCCCCGGCGACCCACGCCCCTTGATGTTCCATCGGCACCCCCACCGGACTTCTCCGATGTCGACTCCGCTTCGTACGCTCCGCCCGATCCTGCCGCTGCTGGCCGCGGCCACGCTCGCTGCCTGCGCCGGGACCGGCGCCCCGCGCGATCGTGTCCCCTCGCCGGTCGCGATCGATGCACCCGCACCGACCGAGGTGCCCGACGCGGCCCAGGCCGAAGCGTCCGAGCAGCCGGTCGCGCCCGATCAGGCCACGGTCGTGGCGGCCTTCGACGATGCCGCGCGCATCGCCGGGGATGCCACGCCCGCGGATGGCACGCCGGTCGCCGGCGCGCCGACCCAGGCCGAACTCGACTACGCCGCCCTTTACGGCGAGCAGGTCTACGATCCGGTTGCCGACCCGACGCTGCCGGCCGCCGCGCAGATGCCACGCAGCTACGATCCGTGGGAACCGTTCAATCGCAAGATGTTCGCGTTCAACAGCGCGGTCGACCGCGGCGTCGCCAAGCCGCTGGCCAAGGCGTACGCGAAGATCGTGCCGCGGGCCGTGCGGCTGGGCGTGAGCAACTTCTTCAGCAACCTCGGCCAGCCGGTCACCGCGCTCAATGCGCTGCTGCAGGGGCGGCCGAAGGACGCCGGCCAGTCGCTGGGCCGGTTCGTGGTCAACAGCACGCTGGGCATCGGTGGCATCTTCGATCCGGCCACCGATGCGGAGATCCCGCATCGCGATGCCGATTTCGGCCAGACGCTGGGCGTGTGGGGCTGGCGCAACTCGCGCTATGTGGAGCTGCCGCTGTTCGGCCCGCGCACGTTGCGCGACGGTTTCGGCATGGTCGGCGATGCGCCGTTGTCGCCGCTGCGCCAGCTCAACGACGATCCCTGGCGCTACGGCCTGCAGGGCTTGCAACTGGTCGACCTGCGTACGCGGTTGTTCGTCGTCGACAGCATGCGCGAGGGCGCGACCGACGAGTACGCGCTGATTCGCGATGCCTGGATGCAGCGCCGCGCCTACCAGATCGAGTCGGTACGCCGGCACCGCAGCGACGACGACGATCTGCCGGATTACCTCTACGAGGACGACGCGATGCCGACCGTGCCGGTCGATGCGATTCCGGTCGTGCCGGGCATCTCCAACCCCTGAGCGAAGGCGGGGGCCGCACGCGGCCCTGCTGTCGGTCGTGTGGGCCGGATCAACCCGCTCACCCCGCCAGCGCGGCCTCGATGGCGGCGCGCAGCCGCGGATCGTCAGCGGTCACGTCCGGAGCGAAGCGGTCGACGACGCGGCCGTGGCGATCGATCAGGAACTTCTCGAAATTCCACAGCACGCCCGGCGCCGGATTGGGCGTCATGCCGTGGCCGCGCAGGCGTTCGCGCATCGGACCGTCGCCGGTCGCCTCCGGCTGCGCCGCGGTCAGCGCGGCATACAGCGGATGCGCGTTGGGCCCGGTGACGGCGATCTTGGAAAACAGCGGAAAGCCCACGTCGTAATGGAGCGTGCAGAACTGCTGGATCTCCGCGTCGCTGCCGGGCTCCTGGCCGGCGAAATCGTTGGCCGGAAAGCCGAGGATCTCCAGCCCCGCGTCGCGCTTCTCGCGATACAGCGCTTCGAGTCCGGCGTACTGCGGCGTCAGACCGCACTTGGACGCCACATTGACCACCAGCAGCGCCTTGCCGGCATAGGCACCGAGCGTCGTGGTATTGCCGTCGATGGTGGTCAGCGGGATATCGGTCAGTGCTGCGGTCATGGCGTGCGTCGGTAGGTGGGGCGCTCCGATCATGCCATCGCCGCGCGGGCATTGCCGCCGCGTTGCGTGGGCCGGTCAGTCCTGCGCGTCGACGCTGTCGTCGAGCGTATCGCCCAGCAGCGCCTGCGCGTCGGGGCCGGGCAGCGACTCGACGCCGCGCAGCTGGCGCTCGATCGCGCGCGTGCGCACGCCGGCGGCCTTGATGCTGTTCTGCACGGTGTCGAGCTGGCTGGTGGCCCGCTCGAGCACGGTCGCGAACTTGCCGAACTCGGTCTTGACCGCGCCCAGCACCTGCCACACCTCGCTCGAGCGTTTCTCGATCGCCAGCGTGCGAAAGCCCATCTGCAGGCTGTTGAGCAGCGCGGTGATCGTCGTCGGCCCGGCGACCACGATACGGTGCTCGCGCTGCAGCAGGTCGACCAGACCGGCGCGGCGTATGACCTCGGCGTAAAGCCCCTCGGTCGGCAGGAACATCACCGCGAAGTCGGTCGTGTGCGGCGGGCACACGTACTTGTCGCAGATTGATTTCGCCTGCACCCGGATCGCGCGTTCGAGCTGGGCGACCGCGGTCTTCACGGCCTCCGCGTCGCCTTGTTCCTGCGCATCGAGCAGGCGTTCGTAATCTTCGCGCGGGAACTTCGCATCGACCGGCAGCCACACGACGGCATCGGCGTCGCCGCGGCCCGGCAGGCGGATCGCAAAATCCACGATCTCCGCGCCGCCCGGCTTGACCCGCACGCCACGGCCGTACTGGTCCTGCGTCAGCGTCTGCTCGAGGATGTTGTCCAACTGCACCTCGCCCCAGCCGCCGCGATTCTTGACGTTGCTCAGCACGCGCTTGAGGTCGCCCACGCCGGTTGCCAGTTGTTGCATCTCGCCCAGTCCGCGCTGCACCTGCTCGAGCCGCTCGGACACCAGCTTGAACGACGCGCCCAGGCGCGCCTCGAGCGTGGTCTGCAGCTTCTCGTCGACCGTCGCGCGCATCTGCTCGAGCTTGGCGGTGTTGTCGGCCTGCAAGGCGCGCAGCTGCTGCTCAAGCGTGGCGCGCATCTCGCCGATGCGCTGCTCGTTGCGCTGGGTCAACTCGTTCAGGCGCGCGCCGAGCGCATCGGCGAACCGCTGCTGCTGGTCCGCGCCCTCGGTACGGGCCTTGCGCGCGTCCTCGCCCAGCGCGGCGCGCAACACGTCGAGGCGTTCGTCGGTGGTGCGGGTGAACGCATCGAGTCGCGCATCGGTGCGCACGGTGAACTCGTCCAAGCGCTGATCGGTGCGTGCGGCGACCGCCTGCAGCTGCGCGCCGAACGCGTCGATGCGCTGCGCCTGCGCCGCAGCGAAGCCATCGAGCTGCTGGCGCAACTCGGCCCGGCCCGCGCGCTGCTCCTCGCGCAGGGCCCGCTCCAGCGCGTCGCCGCCCGCGCCGGGCCGACGCAACAGCAACACCACGAGCAGGCCCGTCGCGACCGCGACGAGGACGAGGATCAAGGCAAGCAGGACGATATGCGGGTTCATCGGTGCCAAGTGTAGCCAGCCCGGTCTCATCCGGTGCGTCGCCGGCTGCCTTCGGGTAGGGTGCGCAAAGGTCGTCGGGGATGGCGCAGGGCATGGCACGCAGGCATCGAGACGTGGCACTGGGTGGGGTGTTGGCGGGGCTGCTCATGGCCTGCGCGGGCGCATACGCTGTGGACACCGCGGCCGAGCCGCGTGTGGAGACCGGCACGCTCGCGGGTGCGCCGTACCGGTTCGAGATTCCCCGCGACTGGAATGGCGAGTTGGTGCTGCTGCTGCATGGCTATGAGCCCCGCGGCGTCCCGCGCGCCGATCCCTGGCCGGCGAACGAGGCCACGCCGGTGTTCCTGGCCCGCGGTTACGCGGTCGCCGAGAGTGGCTATGCCGAGCAGGGCTGGGCGGTGGCCGCGGCCGTCGACGACAGCGAACGCCTGCGCGCACACCTCGCGACGCGCCATGCGCTGCGGCGCAGCTGGCTGGTCGGGTTCTCGATGGGTGGCCAGGCCGCGCTCGCGAGCCTGGAGCGCCATGGCGATCGCTACGATGGCGCATTGTCGTTGTGCGGCGCGAACGTGCCGGCCACACGCATGTTCGAGGACGCGCAGCGGGCGCTGGTCGCATTCGACGTCTTCTTTCCGGAAGCTGGCCTGCCCGGGCGCGGGCTGTCGGATCCAGCCGCGCCGCCGCTCGACGACCTGCCGAGCGACCAGATCGCGCTGATGCAGGCAATCGGCGCGGCGCTGGCGTCGGACACCGAGGCCGCGGCCGCGCTAGCGACGGCGCTGGAGGTGCCAACCGAAGGTCTGACCGGCACGCTCGGTCTGTACGCGCTGGTGTTGCGCGAGATGACGGCGCGCACCGGCGGGTTGCCGGTCGACAACCGCGACACGGTCTACGCCGGATTCGGCGACGATGCGGCCTTCAACGCCGCCGCGCCGCGCTATCGGGGCGACACCCGCGCGATGGCGCAGCTGGCCCGCGTGGCCGACCTGGACGGGCGCATCGAACGGCCGGTGGTGCTGCGCTACAACCAAGACGATCCGACGATCACCGCACGCCTGCAGGGCGTCTATCCAGTGCTCGTCCAGGCCGCGGGCCGCAGTCGCAACCTGACGGTGCTGCCGCCGGCCGGCGAGGGCCATTGCGGGTTTTCGCCTGCGCAGATCGACGAAGCCTTCGATGCGCTGACGAGTACGGTGCGCTGATCGGATGCGGCGACCCGTGCGCGCATCGATACTTCTGCTGGTGATGTGGCTGGCCTCGCCCGACGCTGCAGCGGTACAGGCGGCGCCGGACGCACGGGCGCTTGCGCAGCTTGATGGCTTTGCACTCGGGATGGCGTCCGCTGGCGCATTCTCGGGCGTGGTGCTCGTGGCGCAGGACGGGCGCGTCGTGTTCGAGCGCGGTTATGGGCGACGCGACGCCGAGCGGGACGATGCCGTCACGCCCGAGACGCGCTTCAACCTCGCTTCGGCCGGCAAGATGTTCACCGCCGTGGCCGTGCTGCAGCAGGTGGCTGCCGGACGCTTGTCGCTGGATACGCACGTGGCCGAGGTCCTGCCGGACTATCCCGCGCGCGCTTTCGCCGACCATGCCACCGTCAGCGAACTGCTGACCCACACCGCGGGCGCTGGAGACATCGCGCTGTTCGGCATGGAGAACGCGGACAACCGGACTCGCGTGCGCAGTGTCGCCGACATGCTGGCGTTGCACTGGATGCGCGATCCGGAATTTCCGCCAGGCAGCGCGCAGCGCTACGGCAACTTCGGGCATGTCGTGCTGGCGCGGATGGTCGAGGTGCTGACCGGCGAAGACTTCGATGCGTATCTGCAGGCGCACGTCTTCGAGCCGGCCGGCATGATGCGGACCGGCAGCATCGCATGCGCCGACGATTCGCCGGATCTCGCCGTCGGCTACGTCGAGATCGAGGGCCAGCGCCAGCGCAACTGCGCGACGCTGCCGGTGCGCGGCTTTCCCGCCGGCGGGCAGGTGTCGAGCGCGCGCGACATGCTCGCCTTCGTGCGCGCGTTGCAGGCGGGGCGCCTGTTGCCGCCGTCGCTATTCGCCGATGCAATTCGGCCGCATCGTGAATTCATGGGGTTGGGCTTCTTCGCGACCGACTACGGCGACGACATTCCGGCGCGCGATTTTCGCTGGGGGCATGGTGGCTCTGCCGACGGCATCTGTACCGATATCCGCAGCTACCCACTGACCGGTGAAACCGTCATCGTGCTGGCCAACGTGGATGCACCGCACTGCCATGCGGTCGCAGGTTTTCTGCACGCGCAGTGGACGGAGTCGCCTGGCCCCGTGGCGGACAATCGCTAGGCCGGTCACCACGTTGTGGGCATCCAGCGCGAGTTGCACGGCGTGCCGCGGGTGGAGACGCGGCCGGCGCTGATCGAGGCGGTACGCGCTCACCTGGCCGCCTCGCACTCGGCGCCGTAGCGCCGGGCGCGGGCCGCGTCAGGCCGCTGCAGGCACCGGCGCGTTCGCAGCGACGATGCCGGCGCGGCGCAGGTCGTCCCAGACGCCGTCGGGAATCGCCACCGACATCGAGGCGATGTTCTCCTGCACCTGCCGCGCGTTGCGTGCGCCGGGCACGATCGCCGAAACGACCTCGGGCGCATTGGCGAACTGCAGTGCGACGGTGCGCAGGTCGACGCCATGCGCACGCACGATCTCTTCGGCCTTTGCGCGTTTTTGCTGGGCATCGGCCGGTACCGGCTGCGACCCGTACAGGTAGCGGTCGCGCCCGGTCAGAAAGCCGGCCAGCAGCGGCGAGCCGACGATCACCGAGATGTCCTTGTCGGCGAGCTTGGGGAAGGTGTCGTCGAGTGCGCGCTGGTGGTCGAGCAACGAGTACTGGCAGGCGAGCAGGAAGATATCCGGGTCGGCGACCTCGATCGCCCGCAGCGCCGGGTCGGGCGTGTTGACGCCCATGCCCCAGGCCTTGATCAGGCCTTCTTCGCGCATCTTGGTCAGCTCGACGAAGGCACCGGTGCGGGCCTGCTCGAAGTACTCGGTCCAGCGTTCCTTCATGTCGCCGTTGTCGGGCGAGAGGTCGTGGATCAGCACGATGTCGATCGCGTCGATCCCCAGGCGCTGCAGGCTGTCCTCAATCGAACGGCGTGTGCCGGTCGCGCTGTAGTCGTAGCGGTAGTCGAACGGCGGCGGGTCCTTCCAGCCGACCTTCGGCGTGTCCTTCGTTGCGGTCAGCAGGCGGCCGACCTTGCTGGAGATGACGTATTCCGCGCGCGGCTTCTGCCCCAGCACGTGGCCGAAGCGACGCTCGGAGCGGCCAAGGCCGTACCAGGGCGAGGTGTCGAACAGGCGCATACCGCCGTCCCACGCGGCCTCCAGCGTGGCCTGCGCGTCATCCTCGGTGACGACCGCCCAGTTGTTGCCGAGCGGCGCGCCGCCGAGTCCGACGCGCGCGTTCGGGCGGTATCTGCGACCGCCTGCGGGATTTGTCGGCAGCGCAGCGGACCGGCGACGCCCCTGGGTCGGCAGGACATCGCCGGGCGAGGTCTGCGCGCTGGCAATCAGCGGCGCGGTGGCAAGGGTGGTGGCGCCGAGCGCGGCGGCGGACAGAAAGCTGCGACGTGAATGCATGGGAGTCTCCGGCGACAGGGGATGGCGACCATCGCGTCCCGACCGTTCGGCCGCCCTGCATCGATGCCCGCGACTGCACACCGTGCCGGTCACGCCGACGAGGCGACGTGAATCCGATCGGCACCGCGGCGGCCATGCGTGTCCCGCGCCGTGAACGGCCGCGTCGCCTGCGTATCATGCGTGCTCGATCCGCGGCGCTGACGACATGGGCTGGATGGGCATTTCCGATCTGCCGACCTTCGTGGTCGCGGTGCTCGTGTTCCTCGCGATTCCGGGGCCGGGGACATTCGCGCTGCTGACCGCGACTGCGCGCGGTGGTGTGCGCGGGGGCTATGCGGCGTTCTTCGGTCTGGCGCTCGGCGACCAAGTGCTGCTGTGGCTGGCCGCCGGTGGCGTGGCCGCACTGCTCGCCGCCAACCCGATGCTGTTTCGCGGCGTGCAATGGCTCGGCGCCGTGTATCTGGTGTGGATCGGTGTGCAGCTGCTGCGCAGGCGCGGCGACGGCGCGGGCAGGGTCGCGATGGGGAACGGCCACTGGTTCGGCCAGGGCGTGCTGATCACGCTGCTCAATCCCAAAGCCGTGCTGTTCTACATGGCGTTCTTTCCGCTGTTCATCGATCCGGCGCAGCACCGCGGCGTGACGACGTTCGCGGCGATGGCGGGACTGATCGGCCTGCTTGGGCTGCTGTACTGCTCGCTGCTGATCCTCGCCGGCCATGCACTACGTGCGCGCGTCGCCCGCGATCCGCGCATCAGCCGCTGGCTGCGACGGATCGCCGGCGCCTGCCTAGTCGGCTTCGGCGTGCGGCTTGCGTTCAACTGACGCAGCCGCGTCAGCACCGACTCTGCTCAGCGCAGGCTGCGATCGAGCCAGTCGATGACGCGGTGCTGCAGGTCGATCTCGTGCGCCTGTTCGTGGAACCAGTGCGGCCCGCGCGGATAGGTGACCAGTTCGACCGGCGTGTCGTTGAAGCGCAGTGCGCGCTGGAACATCTGCGCCTGCGACAGCGGTACACGTGCATCGGCTTCGCCATGCAGGATCAGCATCGGCACCTGGATGTCGCGCGCGTGGTGGACCGGCGATTGCGCGTCATAGCGCGTGCGCTCGCGCAGCGGATCGCCGAAGTAGCCTGGCAGGTAGTCGGGCACGTCGTTGGTCAGCGCGGCGGTTGCAAGGTCGAGCACGCCGGCGCCGACGATCGCGGTGCGGAACCGCTTGCTGCGCGCGACCGCCCACGCGGACAGATAGCCGCCGTAGCTCCAGCCGCCGATCGCGACGCGGTCCGGATCGGCGATGCCGTCGCGCTCGAGCAGGTCGAGCCCGTCGAGTACGTCCTGCAACGGCCCGTCGCCCCAGTCGCCGCGGGCAAGCTCGGCGAAGGCATTGCCGTGTCCTTCCGATCCGCGCGGGTTCGGCAGCAACACCGCGTAACCACGCGTGGCGAGCAACTGCGCCCATTCGTGCCACGAGCCCTGCCAGCCCGACCACCACGCCCAGGCGGGTCCACCGTGGATCTGCACCAGCGTCGGCAGCCGCGTCGTGCCGTCCCAGTCGGGCGGGGTGACCAGCAGCGCGCTGATCGAACGGCCATCGCGCGAGGCCGGCCATTCGAGTTCGCGCACCTGGCCCAGCCGCCAGCCGACGACCTGCGGATGGTGGTCGCTGCGTTGCGCCAGCTGCGCGCCGTCGAACGTCCAGACATTGCCGGGGCTGTCGTCGCGCAGGCCGAGATAGGCGGCGCGACCATTGGCGGCGACGGTGAAGCTGCGAAATGGAATCTGTGGCCGCGCGCGCTCGGTCGCGGCACCGGTCGCCGCATCCAGCTGCACGAATGCGCCGCGCATGCCGCGCTGACCTTGCCCGAGCAGCGTCGCATCGTCCTGCCAGCGCGCGAGCCACAGCGTGCCCGGCCAATGTTCGCCGAGCGCCATGCGGGTGTCGCGCTCAATGTCGTGCACGATCGGTGTGGCGACCATGCCGTGCACGCCCAGGCGCCCGTACAGCAGCCGGCGGCCGTCGGGCGACCACTGCAGCGGGTGCGCCGAGGCGTGCGGCTCCAGCGGCGCGCCGATGCGTCCGCTGGCGACATCGAGCAGCACCACCGCCGAGTCGTACCAGTAGTCGTTGAGCGTGGTGCCAGACGATGTGCGCAGTGCCAGCGTGCGGCCGTCGGGCGACCACGCCAGGTCGTGGACCTGCAGGCCGACCGGCGTGAGCGCACGCGCCGCGCCATCGGGCAGTGCACGCAGCCACACGCGCGAAAAACGCGTCGGTCGCTCGACGACGACGGCATCGTCCTTGGCCGCCAGACGTGCGGCCTCGATCGGCGACGGTGGGTCGGTCTGCAGCCAGGCGAGTTGCGCGCCATCAAACGACAGGTCGAACTCAGTCACATCGGCGACCGATTCGGTCAGTGGCATCGCCGCATCGCCGTCGGCGTCGACGCGCCAGACTTGGGTCGATCCGGTCGTGTCGGCACCCGGCCGCGGCCGGTCGGACAGGAACAGCAGCTGCCGGCCGTCGCGCGACCAGCGTGGCTGACGGTCCTGGGCCGCGTCCGGCACCGGTAGGGCGCGTGGCGCGGTGTCGCCGTCGAACGCCACGCGCCAGAGTTGCGTGCGCGGCGCTGCGCCGCCGGGCTGCGGCGTGCCGACGGTGTAGGCGATGCGACGCCCGTCGGGCGCGATCTGCGGATCGTCGACAGCAGCCAGCGAGGCGATGTCCTCGGGCGTCGGCAGGTGATTGCGCGCGGCGCCATGCGCGCAGGCCAGCATCGGCAGGAGCAGCAGGCTCAGGCTCAGGCGGCGCATCATGCGCCCGCTCCGGCAGGCGCCAGCCGCGTGCGCAGCCAGCCGGCGCCGCGCGCCAGCGCTTCGCGGGCGATGTCGGACACCGACATCGCCTCCAGGAAGCTGTGCGGCGCGCCGGCGTAGGCCTGCGTGTCGACCTCGACACCGCTCGCACGCAGGCGCGCCGCCATCGCCGCGTTCTGCGCGGCGAGCACGTCGCGTTCGCCCCACAACAGCAGCGTCGGCGGCAGGGCGTGCAGTGCGGCGTGCGCGGGCACGGCGGCGGGGTCGCGACAGCGGTCGGCCGCTGGGCCGAGGTAGGCGCGCCAGTAGTCGGCCATCTCGTCGGCGCTGAGCATGGCATCGGCGGCGCCGAGCGTCGCGGCCGAGTCGGCGTCGATCGCGGTATCGAACGCACCGTAGTGCAGCAGCAAGCCGGCCAGTCCCGTGTGCCCGTCCGCATCGCGCAACTGCAGCGCGGTGGCGAGTGCGAGGTTGGCGCCGGCCGAGTCGCCGCCGATCGCCAGCCGCGTGGCATCGAGGGCGAAGTCGTCGGCGCGCGTGCGCAAGGTACGCACCGCGTCCACGCATTGCCGCAGCGCGGTCGGATAGGGATGCTCGGGCGCGAGCGCGTAGTCGATGCCGACCACGACGATGCCCGCGCGCGCGGCGAGCTCGCGCATCAGCCGGTCGTGGGTGTCGAGGCTGAAGAGACACCAGCCGCCGCCGTGCACGTAGACCAGTGCAGGGGCCGGATGGCGCAGCCCCGCCGGGCGGTAGAGCCGCAGGTCGAAGGCGCCCGCCGCGCTGTCGATGCGATGCGTCGTGATCTGCGCCATCGTCGGCCCGCCCGCACGCCATGGCGCGCGCACGGTCTCGGCGATCGCGCGCCGCTGCGGCCAGTCGAGCGAGCGGCCGCCCGCCAGGCGTGCGCCTTCGCTGCAGATCGCGGTCACGAAGCCGCGCAGCATCGGATCCAGCGCGTCGTGCGCTGCGCTCATGCGTCGCGGTCCGCGGCGAAGTCGCGCATCCAGTCCACCAGCGCGTGTTCGCCGCCGCGGGTGAGGCCGGCCAGCAACTGCGCGAAGTCGTGCGGCGCCTCGTCCTGGCCGAGCTTGAATGTGGCGCGGGTGGCGACGATGTGGCCGCGGATTGCGGTCACGCCGCTCGCCAGGCGCGCGTAGCGCTCGCCCATCTCCTGCATCGACCAGGCGTTCGGACGGCCGGCTTCCATCGATGTCACCAGCGCATCGAGTTCGTCGGCGATGTCGGCTTCGCGATCGCTGCAGGCGACCTCCAGCGTGAACGCAGCTGCGGCGTAGTTCCAGCTCGGCGCCTGGGTGCGGTCGTCGAGCCAGCTCGGCGAGACGTAGGCGTGCGGGCCGATGACCAGCGCGTGGGCCAGCGGGTCGCGCCGCAGGCGCGCCACGTGCGGATTGCGCCGCGCCAGGTGCCCGCGCAGCGCGATCAGCTGGCCCCGGTCGTCGCATTCCACGCGCAGCGGCAGCGGGGTGAACGCCGCATCGTCGCCGCCGGGCGAGACCAGCCAGGCGAAGGGTTGCGCCTGGATCAGGCGCACGATGTCGCCGTCGTGGCGGGGCGCATAGCGGGTGTCGCGGGCATGACCCATCAGCGTGTGTCCTCATGGTTGGCCACCGATGACGGTGGCCAGCGATCTTGCCAGGGTGCGGCTGCTTCCAGTTCGTAGGCCAGCGCCAGCAGCAGCGCCTCCTGGCCGCGGTCGGCGGCGAACTGCACCCCGATCGGCAGGCCGCTCGGGCCCTGCGCCAGCGGCAGCGAGATCGCGGGCGTGCCGGCGAGGTTCTGCAGCGGTGTGTAGGCGATCCATTCGAACATCGCGGGCAACAGCGCGGCGAAGTCGCGGTCGGGCGCCAGCGTGCCCAGCGTTGGCGGCAGCGTGCGCAGGGTCGGGCACAGCAGCAGGTCGTAGTGGGCGTGGAAGCGCGAGAAGACATCGGGCAGCGCGGCCACCGTGGTCCAGGCGCGTTCGAGCTCGGCGACGCCGCAGTGCGTCTCGTGCCAGTGCGCCAGGCCCAATGTCCACGGCTCGAGTGCGCGCTGCGCGAACGCGGCGCCGCCCTGGGCGGTCGCCAGTTCGACCGCGTCCACGCCCAGCCGCGACCACAGTGTATGCAACGCCGCCCAGATCGCTTCGCCGTCCAAGGGCCAGGTCACCGCCTCGACCGCATGGCCCAGCGATGCGCACAGCTGCGCGGCCGACTGCGTCGCTGCCGCGACCTCGGGGTCGGGCGCCAGACCCGGCAGCGATTCGAGCACCAGGCCGATGCGCAGTCGCCGCGGATCCTGCGCGGTCACCGGCAGTGGCCGGTCGGGATGCGCGGTGGCGAAGGCCCAGGCGGTGTCGCGGACGCTGCGCGACATCAGGCTGTCGGCCACGATCAGGTCTTCGATCGCATGACGCCCACGTACCGGCACGCAGGCCCCGCGTCCGGGCTTGAGCCCGACGACGCCGCAGGCCGAGGCCGGAATGCGGATCGAGCCCGCGCCGTCGCTGCCGTGTGCCAGCGGCACGATGCCGGCGGCGAGTGCCGCACCGGCCCCGCCGCTGGAGCCGCCGGGCGAATGCGCCCGCGACCACGGGTTGCGCGTGACCGGGCCGAGCAGCGGCTCGGTCGAGCCCATCAGGCCGAACTCGGGCATCGCGCTCTTGCCGATCGCCACCAGGCCTGCGGCGTCGAAGCGCTGCACGAACGGCGGTGCGTCGGTCGCCGGTTCGCTGCTGCGGCTGCGCGAACCGCCGCGCGTGGGCATGCCCGGCACGCGCAGCGAATCCTTCGCCAGCCACGGCACGCCAGCCAGCGGTGCGGCCGGGTCCGGGCCCGCGGCATCGAGTGCGCGGGCGCGCTGCCGGGCCGCGTCGAAGGCTTGGTGGCTCAACGCGTCGAGCGCGGGATCGAGCAGTTGTGCGCGCACGATCGCCGCCTCGGTGAGTTCGAGCGCGGACAGCTCGCCGCTGCTGCGCAGCGCTGCCTGCGCATGCGCGTCCAGCCGGCCCAGCGCCAGCGCGTCGGCGCGTCCGGCCGGGGAATCGAATGACGTCATGGACTCGTGGATCTCCTCTCGCGCCGTCACCGGCGTTGGCCGGCGAGGCCGGCGTGGTGAACTGCGGCGTGGCGTCAGTAACGCCAGTGCACCGTCACGCCGAACGTGCGCGGCCGCACCAGGCCCTGGCCGATGCCGTTGACCTCGGACACGCTGCGGGTAATGCCGCGCACATCGCCAAGGTTGCTGCCGAACAGCGTCAGGTCAGTGGTCCCGAAGGTCATGCGGTAGCGCAGGTCGACCGTGTTGTAGTTGCCCTGGGTGTGGCGGACTGCGCCGGGCACGGCCGATGCCAGGTCGCTGATGCCGCTGCCGACGTACTGATGGGCAAGCGTGAGCGTCGGCGCAAAGCGCGTGTCGAACTGGTAATTGAGCACGTTGCTGACGGTCCAGTCGGCCGAGCCGGGCAACTGTGCGCCGGCCGGCGCGGTGCCGGCCCAGAGGATCTCAAGGTCCTCGTCCAGCCGCGCCTGTTGCCAGGTGGCGGCCAACTGCCAGTCGAAGCCGGCGACCGGTCGCCAGGTCGTCGCCAGTTCGACGCCGCGGCTGTAGGCCTGGCCGCCGTTGCTGGCGTAGTTGTAGAAATCGGGGGTCTGCAGGCGCAGCTGGATGTCCTTCCAGTCGACGTAGAACAGCGTCGCATCAACCAGCCAGCGGCCGTCGGCGAAGCTGCTGCGCGCACCGAGCTCGTAGTTGACCAGGCTGTCGCTGCGCGAGCCGGGCGGAATCGGATAGGCGCTCAGGCCGCCGGTGTTGGGCTCGCCGAAGCGGAAGCCCTCCGACACCAGCGCATAGACCATCAGATCCTGCGATGGCGTCCAGGTCAGCGACGCCTTCGGATTGAAGCCGTCCTCGTCGGTGCGCGCGCGGGTGACGATCGGGTCACCGGGCCAGGTGGAGAAACCGACCTGGGTGCTGCGCGACTCGACCCGGGTGCGGAAGAAACGACCGCCGAGCGTGGCTTTCCATTGATCGTTGAAGTGGAACGTCCCCTCGCCGAAGATCGCCAGCTCGGTGCCGTCGAGATGGCTGTAGAACGCGTTGAAGATCGCATCGTCCGGCGCGATGACCGCGCCGCTGCCGGGCCCGAACAGCGGCGACCGGTCGAACGCGCCGGCCGCGCCCTGCGCGCCGAGCGCCTCGTACGTGGCCTTGTCGGTCTCGAACACCATGCCGCCCACCAGCCATTCGAGCCGCTGGGCGCCGGACGAGGCCAGTCGCAGTTCCAGGCTGCGGCCGGTGCTCTCGCCACCGGAGGCGATGTACAGCGGAGTGTCGAGGTCGAGCCCGAGGTCGGCGTTGTAGGCGCCGCGGATCGGGGTGTAGTCGAACTGCCAATCCTGACGCTTGTCCTGCTGGGCGAGCAGCGCGGTCAGCGTGGCGAAGCCCAGGTCCTGGTCCAGCCGCAGGCTGTGCACCGCGACCTTGGTGTCGGTGAACTCGGGGATCGCGGTGCTGCGCTCGAACTCGCCGAGTCCGGCGATGCGATAGCTGTTGTCGTCGGCGTCGGTGTTCTGCCACAGGCTCAACCAGCTCAGCGTGGTGGCCTGCGACGGCGTCAGCGTGATCGACAGACGACCGCCGGCGGTGCGACTGTCATTGCTGCCGTCGCGACCCAGGCCGACGTTGTCGAGGTAGCCCGGATCCTCGCGCAGCTGCGCGACGGCCCGCACCGCGAGCACGTCCTCGGCAATCGGCAGGTTGACCATCGCCTTGGCGCCGAAGCCGACGTCGGCATTGCGGGTCTGGCTGGCAGTGAGCTCGGCGGCGGCGTCGAAACCCGAGGCGTCGGCGAGGTTGGCGACGTAGTTGATCGCCCCGCCCATCGATGCCGAACCGAACAGCGTGCCCTGCGGTCCGCGAAGCACCTCGACGCGATTGATGTCGAAGGCGTCGATGTCGGGGACGACGATCGTCCAGCCCGGCTCGGTCAGCGGCACCTCGTTGAGGAAGTAGCCGGTGGTGGTCTGCCCCTGCACATTGCCCGAACTGGTCGCGATGCCGCGCATGACCACGTGCGAGACGCCGGGCTGGTAGTTGTTGAACACCACGCCGGGCGTGCGCTGGATGTAGTCCGACAGCGACTGCGCGCCGAGGTCCTCGAGCTGCTGACCGGTGACCGCCGACACCGAGCCGGCGATCTCGCGCACCGATTCCTGGCGCTTGCCGGCGGTGACGACGATGGTGTCGAGCTCGGTGGTCGAGGGCGGGGCGCCGACGGCGGCCGGGTCCTGCGCCAGCGCCAGGCCCGAGGCCGTCATCAGCGGAAGACACAGGCAGGCCAGATGAAGCGCGCGGGCCAGACGTGAGACGGTAGGCGGCTGCATGGAAATCCCCGGTTGGCGGTGGCTGGACACGGATCGGTGTCATGGCAGCGCCGGGCGTCCCCTTCCCGGCGCGGTTGCGACGCGTTTCGAGTATTGGAAGACGCGCGCGACCGCGTCCAGCAGATTCCACGGCGGGCGGATATCGCGTAAGCCGTTGAATCCAATATGGAAGGACCAGATAGCCCCGCATATGCGGCGGAATCGGCCGCGCAATTTCGCAGGATCTGCGTTCCGTGCCCCGAAATTCGGTACGTTGTACCGTCCCTGCCGCCGCCGACCGCCATGACGATCCGTCCGCCCGACCGCACCGACCTGAGAATCCTCGACGTGCTGCAGCAGGACGCGCGCATCACCAACCAAGCGCTGGCCGAGCGCGTCGCGTTGTCGCCCAGCGCGTGTCTGGCGCGGGTGCGTGCACTGGAGCAACGCGGCCTGATCCGCAGTTACCGCGCCCAGGTCGCGGTCGACCGCATCCGCTCGGCAACGATCGTCATGGCGCAGGTCAGCTTCCGCCAGCACGCGCTCGAGGGGTTCACCGAGTTCGACCGGCGCATCCTGGCGATGCCGGAAATCGTCGAGGCCAGCCGCGTGTCCGGCCCTTACGACTACATGCTGCGGGTCATCGTCCGCGACGTGCACCACTGGAAGGACGTCGCCCGCGCGCTGCTCAGCGGCGACGACGGCGTAGAGAAGATCGTCTCGCACTTCCTGATGGACGAGGTCAAGGCCTTCGCCGGCTATCCCTTGACCGACGACGCGCCCGCGCCGCGCTGAGCAAGGCGCCGCGACGCCTCAATCCAGCCGCAGCGGCAGCTCGCGCGTGGCGGTGTTGCCGCTGGCATCGCGCACCACCGCGCGCAGCACGTAATCGCCGGCGGTCAGCGTTGCCGGGTCCCACAGCGCCGGTTCGAGGCGACCGTCGCGCACGAGGTTGTTGATCGCGTAGCGGAAGCGCGTGCGCGAGGCGCCGTGCACGGTGATGCCGCTGTCGGCCGCGTAGGCCACGCGCACCGCCTCGCGATGCGGCGGCATGCGATCGAAGTCGATCGTCATCACCGGGGTCTCGAAGCCGGGCAGCGGCGTGCCGTCGGCCGTCAGCAATTGCCAGCCCAGCGCGTGCAGGCCCAGGCGCCGGCGCGGCAGGTTGCCGTCGACCTGGTCCCAGGTCTCGACGACGATCTGCACACCGCCGCCCGCGCGCGGCACGCGCAGCCGGCCGTCTTCGCGCTCGACGATCGGTTGGTCGCTCGCGTCGAGCAGGGCGAGGTCGTCGATGCGCGGCGCGACGGTGTCAACGAAGTTGCGGAAGCGCAGCCCGATCGCGTTGCGCTGATAGCCGGGTGGGCCGACCATCAGGTGCACGTGTGCCTGCGCGTTGATCGTGCCGATCGCATCGCCCGCGCGCAGCCGCGTGCCGCGCGCGATGCGCACGCGCGCGGTGCGCCCGTCGTCTCCGGCGATCAGCTGGAAGCGCGGATCGAGCGCATCGCCGCGCGGCGTGCGGCCCACGCGCATGTGCATGTAGGTCAGCTCGTCGAGGACCAGGTGCTCGGCCTGGTCGCCGAACCCGGCGGCGGCGAACGGGCTGGCGATCTTGGCGTCGGCGATCACCAGCACGGGCGTGCCGACATCGCCGCGCACGTCGAACCCCGCATGCAGGTGATTGCGCGACTCGCCACGGAAGTTGCCGCGCACCTCGCCCAGCGTGCCGACGACTTCGTGCCAGCCGTCCTGCGGTACCAGCGGCCAGCGGCCGCGGGTATCGGGCAGCGCGATGTCCGGCGCCGGGCCGACGGCGGCATTGGCGAGGTTCTGCTTGGCGCGTTGCGGACGGACCTGCACGATGCGGTGCACACGATGGGCGGCCGCATCGGCGACCCACAGCCGGTTCCAGGCATCGAACGCGAGTCCGGCCGGTCGCGCCAGGCGCTGGGCCATGTCGCGGCCGGTCAGCACGTGCGTGCGGCCCTCGGGGTCGACCTGCAGCACGCGCCCGCGCGCGAGTTCGCCGAGGTAGAGCCGGCCCTGGGCATCGATCGCGATCGAGATCGGTGCCGACGGGGCCGCATCGGGCTCGTTGCCGTGCAGGGCCAGCGTCGCGGTGGTGCCGTCGGACGCGATGCGGCGCAGCGCATGGTTGCCGGTATCGGCGACCCAGACGAACCCGTCGGCATCGACCGCGACCCCACTGGGCGTATCGAAACGCGCCTGCGCGCCGGGGCCATCGGCGAAGCCCGGCCGGCCGTCGCCGGCCAGCGTGCGCACCTGGCCGTGCTCGATCACGCGGATGCGGTCGTTGAACCCATCGGCCACGAAGACCCGGCCGGCCGTGTCGACCGCAACGCCGGTCGGCGCATGGAAGCGTGCTTGGCTCGCCGGACCGTCGGCGAAGCCGGCCTCGCCGGTGCCGGCAAGGGTCGTCACCGTGCCGTCGGGCGCGATCGCGCGGATGGCATGGTTGCCGGTGTCGGCGACCAGCAGCGTGCCGGCGGCGTCGATCGCCAGACCCGAGGGCGTGTGGAAGCGCGCCTGCGCGCCGCGGCCGTCGGCGAAGCCCTCGGCCCCGCCGGCGAACGTATCGACACGGCCGTCGGTCGCGATGCGCCGGATGCGGTTGGACGCGCCGCCCTCGGCGACGAAGGCCGTGCCATCGGCGGCGACGACGATGCCGTAGGGGTCGTCGAACCGCGCTTGTGCCCAATCGCCATCCACCGCGCCGCGGTGGCCGTCGCCGGCCGCCGGCTCGATGCGTGCCGGCAGGCCCGCAGGCGCCGGGCCGAGCGGTGGCGGTTCGCTGTGCCGATGCTCCCACCAGACACTGCCCACGAGTGCAGCAAGCGTCAGCGCCGCCACGCCCCACAGTGCCCGGCGCGCGCCGGGCCGCAGCCGCGCGGGCACCCTAGTCGAGTACGCGGCAGAACACCGCCTTCAGATAGCGCGATTCCTGCACGTGCGCCAGGAACGGGTGGTCGGGGCCGGCGCCAGCGACCTTGAGCACCTGGATCGTGCGGCCGGCGTAGAACGCCGCGCGCCGCAGCATGTCCAGGAACTGCTCCTCGCTGACCAGTCCCGTGCACGAGAACGTCGCCAGCAGGCCGCCCGGCTTCACCACGCCGAGCGCCAGCTTGTTCATGTCCAGATACTTCTTCAGCGCCGGGATCACCTGATCGCGGTCGCGGGTCATCTTGGCCGGGTCGAGTACGACGACGTCGTAGGCGTCGCCCGCGTTCGCCGCATCGCGCAGCCACGGGAAGATGTCGGCCTGCACGAAGCGGATGCGCACATCGTTGAGGCGGGCATTGCCCTTGGCGATCTCGATCACGTCCTCGTCGATGTCGACGCCGACCACCTCGCTGGCGCCGCGCACGGCCGCGTACACGCCGAAGCCGCCGGTGTTGCAGCACAGGTCGAGCATGCGCTTGCCTGCGACCTGGCGGCTGAGCCATTCGCGGTTCTCGCGCTGGTCGGCGAAGAAGCCGGTCTTGTGCGCACCGGCCGGGTCGGCGCGGAAGCGCACGCCGTGCTCGGTGATGATCGCAGGCTCGGCCGGCGTGCTGCCGCGGAAGTCGAAGCTTTCCTGCTTCTGCACATGCTCGTCGGCGAAGCTGTGGAAGCGGCAGCCGGGGAACTGCTCGCGCAGCGCCTCGAAGATCCAGTCGCGGTGGCGGAATGCGCCGGCGCTGAAGAACTCGACCACCAGCAGGTCGCCGTAGCGATCGACGACCAGGCCGCTGATGCCGTCGCCTTCGCTGTGCACTACGCGCCAGGCGTCGGAGACCGCGTCGAGCCCGAGCACCTCGCGGCGCAGCGCGACCGCGTCGGCGATCTTGCGCGAGAACCAGCCCGCGTCGACCGGGACATCGGGGTGCGTTTCGAGGATGCGCACGGCGATGCGCGAATGGCCGTTGTAGAAGCCGCGGCCGATCCACTCGCCGTCGACGCCGACGACCTCAACGATGCTGCCGGGCTTGGGCCGCTGCGCCGGCTTGTCAACCAGGCGCTGGAAGATCCAGGGATGACTCGAACGCCAGGCGTTCTTGAGGCGGACGACGGGGTTGGGCGTGTTGGTCATCGCGGCATTCTACGCGCTCGTCGCGCAGTGGCCCGCTCGTCGAAGGGCTGCGCGACTCAGCGGCGCAGCGCGTCGGCCGGCACCACCAGCTCGGTCGACAATGCCAGGTGGTCGGAGAATGCCGCCGGCAGTGCCTGCATGTTCGTGCACTGCAGCGTGCGCGTGGCGAGGATGTGGTCGATCGCGCGCTGCGGTCGCCAACTGGGGAAGGTGTGCACCTCGCAGGCTGGCGGCTGCAGGCCGGTGCCGCGGTAGAGCACGTCCATCTCCGGGCGGTCCCAGGTGCAGTTGAAGTCTCCCATCAGCACCGCATTGGGATAGTCCTGCAGCACTTCGGAGATGAAGGCCAGCTGCGAGCGCCGCGACTGCGCACCCAGCGACAGGTGCGCGATCGCGACCACCAGGCCTTCGGTGCCTTCGCCGAACCGGCTCAGCAGCACGCCGCGTCCGCCGATCCGGCCAGGCAGGGCGTGATTGATGACCTCCACCGGTTCGAGCCGGCTCAGCAGCCCGTTGGCGCTGGAAGCGACCGCGCCGACGCGGCGGTTGGGCTGGTGACTCCAGAAATCGAAGCCGCCGCGCTCGGCGAGGTAGTGGGTCTGGTTGGTGAAGCCCGAGCGCCAGCTGCCGGGATCGGCCTCCTGCAGGCCGACGATGTCGTGGCGGCCGGCCAGTGCCGCGATCGCATCGAGCGCGGTGCGCTTGCCGGCCGGCAGTACGTGCGACCAACTGCGGGTCGCGTAGTCGCTGTAGCGGCGTGTACTCGAACCGGCCTGGATGTTGGCGCTGAGCAGCCGCAGGCGCTGCGGTGCGGGTTCGGACACTGGGGCGGGCGTGGGTTCGGGCTGCGGCATCGGCCCTAGCGTGCGGCACGCTCCGTTGCGATCAGGTGATCGGCGATGCGCAGCATGTCTTCGAGCGACTTGCGGCCGATGATGCGGTACTTGCCGGCCACGACCAGTGTCGGCGTGGAGTCGACGCCGCTGCGGCTGGCGAACTGGCGCGCCCGGCCGAGGTTCGCATTGACCGCAAAGCTCTGCATCGTGCTGCGGAAGCGCTGCGGGTCCACGCCCAGGCTGCCGTAGAACGCCACGATGCTGTCGGCATCGGCGTTCTGGCGCAGCTTGCGCTCAATGTGGATGGCGTTGAACGTCGCATCGTGGGTACGCGCCAGCGTGCCCATCGCCTCGGAGGCGAAGAACGCGCGCGGGAACTGGTCGTTCTGGTCGAACACGACCGGCACGGCGACGAAATTGACGTCGTCGGGCAGCTTGGCCTTCCAGGCGTTGACCAGCGGCTCGAACGCGGCGCAATGGCCGCACCAGTAGGCGAACACCTCGGCGACCTCGATCTTGCCGGCGGTCTGGGCGAACGGCTGGCCGTTGTCGATGACGATGTAGTCGGTGCCGGCGACCGGGTCCGGGCCCTCGGGTGCGACGATCGGATTGTGGGTGGCCGGAGCGGCCGCTTCGGCCTCGGTGCCCGCCTCGGCGGCCGGCGGCGGGGCCGCGTCGGTCGCGGGCGCCTGCTCGCCCGCGGGCGCGGGGGCCTGCGCGGTCGGCGCGGCCTCGGGCGCGGCGGCCGGATCGGGCTGCTGCCCGCAGGCGGCAAGCAGGACGGGGGCGAGCAGCACCAGCAGGGAATGGCGGATCTTCATGGACGGTCTCTCGATGTGAGCGGTCGGTACGGGGGCTGGTTGCCGACGTGGCGGCGGCGCGGCGGCTCAGGGCCGGACGCGTTCCCGGGCGATGAGCTGGTCGGCGATCGTCAGCGCATCCCCGAGGGTACCCGCCTGGACCCGGTAGCGACCATTGATGATGAGCGTCGGCGTGCCCTGCAGGCCACTGCGCCGCGCGAACGCCTGCGCCGCGTTCAGCCGCTCTTCGGTCTGTGCACTGGTCATCGCAGTCTTGAACGCCGCCTGCGACGGCGCGCCGTGCGCGGCATAGAACGCCGCCAGTGCGTCGAGGCTCGCACCGCTGCGCGGCAGCGCGCCGGCCTTGTGGACCGCGTCGAACACGGCCGTATGCGTGCGCTTGTCGATGCCGAGCGCCTTCGCGGCGAAGAACGCCCGGGCGAACGGGTCGCCCGCGGTGAACACCGCCGGCAGGTAGGTGAAGCGCACATCACGCGGCTGCCGGGCCAGCCACGCGTCGATCATCGGCTGGAAATGGAAGCAATGGATGCAGCCGTAGGAAAACACCTCGACCACCTCGACATGGCCGTCGAGCGGCTGCCACGGCGTGCCGCCCTCGATCACGACGTAGTCGACGTCCTCCACCGGCGCGGGCGATTGCGCGGCGGCGGGCAGGGCAGCCGACAGCGCGAGCAGCGCGCAGGCCAGCCAGCGGGACCAGGCGGGGACGGAGCGGGAGACGGTCATGGCAGCGTGGACTCCTGGGGCGGCACGGCGCAGGCCGGCCGGGAACACGGGGATGGACACAGGGTGGGACGGACACACGAACGCCGGCGCGGGAAGCCCGGCCGGCGTTGCGGACGATACGGGATCGGGCAGGACCGTGCATGGCTCCACCCGGTGGCGCCACTCACTCGGTCGCGGGCGCCGGCTCGGCAGGCGCGTCGGCGGCCGGGGCCGCATCGGCGGCGCCGTCGCCCTGCTGGGCCTGCTCGGCGGTCTCGTCGGTCGGCGGGACCGGCTGCTCGGCCGGCGGCGTGGCCGGTGCCGGCATCGCCGCGGCCTGGGCCTCGATCGCGGCCAGCATCTTCGGGTCGGGGCGGTGGTGCAGGCCCTGCATGTAGCTGGCCAGCGCCTCGATCTCCTGGTCGGTCAGCGGCTTGGCGACCGTGGCCATGATGTCGAACAGGTGGCGGTCGGCTTCCTGGGTCTCGCCGGCGCGGTAGGCCTGCAGGCGCGCGGCGCTGTACCAGGCCTGCTGGCCGCCGACATGCGGATACGCCGGGCCGGGGTTGCCGCTGCCGGCCGGGCCGTGGCACGCCATGCAGGCCGGAATGCCGCGCTTGGCGTCGCCGCTGCGGAACAGCGTCTGGCCGATCTCGTAGAACTTCATGCCGTCGTAGGGGCCGCCTTCGACGACCGCATCGTCGGCGATGCCCGCACCGCTCTTCTGCAGCGCGTAGTGCGCGCCCAGGTCGCGCATGTCCTGCGCGCTGAGCATCGCCGCGAACGGCTGCATGATCGGGCTCATGCGCTCGCCGCTCTTGAACAGCGCCAACTGCCGGGCGATGTAGCGCTCGCCCTGGCCGGCGATGCGCGGATAGACCGTCGGCGCAGCCTCGGCGTTGCCGTCCACGCCGTGGCAGGCGGCGCAGGTGCCGGCCAGCTGGCCGCCCTTCTGCGCATCGCCCGGACGCGCCTTGGCCAGCGCGGCGACCGCGTTGACGTCGGGATGGCTGTCCAGGTCGACGGCCTCCACTTCGGGGGCATCGGGCAGTGGCGCCACGGTGGACTGGGCGAACGCGACCGCGCCGACCACGAGGGCGGCAAGGCCGGCGATAGCAAAGACGCGAGCGTGGCGCATGGCTGGGCTCCGAGAATTCTCGACGCTGCGGCCGGCGGAATGCGGCTCGCGAGGGTTGAAATTATGTGTGGCGGACCCGAAGCGGTCAAACCGCGACCGGACGCCGCAGGGGCGGTGTGCCAAGCTATGCCGATGTCCAATCCTTTCAACCGCGCCGCGTACCTGCTCGCCGCGCATGTTCCGCGCCAGCTTCCGCCCGACGACGGCTTCGAAGTCGCGTTCGCCGGTCGCTCCAATGCCGGCAAGTCCAGCGCGCTCAATGCGCTGTGCCGGCAGAACGCGCTGGCGCGCGTGTCCAAGACCCCGGGCCGTACGCAGCAGCTGGTGTATTTCGAACTGCCGCCGCACGAGCGCCGGTTCCTGGTCGATCTGCCGGGCTACGGCTATGCCAAGGTGCCGCGCGAGCTGCAGGCCCACTGGCAGGCGTTCATCGCCGACTACTTCGCCAATCGCCAGGCGCTGCGTGGTCTGGTGGTGGTCATGGACATCCGCCACCCGCTCAAGGACTACGACCGGCAGATGATCGAGTTCGCGGTCCGCAACGGCACCCCGGCGCATGCGCTGCTGACCAAGGCCGACAAGCTCGGGCGCGGTGCGGCGGGCAACACCTTGCAGGCGGTGCGCCGCGAACTGCAGGCCCAGCACGGCGAGCAGGTCAGCGTGCAGACGTTCTCGTCGGAGTCCAAGGCCGGCGTCGACGAACTGCGCGCGGTGGTCGCGCGCTGGATGGAGATCGGCGCACCGGCTCCCGGCGCGGACTAGACGGCGCGCCCTCGTACGGCGCGCACGCCCCAGCGCGCTACTGCGGCGCGGTCGGACGTGCCACGCCGACCCGCGGCATCGCTTCGAGCTCGTCGATCACCTCGCGCGGCGCGCGCAGGCGGATCTGCACCGGGAACGATTCCTGCACCACGACGTCCTCGACGACGCCGCGCCGTTCCAGTGCCTGGACCCGCTCGAGCACCGGGTCGGGCGATTCGGCGCTGCCGGCGATGGTGGCCGCTTCGAGCGGCGCGCGCTGGGTGGATGTCGGCGTGGCGCCGCAGGCGGTCAACAGCACCGGCAGCGCGAAGGCGGCAAGCAACGATTTCATGGCGTCTCCCATGGGTCCTGGAAGGACCGCCACGGCGCCCGTGCCCGGGGCGCCATGGCGGTCGTCGGCCTGCATCGGCAACGCGCCGGTCAGGGGTTGGCGGAGATCCAGTTCTGCACCGTGTTCTGCACCGTGGCAGTGATCCGCGTCCCGCAGTTCTGGGTCGACGAGCCGGTCGTGTGTACACCGCGCACGACATAGCCGCTGTCGTAGATCCCGCTGCCGCTGTGGCCGCCGGCGGTGTCGATCGTATAGCAGAGTCGGAACGAGCCGCTGGTGTTCACCGTGCCCGAGTGCCGCCACATCGTGCCGAACGGCTTGTCGCCCGGGTAGCCGGTGATGGTGTGGGTGCCACCGCCGTAGGTGCCCCAGGCCGCGTAGCCGCCGTGCGGCGGCGCGCTGAGCACGATCAACGCATAGTCGTAGTTGGTGTTGGCACCGTTGTGATACTCGGCCGTCGTCATGACCCGGCTCCAGGACGTCGTGCCCCAGGGCTGGTAGCTGCCGTTCTGCGCCACGGTGAAGTTGAGGCTGGAGTAGAAGCTGCCCGCGCCGTTGGAGACGCAATGGCCGGCAGTGAGCACATGCTTGGGGCCGATCAGCGTGCCGGTGCAGCCGATGCCGATGCGGCCGATGTTGTAGAACGGTGCGACCGTGGTATTGGTCACCTGTACACGGTTGTCGGCGCCGATGACGACCTTGGGCGAGACCGTCGGCAGGCCGTCGGTCCGGGGCAGCGAAGGTGGCATCCCTGGGGTGGCGGCAGGCGTGCGGCCCAACACCTCCAGCGCCTCGATCGCCTGCTCGAACAGCGCGACGTCGCGCGGATCCATCGTCGCAATGTACTGGTCGCCCTCGCGCGTGGCCATGATCGTGCTCAGGCCGCCGGCCTTCTGCAGCAGGGTCGGGGGACGGTTTGCGGCGGCGGTCTCGGGCTGGACGCCGGTCACCAGATCGTCGCCGTGGATGAACCGGGCCTTCTGGCCCAGCTTCTGGAACGTCAGGGGCTCGGCGCTCGCCACGCCAGCGCTCAGTGCGCCCAGCGCGAGGGTCAACCCCAATGCGGTCACATGCTTCATCGCAGTGCTCCTTGTGTCGATGGATGGTCCTAAGCGGGAATGCGCCGGAAAGAACGTGTCGCGAACACCCGGGCCGCCCGGCGGTGCGGTCCGGCATGCGTTCGATGGCGATGGCGTCGATGCCGGGCGACGCGCAGCTGCGCGGCAAACGCGAGGCATCGATACGGCAACGACCTTGCGGGCACCTCCCTGTCCTGCGCCGCGACATGCGGCGACTGGCCTCCAGCCGATACGGCGTGCGATGGCGCGGTGCGACAGAACGACGCAGCGAGCGCGAGCGGCCACTATGCGCACAAGCCCGGGGGCGCAGCTGTGATTGGGGTCACGGATGATCGGGTGCACGTGTGCCTGCGCATATTTATCTGGACGTGAATGCGCCCGCGCCATGCGACAGGCCTTGTGCGGTCATGCGGGCACGCGTCCAGCGTCGCCTGGGCGAGCGCTGCATCGGCGGAATTCTGCGGCCCGATCCGCTCAACGATCGCCGCCGATGCAACCGGTATAGTGCGCGGATTCCGCGGCTGGCCTGCGGCTGTCCCCGCCCTTTCCGCCGAGCATCATCGCCTTGTCCAGCCCCAGCCACGTTGCCGATACGCCGATCACCGACCGCAACGCACTGGTGGACGTCCTGGCTTCGGGCGAGAAGCCGGCTGACGACTGGCGCATCGGGACCGAGCACGAGAAGTTCGGCTTCCGCCTGTCTGACCTGCGCCCGCCGACCTTCGACGGCCCGCAGGGCATCGAGGCGCTGCTGACCGGGCTCACCCGGTTTGGCTGGGCGCCGGTCGACGAGAATGGCCGCACCGTCGCCCTGCTCAAGGATGGCGCGTCGGTGACACTCGAGCCGGCCGGGCAGCTGGAGCTGTCGGGTGCGCCGCTGATCGACATCCACGCCACCTGCAGCGAGGTGCACGCGCACCTGCGTGAAGTGCGCGCGGTCGCCGAAGCGCTGGGTCTGGGCTTTCTGGGCATGGGCTTCCAGCCCAAGTGGCGGCGCGACGAGATGCCGTGGATGCCCAAGGGTCGCTACCGGATCATGCGCGACTACATGCCCAAGGTTGGCACGCTCGGCCTGGACATGATGACCCGCACCTGCACGGTGCAGGTCAACCTGGACTACGCGTCCGAAGCGGACATGGTCAAGAAGTTCCGGGTGTCGCTGGCGTTGCAGCCGGTGGCGACCGCGCTGTTCGCCGATTCGCCGTTCACCGAAGGCAAGCCGAACGGCTTTCTGAGCTACCGCTCGCACATCTGGACCGACACCGACGCCGACCGCACCGGCATGCTCGACTTCGTGTTCGAGGACGGCTTCGGCTACGAGCGCTACGTCGACTATCTGCTCGACGTGCCGATGTACTTCTCCTATCGCGATGGGGTCTACCACGACGCCAGTGGTCAGAGCTTCCGCGACTTCCTGCGGGGCGCGCTGCCGGCGTTGCCCGGCCAGCTGCCGACGCTGCGCGACTGGTCCGATCACATGACCACCGCGTTCCCCGAGGTGCGGCTCAAGAAGTACCTGGAGATGCGCGGCGCCGACGGCGGCCCCTGGGGCCGGCTGTGCGCGCTGCCCGCGTTCTGGGTCGGCCTGCTCTATGACGACACCGCGCTCGACGCGGCCTGGGATCTGGTGCGCGACCTCACGCTCACCGAGCGCAATGCACTGCGTGACGCGGTGCCGCGGCAGGCGCTCGCCACGCCGTGGCGCCACGGCACGCTGCGCGACCTCGCCATCGAGGCGCTGAAGATCTCCGCCGCCGGCCTGCAGCGCCGCGCCCGTGTCAACGGCGACGGCCAGGACGAGCGCGTGTTCCTGGAGACGCTGATCGAGATTGCCGAATCGGGCCAGACCCCGGCCGAACAGAAGCTCGCGCTGTACCACGGCCCCTGGCAGGGCGACATCGACCGCCTGTTCCGCGAGTTCGCCTACTGACGCGTCGCCGGCCGCGCGTCCGTCACCCGACACGGCCTCGGCTTGTGTAAGTTGTCGGGATGACGCCAGACGCCTCCCAAGATCCCGCCCCGCCGCTGCGCGACGTCGAGTTCGCGCGTACCGATACCCTGCTGCGTGACGATGTCCGCCGACTCGGCGCGATGGTCGGCGACATGCTCGCCGAGCAAGCCTCGCCAGCGCTGCTCGAGCGCGTCGAAGCGCTGCGGCGCGCGGCGATCGCGCGGCGCGAATCCGGTACCCCGGTCGATGCGCTGGCCGAGGGCCTGTCGCAGGTCGGCACCGACGAGGCCGAGGCGCTGGTGCGTGCATTCGCCGCCTACTTTGGCGCGGTCAATCTCGCCGAGCGCGTGCACCGCATCCGTCGACGCCGGGACTACCAGCGCGCCAGCGACGCGCCGCAGCCCGGTGGACTGGAAGCGGTAGTGCGCACGCTGCACGACGACGGCGTGAGCCTCGACGACTTGCAGGCGTGTCTGGCGCGATTGCATGTCGAACCGGTGTTCACCGCGCACCCGACCGAGGCGGTGCGCCGGGTGTTGCTGGAAAAAGAGCGCACGATCGTCGAGCGGCTGATCGCCGACATCGACCGCGAACGCACACCGACCGAGCGCCGGGCTGACGATGCCCGGATCGGACAGGCGCTCGCCTCGGCCTGGCAGACCTCCGAATCGCCGGCGCGCAAGCCCACCGTCGCCGACGAGGTCGACCACGTCGGCTTCTATCTGTCGAACGTGCTCTACCGTGTGCTGCCCGTGTTCTACGAAGCGCTCGGTGATGCGATCGAACGCGTCTACGGCACGCGGCCGACGTTGCCGCAGGTGCTGCGCTTCGGCACCTGGGTCGGCGGCGACATGGACGGCAATCCCAACGTCAACGCCGACACCATGCGCGCCGCGCTCGGCGCCCAGCGCAGCCTGGCGCTGGCGCAGTACCGCCGCGACCTGCGCGGGCTGGGCCACGTGCTGACCCAGACCCTGGGCCGGGCGACGATCGACGAGGCGGTGCTGGCGCGGGTCGACGACTACCGGCGGCGGCTGCCCGACGCCGAGGCGGTGCTCAACCCGCGGCACGCCGACATGCCTTACCGGCGGCTGCTCGACCTGATCGACGCGCGCCTGGCGGCGACCGCGGCCGAGCATCGCGCCGGCTATCCCGACGCCGCTGCGTTCATCGACGACCTGGCGTTGATCGACGCCAGTCTGCGCGCGCACCGCGGCGAGCACGCCGGGCGCTTCGCGCTCGAACGGTTGCTGTGGCGGGCGCGCACGTTCGGCTTCCATCTTGCTGCGCTCGATCTGCGCCAGGATTCGGCGGTCCACGACGAGGTGCTCGGCCGGATCGACGGCGGCGACTGGGCGGCGCGCGATGTCGCCACGCGCGTCGAACGCCTGCACGCGATGCTCGACGCGCCGCCGCGTGCACCCGCTGGCGACGACGGCGATGTCGTCGCCTCGACCCTCGGCGTGTTCCGGGCCGTGGTCGACCTGCGTCGCAGCCATGGCGAAGCCGCGACCGGCCTGTACATCATCTCGATGGCGCGCAGCGCCGCCGACGCGCTGGCGGTGCTGGCGCTGGCGCGCATTGCCGGCTGCGTCGAGGACGGCAACGTACCGCTCGATGTCGCTCCGTTGTTCGAGACGGTCGACGACCTGGAGGCGGCGCCGGCGGTCATGCGCGCGCTGTTCGACGATCCCCGCTATCGGGCGCACCTGGCCACGCGCGGTGACCGTCAGACCGTGATGCTCGGCTACTCGGACAGCGCCAAGGATGGTGGCCTGCTGGCCTCGCGCTGGGCGCTGCAGCGCACCCAGGTCGAACTGACCGCGCTGGCCCAGGCGGCCGGGGTGCGCATCGCGTTCTTCCACGGCCGCGGCGGCTCGGTCAGCCGCGGCGGCGGCAAGACCGGCCGCGCGATCCAGGCCGCGCCGCGCGGCTCGGTCGATGGCGTGCTGCGCGTGACCGAGCAGGGCGAGGTGATCCACCGCAAGTACGGCATCCGCGCGCTGGCGTTGCGCAACCTCGAACAGACCGCCGCCGCGGTGCTGCAGGCCACGCTGCGGCCGCGCCCGGCCGACCCGCGCGAGGACACTTGGCGGGACCTGGCCGGCGAGCTCGCCGGCGTCTCGCGCGCGCATTACCGCGCGCTCGTGCATGAACGCGCGGACTTCCCCGATTACTTCCGCGCCGCCACACCGATCGATGTCATCGAGCGGCTGCAGATCGGCTCGCGGCCCTCCCGTCGGCGCGAAGGCGGCATCGCCAACCTGCGCGCGATTCCCTGGGTGTTCGCCTGGGCGCAGAACCGCTCCGGCCTGACCGGCTGGTACGGCCTGGGCACCGCGCTCGCGCACGGCATCGAGCGCCACGGACGCGAGGCGATGGCCGAGATGGCGCGCGACTGGCCGTTCTTCCGCGCCGCACTCGACGATGTCGAGATGCTGCTGGCCAAGAGCGACATCGACATCTTCGAGCGCTATTCGCAGCTGGCCGGCGACGCCCATGCCGCGTTCTTCCCCGAGATCGCGGCCGAGTTCCGCCGCGTCCGCGATGCGATCCTGCTGCTCAAGGGACAGGACGCGCTGCTGGCCGACGACTACCGCCTGCAGCTGTCGATCCGTCTGCGCAACCCCTACGTCGATCCGATCAGCCTGCTGCAGGTCGAACTGTTGCGCCGCTGGCGCGCCGCCGACCGCGAGGACGACGACCTGCTGCGCGCGCTGATCTCGACCGTCAACGGCATCGCGGCGGGCATCCAGAACACCGGCTGAGCCGCGCGGTTTCGGTGCACGCAATCCAACTCGCCGCTGCGAGTAGGGCGAAGACATCGCGTGCGCATCTGAGGGATGCCCATGCGTTCGCGCCGGACCACGTGCTGGCCCATGTCCAGCGCCGCCTCGCAGGCGCGCTGGATGTTCAGGATCGCGGCATCTTGGCGCGTGTGGTCGTCACTGAACGTCGCTGGATTGTGGCGCGTACTTCGCGCGCCCTGCGGATGCAGCGCTCGATCGTCGCGCCTTGTTCAACAGCACGTCATCGGCCATGAATGCGTCCCTCCCTGCGGATGTCCGACAGCAGTCCGGCGCGCGCGCGATCCAGCTCCAGTTTCTCGCCCAGCACGGCGCATTCGAACAGGCCCGCACGAACATCCGAAGCCCACCACCGTTCGCCGCGGGTCAGCACCTGGTGCTGCATGACCGTCGACGCACGTCGCAGGTCCAACAGATCCACATCGCAACCGGCCGCCTCGGCCAGATCGCCCGCCAACTGCCACAAGGCCACCGGCTCGGCATAGCCCTCGACCAGAACGGCGAGATCCAGATCGCTGTGCGACTCAGCCTGCCCGGTGATTCGGCTACCGAAGGCATAGATGCCGAGCAGACCCGGCACGCGACGTCGAAGCGTTTCGATGATCGATTGCTTGTCCATGCTGTCGTACGGGGAGCGGGTCGCCAGTGTAAACAAGCCGGTCCACAAGGGGAGGCGCGGTGCTGGCGCCTCCGGACCATAGTCTGGGCCCGTGTCACTGCACATTGCCGGAGCGGCCGTCGCGAGGGTCATGACCTGGAAGCTGCGGATCAAAGGCGGTGCGGCCCATCGGTGCGCGGCACGAGGAGGGCTGTTGTCATCGCAGTGTGCGTACTGGGGCGAGGCCACGCCATCGGGACCAAGAAGCGCGTGTCACCAACGGTCCTGTTGGATTGCGGCTCTACAGCCACTCGGCCGTGCGCATGCGTTTGCCTTCAGGCGACGATGCCGGCGCACTGCTGCGGCACCCACCAGGATGGACGCAGCGTGCACGCCAGGCGATTTGCGCGAACGCGGTGCCTTCGCGATATACTCCACCCCAGTACCGACTCGCAGGTTGGCCATGCCGCATTCGCCCGAGGAAAAGAAGCGTGTGCTTGCCCGTGTGCGTCGCATGCGCGGCCAGCTCGACGCGCTCGAGCGCGCGCTCGAAGCCGGGGCCGATTGCGCGCCGGTGCTCCAGCAGCTCGCCGCGATCCGCGGTGCGGTCAACGGCCTGATGGCCGGCGTGCTCGAAAGTCACCTGCGCGAGGAACTCGCCGGGGCCAGCAGTGCCGATCGGCGGCAGGCCTCGATCGACGACGCCATCGCGCTGGTCCGGTCCTACCTGCGCTGAGCGGCCCGCCGCCCGCGCGTTCCTTGTCCTGTTCCCTGGAGTCATCGCCATGAAATCCCGTGCTGCCGTCGCCTTCGCCCCCGGGCAACCGCTGAAGATCGTCGAGATCGACGTCGCGCCGCCCAAGGCCGGCGAGGTGCTGGTGAAGATCACCCACACCGGCGTCTGCCACACCGATGCGTTCACGCTGTCGGGCGACGATCCGGAAGGGCTGTTTCCCGCCGTGCTCGGCCACGAGGGCGCCGGCATCGTCGTCGAGGTGGGCGAGGGCGTGACCTCGGTCAAGCCGGGCGATCACGTGATTCCGCTCTACACCGCCGAATGCGGCGAGTGCCTGTTCTGCAAGTCGGGCAAGACCAACCTGTGCGTCGCCGTGCGCGCCACCCAGGGCAAGGGCGTGATGCCCGACGGCACCACGCGCTTTTCGTACAACGGCGAGCCGATCTATCACTACATGGGCTGCTCGACCTTCAGCGAGTACACCGTCGTCGCCGAGGTCTCGCTGGCGAAGATCAATCCCGACGCCAACCCCGAGCACGTCTGCCTGCTCGGCTGCGGCGTGACCACCGGCATCGGCGCGGTGCACAACACCGCCAAGGTGCAGGCAGGCGACAGCGTGGCGGTGTTCGGTCTGGGCGGCATCGGCCTGGCGGTGATCCAGGGCGCGCGTCAGGCCAAGGCCGGGCGCATCATTGCCGTGGACACCAACCCGTCGAAGTTCGAGCTGGCGCGCGAGTTCGGTGCCACTGACTGCGTGAATCCGAAGGACTTCGAGCAGCCGATCCAGCAGGTGATCGTCGAGATGACCGGCTGGGGCGTGGACCATTCGTTCGAGTGCATCGGCAACGTCAATGTGATGCGCGCCGCGCTCGAGTGCGCCCACCGCGGCTGGGGCCAGAGCGTGATCATCGGCGTCGCCGGCGCCGGCCAGGAGATCAGCACGCGGCCGTTCCAGCTGGTCACCGGGCGCAAGTGGCTCGGCACCGCGTTCGGTGGCGTCAAGGGCCGTTCGCAGTTGCCGGGCATGGTCGAGGACGCGATGAAGGGCGAGATCGAACTGGCGCCGTTCGTCACCCACACGATGGGCCTGGATGCGATCAACGACGCCTTCGACCTGATGCACGAAGGCAAGTCGATCCGCTCGGTCGTCCATTACTGAGCCGCAGCGTGGGCTGGTTCGACGCCCTGCGCCGGCCGCGTGCGGTTGATCCGCGCGCGGCCCTGGTCGATCCGATCGAACAGGCGCTGCGCGCGTTGGGCTGGGTCGAGGGCGAGGTGGGGGCGCCGCGCGCGGTGGATTCGCCGTTCGGCATTGACGAGATATCGTTCGAGCACTGGTTGGCGCAGGTGTTCCTGCCACGCCTGCACGAGGCTCGCGCCGATGGCCAATGGCCAACGCGCAGTGACGTGGCGGTGGCCGCCTATCGCAATCTCGACGGCCAGCCTGACGCACAACCGTTGCTGCGCCTTCTCTCGCAGCTGGATGCACTGATCAATACACGGGCCGGCTAAGGCCGGCATGCAGGAGCGCCTCATGCAACGCATCGAACATCGCGCCAGCTTCGGCGGCTGGCAGGACGTCTACGAACACGCCTCGGACACGCTCGGCTGCACGATGCGGTTCGCGGTCTATCTGCCGCCGCAGGCCGAGCACGGCCCGCTGCCGGTGCTGTACTGGCTCAGCGGCCTGACCTGCAACGAGCAGAACTTCATCACCAAGGCCGGTGCGCAGCGCTATGCCGCCGAGCATGGCGTCATGCTCGTCGCGCCCGACACCAGCCCGCGCGGCGAGGGCGTGGCCGATGCCGAGGGCTACGACCTCGGCCAGGGCGCCGGCTTCTATGTCGACGCCACGCAGGCGCCGTGGTCGGCGCACTACCGCATGCACGACTACATCGCGCGCGAACTGCCCGCGCTGATCGAAGCCCAGTTCCCGACCACCGATGCGCGCGCGATCAGCGGACATTCGATGGGCGGCCACGGCGCGCTGGTGATCGCGCTCAAGCACCCCGGGCGCTACCGCAGCGTGTCGGCGTTCTCGCCGATCGTCGCGCCCAGCCAGGTGCCGTGGGGCGAGAAGGCGTTCTCGGCGTATCTCGGCGACGACCGCGCCGCCTGGCAGGTCTGGGATGCGAGCGCACTGGTGGCCACCGCGAATGAGCGGCTGCCGTTGCTGATCGACCAGGGCGATGCCGACGAGTTCCTCGATGGCCAGCTGCGCCCGCAGCTGTTGCAGGCCGCGTGCGAGGCTGCCGGCCATCCGCTCGAGCTGCGCATGCAGCCCGGCTACGACCACAGCTACTACTTCATCGCCAGTTTCATCGGCGACCACATCGCCCACCACGCTCGCGCGCTGCGCGGCTGATGCCGTAGCGTTGGGGGCTGCGCGCGAGTTGCCCCCACCCCAGCCCTCCCCCGCAAGCGGGGGAGGGAGCGGACGCCCGAGCATCACGCCAGCCAGTGGGGGGAGCGGACGCCCAAACATCACGCAGCGCGTTCCAGTCCGCCGCGCCCAATCGAGCGTTCCCCCAAACGCGCGCGCATTGCTCCCTCCCCCGCGTGCGGGGGAGGGCTGGGGTGGGGGCGGCTACCGGTCGTCGCTGACCACCAGCGAGCGGCGCAGGCGTTCGGCGTCCTCGAGGGTGGCGGTCGCCACCTGGAAGCGGTCGGAGAACGGGCCGGCGATGGTCGCGGCGAGCAGCAGCCGGTCGTTTGCGACCAGGCCCAGCGTCCGCCCCACCTGACCGTCGGTCACGGCCTCGATCCGTTTGGCGCCGGGCGCGGCGAGCGCGAACACGACCGCGGGGTGGCCGCCGACGATCTCGGCGCGGATCGAGCGGATCTCGGCGCCGGGGATCGTGTCGACGTGACGCAGATGGCGCGTGCGGCCGTCGTCGGTGGTCCAGGTGCGGACGTCGCTGCCCGACGACGCATCGCGTGCGGGTTCCAGGTGCAGTTCGATGTCGACATAGCGCTCGGACACGGCGGGCTCGTCAGGCGTCTGGCTGCAGCCGGGCAGCGCAACGAATGCGGACAGAGCGAGCAGGACTGACAGCAGGCGTGATCGGGTCATGGGCAGCGCGAGGTCGGCAGGGTCGAGCGTCCATGCTACCCGCCGCACTCACGGCACCCGCGCGCAGACCCAGGCATCGACGCGCGCGATGCCGAGGCGGCGCAAGGCGAGCGCCGCCGCATGCAGCGTCGCGCCGGTGGTCATGACGTCGTCGACCAGCGCGACGTGCGCAGGCAAAGCGCCACGTGCGGTCGCCACGAAAGCGTCGCGGACATTGCGACGCCGTGCCGGTGCATCGAGCCGGGACTGCGGCGCGGTCGCACGCTGCCGACGCAGCAGGTCGGCGCGCAGCGGCAGCGCGAGCGCACGTGACAGCGGACGCGCCAGCTCAAGCGCCTGGTCGTAGCCGCGTGTGCGCAGCCGCGCCGGGTGCAGCGGCACCGGCACCAGCGCGTCGGGCCGCGGCCGCGAGGCCAAGGCCCGCGCCATGGACGCCGACAGCAGCGCACCGGCGGCGAGGTCGCGGTGGAACTTCAGCCGCGGCAGCAGGCGGTCGACCGGAAAGCCGTAGACGAATGCCGCGTAGGTCGCGTCGAGCGGCGGCGGGCGGTGCAGGCAGCCCCCGCATAGCGCGTCGCCGGCCGCCAGTGGGACTGCGCAGCGCGCGCAGGCCGGGCCGCTCCACGGCAGCGCCGCGGCGCAGGCCGCGCACAGTGCTCGGCCATCGTCGCCGCGTTCCTCGCACACCAGACAGCGCGCCGCGAACAGGCGTCGCAGCCAGCGATGGGCACGGCGCTCGTCAACCGGCGGGCCGGGCGTCTGGTTGACAGCCTGTGTCATGCTTTCCAGACTGCCGGCCCTGTCCCGCCGCGACCGTCAGAAAACCACCATGTCCGTTGTCAGCCACGCCCGCGATATCGCCGGCCAGCCCCCCCTGCGTCACGACTGGAGCCGTTCGGAGGTCGAAGCGCTGTTCGCGCTGCCGCTGACCGAGCTGCTGTTCCGCGCCGCGCAAGTGCATCGTGAGCACGTCGATCCGGCCGAGGTCCAGGTCAGTACGCTGCTGTCGGTCAAGACCGGCGGCTGCCCGGAAGACTGCGCCTACTGCCCGCAGGCCCAGCGCTATCACACTGGGGTCGACGCGACCAAGTTGATGGCGACCGAGGCGGTGCTCGAGAAGGCGCGTCGAGCGGCGGCGGGCGGCGCAGGCAGGCGCCGCATAGCGGGTCGCCGGCCGGCAACGGGACCGCGCAGCGCGCGCAGGCCGGGCCGGCCCACGGCAGCGCCCCCGCGCAGGCCGGGCACAGCGCGCGGCCGTCGTCGCCGCGTTCCCCGCACACCAGGCAACGCGCCGCGAACTGTAGGTTAACTCAACGTCTGGGAGCGCTCGCTCATGCGGATCAGCGATTTAGCGTCGGTCGATCCAATGCCTTGGGAGCGACAACACCCAAAAGCGTGGGATTTCCCGAAGAAGAGACCCCAAAGATTGGGATCTTCCTAAACGGAGTTGCTTGAAGCCGACCACCGCAGGTGTGAATTCCAGCGAATGACGCGATTCTCCAGAGATTGGGAAGACTGGCGCACAGAACTTCCCCCTACTTGTCGGCCGTCTCACCACCGAGAGCCCCGGTACCACTTTCTACCAGCGCTGGGATTGGACTTCCGGTGCATAGCAGCGATCGATCCGTAAGCTCCCCTGTCAAGCAGACACTTCAAAAGTAGAACTTCGGGCGAGTTGATTGCGGTACTCGGCGGGCGTCAGTCCGCCGAGGGCGTTGTGGGATCGTACTTCGTTGTAGTCGATCATCCACCAGGCGGTGGATTCGCTTACGTCGTCGAGACGGACGAAGAGATTGAGGTCAAGCACTTCCTCGCGGAATGTGCGATTGAAGCGCTCAATGAGGGCGTTCTGATTCGGCTTGCCGGGCTGGATGTACTACAGCGCTACGCCGTTCGCCTTGAGCCAGTTGGTGAGCGCCTCGCCCAGGAACTCGGGACCATTGCCCGAGCGCACGACCTGCTGTAATGACCCAGTGATTTCCTGCTCAGGTGCTACCTTTTGACGGAGAGCACTATGAGTCAAGTGATGGAAGAAGAGATCAAGCGTTGGACGGCCCGGCGGAAGTCGGCGCTGGTGCTGGAGATCATTCAGGGCAAGACGACGGTGGCCGAGGCCAGCCGGCAGTTCGACCTGACCCCGTCGGAGGTCGAGAGCTGGGTTGACGACGGCAAGCGCGGCATGGAGAACGCCCTGCGGGCCAAGCCCGAGGACGTCCGCGAGCAGTACGAGCGGCAGCTCAAGGACCTGCAGGAAGCCTACGGCGAAGCCATGCTGGAGCTGCGCGCACGAAAAAAATTGGCGTCCCTGTTGGGCAAGGACGAGACCTGATGGTCTCGATCCAGCAGGGACTGCGGGCCGATGGTTTCGAGGTCTCGATGGTGAAGCTGTGCCGATGGTTTGGCGTGGCGCGGCGCACGGTGTATTACCGGCCGACCAAGGCACCGCCAAAGGTCCAGCCTGAGCTGGCGGAGCCGATCAAGGCGCTGATCGAGGCCGAGCCGTCGTTCGGCTACCGGACGGTGGCGGGCCTCCTGGACATGAACAAGAACACGGTGCAACGGATCTTCCAGCTCATGGGCTGGCAGGTCCGCAAGCGGGCCGTGGGCGCCCGTCCGCGGATCCAGGCGCTGCCGTCGGTGGCGAAGACCCCGGACGAACGTTGGGCGACGGACCTGTGCCGGCTCTGGGGCGGCCGTGATGGCTGGCTGACCCTGGCACTGGTGATCGACTGCCATACCCGGCAGCTGCTGGGTTGGCAGCTCTCGCGCAGCGGCAAGGCCAGCACCGCGGCCGCGGCACTGGAGCAGGCGCTGATCGCCCGGTTCGGGACCTTGGGAAGGGTGCAGGCACCGTTCCTGCTGCGCTCGGACAATGGTCTGGTGTTCACCAGTCGCGACTACACGCGGCTGGTGCGTAGCTACGGCCTACGGCAGGAGTTCATCACCCCGCACTGCCCGCAGCAGAACGGGATGATCGAGCGGGTGATCCGCACCTTGAAGGAGCAGTGCGCGCATCGCCACCGCTTCGAAAGCCAGCAACACGCCAGTCGTGTGATTGGCGACTGGATCCAGTTCTACAACCACCGACGCCCACACCAGGCGCTGGGCATGAAGACACCCGCCGAAGCCTATGCTTTAGCGGCCTGACCTGAGCAAAAACCGCTGGGTCATTACACTGCGGCAAACCATGATCGCGTTTGATCTTCTCGAACACACGCACCAGCCGTTGCGAGTTGATCGACGTGTCCACTTCGATCTGCAGGGCTTCTCGGCTGAAGTCGTCCACGACGTTGAACGTGCGAAAACTGTCTGCCGCAGGCGAGCGCGTCGCTCATGAAATCGACCGACCAGACTGTGTCTGGCAGCGTGGGCACATAGAGCGGCACCCGTTCGCGCTTGGGCAGGCGCCGCTTGGCGGCACGGCGCAGATTGAGCTTCATGGCCTTGTACACGCGATAGATCCGTTTGGGATTCCAGTCCGGTCGCTGCTTGCGAAGGTCGTCGCAGCTTTTCCAGAAGCCGCGGCTGGGATGCGCCTCTACGAACTGCGCCAGCGCGGCGATCAACTCGGCATCGCGCACCGTCCAATCCTTCGGCGGCGCATACCACGCCGTTCGCGACAGGCCGACGCATGCACAGGACCGGCGCAGCGGCCGCGCGTGGACCTCGAAGAGGAACCGCGCGGCCTCGCGCTTGCGCGCCGGCCCTAGAGTTATTCTGCGATCAGGTCCTTAATCGCTGCGTTGTCGAGCGCCAGCTCGGCATACATTCGTTTGAGCTTGGCGTTCTCGGATTCGAGCTCCTTGACCCGCCGAAGTTCGGAAGCCTCCAGGCCGCCATACTTGCTCTTCCACTGGTAGTACGTAGCGGTGCTGATGCCGACCTGGCGACAGATGTCTTTGACCGGCACGCCGGCGTCGGCCTGCTTGAGCGTCGCGGTGATCTGCATCTCGGTAAACTTCGATGTGCGCATGGAACCTCCTGGCTGGGAAACGATGCCAGAAAGATCTACTTATGCGGTGTCTGGGGATTGGGGGGCTTACGCGTGAGCCTGCGATTCCCTTGATCAAGACAGGGTTTCCTGTGGCGCCGCCAGAGTCAGGACCTATGTGGCCTCCTTGTACTTCGTGAGCGCCTGCCAGGCAGCAGGTCCCGTGCGGCATCTCGCTTTAGGACCGTTCCATAAGGGCGCGAGTTTTCACCGCCTTCTTCATGCTCGCGACCTTGTCTTGGCAGTTCGGCACGAAGTTCGCGGAGATTTCAGCATTGGTCGCGCTCTGTGTGCTCCTTGCCTCGTTCTGTCCGCCAGCGGATCGGGGTGAGGTGCTCGCAGCATTCGCCTGGAGCCGCAGGCCGAGACTTAGAGCGCGCGCCAGGCTCAGGCGAATCAATCGCTCGCGAGATCAGGCGCCGTATTGGGAAGTTGCGTGTGATCAGCAGCGGTGATTTCCTACGTGGCACTGCGACTTTGGCCTAGCAGAAGCCGTCAGGGTGGCGTGCATTCTCGAATCACAGCACACGCGCGCGCCGCTTCGACATGCATCGCTCCGATGTCGCTGCGATCGCCGGTTTACGCCCAGCGCATGGTGCTGTGCTTAGTGCAACGCTCCGTCGTTATCAGATGACTCAAGCGCTTGCATGAGGCGCGTGGACTCGCGGGAGTGCCAGCATAGAAGCGAATGCTGGATCGCGATTCAGCTGCAGGCGATGCGCTACTGCCCTTCGGATGCCAAGAAGATCTCCCAGGCGGCATACAGGATAAAGACTAGTTTGTGCGCGACCGTCGACAAGATGGCGGTTCTGCGGGAGCGCTTGCGAATGATCATGTAGCTCATGTTCAGTACGAAGCAGATCCAGCTCGAAACGAGGATAGAGAACCAGCCTTCGGGCCCGTGGAAGATGGGTCCGTAGGCGACTACTCCGAGTAAAGCACCTACTGCCGCGTGTTTGAAGAATCGTGCGCCAAATTCAGTGAAAGCCACCGTCCAGACGAATGCTTCGAGCACATAGACGGACACCCCTACCACCAAGAATAGCCATAGCGGCGCGCCTCCGATCTCGATCGATGCGTGCTTGATCTGGTCTGGTTCAAGGGTCGAAATCGATGCAAGGCCGCCCGTCAGCGTCAGTGCCGTGAGACAGATGATCAACCATGTCGGAATCTTGTGCATGCGGTGACTACTTGTAGCCCGTGAACATCATTGGTCAAGTGCCGGCGGATTGTTCACTCGTCGCGCAGACGAATGAAGTGGGTGCCCTAGCAGTCCCGCGCTCCGCATGTTCTAAGCTGCAGGCGCCAGTTCGCAGCGCGCCGTCCGCCCACCGCTCCGACACGCCGCGCCCTATATGACGCCTGCAAGCCAGAGCTTCAGTCGACCGAAATTCTGGGAGTGCCCGCATGCCCATGAGGTCGCTTGCAGGTCCGGGCGTTCGCACTCGAGAGGTCAGGATTTTCTGACTCTAATTTCATCTTTAGGCGCGTTGACGCGACAGAGCAAACTAGTTAGGCTCGATCCGTACACAGGAAATTGTGCTGCTTCCAAGCATCAGGTCAGGAGTCGTCAATTGAAGTGCGCACCGTCTGAAACAGCCGCCGATCTTGCCGGGCGTGATCAGAAAGGCCCGCGCGTTTGCCTCTTTAGTCGTGTGGTTCCACCGCGTTAACTGACTTATCGATTGCACGCACCGAGTGTCGCGCTGAACTACGGAGCGCATCATAGAAATGCATGAGCGCGGGAAGCTGATTCAAGGGGAAGCGCTGGGTCTTCGTGGGAGGCGCGCTCTGAAATGGGGAATGCTGCCGTCTCGGACGGAGTAGGGGATCTGGAGTAAGGGTTAACCGATCAAGGCGGCTCGGGCGCGCGAACTCGGCGCCCTCTCGGTTTGCGCGCGGCATAGCGCGCACAAGCGCGGCGTTAGCACTTCGAGCGCAGGGTGAGATCAAGTTTGCATCAACTCGGGACATTTGGAGAGGCCATAGATGGCAATTGGCGCAGTGAGAGTTCTCGGCGACGTAATCGTTGCTCCGCAACAGGCGTGGGACCAGGTGAGTCAGCGGGGACGGTGGGTGTGGCCTCTCGCGCTGCTAGCAGTTGCCACCGTCGTTGCCTGGTCTGCGTATTACAGCCGCGTCGACATTGTGTGGTTGCAGGACTACTTGCTCGCTGGCTCCGGCGACCTTCAGGGCCGGGAACTGAAATTGGCTCGCGATCTGATGGGCCCGGGCCTGCTTGCGCTCGTGACGATAATCTCTTCGCTCGTGGTCAGCGCAGTCTTCATGCTCATCACGGCGGGCTACCTCTCCTTGGTCGCGCGTATGCAGCGTGTGGAGCGCTCAGGTCCCTCCTGGATTGTATTCGCCGCGTGGCTCGCAGTGCCCGAAGCAGTTGCGCTGCTGCTGACGGCAGTTCGCCTTGCCCTTGGATCCAACCCGCAAGTGCTGCCAGAGGCGGCCAATCCAGTCGCGCTTTCGCAGCTCTTGGGCTTGGCCGGCGATAGCCCGTGGCTGTCGCTTGCCGGCGCGGTGGGCCTGCAGACACTCTGGATGATTGCGCTATGCATCATCGGCGTCTCGCGCTGGATGAAGATCAGCGCGGTGCGCGCCGCGCTCATCGTCACGGTCCCTGTACTGATGTTCTATGGCACGTGGGCGCTCATCATTCTTGCTGGTCAGGCTGCATGAATCGTCGCTTTGTGATTGCAGGTGTGGCTTTGACAATTGCGGTAGGCAGTCTGGCGCTAGCGTTCAATAGCAGCGGCACTGCGCCGCAAGTCGAGCTAGAGGTTGTTGAGAAGCGCGCGCTACGCGCGACTGTCCTCGGCTCGGGCACATTCGACTTCCAGGACACCGCTGCGCTTTCGCCCGAGGTCATTGGCCGCGTGCGAGAGGTCATGGTGAAGGAAGGTGAGGCGGTCCAGCGAGGGCAGCTTGTGATGGTGCTGGATCAAGAAACGCAGAAGGCAGAAGTAGAACAGCGTGAGTCGCTCGTTCGACAGAAGGAAGTCGATATCGAGCTCCAGACGGCGCTTCTCACGCTTCGCCAGCAGCAGGCCAGGCGAAGCACGGAGCTAGTGGCCAGTCGCTTGATCGATGTCGCCAGTCACGAGCAGGTGCAGCATGAAGCTGAGCTCGCACGCCTGCAGCTGGCAGCAAGCCGGGAGGAACTCCGCCAGTCTCGAGCAGCGCTCGCGCAGGGGCGCGAGAGTTTGTCCAAGACGGACATCCGAGCACCGATTACGGGCGTTGTTACTGCGATCGCTTTGAAGGTCGGCGAAACTGCCGTTCCCAGCTCCACTGGCATTGCTGGTTCAAGTCTGATGACCATCGCCGACGTCTCCACGATGACCGCCACGATCAAAGTCGACGAGATGGACGTAGCGAGGGTGAAGACGGGACAAATGGCAAAGGTATTCGCGGGATCAGCGGCCGAAGCGCCTATCGAAGGAAGGGTCGAACGCATCGCGCTCGCCCCGCCGCGCAGCGGCATGGAGAGCGGCAGCACTGAGCGCAGCTATGAAGTTGAGATCGCGCTTGAAGAGGGCGACCACGCATCCCTGCGCACGGGCATGAGCTGCCGCGCCGAGATCTTTGTCGACGAGGGGCGTGAACCAGTTGCGGTGCCGGTGCAGGCTGTGATGACTGAGACGATCGAAGAAGCTGACCTCCCGTCACGTGGCGACAAGCAGGCCAGGCGCAGACAGTATGTGCTGGTTGAGATTGGAGGCGCAGTACTCCGTCGCTATGTGGAGTCGGGCATGTCCGACGACACCTATGTCGAGATCGTGTCTGGGATCGCGCTGGGTGATCGGATTGTCGTCGGCCCGGCCAAGGTGATGCGCCACCTTCGGGACAACCAGGCGGTGGATGCGGTTCTGGCCGGACCCGGGCTGCCTTGATGGAAGCGATGCTCCAGGTCAGATCGCTGCACAAGCGCTACGCCATGGCGGATGAGGAACTGCACGTGCTGCGCGGTATCGATATGCAGATCCTAGGGAACGAGTATGTGGCCATCACAGGCCCCTCGGGCTCGGGCAAGTCAACGCTGATGAACATTCTCGGCTGCCTGGATCGGCCTACGGAAGGGCAGTACTTGCTGGGCGAGCAGGACGTCTCGGGCATGGACGAGCCCACGCTGGCTGCCGTGCGAAACCAACGCATCGGTTTCATCTTCCAAAGCTTCAACCTGATGCCCCGAGAGTCGGCGTTAAAGAACGTTGCGCATCCGCTGCGCTACCGCGCAATGAGTCGGAGCGAACGGCAAACGCGCGCAATGGCTGCGCTGAGCCGCGTGGGCTTGTCAGAGCGTGCCGACCACTTGCCAAACCAACTCTCGGGCGGTCAGCGTCAGCGCGTGGCCATCGCGCGGGCGCTGTGCGGTGAGCCGTCCATCCTGTTAGCTGATGAGCCGACCGGAAACCTCGACTCCGCCACAACGAAAGACATTCTGAGTCTGTTCGATTCGCTTTGGCGCGAGGGCAGCACCATCGTGATGATCACCCACGAGCCTGATGTGGCTGCACGCTGTCGACGCGTGATCCGGATCGAAGACGGCCGCATCAGCTCGGACACACAGAACGCCGTGCATGGCTGAGTTCCTACTGACCATGGAGGCGGCATTTGGGAGTATTCGCGCGCATGCACTGCGGAGTCTCCTGACGGCTCTGGGCATCGTCATTGGTGTCGCTTCTGTCATTGCCGTGGTGTCAATCTTCCAGGGCATGTCTGCATCAATCGGCGAGCAGTTCGCAGGCCTTGGCGCGAACAATCTCAGCGTGCGGGCTGAAACTTCGTTCGAAGACCAGCTGCAGGGACGGCGTAGCCGCATTGCAATCAGTGATTACCAACGTCTTCAAGACAGCGTCCAGCATCTGGCAGAGCTATCGCCGACCTTCGACGTCATGGGCGACCATGGCGGCACCGTCAGCGCAGGGCGGGTAGAGGCTTTCACCCGGGTCATTGCGAGCTCGCCCTCCTATCAGCACTCGCGGCAGATCTATCCAAAGATTGGACGGTTCATCACCGAGGCAGACACGCAGTCGCGCCGCCGAGTCTGTGTGCTGGGTGAAACGCTTCGAGAGAACTTGAACCTGCCAGAGAACCCGCTCGGACAGTACATCCGCATCGGCTCGGAGTGGTGCAAGGTCGTCGGCATCATGGAGGAGCGGGGTGAAGTATTTGGCTTTAGCCAGGACGACTTCGTGTTGATGCCGTTCGCAACCGGTCTTGCCATGGTTCGCGATGCGGCGCAGATCGACCTGCGCATAGATCTTCAGGTCCGCGATCGGAACAACCTGGAATTCCTGAAAGAGCGCGTCGAACGGGTGCTGCGTCAGTCTCGGCGGCTCGATGCAGCTGCGCCCGATGACTTCAAGGTGGAGACCGCAGACCAACTCGGAGACTCACTCAAGTCGGTCATCAATCTGGTAACGACCGTCTTTGTGGGGATTGTCGGGATTTCGCTGCTGGTGAGCGGCATCGGCATCATGAACATCATGCTGGTCTCGGTTACCGAGCGGACCCGTGAGATTGGAATCTGCAAGGCGCTGGGCGCGACGTCGCGCTCGATCATGCTGCAGTTTCTGAGTGAGGCGGTTTTGCTGAGCGCGATCGGAGGGTTGATTGGCGTCGCAATCGGTTATGCCGGCGGCGCCTTGGCATCGTCGTTGATACCCAGTCTGCCTGCTGCCGTTGTGCCTTGGTGGGCGGTGGTCATCTCAGTGGTGTTCTCCGGAATGGTGGGCGTGATCTTCGGGCTCCTTCCGGCTGCAAAAGCAGCGAGGCTCGATCCCATCGATGCGCTGCGCTACGAATAAGTGTCTCGTCTTCGTGTGCCTGGTCAGGAAGGCCAGGGTCACGCTGGTTTCGCGCGCAATGGAGTGCGCGCTCGTTGGAAAGGAGGCCAAAACCCATGCAATTCACTAATCTAAGGAATGAACCATGAAGAACGGAAACCTCGAAGCCCTGATCTCGGATCTGGAAATGCCGGTGGGCCTAAGCTGTGATGGTGGAAACATCGGTGGCTGGCGCTGTGCCGCCATCAAGGGCGCGGTGAAGCTGGTTACCGAGCTTCTCAAGTAAGTCAAAGGCCGCCCGCCGTCGGGCGGGCGGCCTTTTCACTTGGTGATCAGGGACGACTTATGACTACTCTCGAATTGCCGACGGCGGGGCCTGAGCGCCGGACGGTTGCTGGCCTAGACATCGGCACGCGTGCCGACGGCCTTACGAACATCCTGGCTGTGCTCGATTCTCGCTCGACCTTTGTTGACGACTACACGCCGCTGCTCCGGGCAGCCGCAAGCGCCGGTGAATTCCGAGGTCTCGCGGAGGTGCTACTGGAATGCATCGACGACGAGTCGCTGGTTGGAAAAGCTGCCTACCAAACCGAGGACCAAATCGAGATTTGCCGCGACGAGGCGAAGACGATCCTGTTGGTCAAGGTGCCCGAGATGGATCTTCAGCAAGGCGTCGCGATGGCGCCCGGGGGGCATCAATTTGTCCGGTCGCAACTCGACCTGCTGCCGAACGACGCCAGCTTCGTGTTCCTCGGTGATGGTGCGATGGAACTGCGAATGCTGCAGGTGGAGCCGCAGTCCTGTGGAGAGCGCTTAGAAGACCGCGGCGTCTTCAGCTTTTCGGGTGGCGACGTGATGACAGTGCGCCGGGGGCAGGGCGTCTTCGATACGATTTCAGTGAAGGGCACGGTGTGGCTGCTGCAGCTGGTGATCAACGAGCATTCGGATCTGGTGTATCACTATGATCGCCAGTCGCTCTCGCGCACCGGCGTGTCATCGGCGAACTTTCATGCCAGCCGCATGGAGTTCGTCATGGATATCCTGAGGCAGTTCCCGGTAGAAGGCTCGTTGGAAGAGCTGGAGAACATCTACGACTCGAGCCGGTTTTATTTCGTCCGCTGGAAGGCTGTGCAGACGCTCTTGAAAATGGACCTCCAGCGCGGCGCAGACGTGCTCATACGCGCCAGCTCGGACGATCACCCTCAGGTTCGCGTTGCCGCGGAGCGCACGATCCAGAATCTTCGCCGGCACGGGCATATTTAAGGAGCGCGCACATGGCATTCTCATGGGATCTCGATACCGAAGAGTCGATCACGATCGACGATCTGATCGCCTTTCTTGACGCTCAGGGCGAGCGCGTTCTAGCAGAAGACCTTGATGGCGCAGCGTTGATGCTGCGTAAGCTCTACAACAACCGCACGTTCCTGTCCGAAACATTGCTTCGGCAGATTGCGAACCCTGCGGCGTTCAACGCCATGAATCCCTATACGCCTCAGGTGTTCATGCTTCACCGCACGGAGCATTACTTCCTTCGCGCCGCGGTCTGGACGCCGCCGGCAGGACGCAAGGGCGAGGAGATCTTTTTTTATGAAGATCCTCATGATCACAACTTCTCGCTGCTGACACTTGGCTATGAGGGGCCTGGCTACGAGACCGTTCTATTTGAGTACGATCACGAGAAAGTTGTGGGCGACGTTGGGGAAGCGGTCGACGTGCGTTTCTTGGAGCGCACGCGTCTCGCGCGCGGCCGAGTGATGTTTTACCGTGACAGCAAGGATATCCACGTACAGTTCCCGTCGGAAGACTTTTCGATCTCCATCAATGTCATCGTGCCGAACATGAAGATGAACCGGCAGTACTCCTTTGACATGGACCTGTCGCCGGATAACACCCATGCGGTCATTCGTGAGAACCTGATGTTTCACACCCCAACCGTCATTAGCCGCTTGGCACATGACATGGGTGTGCCGGGCGTCTCTGCCACGCTTCAAGCCTATGTCGCGGCCAAGGGCGACCCGAACGCGCGGCGTATCGCCAACGAGTTCATCCGCGAGCTGGAGGCCAAGTCGCTAGAGGCTGCATAATGTCGATTGGCATGTGTTCCCGCGTGGGGTTGCGGCATGGATGAAGCCGTCTGGGTCGATGACCTGCATAAGGATTTTCCAGGCCACCCGAGGGCACTGTCCGGCGTCTCGCTGTCGGTGCTTCTAGGGCAGTCGGTTGCGATCGTGGGTCCGAATGGATCTGGCAAGTCCACGCTGTTCAAGACCATCGTGGGGCTGGTTGAGCCCACGGCCGGGCAGGTCCGCCTTCTAGGTCGGCCCCTGGTGGGTGCAGGGCGAGAGGGCTTGGATCGGACCGGGCTCTTGCTTGAGGGGAGGGCCAATCTTTACGAGCGGCTGAGCATCCAGGAGAACTGCGACTACGCATGCCGCGTGCGGGGCAAGCGGGTCGACCGACGCTTCGTGCAGACCTTGGCAGATCAACTTGGCTTGACTGCGCTCGGGCGGCCCGTGCGCCGGCTTTCCACTGGTAATCGCCAACGCGCCGCTCTGCTTTGCGCACTGGCGCCGCGTCCTGATCTGATCATGTTGGATGAGCCGACGCTCGGACTGGATGTCGAGAGCATCCAGGCGCTTCAAGGTCTGCTGAGGGACGAGCAGGGGCGCGGCGCGAGCGTAATTACCATATCCCATGATGCGGGCTTTGTCGCTGCGACGGCCGAGCGCGTTGTCGGCATGGAAGCTGGACGCTGGGCGTTTGAGCGCAGCGGCACTACTGCCCGAACTGCGGTGGAGAGATTTCGGCTTACGGTGGAGGCCGCACACCCCTTGCCCGAGTCCGTCATCGCGGAAATGGCGCGCGAAAATACGTTTGCCGGGCAACTCAATCAGCTCCAGTTGCTGTCGCGGATCTACCCGGATCTGCGGCATGCGACGATTGCGCCGGTAGAGCTCGAAGTGTCGCCGGTGAGCAGAGAAGCCGAGGTCGTGTCGTGAGACTTCTGCGTTTGTGCCATGCTGAGGCCGTTCTCCATCTGCATCGTCAACGCCGCTACGCATTCGAATTTGTTGCGAGCTCGCTGATCCTTCTAGCCGCATTTGCAGGGCTCGCCTATGGCCTCGGCTGGCTTCCAGATGCGGATTTCCTTCCAGGTCAGTCTTCGCTTGCGCTGGGGTTTGTGCTTTGGAGCTTCGCGAGCGCGGCTTACAGCGGCATCGCGGGTGAGACGGCGGATGAAATCCGCGGCCGTACACTTGAGCGGCTCTGCACGGTAGGGCAGCCATTGCACGTGCTCCTGATCGTGCGCTGCAGCCTTCAGGTCGCTGGCGCACTTCTTGGGACACTCGTGCTTCTGCATGTGGCGTTCTGGATCGTGGGGCGTTCGGTCGAAGTGCCCGTTGGGCCGCTCATTGTGATCTTGCTGCTCGCGGCGCCCTCGCTGGTTGGTCTCGGACTTTTCATGAGCGGGCTGAGCGTGCTGTTCAAGCAAGCAGAGTCCGTCAACGCACTGATGCTGATCGGCGTTATCGCGCTGGTCAGTCTCCCCGCTTACCCGGGTAACGTGCTTGCACTTCTACCTTTCAGCCACGCCGCAGCGTGGATCATTGCCGAGCAGGGCAGTTTGAGCCTGGCGGGGCAATTGCCTCGTCTGTTGTTCGTGGCGGGCAACTCTTCGCTTTACATCACTATCGGTCTCGCGATGTTTGGTGTCTGCCATCGCGCGGCCCGGCGACGGGGCACGTTGGGGCATAGCTGAGATCGCGCAACGACTCATCTCGAGTCGTAGTGGCCGCTCACGAGCCTCGGGCGATGTCCACACCCGACCAAGTGGAGCACCCACTTTGATCTCCTGCACGTAGCATGCTGCTTCCAAGCTTGCGCGAAGCGCTGGAAACAAGGCCGCTCGATAGCCGACGGGCGCGGTGTTGATCGCCGCGCAGTACACAGTTCTGGCGCTCAGGCGAAGAGGAGGCGCCATAGAATCTTCAAGCCAACTCTGAATCGTCCGATCCATGAACGCATCGAGCGCAGCGCAGCGTCCAGGAACTGGTGAAGCCTTGGCGGCTGCATAGATATCCCGAAGAGGGCGTAGCTCGATTGCGGCGGAGGATGCGGGAACCCAAGGCCGTCAGGAGAGTCTAGGGGCTGGAGGCGCCGAAGCCGCAAGACCAAGCGGGCGCGTCCGTAGGCCCTTTGAACGTGCTCTCTGAAAGCCTTCTTATGTGGCCGATCTACGTGTCGGCACAGGGCATTGTGGCGTGTAAGAAAACCCTGAGTGATCGAAGCTCACATCGATAAATGTTTGAACGCAAGGGGTAAATCGCATTCGAAGATGTCTAGATCGATGTCCTGAGGAGGGCAGAGGAGTGTTGACAGATTAAGCGGCGCGCCGCTATATGTAGGTCGCTGAGATCGTTCTCGGCTGCGGCAACCTTCCAATCTTGAATAATGGAGTATTCGATGAAAATGGCGCTTCCCGCTCTTGCGGTGACTGTTGTTCCGGCTGGTATGGTAGATCCGATGGTCGCCGCCCCGATCTTGGTCGCGATCGTGGCGATTGAGCTTCTGATTTACTCCCAAGAAGTCTACTAATCGCACTGGTTGCGAGGCCGCGCAGTAAGCCTGCGCGGTTTTTTTCTATGCAAGGACGCGCCTGTGATCACTAACCTAGAAGCGCTCAAAACACAGATGGACGATGTCGCCGAGTGTGGAGGCAGCATTAAAGCGCTGACATCGGCCTTCTTAAGAATGCTTGAAAGCGGTGAAAGTGAAGTTCAGTTCAACGAATTCTTCGCACGAAACCATGGGGGTCGTGGCTTCCTGAGTCTACTGTCTGGGCGCAATTTCGCGATGCATGAGAACGATCGATTCATGCTTGCATTCGGCGTGGAGCGTGAGCCCAGAAAACTTCTGGGTGAGATATCAAGCATCTCGCAAAGCATGATCTTCGGCCTTCTCACACCGGTCGAGTTCACAATTCAGATGTACAGAAAGTGTGTCGGAGACTTGGGGCACTTCGACATGACGGACCAAGTTGAACTCGTGAAGGTCGAGACGCTCAGCAGACACGACGTAGCGTTCTTCGACGCTGAATCGATTTTCGTGAATATTGCGTTTGACAGGAAATATGTCTCGCTCAATCTGAGCGAAAAGGTAGCCACAAGGTCAATAACGGAAAGGTACGATGCTGTCAGTGGTCGAGCAAAATATGCGTCTGCTGCGAACTCGGACCTCACCCGAATTGAATACGCGTGTGAAGTGCTCAAGGAGCTCGGAAATAGCGAGTCTGTGCTGCCTCTGCGAAAGCTCTGCGCCCATCCTGCGCATTTCGTGAGATGGAAGGCAGTCGAGGCGCTGATCAATGTGGACTATGGCGCGGGTGTGGACGTTATACGAGAGATGCAAACTGACGCGCATCCGCACATTCGAGTTGCGGCGAGTCAAGCGCTCAGGTCTCTTATCGTTGAGGTGGCCTGATGTCCAAGATCAATGCGGTCGCTAAGCAGTCTGTGTCCTTGGCTGATTTCTGCGAGTTTGTGGAGGCCAATCCTGAGCGCCTGCAGGCGATATCAGAGTGGCCAGAGCTTTGGGCGAAGTTCTACGCGCTCTATCTCAATCGAAATCTTCTGACGGATTTCTTCAATGAAGGTCTACTGGATACGTCGAAATTTCAATTCGGAAATAACTACTCTGGCCAGTCTTTCCTCATCGTCAAGAAGCCTGGATACTACATTCGAGCTAACGTCTGGCCTCCGGCGGTGTATCGGGGCGAGGCGGTGGCGGAGGAACAGTTCAACCGATTTTACGTATACGGCGATCGCTACGCGCACGATCACAACTTCGACTTCTTGACGATTGGCTATTATGGCCCAGGCTATGTCACGGACCTCTACACCTACGACCATCGATCCGTTCGAGGCGATGTTGGCGAAGCGGTTGATCTCCTATCGGAAGGGCGGCATGTGCTGAGCGAGGGCAGCATGCTGCTGTTTGAGAAAAGCAAGGACGTGCATGTCCAGTTCCCACCCGATCAGCTCACAATCTCCCTGAACTTCATTCCCGACCTGATTCCGACGCGTCGACAGGTGATGTTCGATGTCGAGAAAAAGCGGGTCGTGAAGACTGAGTTCCCAAGCAGCCGCCGCGTGCATATGGATGTGCTGGTGGATCTTCTTGGTAGCAAAGAAACAAAATCTGTCTACAAGAACATTGTCGCCGATTGAGACTGAGGGAAAGCAATGGTCTTGTTCTGTGCCAGCATCGCGTTTACTGCATACGCCGTGTTGTTCGGCCTCGCCTTCGCCAGGTTCCAGTCTGTTGGTAGACGCATGAGCGCTGGCATGTTCGTCCTTTACATGGGGGCCATTGCCTTGATGTTTCCCAGCGTTTCGCTACTCATTCATGTGCTCTTTTCCGAAATTTTTGGCGAAGGAGTGGTCGTCAGTTTTGGCTATAAGCCGCTGGTTCTGCTTCCGTTCCTGCTGTTCTTGCTCTACAGGCATCGCCTGCGGCTCGATCGGGAAGCGCAGCCTACGGCTGCGGCCGCAGCGGGGGCAGTTCGCGGCAAGAACTATTCTGCGGTAACGCCGGAGCACTTCGACATGCACGATGAAGCCGCCACTGGCTCCGCCGGGGACGGCGTGCGTTGAGCAGAATGACAGTAGGGGGGGCTTCTTGTCGCTCGACGCGTCGCCCCTGTCGCGAGCAAGATTCGAGGCGACGTATGGTTTCTTGGCGTTCGATGGCGACATGGGAACATGAAGCAGCTCACGGCTCTGTCGAGATCAGCGATCTCTATAAGCGGTCGCTGCCCCCGTCTCTGCGCGGCGATGCCCGCAATTGAGCCCGCGTAATGCCACACATCTGATTGACCTCCCCCCCTGTAATTCGGACCAGCCAGAAGTAGAGGAGTCGGCGACACTCCGCGCCAAGGAGGGCCCGTCGCCATGAAGAAGTCGAAGTTCACCGAAGAGCAGATCGCGTTCGCCCTGAAGCAGCCCGAGACCGGTACGACTGTAGAAGAGATCTGCCGCAAGAAGGGCATCAGCCAGGCTACGTTCTACGCGTGGCGACATCCCCCCGCTTTCAGTAGCGGGACTGTTTGGAGTCCGGCTTTATCGTAGCGGTTTCACCGCCAGCTGTTGCGCATAGGCGGCAGGCGTTAGCCCGCCAAGCGATCTCTTCGGTCGTTCTTCGTTGTATTCCCAGCGCCAGCGTTCGATCTCGGTTCGCGCGTGCAGCAGTGTCGGAAACCAGTGCTCGTTGAGGCACTCGTCGCGCAGGCGCCCGTTGAACGATTCGACGTAAGCGTTCTGGTTCGGTTTACCCGGCTGGATCAGGCGCAACGCCACGCCACGTTCGTGCGCCCAGGCCACCATGGCCTTACCGCAGAATTCCTTGCCGTTGTCGGTCCGGATCACCTTCGGCAGACCACGGCTGAGTGACAGGCGGTCCAGTACGCGGCTGACGCCGTGGCCCGAGATCGCAAGCTCGACTTCGATTGCCACGGCCTCGTGACTTGCGTCATCCACGATTACCAGGCACTTGATGACACGACCGTCGGCCGTGCGATCGAAGATGAAATCCATCGACCACACATCGTTGGCCGCAGCCGGACGGATCAGCGGTTGCCGCTCAACCACTGGTACCTTCTTGCGCTTGCGACGTCGCACCTGCAGCTTGGCCTGCTGATACAGCCGCTTCACCCGCTTGTAGTTCACAACGTGGCCGCCTTGCCGCAGCTTGAGATAGATCATCCCAACCCCGTAGCGCTTGTGCCGATGCGCCAAGGCCTGGATCTGCAACCGCAGTTCGACATTGCGATCCGGGCGGGGTACGTCGCGCAGCGCGCTCGCACTCATGCCGACCACGCGCAGAGCGCGCCGCTCGCTGAGTCCTTTGCCTGCCATATAGCGCACCTGCTCGCGTCGGGCCGGTGCGCTCACCATTTTTTCGCAGCACGTCCTTGATCACTTCGTTCTCAAGGACCTGCTCGGCCAGCAGCTTCTTCAAGCGCGCGTTCTCGGTCTCCAGTTCCTTCAGCCGTTTGGCCTCCGACACGTTCATGCCGCCGAACTTGCTGCGCCACAGGTAGTACGACGCCTCGCTGAAGCCGTGTCGACGGCATAACTCTTTGACCGGCAGCCCGGCCTCGGCCTCACGCAGGAAGCCGATGATCTGTTCTTCGCTGAAACGCTTCTTCACGTCCAATCTCCTGCTCGTTAGGGATTGGACTCCAAAGCAGCCTGCTACTCAATCGCGGGGGGACGTCGGGTGTCGGATTAAAGCTTGCGTAGATCGCCGATCAGAACATGGGAAGAAGTCCGATACCGAGAGCTTGCCTGCTTCGACATGCTGCCATCACAGCGCGTGCGCGCGCCGCGGCTCTACACCTTCCCCAGGATGTCGCCGCTCCGCCGGTCTACGCCCAGCGCACGTTGCTGTCCTGTCCTCGCACTGCTCACCAAGTTGAGAGAGATGGATTAGCCGTCAGTCAAGAACCTATCTCAATGGAACTGTTTTTAGCGCTAACGACATGAAAGGCTGTGCGTAGATCTCCCGCTCAGCCTCCGTGCTACGGAAAGATTGGAGTAGGATGGGTCACCTGATACCTCCGATCCCATGGCCACTTGGCTGCTACGCCTCGTCGTCAGGGCTAGCTGTGATCTCTCAGTAGGTTGTTCATCCGGGGCATCTCTGGAAGATGGGGGGTTACGAAGCCAACCAGCCCCCAGGAGCCCCGGATGAACCTGCATAAACATGCCCGTTTGAGTCCTCGCGGTCGAGCCCTGCTCGTGGATCGGGTCCTCGTTCACGGCCTTCGCGTGGAAGAAGCGGCGCATGCAGCGGGCGTCAGCGTGCGGACCGCCTACAAGTGGCTGAAGCGGTTCCGGGAGGAAGGGCCAGAGGGATTGACCGACCGCACTTCCCGGCCGCATGCCTGTCCCCATGCCACGCCTGCGGCCATCGTGGCCCAGGTGTTGGAACAACGCCGTTCGCGCCAGACCTACCGCCAGATCGCCCAGCAGGTGCCCGTGGCACCGAGCACCATCGCCCGGTTGTTGCGCCGTGCCGGTCTGCATCGGTTGGCCGAGTTGGAGCCGGCTGTGCCGGAGAACCGCTACGAACACGCCCGGCCCGGCCAACTGCTGCATCTGGACATCAAGAAGCTGGGGCGGATCGGCTCGCCGGGCCATCGCGTCACCGGCGACCGGTCGCACCGCCATCGCGGCATCGGCTGGGAATATGTACATCTGGCCATCGACGATCACTCGCGCGTGGCCTTCGGATCCATCGAGCCGGACGAACGCGGCAGCAGCGCCTGCAAGGCGCTGATCCGCACGGTTCGCTATTACCGCACCCTGGGCGTGCGCTTCGAGCGGCTGCTGACCGACAACGGCTCCTGCTACCGGTCCCGCCGCTTCCGCCGCCTGGTCCGCAGGCTCGGCATGCGCCACTCGCGAACGCGGCCGTATACCCCACGCACCAACGGCAAGGCCGAACGTCTGGTCCAGACCAGCCTGCGCGAATGGGCCTACGCGTGCGCCTACGACAACTCCGAGCAGCGAGCCAATGCCTTCACCCACTGGTTGCATTACTACAACTGGCATCGCCCGCATGCCAGCCTCGGTTACAGGCCACCCATCTCCCGCATCCCGCTGAACAACGTACTGGGTTTACACAGCTAGCGGATCAGTCTGGAGGCGTCCGCTGAGGGTTTGGGGCCGATCGCTACTCGTAGCGTGGCCGACGCAGCGTTGTCCTCTGAAGAGGCACGCTGAGAGGGCTGCAGGCTGCAGTGAAGGGTGCCTCGGTCCGGGCGGGAGGTCGCTATGGATCTGAGCCCTCGGGCCTTTCGCGATGGAAGTCCCAACCTTTGGGATGTCTGCTCCCACTCTTTGGGGTGAAAAATCCCGCCCGGAGTGAAACCTACACGAACAGGCGTCGCAGCCAGCGATGGGCACGGCGCTCGTCAACCGGCGGGCCGGGCGTCTGGTTGACAGCCTGTGTCATGCTTTCCAGACTGCCGGCCCTGTCCCGCCGCGACCGTCGGAAAACCACCATGTCCGTTGTCAGCTACGCCCGCGATACCGCCGGCCAGCCCCCCCTGCGTCACGACTGGAGCCGTTCGGAGGTCGAAGCGCTGTTCGCGCTGCCGCTGACCGAGCTGCTGTTCCGCGCCGCCCAGGTGCATCGTGAGCACTTCGATCCGGCCGAGGTCCAGGTCAGCACGCTGCTGTCGGTCAAGACCGGCGGCTGCCCCGAGGACTGCGCCTACTGCCCGCAGGCCCAGCGCTACCACACCGGCGTCGATGCGACGAAGCTGATGGCGACCGAGGCCGTGCTCGAGAAGGCGCGCCAGGCCAAGGCCGCCGGCGCGACCCGCTTTTGCATGGGCGCGGCGTGGCGCTCGCCCAAGGACCGCGACATCCCGAAGGTCGCGGCGATGATCCGCGAGGTCAAGGCGCTGGGCCTGGAGACCTGCGCCACGCTGGGCATGCTCAGCGGCGAGCAGGCGCGCGCGCTCAAGGACGCGGGCCTGGACTACTACAACCACAACATCGACACCGACCCCGAGTACTACGACGCGATCATCCGCACGCGTGATCTGCAGGACCGCTTCGACACCCTCGAACACGTGCGCGAGGCGGGGCTGAAGACCTGCTGCGGCGGCATCGTCGGCATGGGCGAGAGCGGCCGCCAGCGCGCCGGTCTGCTGCGCACGCTGGCCAACCTGCCGGCGCATCCCGATTCGGTGCCGATCAACCGGTTGGTGCAGGTCGAGGGCACGCCGCTGCACGGCACCGAGCAGATCGACCCGTTCGACTTCGTGCGCACGATCGCGGTCGCGCGGATCCTGATGCCGCGCTCGATGGTGCGGCTCTCGGCCGGGCGCCAGGACATGAGCGACGAGCTGCAGGCGATGTGCTTTCTGGCCGGTGCGAACTCGATCTTCTACGGCGAGCAGTTGCTGACCACCGGCAATCCCGACACCGAGCGCGACCTGGCGCTGTTCGCGCGCCTGGGCCTGCGGCCGATGCAGGTGATGGTCGATGCCGCCGATCACGACCACCCGGGCACCGTGCACGCCGACATCATCGAACTGCCGCAGCACCCGGCGAGCTGCGCGGCATGACGCCGACGCGCGCGGACGCGGGCGGCGATGGCGCCTGAGCGGCCCGATCTGCGCGAACGCGCGCGCGCGGCGCGGCTGGCGCGCGACGCCCGCCATGCCCGTCGGCGGCGGCGCACAGTCGCGCGCCGCGACGGCATGCGCTGCGAGGTCGACGGCCGTTGGCTGCTGAACTTCTGCGGCAACGACTACCTCGGCCTGGCCCAGCATCCGGACGTGGCGACGGCGCTGCGCGAGGCGGCGCTCGATGACGGCGTCGGCAGCGGCGGCTCGCACCTGGTCTGTGGTCACCACGCCCGCCATGTTGCGCTCGAACGCGAGCTTGCCGACTGGCTGCAGGTGCCGGCGGCGCTGCTGATGGGCAGTGGGTTTGCGGCCAATCTCGCGGTGCTGCAGGCGCTGCTGGGCGAGGACGATGCCTGCGTGCAGGACCGGCTCAACCACGCCAGCCTGATCGACGCCGCGCGGCTGGCCGGCTGCCGGCTGCGCCGCTATCCGCACGGAGACTCACAGGGCGCGCTGCGCCAGCTGCAGGGCCTGCCGGGCGGCGCGGCGCTGGTCGCCACCGATGGCGTCTTCAGCATGGACGGCGACATCGCCCCACTGCGCGAGTTGGCCGCGGTCGCACAGGCGCAGCAGGCGCTGCTGTATGTCGACGATGCGCACGGCATCGGCGTGTGCGGGCCCGAGGGCCGCGGCAGCGTCGCGCAGGCCGGGCTCGGCGTCGAGGCGGTGCCGCTGCAGCTGCTGACACTGGGCAAGGCGCTCGGCGGCTACGGCGCGGTGGTGGCCGGCGATGCCGACCTCGTCGCGCACCTGGCCGAAACCGCGCGGCCCTATGTCTACACCACCGCACTGCCGCCGGCGCAGGCCGCCGCGACGCTGGCCGCGGTGCGGCTGGCGCGCCACGAACACTGGCGCCGCGAGCGGCTGGGCGCGCTGGTGCAGCGCTTGCGCGAACGCGCCGCGCGCGCGGGGCTGGACCTGATGCCGTCCGACACGCCGATCCAGCCGCTGCGCTGCGGCGACAACGCGACCGCGCTCGCGTTGTCCCGGGCGCTCGATACGGCCGGCTTCTGGGTCGCGGCGATCCGCCCGCCCACCGTGCCCGAGGGCCAGGCGCGGCTGCGCATCACGCTCGCCGCGACCCACGAGGACGCGCAGATCGACGCGCTGGTTGATGCACTCGCCGCCGCGCGCGATGCGCTGGTCCCGACGTCGTCCGCGATCCCGGCATGAGCACGCAACCCCACGACAACCGCCGCGCATTGCTGGCGGTGGCGATCGCACTGGCTTCGGCGCTGTTCTTCACGCTGACCTACGTGCTCAACCGCGCCAGCGCCAGCGGCGGCGGCCATTGGGCGTGGACGGCGTGCCTGCGCTACTTCATCACCCTGCCGCTGCTGCTGCCGTTGATGCCCTGGCAGGGCGGCACCGCGCCGGTGCTGCGTGCGATCGCCGCGCATCCCTGGGCGTGGCTGCGCTGCAGCGCGATCGGCTTCTTGCTGTTCTACTGCATGCTCTCGTTCGCCGCGTCCAGCGGCCCGGCGTGGCTGGTCGCCGGCAGCTTCCAGTTCACCGTGATCGCGGGCATGTTGTGCGCGCCGCTGCTCTACCGCGACGCCCGGCGCCGGGTGCCGCCGGCCGCGCTCGCCGTCGCCGCGGCGATCCTGGTCGGCGTGCTGCTGATGCAGTTCGGCCACGGCGGTGCGGGCCTGGATGCCGCGGGCTGGATCGCGCTGGCCTGCGTGCTGACCGCGGCAATCGCCTATCCACTGGGCAATCGTCTGCTGTTGCTGCACCTGGAGCGCACCGGCGAAGACCTCACCGCGACCCAGCGCGTGTTCGGACTGACGCTGGCCAGCCAGCCGTTGTGGCTGGTCGTGGCGGCGTTCGCCTGGCACCAGGCCGGCGCGCCATCGTTGCCGCAGGTGTGGCTGGCGGCGGGCGTGGCGCTGAGCGCGGGCGTGATCGCGACCATCCTGTTCTTCCAGGCCACCGGCATGGTCCGGCACAACCCGGTCGCGCTCGGCGCGGCCGAGGCGATGCAAGCGGCCGAATTGCTGTTCGCGGCGCTGCTCGGCGCGCTGTTCCTGCACGAGGCCTGGCCGCAGGGCCGGGCACTGCTCGGTGCGCTGGTGGTGACCGGCGGCATCGTCGCGTTCGCGCTGCTGGTGGCGCGCCCGGCGGCGACCAGTCCGCGTCGCACGCGCGCGCTGCGCGGAGACAAGGGCGCATGACCGACGAAGGCACACCGACGATGCACGAGACACCGCTCGCCACCGCGCTGCCCGATGACGGCAGCGGTCTGTATATCGAGGTCTGCGGCGACGGGCCGCCGCTGGTGCTGCTGCACGGCTGGGCGATGCACGGCGGCGTGTTCGCGCCGCTGGTCGCGCGCCTGCGCGCCCATCGCACGGTCTACTGCGTGGACCTGCCGGGTCATGGACGCAGTCGCGAGGCTCCAGTGCCGCTGGCACTCGCGCCGGTGGTCGATGCGCTCGCGTCGCGGCTGCCGCCGGCGCCGTGGCTGGGCTGGTCGCTCGGCGGACTGTTCGCGCTGCAGGCCGCGGCGACTCGCCCGGCGACGGTCACCGCGTTGGCCATGCTGTGCGCGAGTCCGCGCTTCGTACGCGGCGAGGACTGGACGCACGGCATGGCGCCGGAGATCTTCCGTGACTTCGCCCGCGGCCTGCGCGACGACTACCGCGGCACGCTCGACCGCTTCATCGCCCTGGAAGCCTTCGGCTCGGAGGATGCGCGCGGCGAGTTGCGCGCGCTGCGCGCTGAGGTTTTCGCGCGCGGCGAGCCCGCCGCGCATGCGCTGGTCGACGGGCTGCAACTGCTGCGCAGCGTCGACCTGCGCGCGGCGTTGCCCGGACTCGCCGTGCCCAGCCTGTGGCTGGCCGGTCGGCGCGACCGGCTGGTGGACCCGCAGGCGATGCACGCCGCCGCCGCGCAGGCCCTAGGCGCGCAGGCGCACACGATCGCGCATGCCGGCCACGCGCCGTTCCTGACCCATGCCGATGCCGTGGCCGAACACCTGCTCGCCTTCCTGCCCCAGGCCGCGACCTGACGCGCCCCCCGCCACCGAATCGCTGACCCCATGACCGCCATCTTCGATCGCACCCACGTCCGCCGGGCGTTCTCGCGCGCCTCGTCGAGCTACGCCGGCGCCGCCGCCCTGCAGCGGCAGGTCGAGGCGCATCTGCTCGAGTCGCTGGACTATCTCGACGACCGCGTGCCGGGCTGCGTGCTCGATGTCGGCAGCGGCCCGGCGCATGCCGCGCTGGCGATGCGCGCGCGCTGGCCCAAGGCGCGCATCGTTGCAGTCGATCTGGCCTTGCCGATGCTGCAGCAGGCGCCGGTCCGCGCTGGCTGGCGCGACCGCCTCGGGCTGCAACGCCCCGTCGACCGGGTCTGCGCCGACCTGCGTGCGCTGCCGATCGCCGACGACAGCGTCGACGTGCTGTTCTGCAATCTGTCGCTGCAATGGGTCGAGGACCTGGCAGCCGCGTTCGCCGGTTTCCGCCGGGTGCTGCGTCCCGACGGCCTGCTGCTGTGTTCGACCTTCGGCCCGCAGACCCTGATCGAACTGCGCGAGGCCTTCGGCCATGCCGACGAGGTGCCGCACGTCAGCCCGTTCGCATCGATCGCCGAGTTCGGCGATGCGCTGATGCAGGCCGGCTTCCGCAACCCGGTGCTCGACCGCGAGGTCGTCGTCCACCATCACCCCGACATGACCGCGCTGATGCGCGAGCTGCGCGCGGTCGGTGCGACCAATGCGCTGGCCGGTCGCCGCCGTGCGCTGACTGGCCGCGCGCGCTTCGCCGCGGCCGCCGCCCACTACGCGCAGTTCCGTGAACCCGAGGGTCTGCCGGCGAGCTGGGAATGGATCACCGCGATGGCCTGGGCACCGCAGCCGGGCGCGCCGATCCGCGACGGCGGCGAAGAACTGGCGCGGTTCCCGGCCAGCGCGATCCCGGTCCGCCGACGGCGCGACTGACGCCGCGCCGCCGGCTTCCCGGACGTCGGTGCCTCGAAGGCCAATCCACGCAGGATGGTCGAAGCCAGGCCTGTGTCAGGGGCGCATCGCACTGACGGCAACCGCCTGCTCGCGTTATGCTGCGCCGCAACAATCACCGGATCCCCCTGTGCCTGCCGACTCCCGCCCTGGCGCGTTCGAACCCGTGCCCGACGCTGCCGAAGTGGCGGCGGCGGTGGCCGTGGCCGCCCCGGCGCCGCTGCCGCAGCGCCATACCGTCGCCGAGGATGTGCAGGGCCTGATCCTGGCCAGCCTGGTCAGCGCGCTGGGCATGTCGATCCTGGCGACCGGCGGGCTGATGGTCGGCGGCGTGGCCGGCATGGCGCTGCTGGCGCACTACGCCACCGGCGCGCATTTCGGCCTGCTGTTCGTGCTGTTCAACCTGCCGTTCTACTGGATCGCGGTGCGGCGCATGGGCTGGGAGTTCACCCTCAAGACCTTCCTCGCGGTCGGCGTGACCGGCGTCGTCGCCGACCTGATTCCGCGCATGGCGCCGTTCGAATCGATGACGCCGTTGTTCTCGGCGGTGTTCGGTGGTGCGCTGGTCGGCATGGGCATCCTGTCGTTCATCCGCCACCGCGCCAGCCTGGGCGGGGTGGGCATCGTCGTGGTGTGGCTGCAGCGCAGCCGTGGCTGGAGCGCGGGCAAGCTGCAGCTGGGCTTCGACACGGTGCTGATGCTGATCTCGCTGACCGTACTGCCGCCGTCCAAGGTGCTGTACTCGGCGCTCGGCGTGCTGGTGCTCAACCTGGTGCTGCTGTTCAACCACCGGCCCGGGCGCTACATGGGCGCCTGAGCGCGGCGTTCATCCGATGCCGCACGCCAGCGCCTAGACTCGGCGCCTCCTCCTGGCGACGTGGATACCTTGATGCGCTGGCGCCCGACTGTTGTGCTGCTGTTGACCGCGCTCTGGCTGCCGACATTGCCGGCGTCCGCGCAGCAGTACGAGATCGACCTGTCGCAGATCGATGCCGCCGCGGTGCTGTCGACCGGCGGCGATGTGCTGCGCCGCGCCGCGCCCGAGGCCATCGATGGGCTGTTCCAGGCTGTGCTGCACGCCTCGCGCGAACCCGGGGAAGCACGGGCGTTGTGCGATCTGTTCGAGCCCGACGCCGCGCGCGATCTGGCCGCATTCCAGCGCACCGTCGACCGGCTCGGCCCGGCCAGCCGCAATCGCTTCGCCAATGCCTTCACCAACCTCGCGCTGACCGGCCTGCAAGGTCAGCCGCAGGCCTTCGACCCGGCGGCCGCGCAACAGGTGCTGCGCGCGGCCGCGGTGACCGCGACGCTGCTCCACGACGGGTTCATGCTCGGACTCACCTCGACCGGTACCGACGAGGCCAGCCGGGCAGGGCGCTGCCGCGCGTTCCGGCAGATGGTCGACGTGCTCAAGGACCAGCCGCAGCCCCAGCGCGTGCTCGCGACCCGCTGGCTGCTCGCCGAGGGCCTGACCCTGGTCGCCGACGGCCAAGCTCCGGCGCGCTGAGTGCGCCGCGTCGGCTTACGACGCGAGCCGGGCGACGATCGACTCGTAGAGATCGCGGTGGAAGAAGTACACCTCGCGCAGCAGGAACTCGCGCTGGGTGCGGAAGGTGCGGAAACGCGTCGACGGCGTCGGCGAGCCGACCGCATCGATGCCCAGCCGGCGACTCGCGCGCAGTGCGCGCGCCATATGCAGCGGGTCACTGACCACGATGACCCGGTGCAGGTCGTGCTCGCGCATCAGCCGCCGCGCTTCGATCAGGTTCTCGACCGTGGTACGCGAGCGCGACTCGGTGAGGATCGCCGAGGCGGGGATATCGCGGCGCAGCGCGTAACGGCGTGCCACCTGCGCCTCGGAGAAGCGGGCCTTGGCGCCGCCGTAGCCGCCGGTGAAGATCAGCACCGGCGCATGCCCGGCGCGGTAGAGATCCAGGCCATGGTCGATACGCGCCTCGAACACCGGTGAGGGCACCGCGTCGTAGGCGGCCGCGCCCAGCACCACGATCGCATCCGCCGGCCCGGCCTCGTCGCGGCTGCCCACATGCACGATCCAGGCCGCGACGCCGGCCAGCCAGACGACCAGCAGCAGCGCGGCCCACACGCACAGGCGCAGCAGCGGACGGCGTCGACGCCGCTGACTCATGACCGCACCGCGGCGCTCACGACCGCCACGGCAGCCGGTCCGGATCGACGTTGCCGCCGCTGAGCACGATGCCGACGCGACGGCCGGCGAAGCGCGACGGCGCGCCCAGCACCGCCGCCAGCGCGATGGCCGACGAGGGCTCGACCAGTTGCTTGGTGTGCACGGCGATGCGTCGTGCGGCGGCCACCGTATCGGCATCGTCGACCGCCAGCACCTCGACCGGCGTGCCATGCGCGACGCCATGGCGCGAGAGGATCTCGAAGTTCGGCGCGCCCAGCAGCCCGCGCAGGCCGTCGCAGACCGTGTCGGGCACGAGGTCGGGCACACGCGCGCCCTGCTGCAGCGAGCGTAGGGTGTCGTCGGCGCCGCGTGGCTCGGCCAGCACCAGCCGGGTCTGCGGCGCGGCGTGCGCGATCGCCAGCGCAGTGCCGGCCGCCAGCCCGCCGCCGCCGACTGGCACCACCAGATCGTCGAGCGGGCCGGCGGCATGCAGCAGCTCGAGCGCGGCCGTGCCCTGGCCGGCGATCACCTGGTCATTGGCATAGGGGTGGACGAGTGTGGCGCCGGTCTGCGCGCGGACCTGCTCGCAGGTGCGTTCGCGGTCGGCCAGCGTCGCCGCGCAGTGGTGCAACACCGCGCCGTAGCTGGCGATCGCCGCCAGCTTGGTCGCCACCGCGCCTTCGGGCACCACGACATGGCAGGCGATGCCGCGCAGATGCGCGGCCAGCGCGAGCGCCGCGCCGTGATTGCCGGACGAGTGCGTGACCACCCCGCGCGCGGCAGTTTCCGGGTCCAGCGCCAGGACCGCATTGCAGGCGCCGCGGAACTTGAACGCACCCGCGCGCTGCAGATGTTCGGCCTTGAAGTGCAGCGCGCAACCGGCGGCTGCATCGATCACCCGGCTGCGCAACACCGGTGTGAGATGGGCGACCGGCGCGAGCCGGGCCGCCGCGGCGAGCAGGTCGTTGGCGTCGGGCAAGGGCAGGGCGGCATGCATCGCGACAGCGTAGCCGAGCCGCCTTGCGGATTCACGATCGACCATGATCGTAGTGCGAGGTCGGCCGGTGCCCTTAAGGGCCGATTCAATGGACACCGCCGAAGCTGGAGCCCTTATCGAGCGGGGGACCGCCATGATCCGCAAGGGACTGATCTTCGTCGCCTGTCTGACCCTTGCCGGTTGCGCGAGCTACGGCTACCGCGGCGGCAGTGGCGATTACTATTACGGCTCGCCCGGCACCGTGTACCGCAGCTACGGCGCCCCCTATGGCAGTGTCGGCTACGGGCGTTATTCGGGCTGGTATGGCGGCGCGGGCTATGGCGCGCCGTACTACTACAACCGGCCTTACGGCTATGGCTACGGTGGTGGCTACTATCGCCCGCCGCCGGTGATCGTGCGCCCGATCGTCGTGCCCGGTCGTCCGGGATACGGACATGGTCATGGACGGCCCGGCTACCGACCGCCGCATGGCCACGGGCCTGGCCGCCCGGGCTGGGGCGATGGCCGGCCTGGCGTCGGTCGCCCGGATCGGCCCGGCCGCCCCGATTCCGACCGCCCGGGGCGCCCGGGTGGGCACTGGGGCGGCCGCCCCGGGGGCGGTGACGGCCGTCCCGGCCACAACGGTCCGCGTCCAGGCTATCGCCCACCGTCACAGGCCCGCCCGCCGGAGCACCGGCCCCCGAGCCGTCCGCCGCAAAGCCGCCCGCCGAGCAGCGACACCCCGCGCCCGGCCCCGCGCGAGCGCGCCGGCTACCGCCGCCCCGACCAGCGCGTCCCCTGATCCGCCCGAAAACCGGGGTCAGAGTCGCTTTTCGCTCATGCATCGCTGACGACATGGCGCGATGGCTAGGCGAAAACGACTCTGACCCCGGTTTGGGTGGGGCGGCTTTCGTGAACTCCGGCCCATTCTCAGGAAGTCGAGCTGCATTGGGGCTTGCGCCGTCGACATTCCCGGGCGAAGCTTGGCCCCGCCTGACCGATTGCGTCGGTTTACGACGAAAAGGTCATACGACTGTCGATGCCCGGCGGGGGACTCTCGGATCCCCCCTGTTCCGCCCTCCTCCGGGCATCGGCTCTTCACCCTGCCGCCCAAGACGCGTGCTTGGGGTGGCGAGCCAAAAAAAAGGGGCCGGATGTCCCCCGACATCCGGCCCCGTGCTTCCCCGGGACGTACATGGCCGGCCCTGTTCCAATCTCCAGCCGCGCCCCCCTTTCAGACGCTTGCCGTCCCGGGTGCAGCCCGAACGCACGCAGAAATCGTGCCAAGCGCCCACTCGCCGGCGCCCGCCGACCTGCCCGATAATTCGCCGATGCCCAACGACTTCCACAGCTACGACGTCATCGTCGTCGGCGGCGGCCACGCCGGCACCGAAGCGGCGCTCGCGTCCGCACGCGCAGGCGCCCGCACGCTGCTGCTGACCCACAACGTCGAGACGATCGGCGTGATGAGCTGCAACCCGGCGATCGGTGGCATCGGCAAGGGCCACCTGGTGCGCGAGATCGATGCTCTGGGCGGAATCATGGCCCGCGCCGCCGATGCCGCCGGCATCCAGTGGCGGCGGCTCAACGCCTCCAAGGGCCCGGCGGTCCGCGCCACCCGCTGCCAGGCCGACCGTAATCTCTACCGCGCGTTCGTGCGCCGCGCGGTCGAGGCGCAGCCGAATCTGACGATCTTCCAGTCGGCCGTCGACGACCTCGTCATCGAGGGCGATGCGGTCCGCGGCGCGATCACCCAGACCGGCCTGCGCTTCGACGCGCCGGCCGTGGTGCTGACCGCAGGCACATTCCTCGGCGGTCGCATCCATGTCGGCGAAGCGCAGTCGGCGGGCGGCCGGGCGGGCGATCCGCCGGCGACCACGCTCGCCCAGCGCCTGCGCGAGCGCCCGTTCGTCGTCGACCGGCTCAAGACCGGCACGCCGCCGCGGATCGACGGCCGCACGCTCGACTACGCGGCGATGGCGATCCAGCCCGGCGACGATCCGCGTCCGGTGTTCTCGTTCCTCGGCTCGCAGGCCGACCACCCGCGGCAGGTGCCGTGCTGGATCACCCGCACCACCCAGCGCACCCACGAGATCATCCGCGGTGCGCTGCATCGTTCGCCGATGTACTCGGGCCAGATCGAGGGCATCGGCCCGCGCTACTGTCCGTCGATCGAGGACAAGGTGGTGCGCTTCGCCGACAAGGACAGCCACCAGATCTTCGTCGAGCCCGAAGGCCTGGACGTCGCCGAGATCTATCCCAACGGCATCTCGACGTCCTTGCCGTTCGACGTGCAACTGGCGCTGGTGCGCAGCATCGTCGGCTTCGAGCAGGCGCACATCACCCGCGCCGGCTACGCGATCGAGTACGACTTCTTCGACCCGCGCGGGCTACGGGCGTCGCTGGAGACGCGTGCGGTGGCCGGGCTGTTCTTCGCCGGGCAGATCAACGGCACCACCGGCTACGAAGAAGCCGCCGCGCAGGGCCTGATTGCCGGCCTCAACGCCGCGCGCCAAGTACGCGGCCTCGATGCCTGGACCCCGCGCCGCGACCAGGCCTACATCGGCGTGCTGATCGACGACCTGATCACGCACGGCACGAAAGAGCCGTACCGCATGTTCACCAGCCGCGCCGAGTACCGGCTGCAGCTGCGCGAGGACAATGCCGACCTGCGCCTGACCGGCATTGGCCGCGAATTGGGGCTGGTGGACGATGCACGCATGCGTCGCTTCGAGGCCCGACGCGAGGGGATCGAGCGCGAGACCGCCCGTCTGCGCGGGCTGTGGGCCTCGCCGCACAACGCGTTGGGCCGCGCGGTCGTGGAGACGCTGGGCATCGAACTGCGCCGGGAGAGCAACGCGATCGACCTGCTGCGCCGCCCCGGGCTCGATTACCCGGCGCTGATGCGCGTGGACGGCCTCGGCCCGGGCGTGGCGGATGCCGACATCGCCGAGCAGGTCGAGATCGAGGCGACGTACTCGGGCTACCTGGAACGCCAGCGGGTGGAGATCGAGCGCCAGCAGCGCCAAGAGGGGACGGCGATCCCGGATGGCTTCGACTTCGCCGGTGTGCGCGGGCTGTCGGCCGAGATCGTGCAGAAACTCGGCCAGGTGCGGCCACTGACCGTCGGCCAGGCCCAGCGCATTCCCGGCATGACCCCGGCGGCGATCTCGCTGCTGCTGGTGCACCTCGAACGCGCGCGGCGCGGGCGCATGGCCGGCGCGGCGTAACCGCGCGCGCCATTTGCTTCGCAGCGCAGATGGGCCACCTCTTCCGCCACTCATACGGGCCACCTCCTCCGCAGCGCGGGGGAGGTCGACGCCGTAGGCGTCGGGTGGGGGCAGGGCTTGCCGCGAACAGCGCCCCCACCCCAGCCCTCCCCCGCGATGCGGGGGAGGGAGACAAGCGGCGCGACCCGCGCGCGCAGCGCGGACGGGCCACTTCCCTCGCAGCGCGGACGGGCCACCTCCTCCGCAACGCAGCCGGGCTACCTCACCTCCCCCGCTTGCGGGGGCAGGTCGACGCCGCAGGCGTCGGGTGGGGGCTGGGTTTGCCGCGAACAGCGCCCCCACCCCGGCCCTCCCCCGCGATGCGGAGGAGGGAGGCAAGCGCGCGACCCGCGCGCGTAGCGCGGACGGGCCAGTACCTCGCAGCGCAGACGGGCCACCTCCTCCGCAGGGCAGACGGGTCACCTCCTCCGCAACGCGGGGGGGGCGGCGCCCGCAGATGCCGGGTTGGGGACGGCGCTTGGCGCGGGCAAGCGCGCCCTTCCCAACTTTCCACCCGTGAAGGGCGCAACGCCCCGCATGCGGGGGGAAGGAGCAAAAAGCAGGGCCGCGCGCGCGTCACCTCCCCCGCTTGCGGGGGCAGGTCGACGCCGCAGGCGTCGGGTGGGGGCTGGGCTTGCCGCGAACAGCGCCCCCACCCCAGCCCTCCCCCGCGATGCGGGGGAGGGGGACAAGCGCGCGACCCGCGCGCGCAGCGCGGACGGACCACTTCCTTCGCAGCGCAGACGGGCCACCTCCTCCGCAGGGCAGACGGGTCACCTCCTCCGCAACGCGGGGGAGGTCGATGCCGTCAGGCATCGGGTGGGGGGCTGGGCTTGCCGCGAACAGCGCCCCCACCCCAGCCCTCCCCCACGATGCGGGGGAGGGGGATAAGCGGCACAATCCGCGCGTGCAGCGGACGGGCCACCTCCTCCGCAACGCGGGGGTAGGTCGACGCAGCAGGCGTCGGGTGGGGGTTGGGCTTGCCGCGAACAGCGCCCCCACCCCAGCCCTCCCCCGCAATGCGGGGGAGGGAGACAAGCGGCGCGACCCGCGCGCGTAGCGCGGACGGGCTCCCTCCTTCGCAGCGCAGACGGGCCACCTCCTCCGCAACGCGGGGGAGGTCGATGCCGTCAGGCATCGGGTGGGGGCTGGGCTTGCCGCGAACAGCGCCCCCCACCCCAGCCCTCCCCCGCGATGCGGGGAGGGAGACAAGCGCGCGACCCGCGCGCACCGCTGCCGCGCTCGTCAGTCGCGGGCGCTGTCGCAAACGCCTGTGTCGCTTGCGTTCTCATGATCCGTCGCCACCTTGGATCGATGCATCTGGACATGCCCGAAGCGCCCGAGGACTCGCCCGCCCAGCGGGCGCGCGACCGACAGCGGCTGTCGCGCGCGCTGCAGGCCAGCATCGGCTTTGTGCTGCTGCTGGTCATCGCCTTCGGCATCCAGGCGATGGTCGACTGGCGCGCGCTGGCGGTCCGTCCCGGCGAATGGGCGGGGCTGGCGGGCCTGCTTGGCGCGCCGCTGCTGCACGGCTCGCCAGGCCACCTGATCGCCAACGCCAGCGCGCTGCTGGTGCTCGGCACGCTGGCGCTTGCGGTGTATCCCAAAGCCACGCTGCGCGGCTTGCCGCTGATGTGGCTGGGCTCGGGGCTGGGCGCCTGGCTGCTCGGCGATCCGGGCTCGCACCACCTGGGTGCCAGTGGCGTGACCCACGGCCTGATGTTCCTCATCTTCGTGCTCGGCCTGCTGCGCCGCGACCGGCCGTCGGTCGCCGCCGGCATGATCGCCTTCCTGTTCTACGGCGGCATGTTGCTGACGATCCTGCCGCAGGAGCCGGGCGTGTCGTGGCAGTCGCACCTGGGCGGCGCCGTGGGCGGCGTGCTCGCGGCGTTCTGGTTCCGCCGTGCCGACCCGCAGCTGCCGCGCCGCCGTTACAGCTGGGAGATCGAGGAAGAGGAGGCGCAGCGCGCTGCGCGCCTGCAGGCCGAGACGCTGGAGCCGCCGGCGCCACACGACGTGCCGGTGTTGTGGCAGCGCCCGCCGGCCGATGACGCGCGCGGTGTCGTGCTGCCGTTCCCGGCGCGCACCCTGCCGCGCGACCTTGACGACGACACGCCGCCTGCGTCGCGTTAAGCGCGCCCTGTTCTGCCAGCGCTCAATGATCGTTGTCGCGCGGGTCTCCGTGTTCGAGCCAATGGGCGGTCGTGTTGGGATCCGCATGTACGAAGGCGACGCGAAGCCCGAAGAGATTTCCGATGCTTTCGAGCGTCTCGACCGTCGGGTTTCCTTTGCCGCTTTCGATACGCTTGAGCGTCAGTAGACTCATGCCGCGATGTTTGGCGAACTGCACCTGGGTCAATCCGCTGATCTTGCGCATGCGTTTGACGGCTTGCGCAAGGTCGACGCGACCGTAGGCAATGTCGACCGCCAGTGCGTCTCTGAGCACGCGGACCGTCTGGCTGTCAGGGCGTCGGCGTTGCATGGTGGGCAATGGCCTGAAGCTTGGTGATCTGAAATCCGATCGCGGTCTCGCACGCCTCGACGATATCCGCATCGGCATCCCGCATGCGGAGCTCCTGGGTAAGTTTCGGCAGGTGTTGCTCGCCGAAGGTCTTGAGCGCGATGGCGACTTTCACTTTGACGTCGTCGTGCAGCGCCAGTCGCTCCAGGATCACGTTCCAATCGTCGGTGATCCCGCCCTCGGGCAAACGCCAGTCGCAGGTGCGGGTAATCAGTTCGCGATCGAGATACATCGGGCCGATGTCGTACAGCGGGGTTAGTTGCACAGTGCCGTCCGGACATTGCTGAACGGAGGTGTTGCGCACGTGGTTGTCCGGGTTGCGCAGCGCCCGGTTGAGGACGTCCCGGCACAGGAATTCCGCGACGGCCTGGGCCGGATTCGACGCCATGTCCGCCAATCGTTCGGTGAGCGCAAAGAGCGATGCGTTGCGGCCGAAGCCCGGTAACCCGGCCAGTGCCGACAGCGTCTCCTGATGGAGACGATGGACGACACCATCGGGGCCGACCTGTCGGTCGAAACGGCGAAGGAACAGCATGCCGTCCTTGAAGACGGGCGTGTCGATCGTACGCAGGCCACAGGCGCCAACGGCCTGCAGATAGATGGATTCGTGGCGCAGAATCCGCTGATCGCTCGGGTCCCGGCCTCGCGGCAGCTTGATGATCCAGTGTTCTCTCGCGCGCGCATCGGGCAGTGCTGCATCGGGATACCAACGCCCTTCTTCGTCCTGCGTCAGCAGAAACTTAGGAGCCACGCCCTGCACGCCGGGTGTGCCGGCCGCAAGCATGTTGTGCAATGCGAGCTGCGCAAGAAATGCATCGGTTCGTTCGCTGATGTCTCGCGTCTTGAAGCCCTCCGCCGGAGCGCCGCCGGTCTGACGCTGGTAGAACTCGACGGCGGTGTCGAGACGAAGACGTCCAATGGGCGCAAAGGCGCCGTGTTGGGCCAGGAAAAAATCCTGCGTGGCGTCCTGGGCGGAAACCCCTAGCAGGCCGGCCAGGTGCTCGCGGCCGCGCCCCTGCGGCACCAGATCCCACAGGAAGGCCAGAGGCGTCTGCGAAGCGCCCGACCAGGTGTGGATCTCCATGTTGACCGGGAGCGAAAGCGCCACGGGTGGCGCGTGCTCAAGGTGGCCAAAGACATAGTCGGGCAGGTACTCAAAGCGCACGGCGCGTTCGTTCACCGCGATACGGGCAGCGCAGTGCCATGTGCCGTTGATATAGAGCTCGATGGCGCTGTCCATAGGTCGATAATGGTATATCAAAGTAGACATTTCAAGTGGGGTTGGCAGGAAATGAAATATTTAAGTAGACCAAATTGATTGATTGCGCGCCTTGACGTGGCATCAATGCCTCGACCGGCCTTTCCGGCCAGCTCGCGCCTGACCGGCCAGTTGTCGGCTGCGGATGGGTCGCACCGATCGCGCCAGGTGTCGTACCCGGGTGCCTCGAAGGGGCGCGGCGCCACACCCAGCGCGCGTCCGCTCCCGACCCGCTATGAGCGCCAGTCCGAATGCGCTGCCGAGCCCCTCGCGGGGGACAGCGTCCTCAGGCGCGCGCGCTACCATGCGCAACGCCTCGAAACAGGACATCACCGATGCAGGACGCATCTTCGGACAATCTGTACGCGCCCCCCACCGCGGACGTGGTGCCGCTGCCGGCCACCGCCGCCGCCGCGCAACCGTTCTACGTCGTCTCGGCGACGAAGTTCTGCGTGCTGTTCTTCGTCACCTTCGGGCTCTACGTCCTGTATTGGTTCTACGTCCACTGGCGCCGGTGGGGACGCGCCCACAACGAGACCGTGTGGCCGGTGCCGCGCGCGGTGTTTTCGATCTTCTTCGCGCATGCGCTGGCCCGGCGCATCGACGAGCGCTTGCGTGCGCTGGGCATCGTGCGCGCCTGGTCACCGGCGCTGGCAGCGACCGTCTACGTCGTCTTCCAGATCGGAAGTACCGTGGCCTCGCGGCTGGCCGATCGCGGGATCGGCGTGCCGATCACCGACATCGTCTCGCTGCTGGCGCTGGTGCCGATCGCGCTGTCGATGTTGGCGATGCAGCGTGCCGCGAACGCCGCCTGTGGCGATCCCGACGGCGCGGGCAACCGGCGCTTCACCTGGGCCAACTGGGTGTGGATCGCGATCTTCGGCCTGATCTGGCTGTTGATCGGTGCGGTGATTCTGTTGCCAGCCTTCGGCGTGGATCTGCCGCAATGACCCCGATGCCCCGCGCGTGGCGCGCTGACGGCTGACCGACATGCACGCACCGGACGATCCGTACGCGCCGCCGCAGGCCGACGTGCGCGCAGCCGCCGACACGGGCGATGCGTTCTACGTGGTCTCGCCGCTGAAGGTGGTGGTGCTCTACGTCGCCACGTTCGGGCTCTACCAGATGTACTGGTTCTACCGGCACTGGCTGCGCTGGCAGGCGGTGCATGGCGTCAGGGTGCGCCCGGTGGTGCGGGCGGTGTTCGCATTGTTCACCGTGCACGCGCTGGCGCGCCGCATCGACGAGGCACTGCGCACGGCCGGCGTCAGGCGGCGCTGGTGGCCAATGGCGGTGGCGACCGTGTTCTTCCTGTGCGAAGCGGTGTCGTGGAGCACCGCATTCGTCGGCCCGTCGGTGGCTGCGCGCTGGCCGGCGACGACGCCGTGGATGGACTGGTTGGGGATCGCGCTGATGCCGCTGGCCTGCGCCAGCCTGGTCCGGCTGCAACTAGCCGCCAACGCCGCCTGTGGCGACCCGCAGGCGCTGCGCAACCGGCGCTTCACGGTCTACAACCTGCTCTGGATCGTGGGCAGTGTGTCGGTGGTCGCGACCGCGACCGTCATCGTCTTGCGCACGCACGCGGGCTGAGCCTCAGCGCCGCGCCGCCAGCCGCAGGCCGCGCGGCACCAGCGCGCGCTCGGCCAGTTCGAACACGCCCTGTACCGTCAGCGCCAGCAACGCAGCGGGCACCGCGCCTTCAAGGATCAAGCCCAGGTCGTCGAGCCGGATGCCGGTGAGGATCGGCTGGCCGTAGCCGCCCGCGCCGATCAGGGCACCGAGCGTCGCGGTGCCGACATTGATCACCGCCGCGGTCTTGATGCCGGCCAGGATCGTCGGCAAGGCCAGCGGCAGTTCGACCCGCAGCAGCCGCGTCGCCGGCGGCAGCCCGATCGCCGCCGCGGTCTCACGCAGCTCGCGCGCGATGCCGGTCAGCCCGGCGTGCGTATTGCGCACGATCGGCAGCAGGCTGTAGAGGAACAGCGCGGCGATCGCCGGCCCCGCGCCGATGCCGAACAGCGGAATCATGAACACGAACACCGCCAGCGACGGCAGCGTCTGCAGCACGCCGGTCAACGCCAGCACACCTTGGCCCAGCCGCGGCCGCCGCGCGGCGACCACGCCCAGCGGCAATGCGACCAGCAGCGCTGCGCCCAGCGAGATGCCGACCAGCGCCAGATGCTCGCCAGTGCGCTGGGCGATGCGCGCCGGGCGGCCGTCGCCGGCACTCGGCGCGACCCCGAGCCAATCGGCCGCGACCGTTGCCTCGCGCACGCCGTCGAGCTTCACCCGCGCGTTGAGCCGCTGCATCGTCGCCGCGTCGATCCGGCCTTCCAGCCCGCGCAGCGCAGCCAGCACCGCCGGTGCGCGCGTGCCCAGATCCGCGCGGTACAGATAGACCGCGGCGTAAGACGGGAAGTAGTGGCGGTCGTCGTCGAGCACGACCAGGTCGTAGTGCGGAATCTCGGCGTCGGTCGCGTACAGGTCGGTGGCATCGATCGCGCCGCTGGCCAGCGCCCGATACGCAAGGTCGTGGTCGAGTCCATCGGGGCGCTGCGGCAGTGCATAGGCCGTGCGCAGTCCCGGCCAACCATCGCCGCGCGACATGAACTCGTTGCTCAGGCCCAGCCGCAACTGCGGGTGCCCGGCCAGGTCCGACAGCCGCGCGATCCCCAATTGCGCGGCCTGCGCCCGGCGCATGCCGATCGCGTAGCTGTTGTCGAACCCGAGCGGCGCGGTCATCGCCAGCCCGCGTTCGGCCAATGCCGCATCCAATTCGGCGCGCTGCGCACGCGGCATGCGCAGCAGTTCGTCGGCCAGCGTGCCGGTGTACTCGGCGTAGGCGTCGATCTCGCCTTCGAGCAGCGCGCGCCACAGGATCCGGCTGCCGCCGAGCTGGCGGCGATGGGTGACCTCGGCGCCGGCCTGCCGCGCAGCCAGCGTGGCGATCTCGCCCAGCACGACGCCTTCGGTGAAGTTCTTCGAGCCGATCGTGGCGGACTGCGCGGCGGCCACGATCGGCAGCCACAGGCCGACCAGCAGCACCAGCCCCCTGCCCAGCGCGCGCCGGGCGCTCATCGCGCCGCCTCGTCGACGCTGCGCTGGGCGCGCATGAACGCCTGCACGAAATCGTCCGCCGGCGCGTCGAGCAAGCTACGCGGCGGGCCCTGCTGCACGATGCGGCCGGCACGCAACAGCACCACCGTGTCGGCGAACCACACCGCCTCGGCGATGTCGTGGGTCACCAGCACCACGGTCTTGCCCAGGCGCGCGAACAGCGCGCGCATCTGCGCCTGCAGGTCGTGGCGCACGATCGGGTCCAGCGCGCCCAGCGGTTCGTCGAGCAGCAGCACGTCGGGATCGAGCATCAGCGCACGGATCAGCCCCACGCGCTGGCGCTGCCCGCCTGACAGCTCGGCCGGATAGCGTCGCAGCGCATCGGCCGGCAGCTGGCACAGCGCGGCGAGCTCGGTCATGCGCGCCTCGATCCGCGCCCGCGACCAGCCCAGCGTGCGCGCCAGCAGTGCGACGTTGCCGGCGGCATCGAGATGCGGGAACAGCCCGCCCTCCTGGATCACGTAGCCGATCCGGCGGCGCAGCGCCGGCAAGGTGTCGCGGCGCAGCGGCGTGCCGTCGAAACGCACCTCGCCCGTGTCGGGCCATTCCAGGCCGACGAGCATCCGCAGCAGCGTCGACTTGCCCGCGCCACTGGGGCCGATCAGCGCAGTCGTCGCGCCGGGCGCGATGTGCAGGTCGACGCCAGCGAGCGCGGTGGTCGCGCCGTAGCGCCGGTGTACCTGGTCGAGGTCATACATCGCGGCAGGCTAGCAAGCCCGATGTGCAGGCCCCGCGGCTGCGCCGGTGGCCTGTGCTACGGTCCGGCCTCGCCCGCCCGGACCCGTGTCATGCCCCGTTTCGCGCTGCTCGTCTGCCTGCTCGCACTGTTGCCCGGTTGCGGACGCGAGCCGGCCCCGGCCCCGGCCGAGGCGATGCCCGCCACCGCCGCGATCGCCAACGACACGCCGGCCGGCCAGCGCATCGAGGCCGACGTGCGCACACTGGCCGACCCGCGGATGGAGGGCCGCTTCACCGGCAGCGCGGGCTATGCGCGGGCCGCCGAGCACATCGCCACCCGCTTCGCACAGATCGGCCTGGAACCGGCCGGCGACGACGGCGGCTGGCAGCAACGCGTGCCGCTGCTGCGCGCCAGCGTCGAGCGCGAGGGGGCCCGGCTGGAGGTCGAGCGTGGCGGGCGACGCATCGCGCTGCGGCCGTTCGAGCAGTTCCTGCCGCTGCCCGACTTCGCCGCGCCGCGCAGCGAGGTGACCGCGCCGGCGGTCTTCGTCGGGCAGGCGATCGACGCCCCCGAGCTCGACCACGACGACTTCCACGGCGTCGACCTGCGCGGGCGCATCGCCGTCGCCTTCGGCGGCGCACCCGCTCGTTTCCCCGGCACCCAGGCCGCGCATTACGGCAGCCTGCGCAGCAAGGTCGAGGCGGTCGCCGCACGCGGCGCGATCGCGCTGGTGCTGGTGCACACCGCCGCCGACGAGGCCGGCACGCCTTGGGCGCGCACACGCGAGCGTGGGCTGCAGCCGGCGATGCGGTTGCGCGGCGACGACGGCCGCGCCTTCGACGACGGCCCGCCGCTGCGTGCGATGGCGGTGGTGTCCGCGGCCGCCGCCGATCTGGTGTTCGCCGACGGCCCGCGCACCGCGGCCGAACTGGCGAATGCGGCGCGCGCCGGCACCGCGACGCCATTCGCGCTGCCCGGCACGCTGACGCTCGCCTCGCGCACGCGCATCGACACGCTCGAAGGCCAGAACGTTGTCGGCCGGTTGCCGGGCCGCGATCCGGCGCTGGCCGGCGAGAGCATCGTGCACACCGCGCACCTCGACCACCTGGGACCGAGCGCGGACGGCGAGGGCATCCACCACGGCGCACTCGACAACGCGCTGGGCGTGGCGATCATGCTCGAGGCCGCGCACGAACTGGCGCACAACGGCCGCCTGCCGCGGCGCTCGACCGTGTTCGCCGCGGTGACCGGCGAGGAGCAGGGCCTGCTCGGCGCCACCTGGCTGGCGCGCCGGCCGCCGCCGGCGGTGGGGCGCGCGGTCGCCAACCTCAACATCGACATGCCAATCCTCACCGCGCCCACGCGCGACATCGTGGCGATCGGCGTCGAGCATTCGAGCCTGAAGCACGCAGTCGAGCGCGCCGCTGCGGAGGTCGGTGTCGCGCTGTCGCCCGATCCGTTCCCGGAGGAAGCGACGTTCGTGCGCAGCGACCAGTACGCCTTCGTGCGCGCCGGGGTGCCGGCGCTGTACCTCGACGCCGGGGTCGCCTCGGCCAGTGCGGGCCAGGACCCACGCGTGGCGGCGACCTGGTTCCTGCGCAACTGCTACCACCGGCCCTGCGACAACGTCGACCTGCCGATCCAGTACGGCGACGCCGCGCGCCTGGCGCGGGTGAGCGCAGCGATCACGCGCCTGGTCGGCGACGACGACGCGCCGCCGCGGTGGAATGACGGCGATGTGTTCGGCACGCGGTTTGCGGCATCGCGTAGGGACGACGAATGAGGGGCTGCATCGGCGCCTGTTGCTAACGTCCTTGCTTCGGAAGGGCATCGGCTTGTAAGCCGGAAGCCCTTTGCTTCGGTCAGGGCCCCCACCCAACCCTCCCCCGCAGGCGGGGGAGGGCTCAAAGGCGCCGGTCATCGGGAATCGAAACTGCGCGATGTGCATCGCCTCCCCCGCAGGCGGGGGAGGGCTTAAAGGCGCCGGTCATCGGGAATCGAAACTGCGCGATGTGCATCGCCTCCCCCGCAGGCGGGGGAGGGCTCAAAGGCGCCGGTCATCGGGAATCGAAACTGCGCGATGTGCATCGCCTCCCGCGCAGGCGGGGAGGGCTCAAAGGCGCCGGTCATCGGGAATCGAAACTGCGCGATGTGCATCGCCTCCCCCGCAGGCGGGGGAGGGCTCAAAGGCGCCGGTCATCGGGAATCGAAACTGCGCGATGTGCATCACCTCCCCCGCAGGCGGGGGAGGGCTCAAAGGCGCCGGTCATCGGGAATCGAAACTGCGCGATGTGCATCCCCTCCCCCGCAGGCGGGGGAGGGCTCAAAGGTGCCGGTCATCGGGAGTCGAAACCGTGCGATGTGCATCACCTCCCCCGCCTGCGGGGGAGGTCGGCGCCATCGGCGCCGGGTGGGGGCAGCGCAGAATTCAGTCGTGCGTGCGCGCCGGGGCGTCGTCGTTGGCGGCGGCCGGTAGCGGGCGCTCGGTGGTCACTTCGGGCAGTTCGATGATGAAGCGGGCGCCGCCGCCTTCGCGGTCCTCGTACCAGAGCTGACCGCCGAGATTGACGATGATCTGCTTGGCCAGCGACAGCCCCAGGCCGCTGGAGCGGCCGTCGTCCTTGCCCGCGTGGGCCAGCCGCTGGAACGGCCGGAACAGCGCGTGCTGCAGATCGCGGGCGATGCCCGGCCCGCGGTCTTCGATCAGCAGTTGCCAGAACCCCGGGCCGCCGCCGCGCAACGAGATGTCGACGTTGCTCGACGGGGCGTACTTGATCGCGTTGGTGATCAGGTTCTCGGCCACCTGGCGCAGCACCAGCATGTCGATCGCGACCATCGGCGAGGCCGACGGCAGCCGCGTCTGCAACGCGACCCCGCGGTCTTCGAACTGCAGCGCGTAGCGGTCGACCAGCCAGTCGACGACCTCGCGCAGCGCGGTGACGCTGCCGGTCGCCTCGCCCTTGCGCGAGGTGTCCTGGGTCTCGAGATAGCGCCGGATGTAGCCCAGCGCGTCTTCGGCGCTGTCGTGGATCATCCGGTGATAGCGCGGCACGCGTTCGGGCTTGGTCTCGCCCTTGAGCAGCATGTCGCTGGCGAACCAGATGCTCGACAGCGGGTTCTTCAGATCGTGCGCGACCAGGTTGACCAGCTCCTGGCGCTCGCGGGCGATGCGCTCGAGCCGGTCGCGAGTCTGCTTCAGGCCGACGTGCGCATTGACGCGCGCCAGCAGCTCCTCAGGCATGAACGGCTTGGTGACGTAATCCACCGCGCCGGCGTCGAATGCCCGCAGCAGCAGATCGCGATCCTGGGCGACGGTCAGAAATACCACCGGCAGCCGCAGCAGTTCGGGAATCTGCTTGATCTCGCCCAGCAGCGCGAAGCCGTCCATGTTCGGCATCAGCATGTCGAGCAGCAGCAGGTCCGGACGCAGGTCCGACAGCAGCGCCAGCGCCTCGGCCCCGTCGGCCGCGGTCGTCACCTCGTAGCCGTGACGGCTCAGCAGCGAACTGACCACGCGCAGGTTCGCCGGCTGATCGTCGACCACGAGAATGCGGCCGCTGACTGGACTGGAGTAGGGCATGGAGCTCCGAAGGGAAGCCTGGCGGGGCATGCGGCGTGGGCCTCCACGCCAAAATCGACGCAGACGTTAACAGAAATGCACGCAATGTGAGGGACGCCGGGACAGGCGGCGCGCGCGGTTCAGTGTGCCTCGGCCCGCCAGTCGCCCGGAGGCAGCGCCCCCAGCCGCCAGGGGCCGATTGCGACCCGCACCAACCGCAACGTCGGCAAGCCGACCGCCGCGGTCATCCGCCGCACCTGCCGGTTGCGGCCTTCGCGGATCGTCAGTTCGAGCCAGGCGTCGGGCACCGACTTGCGGAAACGCACCGGCGGGTCGCGCGGCCACAGCGTGGGGGGCGGGTCGAGCAGTGCGACCTGCGCCGGCCGGGTGGGCCCGTCCTTGAGCGTCACGCCTTCCCGCAAGGCCTGCAACTGCGCGGCCGTCGGCGTGCCCTCGACCTGCACCTGGTAGGTCTTGGGCAGCTTGTGCCGGGGATCGGTGATCCGGTGCGCCAGCGGTCCGTCGTCGGTCAGCAGCAACAGCCCCTCGCTGTCATGGTCCAGGCGTCCGGCCGGGTAGACCCCGGCCGGCAACCCGAACCCGGCCAGCGTCGCCCGCGGCGGCGTGCTGCGGTCGGTGAACTGGCACAGCACGGCGAAGGGCTTGTTGAAGGCGATGAGCATGGCAACAGGATCAGAACTCGGGCGCGGGGATCGGTCAAAGCACGCGGGCAACGCGGGCAACGCGGGCAACGCGGGTCACGGGACGCGCGGTGGCGCATTCCGACTGCCGCTCCCCCAATCCCGGCCCGTCAGGGCTTCACGAACCGCAACGTCATCCGATCGCTTTCGCCGATGGCGGCGTAGCGGGCGGCATCGCCTGGCTCGTGGCGGTTGGTCGGCGGCAGGGTCCACACGCCGTTGGGGTGATCGCGGGTGTCGCGCGGGTTGGCGTTGATCTCGCTGCTGCCGTCGACCCGGAAGCCGGCCGCCTGCGCCAGCGCGATGACCTGGGCCTGGCCGACATAGCCACTGCGGTCGTCGGCGGGCACGTCGGCGGCCACGCGATGCTCGACCACGCCGAGCACGCCGCCCGGGCGCAGGACCTCGAAGAACGCCTTGAACATGCCCTCGGCCTGGCCACTGCTGCGCCAGTTGTGGACGTTGCGGAACGTCAACACGACATCGGCCGAACCGGACGGCCCCAGCCGCGGCGCCGCCGGATCGTAGGTCACGATCCGCGCCTGGTCGAAGTGCGCTGGATCGCGCGCGAACCGCGCCTGCAGGCCGTCGTGCTGGGCCTGCTGGTAATCGCGCCCGCGGCCGGCGGGCACCGCGGCCGGGTCGACCAGCGCGGCGACATAGCGCCCGCTGCCGCGCAGGTACGGCGCCAGGATCTCGCTGTACCAAGCGCCACTGCCTGGCGTGATCTCGATCACCGTTTGCCCAGGCCGCACGCCGAAGAACCGCAGCGTCTCGCGCGGGTGGCGGGCGCCGTCGCGCGCGGCGTTCTCGGGCGTGCGCCAGTCGCCGGCGATCGCCGCGTCCAGGCGCGCCACGTTGGCGGCGTCGAGGTCGGCCGAGGTATCGGCCCGGGTCTGCGGACCGCCGCAGGCAGTCAGCGCGAGCAGGGCGGCGGCGCACAACGACAAGCTGCGTTGCATGGACGGAACTCCGGTGGACAAGTGCCGCCAGCGTGCCACAAGCCGCGCCATTGCGCGCCCGCACCACGCGCACACGCGTGGCCGGAACACTGCTTTGCGGCGCGTGGACGCGCACGTCGCCGCGCGCTGCCTATGCTGGCGGCACCCTCTCTTGGATGGATGTCGACCATGGCCGAACGCGAACTCGGACACTCCGGACTGCGCATCTCGCCGCTGGCGTTCGGCGGCAATGTGTTCGGCTGGAGTGCGGACGAGGCGACCTCGTTCGCATTGCTCGACGAATGCGTCGCGTTGGGCATCGACCTGATCGACACCGCCGACGTCTATTCGGCCTGGGCCGATGGCAACACCGGCGGCGAATCGGAAACGCTGATCGGCAAATGGCTGCAGCGCAGCGGCAAGCGCCAGGCCGTGACCATCGCCACCAAGGTCGCCAAATGGGCACAGCGCCCCGGCCTGTCGCCGGCCAACATCCAGGCCGCGTGCGAGGACTCGCTGCGCCGGCTCGGCACCGACGTCATCGACCTCTACCAGGCGCACGAGGACGACCCCTCGGTGCCGCTGGAGGACACGCTCGGCGCGTTCTCGCGGCTGATCGAGCAGGGCAAGGTGCGCGCGATCGGCGCGTCCAACTACACCGCACCGCGCCTGGCCGAAGCCCTGGAGGTCGCGCGCCGGCACGGCCTGCCGCGCTACGAGACGCTGCAGCCGCACTACAACCTGGTTGATCGCGCCGGCTTTGAGCGCGAACTCGAGCCGCTGGTGCGCGAGCACGGCCTGGGCGTGATCAGCTACTACGCGCTGGCCAGCGGCTTCCTCAGCGGCAAGTACCGCAGCGAGAGCGATGCCGCCAAGTCGAGCGCGCGCGGCGCGCAGGTGGTCAAGCAGTACCTCAACCCGCGCGGCAAGCGCATCCTCGGCGCACTCGACGATGTCGCCTGCCGTCACGCGGCAACCGTCGCCCAGGTCGCACTGGCCTGGCTGATCGCGCGGCCGGGCATCACCGCGCCGATCGTCAGCGCCACCAGCCTGGCGCAACTGCGCGAACTGGCGGCCGCGCGCACGTTGCTGCTGTCCAAGGCCGACATCGCCGCACTTGACGGCGCCAGCGCCGGCTGACGCGCCGCCTCGACGGGGCGCAGCGCCCCGATGCGGTATGACATCACCCTCTCACCCAGAGGTCCGCGCCGATGAAGCCCGCCACCACCACCCGCATCGTCCTGGCCGCGCGCCCCGAAGGCGCGCCGACCGCCGCCAATTTCCGTCTCGAGCAGGCGCCGCTGCCAGCCCCGCGCAACGGCCAGGTGTTGCTGCGCAACCGCTGGCTCTCGCTCGATCCCTACATGCGCGGCCGCATGAACGCCGGCCGCTCCTATGTCGCCCCGATCGAGATCGGCGAGGTCATGGACGGCGGCACCGTCTCGGAAGTGGTCGAGTCGCTGCACCCGGCCTGGTCGCCCGGCGACCTGGTACTCGCGCACGCCGGCTGGCAGACCCACGCCGTGGTCGACGGCGAAGGGCTGCGCCGCAAGATCGACCCCGACGGGCCGGCGCCATCGCTGGCGCTGGGCGTCTACGGCATGCCCGGTTTCACCGCCTATGCCGGCCTGCGCGAGATCGGCAAGCCGGCGCATGGCGAGACCGTGGTCGTGGCCGCGGCCAGCGGCCCGGTCGGCGCGACCGTCGGGCAGATCGCCAAGCTCCAAGGCGCCCGCGTGGTCGGCATCGCCGGTGGCCCCGACAAGGTCGCGCACGTGCGCGACGACCTCGGCTTCGACGTCGCCCTCGACCACCGCGCCGACGACTTCGCCGAACAGCTGCAGGCCGCGTGCCCGGACGGCATCGACGTCTACTTCGAGAACGTCGGCGGCAAGGTGCTCGACGCCGTGCTGCCGCTGCTCAACGACTTCGCCCGCGTGCCGGTCTGCGGCGTGATCGCGTACTACAACGACCGCGGACCGCGGCCCGGCCCCGACCGCCTGCCGCAGCTGATGAGCCTGATCCTCTCGCGCCACCTGACCGTGCGCGGCTTCATCCAGCGCGACTTCATCGCGCTCTACCCCGAGTTCCTGCGCGAAATGGGCGCCTGGCTGCGCGACGGCCGCACCCGCTGGCGCGAAGACGTCGTCGAAGGCCTGGAGAACGCCCCCGAGGCCTTCATCGGCATGCTCGAAGGCCGCAACTTCGGCAAGCTCGTGGTGAAGCTCACCGACGACTGAAAGTGCGTTGTGTCCTGAATGTCCGGATACGTCTTCCTCTCCCCGCGCTGCGTCGTCCTATACCCGCACTGCACCTAAGCTCCCTCCCCCGCCTGCGGGGGAGGGCCGGGGAGGGGGCAAACGCTCGCGCTGACGCCTGCTCCCAAAAGCAGAAAAACCCAGGACGCGATGTCCTGGGTTTTCATGCGACCGAAAGCGGCCCCCACCCCAACCCTCCCCCGCACGCGGGGGAGGGAGCAACTGCAGCGCACCGCGGATTGCGGGGCGTGCGCGCACGCAGCCTCCCTGTCTTGCACTATCGCTGCCGCTGCCGCTGCCGCTGCCGCTGCCGCTGCCGCTGCCGCTGCCGCTGCCGAGACCGCCTGCGCTCGTCTCCCTCCCCCGCCTGCGGGGGAGGGCCGGGGAGGGGGCAAACGCTCGCGCTGACGCCTGTCCCAAAAACGAAAAACCCAGGACGCGATGTCCTGGGTTTCAAGCGACCGAAAGCGGCCCCACGCCAACCCTCCCCCGCACGCGGGGGAGGGAGCAATTGCAGCGCACCGCGGATTGCGGGGAGTGCGTGCACGCAGCCTCACTGCCTTGCCGCTATCGCCGCTGACACCGCCTGCGTTTCTCTCCCTCCCCCGCCTGCGGGGGAGGGCCGGGGAGGGGGCAAACGCTCGCGCTGATGCCTGTTCCCAAAACGAAAAACCCAGGACGCCATGTCCTGGGTTGTTTCATGCGGCCAAAAGCGGCCCCCCACCCCAACCCTCCCCCGTAAACGGGGGAGGGAGCAAAGAGCGGCTTACCGCAGTCCAACCAACGTGCAGCTCAGCCCTGCAACGTCGCCAGCGCGTCGTTGAAGGTCGCGCTGGGGCGCATGGCCTTGGCGATCTTTGCCAGGTCGGGGTGGTAGTAGCCACCGATCTCCACCGGCTTGCCCTGCGCGCCGTTGAGCTCGGCGACGATCTTCGCCTCGTTGTCCGACAGCGCCTTGGCGAGCGGTGCGAACGTCGCCTTCAGCTCGGCGTCGTCGTCCTGTGCCGCCAGGGCCTGCGCCCAGTACAGCGCCAAGTAGAAGTGGCTGCCGCGGTTGTCGAGCTCGCCCACCTTGCGCGCCGGCGAGCGGTTCTCGTCGAGGATGCGGCCATTGGCCGTGTCCAGCGTTGCCGCCAGCACCTTGGCCTTGGCGTTGTCGCGCGTCTGGCCCAGGTGCTCGAGCGAGGCCGCCAGGGCGAGGAACTCACCGAGCGAATCCCACCGCAGATAGTTCTCTTCGACGAACTGCTGCACGTGCTTGGGCGCCGAACCGCCGGCGCCGGTCTCGAACAGCCCGCCGCCGGCCATCAGCGGCACGATCGACAGCATCTTTGCGCTCGTGCCCAGTTCCATGATCGGGAACAGGTCGGTCAGATAGTCGCGCAGCACGTTGCCGGTCACCGAGATGGTGTCCTCGCCCTTGCGGATGCGGGCCAGCGAGAACGCCGTCGCCTCGACCGGCGGCAGGATGCGGATGTCCAGCCCGCTGGTGTCGTGATCCTTGAGATAGGTCTCGACCTTGGCGATCACCTGCGCATCGTGCGCACGCGCGCTGTCGAGCCAGAACACCGCCGGCGTCGCCGACAGGCGTGCACGGCTCACGGCCAGCTTCACCCAGTCCTGGATCGGCGCGTCCTTGGTCTGGCACATGCGCCAGATGTCGCCGCTCTCGACCGCGTGCTCGAACACCACGTTGCCGTCGGCGTCGCTCACACGCACCGTGCCGTCGGCCGGAATCTGGAACGTCTTGTCGTGCGAACCGTACTCCTCGGCCTTCTGCGCCATCAGGCCGACGTTGGGCACCGAGCCCATCGTCGCCGGGTCGAACGCGCCGTGCGTGCGGCAGTCTTCGATCACCGCCTGGTAGACGCCCGCGTAACAGCGGTCCGGGATCACCGCCTTGGCATCCTGCAGCTTGCCAGCGGCGTTCCACATGCCGCCCGAGTCGCGGATCATCGCCGGCATCGACGCATCGACGATCACGTCGCTGGGCACGTGCAGGTTGGTGATGCCCTTGTCGGAGTTGACCATCGCCAGCGCCGGGCGCTGCGTGTACAGCGCATCTATGTCGGCGCGGATCGCGTCCTGCTGGTCCTGCGGCAGCGACTGGATGCGCGCGTACAGATCGCCGATGCCGTTGTTCGGATCGAAGCCCACCTTGGCCAGCGCGTCGGCGTACTTGGTCAGCACATCGCGATAGAACTCGCCCACGACCACGCCGAACATGATCGGGTCGGAGACCTTCATCATCGTCGCCTTGAGGTGCAGCGAGAACAGCACGCCCTGCGCCTTCGCATCGGCGATCTGCGCCGCGACGAACGTCGCCAGCGCCTTGCGCGACATGACCGCCGCATCGACGATCTCGCCGGCCTGCACCTTCACCGGATCGCGCAGCGCGGTGACCGCGCCATCGGCGTCGACCAGCTCGATCTTCAGCGCACCGGCCTTGTCGATCGTCGCCGAGCGCTCGCTGCCGTAGAAATCGCCAGCGTCCATGTGCGCAACATGGGTCTTCGAATCCGACGACCACTTGCCCATGCGGTGCGGATGCTTGCGCGCGTAGGCCTTCACCGACGCCGGCGCGCGGCGATCGGAGTTGCCCTCGCGCAGCACCGGATTGACCGCGCTGCCCTTGACCCGGTCGTAGCGCGCCTTCGCGTCGCGCTCGGCATCGTCCTTGGGCGTATCGGGGTAAGCCGGCAGGTCGAAGCCCTGCGCCTGCAGTTCGGCGATCGCCGCCTTGAGCTGCGGCACCGAGGCGCTGATGTTCGGCAGCTTGATGATGTTGGCCTCGGGCGTGGTGGCCAGCGCACCGAGCTCGGCCAGGTGGTCGCCGATCTTCTGCGCGTCGGTCAGCCGCTCCGGGAACTGCGCCAGGATGCGCCCGGCCAGCGAGATGTCGCGGGTCTCGACCGCGATGCCCGCCGTGCGCGTGAACGCCTCGACGATGGGCAGCAGCGACTGCGTGGCGAGGAACGGGGCCTCGTCGGTGAGCGTGTAGAGGATCTTGGGGGTATCGACCATGTCGGGCGTGTCTCGTCGGAAGTCGTCGGGGAGAAAACGCACCATGGCCACCCGGCGCAGCCAGCGGCTGCCCCGTGGCGCTGCATCCGCAAGGGGACAAGGCCATGGCACGCGCGTCGCGAACGACGCAGCGCCCCGCATTGTCGCGTGTTTGTCGGGGGCGCGAAAGGCGACGGGGCGGGTGTGGGACATACGGGACAGGATGGGCGGCGCCGGCGCGTCTCGACGGGTGAGACACGACCGAGCGATAGTGCGCGGGACAAGGGGGGGACACCATGGACGATCTGTCGCCGTCGGATCTCAAGACGATCCTGCATTCGAAGCGCGCGAACCTGTACTACCTGGAGCATTGCCGGGTGCTGGTCAATGGGGGGCGCGTCGAGTACGTCACCGACGCGGGCAAGCGATCGCTGTACTGGAACATCCCGATCGCCAACACCACGACGATCCTGCTGGGCACGGGCACCTCGATCACCCAGGCGGCGATGCGCGAGCTGGCGAAGGCGGGCGTGCTGGTGGGCTTTTGCGGCGGGGGCGGTACGCCCCTGTTTACAGCCAACGAGATCGATGTGGACGTGGCATGGTTCTCACCGCAAAGCGAGTATCGGCCCACTGAGTACCTGCAGGCGTGGACGCGATTCTGGTTCGACGATGATCTCCGGCTATCGGCGGCCAAGGCTTTTCAGCGGGCACGGACCGAGCGACTGCGCGCCCAGTGGCAGCACCGGCATCTGCGTGAGTCGGGGTTTGCCGCCGATGCCACTCGCCTGGAAGAATTGCTCGCGCGGACCACCCGCAATATCGAACTGTCCCAGGACCATACCGCGCTGCTGACCGAGGAGGCGCGGCTGACCAAGGCGCTCTTCAAGCTGGCAGTGGATACAGTCGGCTATGGCGACTTCACCCGAGCCAAGCGCGGAGGCGGCAACGATCCGGCCAATCGGTTCCTCGACCACGGCAACTACCTGGCCTATGGGCTTGGGGCCACCGCCGCCTGGGTGCTCGGTCTTCCCCATGGTCTTGCCGTGCTGCACGGCAAGACACGCCGCGGCGGTCTGGTGTTCGATATCGCGGACCTGGTCAAGGATGCCGCCATCCTCCCGCAGGCGTTTTTGTCGGCAATGCGCGGCGATGATGAGCAACAGTTCCGTCGCAGCTGCATCGAGGCGCTGACCCGAAGCGAATCGCTGGACTTCATGATCGACACCTTGAAGCGGGTGGCGCTCGACACAGCGGCCCAGGCCCAGTCGTGAACATCCTGCTGATTTCCCAGTGCGACAAACGCGCGCTGACCGAGACCCGGCGCATCCTGGACCAGTTCGCCGAGCGACGGGGCGATCGCACGTGGCAGACCCCTGTGACGCAAGCCGGACTCGACACGCTGCGCAAACTGCTGCGTCGGACCGCGCGCAAGAACACTGCGGTGGCCTGCCACTGGATTCGGGGACTCGACCACAGCGAACTGCTGTGGATCGTCGGCGATGCCCGGAGATTCAACGCAGAAGGCGCAGTACCAACCAACACGACCGTACGCAATGTCCTGCGGCGGGAGGACGAGAATGATTGGCACACGGTCCAGGACATCCGCTTGCTGGCGCAACTGGCCGCGCTGCTGCACGACCTCGGCAAAGCCAGTGTTGCGTTCCAGCGACGGTTGCGGGGCGAGTTGCTCGAACGTAACCGCTATCGGCATGAATGGGTATCGCTGCGGATGTTCCAGGCATTCGTCGGCGAAGACAATGACGCGGGATGGCTGCAGCGCCTGGTAGAACCCGCTGCGTTTGACGAGCAAGCCTGGATCGCCGCCGGCCGTTACCAACGTGATGGTCTGGATGCGCGCAGTGCCCATCCGTTCGTCCACCTGCCCCCGCTGGCCTCGGCTGTTGCCTGGCTGATCGCCACCCATCATCGCTTGCCCGTCGTGCCTGTCGACAGGGAAGACGGTCGACAGGACTGGCTCGGGCGGCGCGCGCGTCGATTTGATCCAGCTTGGCTGGAAGCGCCGCTCACGCAAGTGGCCCACGACTGGAACGAGATTCGCCAGCCCGTCGATCCCATGGAGGTCTCACCATACTGGGCGCCTGCAGCGACGCTTCCGGTGGTCGAGCCGAAATGGCGGGCGCTTGTTGCGCGTGTGGCTCGGCACCTGCTGGAGCTGCAAGCACGCCGCACCGGCGACTGGCTCGCCAATCCCTACGTCATGCACTTGGCAAGGCTGAGTTTGATGCTGGCGGACCATCATTATTCAGGTCTGTCGGGCGATTCATATCTGCGCGTGCAGGGCGACGGCAGAACCCGGCTGTATGCCAACACCGATCGTGACGGCAACCTCAAGCAGCCCTTAGATGAACATCTGCTCGGCGTCGCCCGCGATGCGGGATTGATCGCACATGCGTTGCCGGGCTTTGCGCGGCATCTGCCAAGGCTGGTCAACCATCGTGGCCTGCGAAAGCGCAGCGCAGATCCCCGCTTCTCCTGGCAGGACAAGGCTGCCGATGCCGCCACTTCGTTGCGCGAGATTGCCCGCGAGCATGGTGCCTTCATCGTCAACATGGCGTCCACCGGCTGTGGCAAGACACTGGCCAATGCACGCATTCTCAACGCGTTGGCCGATCCACAGCGGGGAATGCGTGCGACGTACGCGCTGGGGCTGCGCACCCTGACCCTGCAGACTGGCCGCAGCTATCGTGACGACCTGCATATGGGCGAGGATGTCTTGGCCGTTCAGGTCGGTGGGTCGGCCAGTCGCGCCCTGTTCGAGTACCACGAGGCGCAGGCCGACGACCGGGGATCAGAATCGATCCAGGATCTGATCGAAGAGGACAGCCATGTGCTGTTCGAAGGCAACACGGCTGCACATCCGCTCTTGTCGCGAGCGTTGCACGATCCCGACATTCGCAAGCTTCTGTCGGCACCCATGCTCGTCTGCACAGTCGATCACATGGTGCCGGCGACGGAGTCCTTGCGCGCTGGTCGCCAGATCGCACCCGTGTTGCGCTTGATGAGCGCCGACCTGATCCTGGACGAACTCGACGATTACGATCTCAACGACTTGCCCGCGTTGACGCGTCTCGTGTACTGGGCGGGCATGCTGGGCACCCGGGTGCTGCTGTCTTCGGCGACGCTGCCGCCGGCGCTGGTGGAGGGCATGTTCCTGGCCTACCGCGCGGGCCGCGCCCACTACTGTCGAAATCGCGGCAGTGACGCCGGGCAGCGAACCGGACAGCTCGACATTCCGTGTCTGTGGACGGATGAGTTCGGGGTGCAGGTGGCGACGTGCATGGACGGCGACGCTTTCAGCAAGGCGCATGCGCAGTTCGTGGAGAAGCGTGTCGCGAAACTGGGAAAGGCCGAGCCTCTGCGAAGGGCCGATCTGCTTGTGCCGGATATCGGCCGGGGACTTGCCAAGGAGACGCTTCGTGCGGAATTCGCGCGTCACATTCATGCGGCGTGTTTAAGGCTGCACGGCGACCATGCGGAAACCGACCCTGTCAGCGGCAAGCAGATCAGCTTCGGCCTGGTGCGGATGGCCAACATCGACCCGCTGTTCGACGTGGCGCAGACGCTTTTCTCCATCGACGCACCGGCAGGCACTCGGATCCACCTGTGCGTCTACCACGCGCGCTTCCCGCTGCTGCAACGCTCAGAGATCGAGCAGCAGCTCGATGCGGCATTCAATCGGCGCGGAGATGGGCAAGGTGTCTATCACCTGCCGGCCATCCGAGCCGCGCTCGATGCGCATCCGGAAACTAACCAGGTGTTCGTCGTACTGGCATCTCCCGTCTGCGAGGTTGGCCGCGATTGGGACGCCGACTGGGCGATTGCCGAACCGTCCTCAATGCGCTCGTTGATCCAACTTGCCGGGCGTGTGCAGCGGCATCGGCGCAAGCCGCCTCAAAGCGCCAACATGCTCGTGTTCGATACCAACCTCAAAGCGCTCGAACATGACAATGCGCAACGCCCGGCCTTTGTCCGTCCGGGGTTCGAGGACGACGATCGCTTTCTGCTGGCATCGCACCGCCTGCAGACGATCTGGCCGGGTGACGCGGCGCGCAACATCGATGCGCGTCCCCGCATCCAGCCACGGCTGCCTGCCGATCGCCGGCCCCGCCAGGATTGGATCGATCTGGAACATGCCCGACTGCAAGCAGCGATGTTGCCGCGTCCCATATCGGAACCGCAGACGAGCCGCCGCCGTCGAGGGAGCGCATTGCCGACCTTGGAGCGCGAACAGGCGCCGCCATCATGGCAGCATGCGCAGGCGCAGCTGACCGGTGTGCTGCCGCAGCAGCAGCCCTTCCGCGCCGATGAGCGCCCCGATGCCACCCTAGTCTTCCTGCCGGATGAGGATGGCGACGCACTCATCCTGCATCGGGTCGAAGACGATCCAAAGCGACGTGGGGCGCAGCTCTACGTGCCGGCGTCGGAAATGCTTCGTCCACTGGAGTTGCGGCCCGCCCCGGGCATCGCCCCTTGGGCAGGGTCTGACCTCGCAGGTCTGCGGATGAGCTTGGAGGAACTGGCCGAGGCCGAGGACATCCCACTCGACAGGGCTGCCCGGAAATTTACCGTGGTCGAAGTGCCCTGCACCGAGAACGGCCAGCGCTGGCGCTGGCATCCCTGGCTGGGCTTCGGATCCGCGCGCTAAGGATGGATGTCAATGCCAAGGATCGATCAACGTGAAGCCGCATTCCTCGAAATGCCGGACATCGCGGGTCATGAAGGAAACTGCATGCGGGATCGCCAAGATCTAATCGATAACAAAGCAGGACTTCTCATATTTCCTGCTCATCATTCTTATTAGCTAAAGAGTGCAGAAAATGAGTGTCATAGGGCCATAGCCTTAAGCGTTCGCCAGCTACCCGATGTCTCAACTTGCGAGACGACGGGCCGCTAATTGATTGCAGCTGTTTTATCAGGGAGACAAGGAATGCCAGAGCTGACAGATCGGGGGGGCGATTTCCGCACCACCATCGCGTCATTCATTGAAGGGCGGCGGGAAGGGAAGCTGAAAGGCAAGGAAGACGATGCCGACATGGCATCGAAGTATGACTACACGACCTGGCTGGCCGATGCTGCCCGCCGCGTCAGCCAGATCCAGGCAGTCACGCACGTGCTCAAGGCCACACATCCCGACGCTCGCGGCAGCAGCCTACACGTCGATCCGGCCTCGTTACCTCGCCATCGTGAGATCGGCACGCACGCCCTGGGCGATGGTTATGCCGAAGACGTGGTGGGCAACGCCGCTGCATTGGATGTGTTCAAGTTCCTCAAGCTGGAGATTGAGGGCAAGCGCCTGCTTGACTGGATGCAGGCCGGTGATGCGGACCTGATGGCTGCGTTGTCGCACGATACCGAGCAGGCCAAGGCCTGGATGCAGGCCTTCGCCTCGCTGGTCCGCAAAGACAGCCAGCCTGCGACGCATCCGATGGCCAAGCAGGTCTACTGGCTCGTGGGCGAAGAGCCTCATGACGACAGCCAGTATCATTTGCTGCAACCGATGTTCGCCAGTTCGCTGACCCATGCTGTGCATACGAACATCCAGGCGGCGCGTTTCGGCGAAGACAACAAGCAAGCGCGGCAGGCTTTCAGGGCCAAGCAGGCACTCGATGCGCCGTATCGCGACTATCGCAATCTGGTCGCGCGCAAGCTCGGTGGTACCAAGCCGCAGAACATCTCCCAGCTTAACAGCGAGCGCGGCGGCATCAGCTACCTGCTGCCATCGCTGCCGCCGCCGGCATGGCGGGGAGACGGCCGCTCTGGAGTCGGGAAACGGGAGTCGGTGTTCGAGGTCTTCTTGTGGTTCGGGGACGTACGCAAGCGCACCAAAGCATTGGCGGATTACCTGCTGTCGGTGCAGGACAATGCGGGCAACATGCCCACACGCGACAAGCGCGATGACATGTTCCGGGTGATCGTCGATGAGCTGGCGCTCTTTGGCGCCACGCTTCGCGAGCGTTATCCAGTTGGCTGGACGCGCGCGGACGACTGTCGACTACCGCAATGCGAGCGCCTCTGGCTGGATCCGGAGCGGGCGGACCCAGAGCACCCAGGTTGGGTGGCCGAAGACGAGACCTTCAAGGCTGAGTACGACCGCGGCGACTGGGCGGACGAGGTGGCCACGCGCTTTGGCCTGTGGCTCAACGACCAGATGCGCAAGGCAGGACTGGTGGCCATGTCCCTGCCGGAACTGGAGCATTGGGTCAGCGGCGTCTTGATCGATGTGGCTTGGCCCGCGCCGCGACGCCGCCGCGCCGATGTGGGGGAGTTCGCATGAGCGACGACTTCCCCCGTTTCAGCCACCTAGTGATACTGCCGCGCCTGCGCATTCAGAACGCCAATGCCATCTCGAGCCCGCTGACGCACGGCTTTCCTTCGATGACCGCGTTTCTGGGCCTGCTCTGGGCGCTGGAGCGCAAGGCACGTCAGGCCGGCCTCGCGTTGGAGTTCAATGCGATCGGCGTCGCCAGCCATGACTGGCAGGAGCAGGTGAGCGCGAGTGGCTTTGTCAAATCGTTCCGCTTGACCCGAAATCCTGTGAGTAAGGATGGCAGCACCGCCGCGATCGTTGAGGAAGGTCGTATCCACCTCGAGCTGAGCCTGGTGATTGCGGTGCACGCCGAAGGATGGGAACAGCAGAGGCAAGCCGCTGACCTCGCGGCCGTCGCCGACCTGGTGGCCGGCATGCGCGTGGCTGGCGGCACGGTGTTGCCAGCTGCACGGCCGGATTCGCGGCGCCATCGGCCATGGGTGGCCGATTTCACCGGCGATAGCGCCGACCAGCGCAAGGCCTTTCGGGAAGTCTGCGTGCGCCTGCTGCCAGCCTCTGTCTTGGTGGCGCGCGATGATGTGATCGACCAGCGGCTTGCGCAAATCCAAGCCGAGCATCCGCAGCTCACTCGCCTCGACGCATGGTTGTCGTTGTCGCGGATCAACTGGCGCTACCAACCGGGTGAGAAGGAAGGCAAGGGCGAGTGGGTCCACGACCGCGGCGGCCAGGGCTGGATCGTCCCGATTCCCGTTGGCTACGGCGCACTCGGCGCGCTTCATCCGGCCGGCAGCATTGCCAATGCACGTGATGCGACCACGCCATTCCGTTTCGTCGAAAGCTTGTATTCCGTTGGCGAGTGGATCAGCCCGCACCGCCTGCGATCGCCCCAGCAACTGCTTTGGTACCCCGAAAGCCGGCCCGACGAGGGGATGTACCGCTGCCGCAACGACTACGCCCCCGCCGCTGAGGCGCCTGGGCAAACCCAGAACTTCGACTGACGTCCATCAAGACAAGGAACCCATCATGTCTAACGAACTCAAGACCGCCTCCGTCCTCGCCTTCGAGCGCAAGCTCGACCCGTCCGATGCACTGTTCTTCGCCGGCAACTGGACCGCGCGCGACGGTGACGCCGGTTGGCAGCCGGTGAAGATCCGCGAGAAGTCCGTCCGCGGCACCATCTCCAACCGGCTCAAGACCAAGGATCAGGACCCTGCCAAGCTCGATGCAGCCATCGAAAACCCCAACTTGCAGACGGTGGACGTGGCTGCCCTGCCGTTGGAGGCCGACACGCTGAAGGTGCAGTTCACCCTGCGGGTCCTGCCGGGCACCGGCAAACCGTCCGCCGCCAACAGCGCGGCGTACGAAGCCAAGCTGCGGCAGACCATCCAGGGCTACGTGCAGGCCAACGGCTTCGCGGAGCTCGCACGCCGTTATGCGATCAATTTGGCCAACGGCCGCTTTCTGTGGCGCAACCGGGTGGGCGCCGAGCAGGTGGAAATCGAGGTGGCCCACCTCATCGATGGCCGAGCTGCGGAAACGTGGACCTTCGACGCGCTGGCCTTGTCGCTACGCGGCTTCGAGGTCCCGGCCGACGCAGGCGGAGCCATCGACGCCGTCTCCACCCTGATCGCAGCTGGCCTGGCGGGCGATCGGCACGTGCTGCTGCGGGTCACGGCATTTGTCCGCGCCGGCGCAGGACAGGAAGTATTCCCCTCCCAGGAGTTGATCCTCGATCGAGGCCGTGGCGACAAGAGCAAGACGCTCTATGCCGTCGGCGAGGGCGACAAGGCCGTGGCCGCGATCCACTCCCAGAAGATTGGCAACGCACTGCGCAGCATCGATACCTGGTACCCGGGCGCCGAGGACAACGGACCGATTGCCGTCGAACCCTACGGCTCGGTCACCACCCAGGGCAAGGCGTGGCGCCAGCCGAAGGAAAAGCAAGACTTCTACACCTTGCTTGATGGTTGGATCCTCAAGGACAAGGTACCTGCACTGGAGCAGCAGCACTTCATCATCGCCACGCTGGTGCGCGGCGGTGTGTTCGGCGATGCGGGCTGATCCCATGACCACGCACTACCTCGATTTCACACTTGCCCCCGACCCGGAGACCAGCGCAACCCATCTGTTGGGTGCGCTGTACGATCGGTTCCACTTGGCGCTGGTGCAGCGGCGTATTGACACCATCGGCGTCAGCTTTCCCGGATATAGCCTCGTACCGCGCACGCTGGGCACACAGTTACGGTTGCATGGTCGTGCAGATGACCTGACGCCATTCATGCACGCCGATTGGCTTAAGGGTGTACGGGATCATGTGCACCTGTCCGACATCCTCGAAACACCCGTCAACGCCGAGCATCGTGCGGTCCAACGTCGGCAGTTCAAGACGAGTGCAGACCGCCTACGAAGGCGGCGCATGCGGCGAAAAGGCGAGACTGCCGCGCAGGCTGAGCAGGCGATCCCCGTCACCGTGGAGCGAAGGCCTGATCTTCCCTATGTGCAGTTGCGCAGTCGGAGCACCGGGCAGCCGTTCTCCCTGTTCGTCGCGTTGGGACCGTTGATGCCTATAGCCACTCCGGGCCCCTTCAATGCGTACGGACTGAGCGCAACGACGACCGTGCCCTGGTTCTGACCCTTTTTCGGAAAGGGTCACCGCGCTCTTTGAAAATCAAAAACTTACGCCCGCCTCCTTAGTAAGGGTTGGCGGGCTGCTTTTGCTTGAATTCCAGTCTATACAATGGCTTGGCGTGAAAAACCTCTAGCTCGCTGCCGCACAGGCAGCTCAGAAAACCGTGCGCGGCTGGAAGAACGGCATCGAGCCGCTCGCTGCCGCACAGGCAGCTCAGAAAACATCAGCCGGAACAGCACCGCGATCTACACGGCTCGCTGCCGCACAGGCAGCTCAGAAATGACCTACATCCAGACCGGCGCGGTATCCGGCGCTCGCTGCCGCACAGGCAGCTCAGAAACTGAAGGAAGGCGACGGCTTCGTCGACATCACCGCTCGCTGCCGCACAGGCAGCTCAGAAATTGTCAGGCACGTCGCCGAGGTTCGCCGCCCGGCTCGCTGCCGCACAGGCAGCTCAGAAATCACGCTGGCCGAGGCGCAGCGGATTGTCGGCGCTCGCTGCCGCACAGGCAGCTCAGAAAAACCACGGCAGCGAGGCCCGGCAGATCCACTAGCTCGCTGCCGCACAGGCAGCTCAGAAATCAACCCGCTGAACCCCGAGCATCGCCGGCTCGCTCGCTGCCGCACAGGCAGCTCAGAAAGCCGCGGACGGACGCAGCAGTCCCTTCAACGCGCTCGCTGCCGCACAGGCAGCTCAGAAACGCCGACAACGGCTCCCTTGGGGAACGGGAACGCTCGCTGCCGCACAGGCAGCTCAGAAAAGCCGGGGTTGGCGACGTACTTGCCCATCACCGCTCGCTGCCGCACAGGCAGCTCAGAAATTCTCGCCCTCGACCTTCGCGCGCGCCTGCGAGCTCGCTGCCGCACAGGCAGCTCAGAAAATAGGCGCGCGGCTTGATGTCGTGCGTGCGCAGCTCGCTGCCGCACAGGCAGCTCAGAAAGTCGAGGCCCAGCGCGTCGAGCTGGCGTTCAAGCTCGCTGCCGCACAGGCAGCTCAGAAAGTGGTGCACAACGCCATCGACCGCGACAACGAGCTCGCTGCCGCACAGGCAGCTCAGAAAATCCACGCGTCGAACTCGTCGACGTTGTACACGCTCGCTGCCGCACAGGCAGCTCAGAAAGCTGAGAACATGGCGTCGAAGCTGCAGGGCGAGCTCGCTGCCGCACAGGCAGCTCAGAAATTGCTTTTTGCAGCCACGATGATCGTAATCGCGCTCGCTGCCGCACAGGCAGCTCAGAAACACGCACCAGGTCACCTGCGGGGTCCACTTGCGCTCGCTGCCGCACAGGCAGCTCAGAAATCGAGCAGATCAGGCGGGCCGTACGTTGAGCAGCTCGCTGCCGCACAGGCAGCTCAGAAAGCATGGGCACATTGCAGGGGCTGGCCGGCATGGCTCGCTGCCGCACAGGCAGCTCAGAAAACTGAGATCGATTTCGAGAAGGGCGAGCCGGTGCTCGCTGCCGCACAGGCAGCTCAGAAATCGCAACCAATCAGTAAGGAGTAACGATCATGGCTCGCTGCCGCACAGGCAGCTCAGAAACCACCGTCCCTCGTGTAGCCGGCGCGCGGGACGCTCGCTGCCGCACAGGCAGCTCAGAAAGCAGCGCGGATAGCCGTAGGCGCCGCCCCACAGCTCGCTGCCGCACAGGCAGCTCAGAAAGTATCCCGTACAATCGGCCCCGGAAAAGGACAGCTCGCTGCCGCACAGGCAGTTCAGAAACGCCGTGGTGTCCGACGTACTGTCCGAAGAACGCTCGCTGCCGCACAGGCAGCTCAGAAAATAGGGCCGATTCCAGAGGTGAGCCAATTCTGGCTCGCTGCCGCACAGGCAGCTCAGAAAATGAAGGCGATCCAGACCTTCGGCGGCCAGGCGCTCGCTGCCGCACAGGCAGCTCAGAAAGAACGCGGCGACGATGTGCTCGACCATGTGCCGCTCGCTGCCGCACAGGCAGCTCAGAAATGCGACGCGGAAGGCCGCCCGCGCGCGCGCCTGCTCGCTGCCGCACAGGCAGCTCAGAAAAGCGACGCCGATGGGGTCCTCGACGCAGCCAAGCTCGCTGCCGCACAGGCAGCTCAGAAAAGCAGCGTCACCTCGCGCACGTTGAGCGTCACGCTCGCTGCCGCACAGGCAGCTCAGAAAGCTCGATCGAAGTGGAGTTGGCCGACGCAATGGCTCGCTGCCGCACAGGCAGCTCAGAAAAGTTTGCATGCGACCTGGCCAGGGCAGCGCTGGCTCGCTGCCGCACAGGCAGCTCAGAAAAACATGGCACGCCGTCCGTCCGATGGAAGAGTGCTCGCTGCCGCACAGGCAGCTCAGAAATTAGCTATATTTTGCGACGTGGACGTAAGTGCGCTCGCTGCCGCACAGGCAGCTCAGAAATTAGAGCGTTGGCGGTGGAAGCGTTGCACTTCGCTCGCTGCCGCACAGGCAGCTCAGAAAAATGCGGAACCCCGGCTGCCGTACCTGTACGCGCTCGCTGCCGCACAGGCAGCTCAGAAATGGACGCGCCGACGGCCTACGTGCCGGACGAGGCTCGCTGCCGCACAGGCAGCTCAGAAATCCAGTGCCGCGCCCAGGTCATCCGGCCGAGCGCTCGCTGCCGCACAGGCAGCTCAGAAAATGTCGCAGGTTGTCCAGGCCGTGCGACGGATGCTCGCTGCCGCACAGGCAGCTCAGAAATGTTGCCGCTCGGGCGTCCCATCGGATGGGTGGCTCGCTGCCGCACAGGCAGCTCAGAAAATATCGTTGAGTCGTTTATCAATCAACAAAATGCTCGCTGCCGCACAGGCAGCTCAGAAAGAGGTCGCCGATGCGCCGGCAGATCTCTGCTCGCTCGCTGCCGCACAGGCAGCTCAGAAAAGGATGTCGAAGCCGCCCGTCTCCGGGTAACAGCTCGCTGCCGCACAGGCAGCTCAGAAATCGCTGCGCAGTCCTGCCTGATGGCCGGCAGCGCTCGCTGCCGCACAGGCAGCTCAGAAATGACCGGGGGTGGACCGACGGGCTGAACCGGAGCTCGCTGCCGCACAGGCAGCTCAGAAAAACGAGCTGAGCGCAGCCCTGTCGCGTGGGGGGCTCGCTGCCGCACAGGCAGCTCAGAAATCGACCAGCAGATGCAGCAGGGCCTGCTCACAGCTCGCTGCCGCACAGGCAGCTCAGAAACACTCCGGCGCGCGCCTGCCCTGCGTCCCCATCGCTCGCTGCCGCACAGGCAGCTCAGAAAGTATCGGGATGTCGGCCGCGGTGCTGCGCAACGCTCGCTGCCGCACAGGCAGCTCAGAAAGCTGCATTCGCCCTCGCAGACGATCTGCGAGCGCTCGCTGCCGCACAGGCAGCTCAGAAAGGCCTCGCCTCGGCCATGAAGGCGATCCAGACGCTCGCTGCCGCACAGGCAGCTCAGAAAGTCCGGAACTGACGAGCGAGTGTACGAGATAGGCTCGCTGCCGCACAGGCAGCTCAGAAAGTGAGTACGAAGCCGATACCGTCAAAGTTTCCGCTCGCTGCCGCACAGGCAGCTCAGAAAAATCAGCTCCGCGTTGGATATCACAAGGATTCGCTCGCTGCCGCACAGGCAGCTCAGAAACGGAATACCTCCGGGCGTTGCTCGATCAAGCCGCTCGCTGCCGCACAGGCAGCTCAGAAATTGTAAGCGGACAGTTTCAGCCCGGCCTCTCGGCTCGCTGCCGCACAGGCAGCTCAGAAAAGCGGCGCCAGCTGCAGCGCGCAGCGCGTCACGCTCGCTGCCGCACAGGCAGCTCAGAAAGCGAAGGAAGCGCACAACATCCTGACGCGTGCGCTCGCTGCCGCACAGGCAGCTCAGAAAGCGGTAGCCATCGCCGTCGCGCTCAACGGCGCGCTCGCTGCCGCACAGGCAGCTCAGAAAAGGTAGTGCACGGGGCTGACATCGCCCGTGCGGCTCGCTGCCGCACAGGCAGCTCAGAAAGATCACGCCATTGGCCTTCGCCGAGCGGCCTGGCTCGCTGCCGCACAGGCAGCTCAGAAACTAGGCGCAAGGCGTCCTATCGTCTTGAGCAGGCTCGCTGCCGCACAGGCAGCTCAGAAAAGTTCCGCGGCAACGGCATGCGCGCCAACCACGCTCGCTGCCGCACAGGCAGCTCAGAAACTACACAGTCATGACACACCATTTCCGTTCATGCTCGCTGCCGCACAGGCAGCTCAGAAAAATCTCGTTCAACGTCTCGTCGAGCTATCGGCGCTCGCTGCCGCACAGGCAGCTCAGAAAAGATCGTTGGCGCGAAAGAAAACTACGACGCTGCTCGCTGCCGCACAGGCAGCTCAGAAAGGACGGATGCAGGCTGCGCGGGTGTTGATGGTGCTCGCTGCCGCACAGGCAGCTCAGAAAAGGTTGAAGACCAGGCGAGCGCCGGCGCGTTCGCTCGCTGCCGCACAGGCAGCTCAGAAATCCGCGAGGGTGGCTTCCGGCCCCATCCGCTCGCTCGCTGCCGCACAGGCAGCTCAGAAAGTACAGGAACAGCACCATGACGGCGATGCCCAGCTCGCTGCCGCACAGGCAGCTCAGAAAAGCGACGGAAGGGCCGCGAGAAATCATCCAACGCTCGCTGCCGCACAGGCAGCTCAGAAATGCACGCGCTGGCCGCAGCACATGACCAGCCGGGCTCGCTGCCGCACAGGCAGCTCAGAAAACCGCAAGCGGTCAATGTCGCCAGCCCGATCAGCTCGCTGCCGCACAGGCAGCTCAGAAACTGGAGGCAGACCCCGAGACCCTGGGACAGTTGCTCGCTGCCGCACAGGCAGCTCAGAAAGCAAGGCCATGCTCGGCGCGCAGAACGCGGCCGCTCGCTGCCGCACAGGCAGCTCAGAAATGCGCCAGGTGGCGGGTCAGGTCAGTGGTGACGCTCGCTGCCGCACAGGCAGCTCAGAAATCGACGGGGGCGCCGGCGGGTGGGGTGACGGGGCTCGCTGCCGCACAGGCAGCTCAGAAATGGTGCTGTCGTTGGCGACGCGGGGATATGGAGCTCGCTGCCGCACAGGCAGCTCAGAAAGAACACGACGGACAGGGCCGCAGACAGCACGAGCTCGCTGCCGCACAGGCAGCTCAGAAATGCTGCTCTTTGGTGCGGGCCGCCATGAACCCGCTCGCTGCCGCACAGGCAGCTCAGAAAATGACCGTGCAGAGCGCACGCCCACAGCGGTTCGCTCGCTGCCGCACAGGCAGCTCAGAAATTGGCGAAGTCCTGAAACAGCGGATCGCTCTTGCTCGCTGCCGCACAGGCAGCTCAGAAATGCACCGGGTCGAGCCGTCGGACCTGCTTGGCGCTCGCTGCCGCACAGGCAGCTCAGAAATGCGGCTCGCCGATGCCGGCGGACTGCCCCCAGCTCGCTGCCGCACAGGCAGCTCAGAAAAACGGTCTCAACGAGATTGCCGACCGCAGTACGCTCGCTGCCGCACAGGCAGCTCAGAAATGCAGATGGTCGAGCGGGCAACCGCCGGGAGTGCTCGCTGCCGCACAGGCAGCTCAGAAAACGTTCCGCGCCGCGCCTTGGGCGGACGTGCTGCTCGCTGCCGCACAGGCAGCTCAGAAATGCTCGACGTGACGCAAAGATCGTATATCTGCGCTCGCTGCCGCACAGGCAGCTCAGAAATACGTGCCGGACGAGCCGCAGGCGCCGGCGGAGCTCGCTGCCGCACAGGCAGCTCAGAAAGCCAAAGCCACCAGTTGCCCGACGACGATGCCGCTCGCTGCCGCACAGGCAGCTCAGAAAATTCCCGGCTGAAGGTTGATGCGCGCATGTGTGCTCGCTGCCGCACAGGCAGCTCAGAAATCGATCGTCGTGCTGTGCGTCGTGATCGGCGCGCTCGCTGCCGCACAGGCAGCTCAGAAAACAACGTCAAGCCCGTGCAGGCGGCGCGCACCGCTCGCTGCCGCACAGGCAGCTCAGAAAAGGGGGCCGAGCCGATCACCACGCAGATCGCCGCTCGCTGCCGCACAGGCAGCTCAGAAATTACCGCGTCGACGACCCGGACGCCCCGCGCCGCTCGCTGCCGCACAGGCAGCTCAGAAATCAATAAGCTGCAAGAGCAGTTGATGCTCAATGCTCGCTGCCGCACAGGCAGCTCAGAAAGGCAGGAATTCACCGTGAGCATTCGAAAGTTCGCTCGCTGCCGCACAGGCAGCTCAGAAAACCAGGAATCCGATTGCGCGTTGAAGCTCGTCGCTCGCTGCCGCACAGGCAGCTCAGAAATCGCCGCCTGCCGTCGTCGCGTCGCCGCGCTTGCTCGCTGCCGAACAGGCAGCTCAGAAATAAAATGGAGTAGCTAAGAGGAAAATGCGTCTGCTCGCTGCCGCACAGGCAGCTCAGAAAGATGTCCGGGCGACCGCAGCAGTGATTTCCCCGCTCGCTGCCGCACAGGCAGCTCAGAAATACTACGCCAGCAGCTTGGACAAGCGCCGGGCGCTCGCTGCCGCACAGGCAGCTCAGAAAATGAGCGACAAGGGAAATCAGGCGGAGGAAGTGCTCGCTGCTGCACAGGCAGCTCAGAAACTTCTCGAAGGTGATGCTCAACTGCTGCATCGGCTCGCTGCCGCACAGGCAGCTCAGAAATCATAGGAGGAACTCATGCAGCCGCCGGAGGTGCTCGCTGCCGCACAGGCAGCTCAGAAAGTGAGGCTGGACGCGACGAAGGCCGAGCCGTTGCTCGCTGCCGCACAGGCAGCTCAGAAAACGGCAAGCCGCGCAAGAAGGGCGCCCGTTTCGCTCGCTGCCGCACAGGCAGCTCAGAAAACCCCGTAACCCAAAGGGGCCGGCCTCCGGGCGCTCGCTGCCGCACAGGCAGCTCAGAAAGATCTAGCGCACTGTTTCCAATGCGCTAGGGCGCTCGCTGCCGCACAGGCAGCTCAGAAAAGCAAGAGAGCGGTGAGGGACATGGCGGAGGAGCTCGCTGCCGCACAGGCAGCTCAGAAAAAGAAGGCCGCGCCGGCGCGCGCCACGGTCGTGCTCGCTGCCGCACAGGCAGCTCAGAAACTGCACGCGGGCGAGGGCGGCGCGACCACGCTGCTCGCTGCCGCACAGGCAGCTCAGAAATTCTCGCAGTTGCCGAGGTCGATGCACTGCACGCTCGCTGCCGCACAGGCAGCTCAGAAAGAGCAGCGCGCCGCAGATGCACGGTCCGCGATGCTCGCTGCCGCACAGGCAGCTCAGAAAGACGTAGAGCCATGCAAGTCGGTGCGCAAAGTGCTCGCTGCCGCACAGGCAGCTCAGAAAGGTCCCCGGTTGCGTCATGGCCGACCAGGTGCGCTCGCTGCCGCACAGGCAGCTCAGAAAAGTGGGAAGGCTGGGGCACCGCCCTGAAGCCCGCTCGCTGCCGCACAGGCAGCTCAGAAAATTCGCCGGACGCCTCGCACCTGGCGAACCGCGCTCGCTGCCGCACAGGCAGCTCAGAAAACCAGGCCGTCGCGCTCGAGGCGCAGGATCGTGCTCGCTGCCGCACAGGCAGCTCAGAAAGTAAAGCTCAAATCGGCCGCCGTTGTCGAATCGCTCGCTGCCGCACAGGCAGCTCAGAAACGACGCAGAGCGACACGGGGCACGGTCACGGCGCTCGCTGCCGCACAGGCAGCTCAGAAAGGAGACGAGACGATAGACGAAACCCGGCTCTAGCTCGCTGCCGCACAGGCAGCTCAGAAAGACAAGCGGGCGGCGATCGACAGGGCGATGACGCTCGCTGCCGCACAGGCAGCTCAGAAATCGCCGCGCAGGCGGCCGGCGAGTGCAGCCAAGCTCGCTGCCGCACAGGCAGCTCAGAAACTCGAGCAGCGTGCGCGCGACGTCGCCGGCCTGCTCGCTAGAAAGCGAACGTCGAATCTGGGATGCCATGCTCGCCGCTCGCTGCCGCACAGGCAGCTCAGAAATGGGCCGGTGCCGCTGGCAACGTGGCCGCTGCGCTCGCTGCCGCACAGGCAGCTCAGAAGAAGTCCACAATGGTGGGAGATACGGCGTTGTGAGCTCGCTGCCGCACAGGCAGTTCAGAAACAAGGGCCGGTCAGTGCTCGATCACGCATACAGCTCGCTGCCGCACAGGCAGCTCAGAAATCCGGGCGTTGCTCGAACGAGCCGGCGTGTCCCGCTCGCTGCCGCACAGGCAGCTCAGAAAAGGTGGCAGATGTTCTTGGCGAGGTAGGTCATGCTCGCTGCCGCACAGGCAGCTCAGAAAGCGAGGCCCGACTTGAGCAGCGTGGCGCCGCGGCTCGCTGCCGCACAGGCAGCTCAGAAACGCACTGGCGCCCGGCCGAGCAGAAGCGGCGTGCTCGCTGCCGCACAGGCAGCTCAGAAATGTCGTATCACTCGCAGCGGTGGCTCCCGAAAGCTCGCTGCCGCACAGGCAGCTCAGAAAACGCTGCCGAAATTCCAGCTCTCGAAAAGATCCCATGCTTCCTCCAGCGCAGTGTCGCTACCGAAGGAGTAAGTAATGTGGCCGCCCTCCCGCTAGACGAACCGGTCAACGGAAGTACGACTGAGATCACGCACGCTACCTAGGCTCTCACTGCGTGGTCCCTGGCGTACCAGAATCCACTCGCTGGTAATGCGCGTCTCAGGTTTGAGCACGTTTGGTTGCGCGTTGTCGAATGGTATCCTGCACGCCAGTAAGAGCCGCCCAGCGCGGTCGCTGATGGCTCTGACCAACGTAATGGTTTGATCAATCTCAGTGACTGCCAAATCAGACCCATCTGCACGCGTGTTGGAAGGCCTCAAGCACCGGCATGCGCGGCAGACACAAGAACTCGATGCGCTTCTTCAGGCCACCAAGCGCGGCCGACGCGTTATGCGTGGGCTGCTTTCGTTCGCTTTGCTGTTGGGAGGCGGAGCCTCAATCTGGCTGCTGATTTCGCTCGGCCAGATCATCAATCAAGGGTTCGTCGTCGAATGCGCACGCATGTCGACGATCGATTGCCGACACGCTGGGCCTTCCGAAGGTGCCTTTTGGCTTGTGGTGTCCATGCGGGGCTTCATGCTCTTGCTTGTCGGTAGCGCCTCGGCATTTGCAGCGCTGATGATGCGAGCAACGCTGAAACCTGCACCCAACGTGGAGGCAGCCCGCGCTCGGTTACAGCGCCTGGAGGCGTCAATTGCGCAAGCCGAGAAGGCACAGGTGGATTCAGAAGACTGATGCCTGCTGCCCTATGACGCCGTTGACAATCCGATCTCGTCGTCCGGACCAGGGCCGGCGGCTGATTCGGTATCGGGGCACAGCGCATCGATCAAGATGCGCCGGGCCTCGTCTTCCATCGAATGGCCGTGCTGCCTTGCCAGGATGCGCAGACGCGCGAGCATGTCGTCGTCCAGGTCATGAAGGGTCAAGCTGTCCAAACCCTCGTCTCCAAGCCGAGGGTGATGTCATGGATCTCGCGGTGACGGCGCATGTCAGGTCTCCGCACCATCGGCCGTCAGCATCAACACGCCCTTGCCGGCCGTGATCCGCAGACGCGTGCCGACGTTGAAGCCCAGTGCGTCAAGCCAAAGCCCGCTCAAGCGTAGATAGGGCACCTCGTCGTCGCCCCGGTAGCGATCGTGCGTCGCGTAGTGGTGGTAGCTCACCGTGCAGCGTCGTGGTCGGCGCGGACGACGGGGCCGGGCGGGGTGGTCGTGACCGAAATGACGTGGGGTGCCCGTATCGGTAGGCGATGAGGGCGTGCCGGCTCGGGATCCGCTGACGGACATGTCGAGGGTGTCGGTTTGGCGATACATGGGAATCCTCCATGACGAACGTGCGCTCGTAACAGCGCAAAGGTAGCGAAAACGGGAGCGGGCCCGCCGCTGCGCAGCAGCGCAGCGGCGGGCCCGGCCCGTCAGCCGATCAGTGCAGAGCTTGAATCGCAGGCGATGCGGCGCCGTACGCCGGCCGATCCTCGTGCACGCCGCCATGCCGCTTGGCGCTGCGCTCGATCAACTGATCCTGCACCTGTTCGAGAATTTCCCGGACGGCATCCGCGCCCTCCGAGATCGCCAACCCCAGCGTCGGCACCGTGGCATCGGCCAGATCGTCCTCATGGCCCGATGCCAGCACGTCGCCATGCGCCATCAGCGTTTGCACCAGCCGGTCGAGGGCATCGGCTTGGTCGATGGTGACGCCGAAGACGTACGCCTCCGGGACGTCGATGGCACGCGCCGGCGAATCCGTCGTGGCGTAGGGCGTCGCATACGGCGTGGCCTCTGGATCGGCCGCAGGCTCGTCCGGTGGCGTGTCAGCGTCGTCGGTCGGCGCTGCGGCACGTCGCTTGGACGGTGCGTCCGGACGCGGCCGCCACGCCATGGCCTCCAGCACCAGTTCGGCTTGCTCGGCCAACATGGCCAGGCACGTGGCGAGTTCGCCGTGGCTGACTTCGGGCGGGTCGTCCAGTTCCTCATCTCGCGTGCGCGGCTCCGCCAGACGCGACAGAAACTCCATGTGGTCGCGCAGCTTCGCCAGCCGCGTGCGGTCATCCTCCGGCAGAAAGTAGCCAGCCCGCTCGGTGTCGTGCGTGTCGTGGTTCGACATGATGTTGCCTCCTTCAGTCCATCGAAGTGACCCGCCACCGAAGATGGCGACGGGAAGTCGGGAGGCTAGAAACCGCTACGAGCCGGCGGGCGTATTCCCCCGAAGGGTGTTGTATTAGCCGCCCTCCCGACGCAGGCAACACGTCGGTTGTGGCCGAAAGATTCGGACACAAAAAACCCACCGGTTTGTCGGAGGTGGGTACCGCTCGTAGAGGAGTTTCTAGGCTCCGTGGTCGAGTGTGCGAGGGTGTTGAGTGGTTGTCAAGCGGTTTGGCCGCTTTCGGCAAAAGCGGAAATAGGCGCTTGGGGCTAGAATCCATAACAAGCGACCTGCCCTTGAGCGCGGCTAGGCTTCCGCCGTTACTCCACGTCCCATAAAAGTCTGGCAAACTAAAGCCACCGTCCGAACGTAGTGACTGGACGGCTCTTGCGGGAACTGATCGCACGCCCGTTGATTAGTAGAGGGGAGTCAGCGCCATGGATGATCTCGGGATTGACTTCGTGGATGCGGTGCCTTGGTTCGCGCACGAGCACGACCATCCATATGTTCTCATTCGCGTAACTCCCGAGAATCTCGCGCTGCTAGCAGCACGGATTGGGGAGCCCTTACGGCGCTGCTACATTACCGACGCCGAGCTCAATGCAGCCGCACAGCGACATAACCTGCCTCGTGCCGAGGTCTGCGCATCGCGGATGCCTGATGCCGGGTCAACGATGTCCGGTGATTTCGGCGAGGTGCTTGGCTACTTCTACCAAGCGACACAAGCGCTGCCGATAGAAGCTATCGGTCCAAAGAAGTGGCGCCTCAAGCAGGATCGCACAAAGCCCGCGCCCAAGTCCGACGTCGTGCATTTCATCATGCCTAACCACCCCGAACCGAGCGATCAGGACGCCATTTTGTGTTCCGAAGTGAAAGCGAAGGCCACTCGCGGGGACACAACACCTATCGAAGGTGCAATCACTGACTGCAAGAAGGATCGCACCAGCCGTCTGGGGAGCACGTTGGTCTGGTTGCGCGAGCGTGCCATGACGACGGATCTCGGCGACGTGGACATTCCGATGCTTAATCGCTTCATTAACGCGGTAGACCATCTGCCGATGGTCAAGCGTTTTCGCGCCGTGGCGGTGATCTGCAATTCGCTGCTTGAAAACGAGTTGCTCGCTGCGCCCGCGGCCGCTGATCCGGAATTCACCCTCGTTGTTATCGCCGTGCCGGATTTGAAGGGCACTTACACGGCTGCGTTTGAAGCCGCCCACGCGTCGGCCTGACAATGCGACCGTCACTCCAGCGGTGGATCAACAACGCCGATACCGTACGACACCTACGCTACTTCCGGTTTGCCGAACTTCCGATTGACCTCGGGCCGATCGATCATCGACTGGACGACTACTACATCTCACTGGTAGGGGAATTGTTTGCCAACCTTCACCAGCCCGAGGTTGTGCCTGCGGACTGGGCACAGTTGGGGAACGCCTTCTTGCAGTTCTCGGCAGAGATGACACCGGATCAGTTGCGGGAGCGTGGCATATCAGGCGAAGACGCGGCGCTATTCGCTTCGGCCTCCTTCTACTTCGGCGACTTCCCGGCGTCGGCGTGTCTGGCAATGCGACGCTCGGAGCGGCCGGCCGATACGGCCAGCTTGCGCGCTGCGTGTTATGACTTCCTGGCACGCCCGGATGCCTTGCAGTCCGCGTTTGCACAGAACCTTCAGGAGGCAGTGAAGTCTGGAGCCATGGATCAAATTGCGGCAAGGGTTGCTGAGGCGCGTGAGCACGAGGCAGTCGCGTTGGTGGACGGGCCCGAGGCGTGGATAGTGGCCCGCCTGATGACACGATTGCTCGTACGATTCCAGCAAACCAATGTGCGTGCTGTGCTGAACGATGGCGCACATCAGTTCTGGACGCCGCTGGTTCGGTCGCTTGTGGATCGCCGCCCCTCTAGCTGGGAGTTCTTCCCCTCGCAGATTCAGGCGATCCGCGGTGGACTATTGACGAACGCTGACAGCTACGCACTGCAGATGCCGACCGGCGCAGGCAAGACGACGTTGTGCGAGACGTTGCTTTACTGGCATCTAGGCGCGCGTCCTCAGGACGTCGCCGTGTTGTTGGTGCCCCTGCGCTCCCTCGCTTCGGAACTTAAGGGAAGTCTGGTCGCACGGCTGAATGCCATGGGCGTACGCGCGCGGTGTGCGTACGGCGGAACGGTCCCGACCGGTGATGAGGCTAGCGGTCTCGACCAGATCCGCGCCATGGTGGCCACGCCGGAGACCTTGTCGGGAATCTTGACCGCCGATTCCGCCTTTGCTCAGCGCATCTCGTTGGTAATCTGCGACGAAGGCCACCTGCTGGACGGGGATGCGCGAGGAATCGGACTCGAGTTGCTGCTGGCGCGGATGAAGTCTCGCGCCGGAGCACCGCCACGATTCGTGTTCGTTTCGGCGATCGTACCGAACATCGAGGAGATCAACGCGTGGCTCGGTGGCACCGACGAGACTGTGATTCGCAGCAGCTATCGACCTGCAGTCGCCGAATTCGCCGTGCTCCAGCGACGGGGTGCCGGCGCGAATATGTCGATCAACCTAGCTATGCATCCGCATGAGGCGCCGGAGCGACGCGTCATTCTGGACGGATTTCTAAATCGCGACAGCTTTTCCTTCATCAATGCGCTAACGCTTCGCCGAAACACCTACGGGTTTGCCTCTGTAAAGACACAGGCGGTCGCGGCGGCGCGCAAAGTCCTGCCCATGGGGACTACCGCGATATTTGCCGCCAACAAGCGCGGTGACCAAGGCGCCGAGGGCCTCGCCAGAGAACTGGTCGAACAGTTGTCGCTTCCGCTGTCGTTGCCGGCACCGGCGGACTACACCAATGTCGCGCTCGTCACACCATGTCTTGCCTACCTAGAAAAGGAGTACGGCCCCGACTGGATCGGCACTCAGGCCGTGCGTCACGGCGCAGTGCTCCACCACGGCGACATCCCGCAGGAAACCCGCGAAGTTTTAGAGGCGTTGATACGCGAGGATGGGGTGCAACTGGTGATCTGCACCAGCACTCTGGCAGAGGGTGTGAATCTTCCGATTCGAACCCTGGTCCTGTACTCAGTCCAACGTCGGACCGCGGGAGGGCCGCCTGTGGCAATGCTAGAGCGAGACATCAAGAACCTGGTCGGCCGTGCCGGGCGCGCCGGCGCCAATACTAAAGGCCTCGTGATCTGCGCCAATTCGGGCCAGTGGGGATTGATATCCCCCGTCGCGCAGCACAGCCAAGGCGAGCCCGTAACCGGCTCCTTGGTGAGCCTGGTCCGAGCTTTGGCCGAATACCTGGCAGGCACCGCGATAGCGCTCAACAACGAATTCCTCGAGACCGAGGGAGCTGTCTATCCCGTCGTGGACGGCGTGGACTCCACATTGATCGATCTGATCTCAGAAGAGATCGGAGAAGATGCTTTCGTCGCGCGTGCGCGAGAGCTCGCCGAGCAGACCTTCGCGGCACGGCAGCTCGAACCCCGGCAGCGGGAATTGCTTCGTGAAGTTTTCGCACTTCGCGCCCAACGATTGATTGGCCTCAGACCGACGGGGAAATTGGCCTGGGTGCGCGATGCGGGCGCCAAGGTGCGCATGTTGGCCTCGGTCTCAGCTCGATTGTGGCCCATGCGGCCGAACTGGGTGGATCCCGTCGATACGCTCGACGACGGCTTGCGCAACGTCATCCTGGAGTGGGCGTGGACACATGCCGAGCTGCGTAGCGCGGTGGAGCAAGGGTTCCGTCTGGAGGCGGGCCAGGCAGACGCGGAGAAGGCGCGTTTCTTCGAGATCATCCGACGCTGGATGGGCGGACAGTCATTCCTCGAAATCGCGGGGGCCGTCCAGATGAACATGGACAACTTGCTGGCCGCTCACGCACGCTCGGTCTCGTTCACTCTGCAAATGCTGGTCGAACAAGGCTTGAGTCTGTTGGCGCGCCTAATGCAAGCCGATGGTCTGGAACTCGCGACCGGAGTATCGAACTTCACGCAGCAGCTGCGCTTCGGCGCACCGAATGCTGCCGCCCGATTACTCGCCGAATTTGGCGTGCGCCACCGCCGCGCCTACGTTGGATTGGGGAACGCTATTACCCAGCACGCACCGGCACCTGATCTCACGAATCTCAAGGTGACCGCCCGTCAAAGTTTGCTCCAGCATGCTGGCGGCTGGAGCGCTAACCTAGGTGAATTGGTGTACTCGAATACGCTCAACGACCTCGCCTGAAACAGAGGTATCCGCGCCCTTGCTGCAATGGCCCTACTGTAGTCGCCGTAAATCACGGGATGTTCGCTTTGGGTCGATAACGGACGTGCCCGGTCGTCCAATGGCTGAGCTGAACGGTGTAGTAGATTCTTGCGGTGATAGTACCGTGGTCCTACAGCTGCCCGCGCACATTGCAGGGCAACTACTGGCGCCGTCGAAGGTCAACGCGCCCCCGGCTGCCCTATCATCGACGCGCACATGGCGGCTCCGCCGCGCCACGCAACGAGGACCGCCATGAGAACACTCGGTCTGCTCGGCGGCATGAGCTGGGAATCCACGATTCCCTACTACCGCACAATCAACGAGACCATCAAGCAGCGGTTGGGTGGTCTGCATTCGGCCCGGATCGTGTTGTTCAGCGTCGACTTCCACGAGGTCGAGCGGTTGCAGCATGCGGGGCAGTGGGAGGCCGCGGGTGCGCTGCTGGCGGACGCGGCGCGGCGTCTGCAAGCGGCCGGTGCGGACGGCCTGGTCTTATGCACCAACACCATGCACAAGGTGGCCGGACACATCGAGTCGGCGGTCGAGATTCCATTGCTGCACATCGCCGATCCGACGGCCGAGGCGATCAAGGCGCAGGGGCTGAGCCGTGTCGGGTTGCTGGGTACGCGTTTCACGATGGAGCAGGATTTCTATCGCGCGCGACTGGAGGATCGGCATGGCTTGCAGGTGCTGACGCCGGCGCCTGACGATCGTGAGGTGGTGCATCGCGTGATCTACGACGAGTTGTGCCTGGGCCGCGTACTGGACGCATCGCGCGCGGCTTATCTCGCGATCATCGATCGCCTGGTGGCCGAGGGTGCGCAGGCCGTCATTCTCGGCTGCACCGAGATTTCGTTGCTGGTCGAACCGCAGCACGTGCCGCAGGTGCCGTTGTTCGATACGACGCATCTGCATGCGGTGCATGCCGCGACGTGGGCGTTGTCGCCGTCCTCATGACCGATGCGCTGGGCGCTGGCCGTGACTTGTGTCACTGTCAGCCGCCACGCCGGCGCCTCTAGCGTGTCGCATGCGCGCCGTCCCGGCATCGCACCTTGTGAGGGTGAGGCGATGCGACATGGTCTGTGGGCTCTTCTGCTGGTTCTGGCGGCGCTGCCTGCCGCGGCGCAGGACACTTGGCTGCTCTCCATCGACCGCTGGGGCAATGCCGAACACAAGCTGCTGACCCTGCAGTCGTCCGGCCCCGAGGTGTCCGGCGATCTGGATGGCTGGCGCGTGCGCGGCGCGCGGCACGGCATGCACCTCAACGTCTCTGCCATCGACAGCCACGATGTGGCGTATCGCTTCGAGGCGGAGGTGTCCGGCGATCGGCTGACGGGGTGGGCGGATTATCCCGATACCAGCAACCAGGGCCCGCGCGTGCGGCATGCCGTCACCGGGTTGCGGCTGGCGCTGCCGTCGGGCCCGCCCACGCGCCGGGTGTACGAGCCGACGGGCTACGCGAATGCCTTCGGTGCCGCGCGCGCCCCGGTGCTGGTGATCCAGCCCGGTGATGTGGTGGCGACCCGCACGGTCGATTCGGGCGGCGTGGACGCCGACGGCAAGGTGGTGGCGCTGTATGGCAATCCGCACACCGGCCCGTTCTTCGTCGCGGGCGCGAAAGCCGGGGACGTGCTGGCGGTGCGCATCGTGCGGCTGCGGCTCAATCGCGACACCGCCGACAGCCTGGATGGACTGACGCCACGGGCGACGTCGCTCGGCATCGCATCGCGCACGGCCGGGCTCGGCCAGCGGGTGCGCTGGCGTCTGGATCGCGAGGCGGGCACGGCGCGCCTGGACGATCCGCCTGAGCGCCTGCGGTCCTACGTCGTGCCGGTCAAGCCGATGCTCGGCGGCTTGGCGGTCGCTCCGGATTTCGGATTCGGCGCGCCGTCCACCGGCGATACCGGCCGCTGGGGCGGTAACATGGACTTCAACCGGATCGTCGAAGGCGCGACGGTCTACTTGCCGGTCTACCAGCCGGGCGCCCTGCTGTATCTGGGCGATGGCCATGCCTTGCAGGGTGATGGCGAGACGACGCAATGGGCCCTGGAGACGTCGCTCGATGTCGAGTTCAGTGTCGGGGTGTTGCCGGGCCGCGCGTTGGCGGCGCCTCGGGTGGAGGATGCGACGCACATCAGTGTGATCGGGCAGGCGTCGTCTCTGGACGAGGCCGTCCGCGCGGCCACGGCGGCCATGATCCAGTGGCTGGCGCAGGACTATGGGCTGGATGTGTCCGAGGCGTCGATGGTGTTGGGCACGGCGGCGGAGTTGCGCGTGGTCACGTTGGCCGGCCGGAACGCAGGCATCGCCCTGAGCCTGGAGAAGGCACGCCTGACCGGCCTGGAGAAAGAAGCGCAGGGCAACGACGTGCGTTAGCGACCGCACGCGGCGCGTGCGCCCGGGACAGGCGGGTGCGCGGTTGACGGGCCGTCAGCGCGCAATCCAGTATCGGCCGGCCGTCGATCGAGAGCGTCCGCGTTGATGAAGCACGCGCCACCGGGTTACGACTGCCCGTTCTGCGGCATCGCCAACACGCTGCCGTCGCCCGCATTGGCGTCGGCGGTCGTGTTGGTGGATGCACACGTGTTCGCGCTCGTGCCGACACATCACTACGCCGGGATCCAGGGCAATTGCCTGGTGATCCCGCGCGCGCACTACGAGAACGTGCTGGATATGCCGGACGCCCTGGGCGTCGACGTTTTCCGTGCCACGCGCCGGCTGGCCACCGCGATGCGCAGCGCCTTCGGCTGCGAGGGCATCTCGACGCGCCAGCACAACGGGCCGGCCGGTAATCAGGATGTGTGGCATTACCACCTGCATGTCTTTCCGCGTTACACGAACGACGAATTGCACGCAGGGCCGAAAGCCCGTTACACGCCCGAGGCCCGCATCGCGCTGGCCGCGCGTCTGCGGGCGGCGTTGCCGTGACGTCGCCCCGTAATCCGCATGATCGTGAGGATTCCATGCAAACTTCGGCGTGCTGCGAAGGAATCCTCACGAACATGAGGATTCTGAACTGGCCGCCTTGCTTGCAATGGCCTCGGATGAGGGCCGACGGGGCCAATGGCAGTGTTGGTCGGGCGCCAACATAGAAGCGCCGGACAAGCCCGGCGCTTCGTCATTCAGTCCGTAGCGGCGCTCAGCGCACCGCGAACTCCCGCGTCTCCACCACCGTGCCGTCCAGCAGCACTTCGAGCTTGTAGGTGCCGGTCGGCCAGCCATCGGGGTGCTGGATGTCGAATGCGATGACATCGGGGCCGGCCACGATGTCGGTGTCGGTGTTGCGGACCAGCTGGCCTTCGCCGTAGGTCCAGCGCGCGGTGAGCTTGGCGGCGCTCTCGCCGTCGACGCCGACCGAGGCGTAGATGGTGTCGGTCGGCGCGAACTCCGAGGCCGGCGCGGCGACGCGGTTGTCGCCGTCGACGGCATTGCCCAGTTCGACGCTGGTCACGCGCGCGGGCGCCGGCGGCTCGGGCGCGGCCGGGGCCTCGGGGGCCGGGGCCTGGGGCGCAGGCACCACGGGGGCGGTCGCGTCGCGGTTGCAGGCGGCGAGCAGCACGGTGCTCAGCATCGCGACGGTCATGGCGGCGGGAACGACGGGACGGGTCATGGGCACTCCGGTAAAGGGAAGGGCGCGGGCCGTGCTTCAGTCCGCGGGCAACTGCAGCACCTGACCGGGCTGGATGCGGTCGGGGTCGTCGAGCACGTCGCGGTTGGCGGCGTAGATCTCCTGCCAGCGGCTGGCGCGGCCGTAGACCTGTTCGGCGATGGTCGACAGCGTATCGCCCTTGCGCACGACATGGGTGCGCACGGGTGCGGGCGCGCCGGCCTGGGCGTCGTCGTCGGCCGCGCTGCGCACGCCGCCGGTGACGCGGGAGAAGTCGGGAGCATCGTGGCCCGGGGGCCTGGACGGGGACATCGCGGCAGCCTCCAAGGGCGGGAGGCCGTCAGCCTCCCATCTGCCGCGTTAAGAATCCATCGCGCGCCGGGGCTACTGGCGGGCGTCGCGCAGCCTCGTCGGCGGGGCGAGGCCGGGGGTTGCGCGCCAGGGGTTGATGTCCAGGCCGCCGCGGCGGGTGTAGCGCGCTTCGACCGACAGCTCGAGCGGGGCGCAGCGGGCGACGAGGTCCACGAAGATCCGCTCCACGCATTGCTCGTGGAACTCGGCGTGGTCGCGGAACGAGACCAAGTAGCGCAGCAGCGCGTCGCGGGCGATGCGCGGGCCGCGGTAGGCGATGTGCAGGCTGGCCCAGTCGGGCTGGCCGGTGACCGGGCAGTTGGACTTGAGCAGCGCGGAGGTCAGCCGTTCCTCGACGATCTCGTCGGCGTCTGCGTGCAGCAGCGCGGCATCGGGCGGGCCGTAGTGGGCGATCTCGATGTCCAGGACGTCGATCGAGGTGCCCTGCGCGGCGTCGTCCGCCATCGGCGGCAGGCCGAAGGCGACCGTGACCTCGGCGCCGGCGGCCTGCGACAGGTCGGCGGCGATGCGCGCACGCACCGCTTCGGGGGTGTCGAAGCGGGTGTGGTTGAGCGAGTTGAGGTAGAGCTTGAGCGACTTGGACTCCACCAGCTGCGGCGAGGCGGCCGGGACCAGAATGGTCGCGGTGGCGACGACGGGCTTGCCGCGGCCGTCGAGCCAGCTCAGTTCGTAGGCGTGCCAGCGGTCGTGGCCGGCGAACGGCAGCGCGTCGCCCAGGCCGATCTCGCGGCGGCCGAGGGTGCGTGCGATCGGGAACAGCAGGCCCGGGTCGTAGTGGCGCGGATAGGCGACCTCACGGCCGAGCGGGATGGGCGGCGCGGCCGCGGCGGGGACATCGGACATGCGCCGATTCTACCGCCGTGGGCCGCGCCGGCCGGCGCGGCGTTCAATGGCGCGTGGGTTCGCTGCGCAGTTGCAGCACCTGGCGGCCGTCGCCGTAGGCTGACGGGGCGTGCGCGACGACGATGCGTTCGTCGTCGCTTTCGCCCAGGGTGTCGCCGTCGTCGATGACCGGGCCGTGCTCGAGCAGGTAGGCGCAGATGCCGGTCAGCCGGTCGAACACGTCCTCGGCGCTGTCGTCGGTCTCGGGAATCTCGATGTCCATCAGCCCGAGCATGTCCATGCCCAAGGTGTGGCCGGTCATGGTGCCGTCGGGGCGCGCGCCGATGTTGAACGCGACCCAGGCGAGCGGCATCGGTTCGGGCAGCTGGGCCATCGCCAGTTCACGGAACAGCGCCGGCAGCACGATGTGGTTGGCGCTGCCGAAGTACACCGCGCGCACGGTGTCCAGCAGGGCGGTCGCCGAGGCCAGCACGCGGCTGAGCAGGGCGGCGCGGCCGAGGGCGTCGAGCGTCGGTGCCGCGCCTTCGGGCGGGAATTCCATCACGGTGACGATGGTGTGCGCGGCGTAGTCCTCCGGCGCGGGCTCGGCGTTCGGCCACAGCCGGCTGTGGGCGGCGATCTGCGCGATGTCGTCGCCGATCGGGGCGGCGATGGGCATCAGCAGGATCGAGACGTCGCCGTAGTCGATGCTCAGCGGGCCGTCGGGCATGTCGAAATCGCGCGGTTCGGCGCGCAGGCGTTCGGCGTCGAGGTCGGGCCAGTCGGCGCGCATCTGCGCGACCAATGCCTCGGCGGTCAGTGCGGGGTCGGGCCGGTCCTGCAGCAGCATGGCCAGGCTGGCGGTCATGCGCCGGCCTCCGCGTCGCCGTGCAGATAATCCAGGCTGACCTGCAGCAGGGCGCGCAGGCCCAGGTCGAGCGCGGATTCGTCGAGGTCGAACTCGGGCGAGTGGTTGCTCGGGGCGCGCATCGGGTCCTGGCCCTTGGGCGTGGCGCCGACGAAGAAGAACAGGCCGGGCACCTCGCGGGCGTAATAGGAGAAGTCCTCGGCGCCCATCGTCAGCGACGGGTCGACGACGTTGTCGGCGCCGGCCACGGCCTGCAGGCTGGGCAGCAGGCGGGCGGTCAGCGCGGGATCGTTGGCGGTGACCGGGTTGCCGTCCTCGGCCGGGATGCGAGTCTGGACGGTGGCGCCGTGCGCGGCGACCACGTGGGTGGCCACGTTCTGCAGGTCGGCGAAGATCGCCTTGCGCACGTCCTCGTCGAAGGTGCGGATGGTGCCGACCAGTTCGACCTTGTCGGGAATGATGTTGTAGCGGATGCCGCCGTCGATCGCGCCGAACGAGACCACTGCCGGCAGCGTGGAGATGTTGGTGCGGCGGCTGACGATGGTCTGCGCGGTGCCGATGAGGTCGGCCGCCGCGACGATCGGGTCGATGCCGCCCCAGGGCCTTGAGCCGTGGGTCTGGCGGCCGATGACGTCGATCGAGAAGCGGTCGGACGCGGCCATCAGCGGGCCGCCGCGCACGCCGATCTGCCCGGCCTGCAGGGTCGAGAACACGTGCAGTCCGAACACCGCGTCGGGGCGGAAGTCGCGGAAGATGCCCTCGGCCAGCATCATCGAAGCGCCACCTTCTTCACCCTCCGGCGCGCCTTCCTCGGCGGGCTGGAACACGAACAGCACTTCGCCGGGCAACTCGTCGCGCATCGCCACCAGCGCCTGGGCCACGCCCATCAGGATCGCGGTGTGGGCGTCGTGGCCGCAGGCGTGCATGACGCCGGTGGTCTGGCCGCGGTACTCGGCGGTCGCGGTGGAGGCGAACGGCAGGCCGGTGCGCTCGGTCACCGGCAGCGCGTCCATATCGGCGCGCAGCGCGATGCGCGGGCCGGGCCGGCCACCCTTGAGCACGGCGGTCACGCCGGTGTGGGCGATGCCGGTCTTGGGGTCGAGGCCGAGGCTGCGCAGGTGCTCGGCGACCTTGGCCGCGGTGCGGGTCTCGCGGTTGCCGAGTTCGGGATGCTGGTGGATGTCGCGCCGCCAGTCGACGACGCTGGCCTGCAGCGATGTCGCGGCCTGGGCGACTTCGGGGCGTTGCGCGGTCTGCGCGTGGGCGGCGACGGGCAGGGCGGTACAGGCGCACAGCAGCGCGGCGGCGAGTCGCGTCATCGACAGGCTCTTGGAGGCGATGGGAATCCCGATCCTAGGCGATTCTTGCAGCGGGCGGACGGAGCGGCCCCCACCCAACCCTCCCCCGCGGTGCGGGGGAGGGCTCGTCCAGGGCGCGGCGAGCAGCGCCGGCGATTCCGGCAACGCGCGGAGGGGCGGCCCCCACCCAACCCTCCCCCGCGTGCGGGGGAGGGCTCTGTCAGGGCGCCGCGAGCAGCGCCGGCGATTCCGGCAGCGGGCGGAGGGACGGCCCCCACCCAACCCTCCCCCGCGTGCGGGGGAGGGCTCGTCCAGGGTGCGGCCAGCTGCGACACGTCACGAAAACTATCGTCTGAAGATCGCAAGAGCGACTTTTGCGCTTGTCTGCATCGCGCACACTTCGGGCGGCAATCTGCGGGAGGGCCGATGCGCAGCAAACTGTTCGTGCCGGGCGTGCGTCCGGACCTGTTCGAGAAGGCCTGGGCTGGCCCCGCCGATGCGGTGTCGTTCGACCTGGAGGACGCGGTGGCGCCGTCGCGCAAGGCCGAGGCCCGCGCCGCGGTCGCTGCGTTTCTGGCCAGACAAGCGGTGCGCGACCCGGCCCGTGCGGCCTCGGCGCCGCTGGCGATCGTGCGGGTCAATGCGCCCGACACCGCCGACTTCGAGGCGGATCTGTCCGCGTTGCTGCCGGTGTCCCCGGACCTGATCAACCTGCCCAAGATCGACTCGGCCCAGGCGCTATGCGCGGCGGTTGCGCGCATCGAGGCGCAGGAAGCGGCGTTGCCGGCCGATCCGGCCCGGCGGGCGCCCGCCCTGCTGGTCAACATCGAGACGCCGCGCGCGCTGCGCAATGCGGCCGAGATCGCCGGCGCGCATCCGCGCGTGGCCGGGCTGCAATTGGGGCTGGGCGATCTGTTCGAGCCGGCGGGGATCCGGCGCGATGTGGCCGCGCACGTGCAGGCGGTGATGCTGCAGGTGGCGCTGGCCGCGGGTGAGGCGGGGGTGTTCGCCTGCGATGGCGCCTACGCCGATTTCCACGACGATGCGGGTTTCGAGCACGAGGCGACGATGGCGCAGCAGTTGGGGTTCATTGGCAAGAGCTGCATCCATCCGCGGCAGGTGCCGTTGGCGCACGCGGTGTTCTCGGTCGACGCGCAGGCGCAGGCGCAGGCCCGCCGGATCGTCGATGCGGCGGACGCGGCGCGTGCGCAGGGCTTGGCGGTCTGCGTGGTCGAGGGCCGCATGATCGATGCGCCATATCTCAGGCGCGCCGAGCGCGTGCTGGCCCAGGTGGAACGCGATGCGGCGCGCTGACCGCGTGGGCCGGCGTCCCGGGCTGCTGGCGGTGCTGCTCGCGCTGCTGGCTGCGTTCGCCGTGCTGCCGGCGCAGGCCGAAAGCCTGGCCTCGGTCGATGCGACGCCGCTGGCGGCGTTGCCCGAGGGCGCACGTGTGCAGGCGCTGCTGACGCTTGGGGAGCGTCCGCTGGCGATCGCGGGCCAACGCGCGTGGCGCTTGGACGGCGAAGGTGCGGACGGTCGCTGGCAGGCCATGGCCTTGCCGGCTGGGGTCTCGGTGACGCGCCTGCAGGCGGCGACGCCCGATGGCGCCGGGACGCATCTGTTGCTGGGCGATGGGGGCATGGCACAGGAGGCGGCGACGCTGGCGTTGGTGTCGGGGGCACTGGTCGTGCAGCCGTTGCCGGCGTTGCCCGAGCCGATCGCCCATGCCCGCCTGGCGGTGCTGGCCGGGGTGCTGTACGCCGCCGGCCTGGACGCGGACGGTCAGGCGCGGTTCTACGCGCTGTCGCGCACCACGCCCGGTGCCGGCTGGATCGCGCAGGCGCCGTGGCCGCATGGCAGCGCGCCGTCGTCGCTGGTGGCGCAGAAGTTCGCGCTGTACCTGACCGCGGTCGACGGCCGCATCCGGCAATGGACGCCCGCCGAAGGCTGGCAGGACCGCGGCACGCTGCCCGGCGCGGTGGTGGATGGTTCCGCCCAGCCGATCGGCCAGGCGCATGTGCTCTATCTGTTGCGGCCGGCGCCGGGCGCGCAGCCGGCGCTGCAGACCTTCCACACCATCACCGGGTCCTGGGCGGTGTTGCCGGCCACGCTCGACGGCGAGGCGCGCCTGGCCACCGGCTGGCGCAGCGGCCTGGTCTGGGCCTCGGCCGACGGCGGCCTGCACGCGGCGCAACTGCGCTCGGGCAAGCATCTGCTGCACTGGCTGGACTGGGTGGTGATCGTGGTCTACCTGGTCGCGATGCTCGGCATCGGCGGCTACTTCTATCTCAAGGACCAGACCGCATCGGAGTCGGACTTCTTCATGGGCGGGCGCAGCATTCCGTTCTGGGTGGCCGGCGTGAGCCTGTATGCGACCAACACCAGTTCGATCAGCTTCATCGCGATCCCGGCCAAGGCCTACGAGACCAACTGGCAGTACCTGACCAACAATCTCATCGCGGTGCTGGGCCTGATGTTCGTCGCGGTGTGGATCGTGCCGTTGCTGCGCCGGCTGGATCTGATGTCGGTGTTCTCGTATCTGGAGACGCGTTTCCATCCGGCGATCCGGATGCTGGCCAGCGCGCTGGCGATCGCGATGCAGGTCGGCAGCCGCTTGAGCGTGATCCTGTTCCTGCCGGCGCTGGCGATCGCGACGATCACCGGCATCCCGGTGGTGTGGAGCATCATGATCATGGGCGTGTTCACGATCATCTACACCGCGATGGGCGGCATGCGCGCGGTGGTGTGGACGGATTTCGTCCAGGTGTTCGTGAAGATGGGCGGCGCGATCTTCGCGATCGGCTTCATCCTGGTGTCGCTGGGCAGCGACCTGGACACGGTGCGCGAAGCGGTCGCGATCGAGCACAAGACCAAGCTGCTGGATTTCAGCTTCGACCTGACCAAGGCCACCGTCTGGGGCTTCATTTTCCTGGTCGTGTTCGACGTGGTGCTGACCTTCCCCAAGGACCAGGTGCTGATGCAGCGCACGCTGGCGACCAGTTCGGACAAGGAGGCGGGCCGCTCGATCTGGGTGTTCGCCGCGATCATGATTCCCGGCGGCTTCGTGTTCTACAGCATCGGCACCGCGCTGTGGATGTACTACCGGCAGAACCCCGAGCGGCTCGACCCGCTGCTGCCGATCGATGCGACCTTCCCGTTGTTCATTGCCGCCGAGCTGCCGGTCGGCGTGACTGGCCTGATCATCGCCGGCATCTTCGCCGCGGCGATGTCGACGCTGTCGAGCATCATCAACAGCGTCGCCACGCTGCTGTCGGTGGACTTCTATTCGCGGCTGGCCAAGGCGCCGACCGAGAAGGGCAGCGTGCGCTTCGCCGAGTGGATGACGGTGGTGGTCGGGCTGACCGGCATGGGCCTGGCGCTGGTGCTCTCGCGCTACGACATCCATTCGCTGTTCGACGTATCGATCGAGCTGGCCGGCCTGCTCGGCGGCGGCTTCGCCGGCGCCTACACGCTGGGCATGTTCACCAAACGGGCGAACTCGCCGGGGGTGGCGATCGGCATCGGCGGCAGCATCGCGCTGACCCTGCTGGCCTGGTCGTTCAACCTGGTGCACCCGTACTTCTACCTCGGCATCTCGATCATGCTGTGCATCGTGATCGGCTACGTGGCCAGCCTGTTCTTCGCCCCGCCTGCACGTTCGCTTGAGGGGCTGACCATCCATACCCGCAAGGCCGACGCCTGAATCGGCCCCTGGCGGCCGGCGCCCAGGCCCTTCGGCAGGGGCGCAGGCGGCCGCCGCGCGGGTAGGCTGGCGCGTCGCCGCCGGCGTCCCCCAGGACCGCGCCCTTGGATACCCAGTTCCTCAACACCTTCGTGCACGTGGTCGACCGCGGGTCGATGGCCGCCGCGGCGCGCTACCTCAACATCACCCCGGCCGCGGTCGCCCAGCAGATCCGCACGCTCGAGCGCGAGCTGGGCGCGCCATTGATCGCCCGCGCCGGGCGCACGGTCTGCGTGACCGAGCCGGGCGCGCGGATCCTGCAGCGTGCCCGCGACCTGCTGCGCGACGTGGCCGACCTGCGCAGCGTCGCCAACGACCGGGCGCTGTCGGGCGAGCTGCGCCTGGGCGCCTGCCCGACCGCGCTGGCCGGCATGCTGCCCGACGTGCTGGCGCGCATGGTCAATGTGCTGCCGCAGATCAACGTCTTCATCAAACCGGGCTATTCGGCCGAGCTCTACGCCGATGTCGAGCGCGGCGACCTGGACGCGGCGATCGTGCTGCAGGCGCCGTTTGCGCTGCCCAAGACCTGCGACTGGGAAGTCCTGCGCGAGGAGCCGCTGATCGTGCTCGCGCCGCAGCACCTGGCGCATCGCGATCCGCACGCGTTGCTGGCCGAGGAACCGCTGATCCGCTACGACCGCCACCAGTGGGGCGGCCGCCAGGCCGACGACTATCTGCGCCGGGTCGGGATCGTGCCGCGCGAACGCTTCGAGCTCAACGCGCTCAACGCGATCGCGGTCATGGTCGACCGCGGCCTGGGCGTGTCGCTGGTGCCCGACTGGCAGCAGCCGTGGCCGGCCGGGCTGCGGCTGGCGCGGCTGCCGTTGCCCGAACCGGCCGAGCCCCGGCGCATCGGCATCGTGTGGTCGACCGCCAGTGTGCGCAGCCGGCTGGTCGCCGCGCTGCGCGAGCAGTGCCGCACCGCCGCCCGGGCACCGACGCGCGAAGAGGGCGCGGTCTCGGAGTGAAAGAAATGTTGCGGCGCAACACATATTTGCTTGCCTCGTAAGCAATAAAAACTTCGGTTTGAACATACGTTCAGGCGGTGCATCGCGATTGCGCGGACGCCTAGTCTCTCTGGCCACCGGGGGACGCATCGCGCCGCCGGTTCCACAGCTTCCAGGCCGCTGCCGGCACGCCCGGCCGCCACGCACTCCTTCAGAGACTTCGACATGATCAAGCCGCTTTCCGCCGCGATCGCCTGCATCCTGCTGCTGCCTGCCGCCGCCTGGGCGCAGCAGGCCGACGACGCCGACGAGCGCACCCGCGACCGCGATGCCGTGAACCTGGACCGCATGGTCGTGACCGGCACGCGCGTGGCCACCTCGATCGACAAGATTCCCGGCGCGATCAGCCTGGTGTCGCAGGAGCAGGTCGCGCACACGCTGGCGCTGACCGAGGACGCGACCGCGGTGCTGGCGCGCACGGTGCCCGGCTACGCCGAGTCCTCGCAGGCGATGAGCAACTCGGGCGAGACGCTGCGCGGCCGCATCGCGCTGCGCCTGTTCGACGGCATTCCGCAGGGCTCGCCGCTGCGCGAGGGCAACCGCAACGGCACGTTCACCGACATGGGCCTGGTCGGGCGCATCGAGGTCATCAACGGGCCGTCGGCGTCGGAAGGCATCGGCGCGGCCGGCGGCATCATCAACTACATCTCCAAGGTGCCGACGGCCGAAGGCCACGAGACCACGGTGATCTCGCGCTACTCGACCCAGTCGGGCAGCGACAGCGCGGGCTGGAAGCTGGGCGTCAACCACGCCTACAAGAGCGACGACTTCGATGCGCTGCTCAGCGCCTCGTACATCGATCGCGGGATTTCCTATGACGGCAACGGCCGCCGCATCGGCATGAACACCAGCGGCTCGCTGGCCGATTCGGAATCGCGCAACCTCTACGCCAAGCTGGGCGCGAACTTCGGCGAGGGCGGCGTGCAGCGTCTGCAGCTGAGCCTGAGTGACTTCCGCATCGAGGGCAAGGGCAACTACAAGCAGGTCGAAGGCTGTCGCTACGATCCGGTCGAGTGTCCGATCCCGAGCACCAATACTTCCGAGCGCGGTTCGATCGCCGGCTCGCTGACCGAGTTCAACGACTTCCAGCAGGCCGCGCTCAACTACAGCCACGGCGACCTGTTCGGCGGCACGTTCACCGCCGACGTCTACTGGGCCGACCAGGCGATGCGCTACCTGCCCGAGGACGGCGACGACCGTCAGTTGGTGAAGGTCGACGACAACTTCGACGAGAGCCAGCGCATCTACGACCAGTCGGAGATCGTGTCCAAGAAGCGCGGCCTGCGCACCAGCTGGACCCGCGGCGAGCTGTTCGGCGTGCCGGGGCTGCAGCTGCGCACCGGCGTCGACGTGGTCGAGGACGAGGCCGCGCAGCGGCTGGCGCTGACCAACCGCGTGTGGGTGCCGCCGATGGAGTACAGCAGCGTCGCGCCGTACGCGCAGCTGACCTGGGACGTGGGTCCGGTGACGCTCAGCGGCGGCCTGCGCCGCGAGGACGGCGAGCTGCATGTCGACAGCTACACCACCACCGCGTATCGCAACAGCGTGTTCGTGCAGGGTGGCGGGCTGGAGTACACCGAGACGATGAAGAACCTCGGTGCGATCTGGCGCATCACCGACACCTGGTCGGTGTTCGCGTCCTACGGCGAAGGCTTCGGCCTGGCCAACATCGGCATCCCGTTGCGCAACATCAACGTGCCGGGTCAGTCGGTCGATCGCATTGCCGATCTGGACCCGATCATCGTCACCAACAAGGAAGTCGGCTTCAACTGGCGCGGCGACTCGGCGGCGTTCGGCGCGTCCTACTACGACTCCAAGTCGCCGTTCGGCTCGACCCTGTCGGTCGATCCGGTCAGCAACGATTTCGTGATGGCGCGTGCGCCGGTGCGCATCCGCGGCTTCGAGGCCAACGGCGAGTACCGCTTCAACCCGCAGTGGAAGGTCTCGGGCATCTACTCGCGGATCCGCGGCAAGACCGCGTTCTGGGCCGAGGCGGCCGATGGCAGCTACGGCGCCGGCGGTCTCAACAAGCCGATGGGCGTGCTCGATGCCAACCCCGACAAGCTCGCGGTCTCGGTGACCTGGAACTTCGCCCCCGATGCCGACCTGACGCTGGGCGCGACGAAGCTGTTCGACCGCCATCTGTCGGGCAGCGACGTGCGCGAGTACGACGGCCGCGCCTTCACTTACGAAGAGAACACCAAGGGCTACACCCTGGTCGATCTCGGCGTGAACTACGACACCGGCCGCTACGGCAAGCTCACGCTCGGCATCGAGAACCTGTTCGACAAGCAGTACATCCTCAGCTGGTCGCAGGTCCCCGGTTGGCAGAACTACTGGGCCGGTCGCGGGCGCATGGTGTCGCTCACCCATACGATCGCGTTCTGATCGAAACGAGGGCGGGGCGTAGGTCATGCGGGAAGTGCGGGGGCAGCGGGACACCGGGCGGCGGCCCATCGCCGGCGCGCGACGCGGTGTCGCCTGGGTGGCCGCACTGGCGCTGCTGACAGCGATTGCGCCGGTCTGGGCCGGGGGCGATGACGCCGCCCCCCAGGCCGCGCGCTGGCAGCCGCTCGACCGATTCCTCGATGCCGCCGTGGCCGATGCCGGCTACGTCGGCGTCGTGGCGACGGTGTGGCAGGACGGCCGGTCGCCGCATACCCATGTCGCCGGCCATCTGGATCTCGCGCAACGCAAGCCGATGCGCGCCGATGCGATCTTCCGCATCTACTCGATGACCAAGCCGGTGGTGTCGGTCGCGGTGCTGATGCTCTGCGACGAGGGCCGGATCGGCCTGGACGACGACATCGCCCGGCATCTGCCCGAGTTCGCCGACCTGCGCGTGCTCGCCGACGACGGCACGCGACGCGCGCCGGCGCGCGCGCTGACCGTCCGCCATCTGTTGACCCACACCAGCGGCATCGCGATCGGCGATGGTCCGGCGCTGCAGTTGCGCGAGGCGGCCGACCTGCACGGTGCGCCCGATCTGGCCGGTTATGTGCAGCGGCTGGCAGCGTTGCCGCTGCAGCACGATCCGGGCACGACGTTCGCCTACGACGGCGCGGCGACCGAGGTGCTGGCGCGGCTGGTCGAGGTGGTATCGGGGCAATCGCTGGACACGTTCCTGCGTACGCGCATCTTCGAGCCGCTGGGCATGCCCGACACCGGGTTCGCGGTGCCGGCCGATGCGCGCGCACGCGTGGTCGACATCACCACGCTGGGCGACGACGGCCGCCTGCGCCTGGCCGACGGTCCCAGTGCGACGACGCCGGGCGCATCGCTCAATCCCTATACCAGCGGCGCCGGTGGGCTGTACTCGACCGCGGCCGACTACCTGCGACTGTGCCGCATGCTGCTGGGCGGCGGCACGCTCGACGGCCGCCGCTATCTGCGCGAGGAGACGGTCGCGGCGATGCTGCGTAACCAGCTCGGCCATCTGGCGCAGCCGCATACGCAGTTCAGCCCGGCCGAAGGCTTCGGTCTGGGGCTGGCGGTGCAGCTCGACCCGGCTGCGCGCGGGCGTCTCGGCGCGCCGGGCCAGGTCGGCTGGTCGGGCGCGGCCTCGACGCAATTCGTCATCGACCCGGCGCAGCATGCGATCGCGATCCTGCTCGCCCAGCACCTGCCGCGCGAGGTCCCAGGCGACCTGCCGCGGCTGGCCACGCCGTTCTACAACCTCGTCCAGCAAGGGCTTTCGCATGAGTGAGTCGCCGGCCGCCGCTGCGGTCCTCGTCGCCGGTTCGGCCAACCTCGATTTCGTCGTGCGCGCCGCGCACATTCCGGCGCCCGGCGAGACCGTGCTCGGGCGGGATTTCCGCACCTTCCCCGGTGGCAAGGGCGCCAACCAGGCGGTCGCGGCCGCGCGCGCCGGCGGCGCGCCGACCCGGATGCTGCTGGCGCTGGGCGACGATGCGCATGCCCGCCCACTGGAAGACTCGCTGCGTGCGGCCGGCGTGTCGCTGGACATCCGTCGCCAGGCCGCGCTGCCGACCGGCGTGGCCTTCATCTGCCTGGCCGATGGCGCCGAGAACGCGATCACCGTCGCGCCGGGCGCGAACGCCGCACTCGCCCCGGACGATCTGCCCGCGCTCGACGGGGTCGGCTATCTGCTGCTGCAACTCGAGACGCCGCTCGACAGCGTGGCCGCCTACGCCGCGCGCGCGCAGGCGGCCGGCGTGCGCGTCGTGCTCAATGCCGCGCCGGCGCAGGCATTGCCGGAAGCGCTGCTGCGCCTGGTCGACGTGCTGGTCGTCAACGAGGGCGAACTGGCGACGCTGGTCGGCGATGCCGGCGACCTTGCCGCCGCGCTCGCGCGCCTGCCGGTGCCGTGCGCGGTGGTGACCTTGGGCGCCGCCGGTTGCCTGGCACGCGAGGGCGACGCGTTGCATCTGCAGTCCGCTTTCCCGGTCGAGGCGGTGGACACCACCGGCGCCGGCGACACCTTCTGCGGCGCGCTGGTCGCCGCGCTCGCCCGTGGCGACAGCTTGCCGGCCGCGCTGCGCGATGCCGCCGCCGCTTCGGCCCTGGCCTGCAGCGCGCTCGGCGCGCAATCGAGCGTACCGGCGCGCGCACAGGTGCAGGCGCTGCTGGCCGGCGACGGCGACGCGCGCGGCCGCGCCGCGTTGGCCGCACGCTGCGGCCTGGCGTCCTGATTCCCCTTTTTCGACGAGATCCCCCGATGACCGCCTCCCCCTACGAGACGCTCGACGCCACCGACAGCGCCGACCACGGCCCGGCGCCGCTGCGCAGCGAGTACAAGTTCTCGCACGTCACCACCGGCCGCTATCTGCCCACGCCGGGCAAGGCGCCGGGCTGGCCGTTCGCCGACATCGGCGGCTGGATGATCGACGCCAACGAGAGCGCGGCCGACTGGCTGGCCGAACTGCGCGACTGGCGCCGCGAGCATCTGGTGCGGATCGGCTACGACGACGCCAACTACCGCCGGCCGGAATTGCTGTGGGCGCAGCGCAATTTCGTGCACGCGCAGATGATGGTCGAGGACCGCTACTTCTATGACGCCGAGCGCGCCGAATACACGGTCGACCGCTATCTCGACGATCTGATCGCACGCTTCGGCGGCATCGATTCGGTGCTGATCTGGTACGTCTATCCCAACATCGGCATCGACGACCGTAACCAGTTCGACCTGGCGCACGACCTGCCCGGTGGGCTCGACGGTCTGCGCCGTGCAGTGCAGGCGTTCCAGGCCCGCGGCGTGCGGGTGTTCCTGCCGGCCAAGCCCTGGGATCACGGCACCCGCGATCCGGGCACCAGCCACTGGGAGGGCTTGGCGGAGATCGTCGCGGCGGTCGGCGCCGACGGCATCAACGGCGACACCTTCAACGGCGTGCCGCGCGCGTTCCTCGATGCCTGCGAGCGCCACGGCCGACCGGTCGTGCTGCAACCCGAATCGACGATCAGTTCCGAAGAGCAGCTGATCTGGAACGTGCAGAGCTGGGGCAAGAAGGCGCCCGACGGTCCGGTGCCGCCGGTGTCGAAGTGGAAGTGGCTCGAGCCGCGGCACATGGTCAACTACGAGAACCGCTGGGGCCGGGACCGCACGCACGACCTGCAGTACTGCTTCTTCAACGGCATCGGCTACAACGCCTGGGAGAACATCTGGGGCATCTGGAATCAGTTCACCCCGCGCAATGCCGAGGTGCTGCGGCGCATCGCAACGATCTACCGTGCGTTCCCCGAACTGGTGGTGAGCCTGGACTGGGCGCCGTACCAGCGCTGCCTGCAGCGCGGCGTGTTCGCCAGCCGCTTCCCGGGCGCGGACCGCACGCTGTGGACGTTGATCAATCGGCATGAGTATCCGATCGACGGCGAGCAGCTCGCGCTGCCGCACGTCGACGGCACCCGCTACTACGATCTGTGGCGCGGCCAGCCGATCGCGCCGCGCGTCATCGACGGCGAGGCGGTGATCGAGCTGCCGCTGGAGGGGCGTGGTTTCGGCGCGCTGCTGGCGCTGGCACCGGGCGCCGACGCCGAGGGCCTCGACGCGACCCTGGCCACGCTCGCCGCGCAGGCGCGCACGCCGATCGGTGCGCATTCGGCCGCCTGGCAGGCGTTGCCGCAGGCGATCGTCGACGTGGCGCCGACCGCGCCGCAGGCCACCGCGCCCGAGGGCATGGTGACGATTCCCGGTGGCGAGTTCCTGTTCCGCGTCGGCGGCGTCGAGATCGAGGGCTTCGACTGGGCGGGCCTGGACGTGCAGTACCCGTGGGAAGCGTGCCCGCGCCGGCACCATCGCCGCCGCATGACCCTGGCCACGTTCCACATCGACCGCCATCCGGTGACCAATGCGCAGTTCGCGCGGTTCCTGGCCGACAGCGGCTACGCGCCGCGTGATGCGCACAACTTCCTGCGGCACTGGGTCGACGGCGCGCCGCGCCCGGGCTGGGCGCACAAGCCGGTGACCTGGGTGTCGCTCGAGGATGCGCGCGCCTACGCGCAGTGGGCCGGCAAGCGCCTGCCGCGCGAATGGGAGTGGCAGTACGCAGCGCAAGGGCACGACGGCCGCCGCTATCCCTGGGGCGACACCTGGCACGACGCCTGCGTACCGCGGGTCAACCGCGGCCGTCGCCTGCTGCCGCCGGCCGATGTCGGCGCGCATCCGCAGGGCGCCTCGCCGTTCGGGGTCGAGGACCTGATCGGCCATGTCTGGCAATGGACCGACGAGTACATCGACACCCACACGCGTGCGGCGATCCTGCGCGGCGGCAGCAGCTACCAGCCGCAGACCTCGCACTGGTATTTCCCGCAGGCCTACCGGCTCGACCAGCATGGCAAGTACCTGCTGATGGCGCCGGGCAAGGACCGTTCGGGCACGGTGGGCTTCCGCTGCGTGGTCGATGCGGAGCGCACCGATGGCTGAGCCGCTGGACATCACCGCCCGCGACGCGCAGCGTCCGCCCGCGCCTGACCAGGTGCGCTTGCGCGGGCTGCTGGGCGAGGCACTGGACGCCAATCGTCGCGGGCGGCTGTCGCATTTCGTCACCGGGCCCGACAGCCCGGCGATCGCGATCTTCGATCCGGCGCACCGCGCCGACAACGAGGAGGGCGACTGGTACGGCGAGCACGCCGGCAAGTGGCTGGCGGCTGCGGCCAAGGCCGCCGCGCGCAGCGGCGATGACGCGCTGGAAGACAGCGTGCGCGCCGTCGCGGCGTACCTGGCCCAGGTGCAGGAAGACGACGGGTACCTCGGCACTTACGCGCCGCACCGGCGCTTCATGGTGCCGCAGCCGCCCAAGCCCGAAAGCTGGAACGGCGAGCCGGCGCTGCGCACCTGGGATGTGTGGACCCACGCCTATCTGCTGCTGGGTCTGCTCGAGGTGCACCGGCGGTTCCCGGAGGCCGGCGCGCTGGAGACCGCGCGCCGGATCGGCCTGCTGTGCTGGCGCACGTTCTGCGTCGAAGGGTTGGACATCACCACGGTCGGCAACCACCACGGCATGTCGGCGACGGTGCTGCTCGATCCGGTCATGGATCTGCACGCGGCGACCGGCGATGCGCGGTTCCTCGAACTGGCCCGGCGCATCCTCGCCCAGGCCGATGCCAATCCGCGGCTGGCATTGCTCGAGCGCGCGCTGGCCGGCGCCGATCCGTCGGAGATCGCCACCGGCAAGGCCTACCAGCTGTGCTGGAACCTGGTCGGGCTGGCGAAGCTGGCGCGGGCCAGCGGCGATCCGCGCCATCGTCACGCGCTCGATGCGCAATGGCAGGCGATCCGCGACCACCACCTGAGCCTGGGCGGCGGCCCGTTCGGCGGCATCGGCCACCGTTCTCGCGAGGTATTCAATCCTGCGTTCGTGTTCGACCCGCACGCGTACGTCGAGACCTGCTCGATCCTGGCCTGGCTGCAGCTCAACCGCGAACTGCTGGCGATCACCGGGCAGGCGCGGTATGCCGAGGAGATCGAGCGCACCGCCTACAATGACCTGCTCGGTGCGCAGGCGCCCGACGGCGAGGGCTGGTGCTACTACTCCTACGCCAACGGCCGCCGCATCCACACCAACTACTGGCGCTGCTGCAAGTCCAGCGGTGCGATGGCGATCGAGGAGCTGCCGGCGGTCGCCTACGCGACCGATGACGAGGGCCTCGTCGTCAACCTGCTGGGGCCGGGCGAGGCGACGTGCACGCTGCCCGGCGCGGGCGAGGTGACCGTCGTGCAGGACACGCGCTATCCGTTCGACGGCGACATCGGCCTGCGACTGCGCCTGGCGCAGCCGGCGCATTTCGCGCTGCGCGTGCGCATTCCCGCCTGGGCGCAGGGCGCCACGCTCACCGTCGCCGGCGCGCCGTGGCCTGAGCCCGTGGTCGCTGGCGACTACGTGCGCATCGCACGCACCTGGACCAGCGGCGACGCGGTTGCGCTGACGTTGCAGCTGCGTCCGCGCATCCACCGCCGCGTCTACCGCAACGTGCAGGAATCGCGTGCGCCCGACGGCTCGCCGGTCCGCCAGCAGGTGCTGCGCCAGGACTACATCGCTTTCAGCCGTGGCCCGCTGGTCTACGCGACCGGCTTGATCGACGGTTATCGCACCGCCGAGACCGTGCGCTTGCCCGACGACGATGCGCAGATCCGGATCGAGGAACTGCCGCCCGCAGGCGACGGCGACGCGGCCGCGGTGGGCCTGCGCCTGCACCTGGCCGAGCGCGCACCGATCGATTTCGCGCCTTATTACGGCATCGGCGAGCGCCGCGATCGCATCTGGCGCACCACCTGGCTCGGGCTGGCGCCATCGGACGACGGTGCCGACGCTGGCGATTGCGGCGCGCTCTGAACGATGCGAGCGCTGCGCAAGCAAGTTTCTGTGGCGGGAGAACATAGGCCGAGCGCATGGCTCGCGGCGCACGCGTCGCGCAGACTGCCCCGGCCCTGCGCTGTCGCGTTGAATGGATATCGGACGAGATGACAGATTCCCCCTTCGCCCATGACCGCGGCGGTGCGCCCGGCCCGCTGAGCGGCATCCGCGTGCTCGATCTGAGCGCCTACATCGCCGGCCCCTACGGCTGTGCATTGCTGGCCGACCAGGGCGCGGACGTGATCAAGGTCGAGCCGCCGGACGGCGACAACCTGCGCAACTACCCCTCCACGCTGGCCGCCGAGAGCCGGGCGTTTCTGGGCATCAATCGCAGCAAGCGCGGCGTCACCCTCAACCTCAAGGCCGAGGACGACCGCGCGGTGCTCTACCGGCTGGTGCGCGAGGCCGACGTGCTGGTGCACAACTTCCGGCCCGGCGTGCCCGAGCGGTTGGCGATCGATTTTGCGACGCTGTCGGCGATGAATCCGCGGCTGATCTACTGCGCGGTCACCGGCTACGGCGAGACCGGGCCGCTGAAGGACAAGGCCGGCTACGACCAGGTACTGCAGACGATGACCGGCATCTGCACGCTGCAGGGCAAGCGCGGCGGCCCGCCGGAGCTGGTCTACGGCTCGGTGGTGGACTACTACGCGGCCGCGCTGCTGGCGGCCGGGGTGTCGTCGGCGCTGTACGAGCGCGAGCGCAGCGGTGAAGGCCAGTTCGTCGGCGTCTCGCTGCTGCGCAGCGCGCTGGCGATGCAGTCCGCGCGCATGGTCTGGGCCGAGGGCGAGGCGCTCGACATCGGCCGCGACATGCGCTCGGGCGGGGTGACCGGGCTGCATCCCACGCGCGCGGGCTGGCTCTACATCTCGGCCAATACGCCGCGGTTCTGGCAGGCGCTGTGTGCGCTGACCGGGCTCGACGCGCTGGCCGCCGATCCGCGCTACGACACTGTGCGCAAGCGTGCCGAGCATGCGGACGACATCCTGCCGCAGTTGCACGCGGCGCTGGCCGCGCGCGATGCGCTGGACTGGGAGGCGCATTTCGGCGATGCGGTGCCGTGCGCGGCCGCCCGTGCGGTCGAGGACATGTTCGAGCACCCGCAGGTGCTGGCCGAGGGCATCGTCAGCACGATCGCGCATCCGACCCTGGGCAGCTACCGCGGCGTCGCCCAGGCGATCCGCTTCGGCCGCACGCCGGGGCCCGCCCCGTTCGCCGCGCCCACGCTGGGCCAGCACTCCGAGGCGGTCAGGGTGGCCCTGGACGCCGACGGACGCGACAATGGCGATTCCGCCTGAGCGGCGGTCCACGTCCCAATCCGAGGTGTCCATGTCCGCTGCCGCATCCAAGCTCGACCAACTGCGCACGATGTCCGTCGTCGTCGCCGACACCGGCGATGCCGACGCGATCGCGCGGCTCAAGCCGGTCGATTGCACGACCAACCCGACCCTGGTGCGCAAGGCGCTGGACCTGCCGATCTACGCCGAGCTGATCGAGCATGAGCTCGAGCGCGCGCGCGGGCTCGACGGCGACTCCGATGCCGTGGTCCGCCAGGTCGTCGACCGGCTGACGATCGGCGTCGGCCGCAAGCTCGCCGGCCTGGTGCCGGGCCGGGTGTCGACCGAGGTCGATGCCGACCTGTCGCACGACACCGAGGCCACGCTCGCCAAGGCGCGCCAGTTCATCGACATGTACGAGGACGCCGGTGTCGGCCGCGATCGCGTGCTGATCAAGATCGCCGCGACCTGGGAAGGCATCCGTGCCGCGCAGCAGCTGCAGCGCGAGGATATCGACTGCAACCTCACGCTGATCTTCAACCGCAGCCAGGCGATCGCCTGCGCCGAGGCCGGGGTGTTCCTGATCTCGCCATTCGTCGGCCGCATCCTCGACTGGCATGTCGCGCGCGGCGAGGTGCCGGCGACGATCGACGACGATCCGGGCGTGCGTTTCGTGCGCGACGTGTATGCCGAGTTCAAGCGTCGCGGCTCGCCGACGGTGGTCATGGGCGCCTCGTTCCGCTCGACCGCGCAGATCGAAGCGCTGGCCGGCTGCGACCGGCTGACGATCTCTCCCGACCTGCTCGAAGCGCTGGACGCCGAACACGGCCCGTTGGCGCGCGCGCTGACACCGGGCAAGGGCGATGGCCGGATCGACCCGCCGGTCGACGCCGAACGCTTCGCGCGTGATCTCAAGGCCGATGCGATGGCCGACGAGAAGCTGCGCGACGGCATCGCCGCGTTCGCCAAGGATCTCGTCGCGCTGCGCCAGACGATCGCCCAGCGCCTGCAGGCCGGCTGAGATGCGCGTCCGGCGCGCCGTGGGCGTGCTGGCGGCGCTGCTGGTCGCCGGCTGTGCCGGCGGCCCGCGGTCCACGGCGGCCGCGCCGGTGGTCGTGCCCGAGCATCGTCCCGGGGTGAGCATCGGCTACGTCGATGCGCCCGGCTTCGACAGCCGCGCATTGCTGCCCGCGCCGCCGGCGCCGGATTCGGCCGCGCGGGCCCTCGACGAGGCCATCGCCACCCGCGCGCTGGCCCTGCGCGAGACCCCGCGCTGGCGGCAGGCGGTGATCGACGCCGACCTCGATTTCCCCCAGGCGGCCGACCTCTACGCCTGCGCTCTTGGCGTGCCGATCGACACGACCCATACCCCGCATCTGGTGCGGCTGCTGCGGCGCAGCCTCGCCGACGCCGCGATCGACGGTCGCGCCGCCAAGCTGCACTGGCAGCGTCGCCGTCCCTTCCTGGCCAACGCCGCGCCGGTGTGTACGCCAGACGAGGTCGCGCAGCTGCGCGACAGCGGCTCGTACCCGTCGGGCCACACCGCGATCGGCTGGACCTGGGCGCTGGCGCTGACCGCCGTGGCCCCCGATCGCGCCGATCCGCTGCTGCAACGCGGGCGCAGCTTCGGCGAGAGCCGACTGGTCTGCAACGTGCACTGGTACAGCGACATCGTGCAGGGGCAGGTGGTCGGCGCCGCGACGTTCGCGCGGCTGCAGGCCGAACCGGCGTTCCTGGCCGATCTGGCGGCGGCGCGCGAGGAAGTCGCTGCGCAACGCGCGCGCGGCGCCCAGCCCGAGGGCTGCGACGCGCAGACCGCCGCGCTGCGCCTGTCGCCCTTGCCGGCCGCCGACGATCGCTGAGGCCGGCGGGCTGCGCGACAATGGCCGTGCGATGACCACCACGCCTGTCCCCGATCCCGATCCGCGGCCCGAACCGCCCGAGGCCCCGCTGCCGAGCGACTGCTGCGATAGCGGCTGCCCGATCTGCGTCTACGATCTGCACGCCGACGCGATGGCCGACTACCGTGCCCGGCTGGCGGCATGGCGTGCGCGGCATCCCGGGGCCGATTGAGTCGAAGCGTCTGCGCCGCGGGGGCGCCGGATCCTCACGTGCCATGCCTACAATTTCGACGTGTCCTTGCAGTCGCAGGGCAGACCCCTGGCAGATGGGAGCATCGGGCATGTTGAGCGGAACCATCGATCGAGCGCTTCGCTACTTTCTGTGCATTGCAGAGCTCGGCTCGCTGTCCAAGGCGTCCGAGGTGCTGGGCCAGACCCAGTCCGGGCTGAGCAAGCAGCTCGCCGCGCTCGAGGCGAAGGTGGGCGTCGCGCTGTTTGTGCGCACCGGGCGGGGTGTCGAGCTGACCGAGGTGGGCGCGCGTCTGTACAGCGCGCTCAAGTCTCCGTTCCGCGCGATCGATCAGGCGCTGGAGACCGTATCGCAGCAGGTGGCCACGCACGGCACGGTGCGCCTGGCGACCGTGCATACGCTCAGCTACTACTACGCGGCCGATGTCGTGGCCAAGTTCGTCAGCAGCCGACCGCACGCGAATCTGTCGTTGCTGGGGCGCAGTTCGCCGGAAGTGGTGGAGCTGGTCAACTCGGGCAAGGCCGACCTGGGTTTCGTCTACGACGTCGCGGTCGATGTGGGGACCCTGCATTCGCAGCCGCTGTTCGAAGACCGCATGAGCCTGATCGTGCGTCAGTCCAATCCCTTGGCCGACAGTGCGGCCGCATCGCCCGACGACCTGAAGCTGATCGGCTTTCCTCCGCATTACGCGCTCCGGCGGATGCTGCACAGCGCGGGACTGAATGCGAGCTACGTGGCTGAGGCCGAGACGATCGATGCCATGCTCAAGCTGGTCTCATCAGGCATCGGCAACTGCGTGTTGCCGTCGCGCATCCCCGCCAAGCTGCTCGAGGACTACGAGCTGCGCAGCGTCCCGATCACCCACCCGCCGTTGTCCCGGTGGGTCGTGGTGATCACGCCGGCGGACAAGCCGATGTCCGGGCTCACCAACGAGTTCCTGCGCTGCAGCCTGGAGGTGGCGAAAGGGCTTGAGACCTGACGTTCTGGAATAGCTCGTATGAGCGTCAATTCATAGCGGTCATTGATTTGAGTCAATGACAATGCGGTCACTCGGTCTGAGCACACGCCAGGCATCGCATGCTGAGGAGCACCGCATGAATACCCCGCTACGAGAAAAGTCCTACTTCGACCAGCGCGCGACGCAGGATATGGCCAAGCATCTGCACGATGCCAAGCGAAGCCGTGCCGAGACGATGGCCTATGCATGCCGCATCCTGGCGATGACCGAGCAGGAGGCCGGACTGGCTGGCCAGATCAGCGTGCGCTCCGATCGCCCAGGCGCGTACTGGACCCTGCGGTTCGGTCTGGGCTTCGACGAGGCCAAGCCCGAGGACTTCATCGAAGTCGATCGCGACCTCAACACGCTGACCGGCGACGGCATGGCCAATCCGGCCACGCGCTTCCACCTGTGGGTCTACGACGCGCGTCCCGACGTCAACGCCATCATCCATACGCATTCGCCTTGGGCATCGGCGTTGGCTGCTGCACGCCAACCGTTGGTGATTGCGCAGATGGACATGACGCCGCTGCACGATGACTGTGCCTTTCTGGGCGAATGGCCAGGTGTGCCGATTGCAGACCAGGAAGGCGTGATCATCTCCGAGGCGCTGGGCAACAAGCGCGCGATCATCCTGGCGCATCACGGCTACCTGACGGCCGGCGCCACGTGCGAGGAAGCGACCTACCTGTCGGTCTATCTCGAACGTGCCGCCAGGCTGCAGGTCCGCGCGCAGGCCTTCGGCCCGCTCACCCCGGTCGACGACACGCTGGCCAAGGAAGCGCACGACTATCTGCTCAAGAAGTCGATCGTCAACGCCACCTTCGATTACTGGTCCCGCCAAACCCACGGCGTCCCGCCGCTCGCAACGCGCTGAAATTCCGGCTTCCCCCACCTTTACCAGGAAGTCCACATGAGCAAGACAGACCACAAGGCGCCGCGTCCGCGGCGCCAGTACGTCACTGCGGGCATCGCCAGCATGATGGGGACCACGATCGAGTGGTACGACTTTTTTCTCTACGGCACTGCCGCGGCACTGATCTTCAACAAGATCTTCTTCCCCGAGTTCGATCCACTCGCCGGCACGCTCGCCGCGTTCGCGACCTACTCGGTCGGCTTCTTCGCCCGCCCACTGGGCGGCGTGATCTTCGGCCACTACGGCGACAAGATCGGCCGCAAGTCCATGTTGCTGATCACGCTGTTCCTGATGGGCGTGCCGACCATCCTGATCGGCCTGATTCCGTCCTATGAATCGATCGGGTACTGGGCGGCGGTGTTACTGGTGACCATGCGCTTTTTGCAGGGCATCGCGGTCGGCGGCGAGTGGGGCGGCGCGGTGTTGATGGCAGTGGAGCACGCACCCGAGGGCAAGAAGGGCTTCTTTGGCAGCTTGCCGCAAGCCGGTGTCGCCCCTGGCCTGATTCTGTCCTCGCTCGCGATGGGCGCGGTGGCCGCACTCCCCGAAGACCAGATGCTCAGCTGGGGCTGGCGCATTCCGTTCCTGGCCAGTGTCGTGCTTCTGCTGGTGGGGTGGTTCATTCGGGTCAAGGTCGCCGAGTCGCCGGACTTCGAACACATGAAGCGCAAGGGCGACAAGGTCGAAATGCCGGCCAAGGTCGTGCTCAGAAAGTACCCCCGTGAAGTGATGACCGTGGTGGGCGCGCGTCTGGCCGAAGTGACCTGGTTCTACACCGTCGTGACGTTCGCGCTCGCTTACGCCACCGGGACGCTGGGCGTTCCGCGCGCGGTGATGCTCGATGCCACGGTGTGGGGCGCTCTGGTGGCGCTGTTCACCATGCCCTTGTGCGGCATGCTCGGCGACCGCGTGGGTTTCAAGCGGATGTTCATGGCCGGCGCGGTGGGCATCCTGGCGTTCTCGGCGATGTTCTTCGCGATGCTCGGCACGCTGGACCCCGGCTCGATCACGCTGGCGGTGTGCATCGCGATCGGCGTGATCTACGCGGCGCTGTACGGGCCCGAAGGCAGCCTGTTCTCGGCCCAGTTCCCGCCCGAGGTGCGTTACAGCGGTATCTCGATCGCCGTCCAGGTGTCGGGTGCAATCGGCGGCGGCCTCGCGCCGATCGTCGCCACCGCCCTGCTTGCTTATGGCGATGGCGATCCGAAGTTCATTGTCTGGTACCTCAGTGCTCTGGGCGTCGTGGCGATCGTAAGCACCTACTTCATGCATGGCCCGAGCAAGTTCGCCGCGCCCGAGGTGGCGCCGGTCGGAGCACGCGGATGAGCCGGGGCGCGATCGACTACTACGTCTGGTTGAACTCGGACTGGGCCTACCTCGGCGCAGATCGGCTTGAGGCCATCGCCGGACGCCTGGATGTGCGGATCGTCTACAAGCCGGTCGATCTGCCGGATGTGTACGCGCGCACGGGCGGGGTGCTCTTGCCCCAGCGGTCGCCCGAACGTCAGGCCTATCGCATCACCGAACTCAAGCGCTGGTGCGCAAAGCTCGGGATCGACGTCAATCCGACACCCAGGTACATGTGCCCCAATGCCGATCAGGCCTCGCGGCTGGTGATCGCGGCCGATGAAATGGGCTTGGATGTGGCGTCGCTGTACAAGGCGATCCTGCGGGCGCAATGGGTCGAGGAGCGCGATGTGTCCTGCGCGCAGACCTTGCGGGAGATCCTGCAAGCGCAACGGATCGATGTCGCTGCCGTCTGGGCGCGGTCCCAGTCCGCGGACGTCGAGGCGACCTATCGACGCTTCACCGACGAGGCGGTTGCCGCTGGCGTCTTCGGCTCGCCTTCCTATGTGTACCGGGGCGAGGTGTTCTGGGGCCAGGATCGGCTCGACATGCTCGAAGAGAAGATCCGCAGCTGCGTGTGACGCCACTGCTCGCCTGCGTGTTTGAGGCGAGCGTGGGCCACGGTACGCCCACCACATACCCCGCGTGTCCTCTGGCGCTGCGGCGCTGGATCGGACGCCTGTTGCCCGCGCCACCGTGGCGCGCGCGTTGCCCCTGGGAGGGACGCCATCATGAAAAAGACAGCATTGGCCCTGCCGCCGTTAGTGCTTGCGCTGGCGGTCGCCACCTGCGTGCCGGCCGCCGCACAGGAGCTCGATGTGGCGGCGATCCATCTGCGGCTGACGCAGATGGAAGACGAGATGCAGGCATTGCGCGCACTGCTGGCCGGGCACGCCGAGGCGACTGGGACTGCGGCAGGTGCGTCCCCGCACGCCACTGCGGCGCCACCCGCAGCGCTGGCGCCGGCAACCGTCTCGACGTCGGGCGCGTCGCGGTCCGCAGTCGTGCCTGCCGCGACGCCAACTGGGGCAGGCAGCGGCCGTCCGGCTGGGACGACCTTCGAGTTCGGCGGCTTCATCAAGTTCGACGCAATGACCACCACGACCAGCGACGGCAAGATCGCCGACGGGACTCCGGGTCGTCTGTTCTACTTCCCTGGCGCAACGCCGGTCGCCGAGCCGGGCCAGGCGCGGCGCCGCACCTACAGCGACTTGCACGCACAGTTCTCGCGCTTCTCATTCGCCACCGACACCACCACCGACAACGGCAACACCATCAAGGCCTACATCGAGGCCGACATGTACGGTGGCGGCAGCCATGCATTCGCCGGCAACGAGACCATCACCAATACCTACGCGCTGACCCTGCGTCATGCGTATGTGCGCTACGGAAACTGGCTGGCGGGTCAGACCTGGTCGAACTTCCAGGACACCGCGGCGTTGCCCGACATGGTCGACTTCACCGGACCGTCCGAGGGCACGGTGTTCAACCGCCAGGCCCAGCTGCGCTACACGCAAGGGCCGTGGTCGTTCTCGGTCGAAAATCCCCAGACGACGGTGACGCCCTACCTGTCGCGGTCGGCCCGCTTCAACAGCGACGACAACCGCGTGCCCGACATCACGGCCCGTTGGCTGGCGCGCGGCGACTGGGGCCACTTCACGGTGGCGGGCCTCGCCCGACAGTTCCGCAACGGGGCCGACACGGCCGCCGGCGGCGCACTCAGTGTGTCGGGTCGCTTCAACCTCGGCCAGAACGACGACATTCGCTACATGCTCAGCGGCGGAAGCGGCATCGGCCGCTATCTGGGCTTTGCGCTCGCCAGCGATACCGTGCTCGATGCGGATGGCGATATGCACGCGCTGCGTGGTTACGGCGGCTTCGTGGCATGGCGCCATGCGTTCACGCCCAGGCTGCGAGGCAATCTCGCCTACTCGGCCGCGGCCTTCGACAACGATGCAATGCGAACCGGCGGCCTAGTGACGCGAACCTCGCAGTCGTTCCGGATCAACATGATCTATTCGCCCGCGCCCAGGTTCGATGTCGGCGGGGAGATCAGTTGGGCGCAGCGGCGCCTGGAGAACGGGCTCGAGGGCGACTTGCAGCGCATCCACACGCACGTGAAGTACAGCTTCTAGTCGTCCCGGGCGTCGCGTGATGCGGTGTCGAAGCGCGCGGCGTGGCGGGCGAGGAACGCGTCGGCCTCTGCGCGCAGCCAGGCGCCGACGGCGGCGACGGCCGGTGTGTGCGTGGTACCGGGCGCGGCCAGCAGACGGAAGTCGTGGCCGTCGAGCGCGGGGCCGAACGGGACCCGCAGCACGCCGTCTTCCAGTGCGTCGGCCACCAGGGCGACGCTCGCCAGTGCGATGCCTTGGCCGGCGATCGCGGCCTGGATGGCATGCGCTTCGTCGGAGAAGCCGAGTTCGCCGCCGTGCGTATCCGGCAGGCCGGCGGCGCGGCACCAGCGCGGCCAGTCGGGGGTGTGGGCGTCCTGCAGCCGCCAGGCGTAGCGCAGCCGCGGCACGGTCGCCAGCGCCGCCGGGCCGGCCAGCGCCAGGCCGGGGGCGCAGACCGGAATGAACCGTCCGGGCAGCAGCGGCCAGGCCTCGACCTGAGGACCCGGCGCGGGCCCGTAGCGGATCGCCAGGTCCGCGCCGCCGGCGGCCAGCCGGACCGGGTCGTCGGCCGCGTGCAGGTGCAGATCGACTTCGGGCGCGGCCGCAGCGAGCGCCGGCAGGCGCGGCAGCAGCCAGCGCGCAGCAAAGCCGCGGGTCGTGCTCAGCGTCACCGCGGGCCGGCGCGTCTGCCGTTGCAGGTCGGCGACGGCGGCGGCGATGCCGTCGAAGCCGCCGCGCACGCTCGGGTACAGGCGTTGCCCGGCTTCGGTCAGCCGCACCTGACGCACCTGTCTTGCGAACAGTGGCAGGCCCAGCCAGTCCTCGAGCTGGCGGATGCGGTGGCTGACCGCGGTGGGCGTCAGCGACAGCTCTTCGGCCGCGGCCTTGAAGCTCTGGCGTCGGGCGGCGGCCTCGAACGCGCGCAGTGCGCTTAGCGGGGGCAGGCGAGCGGGCGGAGCATGCATGAAGGAAATTCATCCATCGAACGAAAAAGCATCGTTTGTCGGGCGCTGAGCGGGCGTTAATCATGGGGCAGCGCCGCAGTGCGCATTCTCCCCCAAATTCGACAGGTGAATCATGCTCAGCTTGCTCCATCTCGACGGCAGTGCCCGCGACGGTTGTTCGGGCGAGGTCCCGCACGGCTCCCACACCCGCCGGCTCGGCGCCCGCTTCGTCGCACGCTGGCAACGCCGGCGCCCCGGCGATCGCATCGTCTATCGCGATCTTGCCCTGACACCGCCTGCGCATGTCGACGGCCGCTGGATCCATGCCGCGTTCACGCCGCCGGCGCAGCGCACGCCGTGGATGATCGAGCGGCTGGCCGAAAGCGATGCGCTGATCGAAGAACTGCTCGGCAGCCCGCTCGTGGTGATGGGGGTGCCGATGTACAACTTCGGCATGCCCGCGCCGGTCAAGGCCTGGATCGACAACATCGTGCGCGTGGGCCGCACCTTCGGTTTCGATCGCGCGCGCACCGGTGCGCCGTACTGGCCGATGCTGGCCGGTCAGGGCCGCCGCGCCGTGCTGCTGGGTGCGCGCGGCGATCACGACTACGACCCCGGTGGTCGCAACGCCGGCGACAACCTGGTCGAGCAGGGCGTGATGACGCCGCTGCGCTACATGGGCATCACCGACGTCGACCGGGTCGCGGTGGAATACGACGAGTTCGCCGATGCCCGGCTTGCGGCCTCGATCGCGCGCGCCGAGGCCGCGGTCGATGCGCTGGTCGATCGCCTGGCCGACGAGGCCGATGCGCGGGAGCGGGCCGCCGCGGCCACGCCCGCTTGACCGCCCGTGCAGCCGGGGCTACCGTGTCGCCGCCAAGGTTCATCTCTTCATGCGAATGAAGCGATGATTAAAAGGGAAGCCGGTGCGCCGCATGGCGGCAATTCCGGCGCTGCCCCGCAGCGGTAACTGGAAACGACCCCCGTCAACGCACTGGCGCCCGTCCGGGCCGGGAAGCGACGGGCAGTAGGCCCACCACCTCGCAGGTGGCCCGTCCATGAGCCCGAAGACCTGCCTTGGCCGTGCGCACCGACAGGCGCGCACGTACGACCTGGGGCCTCCGCGGGGAGGTGCACGGGCATCGCGCCGCGCTTGTCGCGGCCGGTCCCGCACGTCCGCACGCAGGCCCCGGTTCGCCCGAGGGGGCGAAGGTCGGCCGTGTGGCAGGCGGGCGCGCGCAGGCGCGGTGCACGCCATGCGGGCCCTTCGTTCCTCAATCCCACGCATTGAGGACGCATCCACCATGACCGGCATCACCAATCTCGGCTTTCCCCGCATCGGCCGCAAACGCGAGCTCAAGCGCGCCGTCGAACGTCACTGGCGCGGCGAGGCCGACGCCGCGCAGTTGCAGGCAGTGGCGCGCGAGCTGCGCCTGCGCCATTGGCGCCTGCAGCGCGAGGCCGGCGTCGCCACGCCACCGAGCAACGACTTCTCGCTCTACGACCAGGTGCTCGATGCCGCCTTCGGCGTCGACGCGATCCCCGAGCGCTACCGCGCGCTGGCCGATGCCGATCCGCTGGCCGGTTACTTCGCGCTCGCGCGGGGTCATCAACAGGACGGGGTCGACCTGCATGCGCTGGAGATGACCAAGTGGTTCGACACCAACTACCACTACCTGGTGCCCGAACTGCAGGCCGGCCAGCGCTTCGCGCTGCGCGACGACAAGCCGGTGCGCGAATATCTAGAAGCCAAGGCCGAGGGCATCGAGACCCGGCCGGTGCTGCTCGGGCCGGTCACGCTGTTGTGGCTGTCCAAGACCGTCGACGGCAGCGATCGCTTCGCGCTGCTCGATACGCTGCTGCCGGTGTACGCCGAGTTGCTGGCGCGGCTGCAGGTCGCCGGTGCGGCCTGGGTGCAGATCGACGAACCGGCGCTGGTGCTCGACCTCGACCCTGCGGTGCGTGCGGCCTACGGCCGGGCCTACGCCGCGCTCGCCCAGGGCGCGCGACCGAAGCTGCTGCTGGCGACCTACTTCGGGGCGCTGGACGACAACCTGCAGTTGGCCGCGTCCTTGCCAGTCGACGGCCTGCATGTCGATCTGGTGCGCGGGCGCGAACAACTCGATGCGGTGCTCGGCGCGCTGCCGGCCGGGCGCACGTTGTCGCTGGGGCTCGTCGACGGCCGCAACATCTGGCGCACGCGGCTGGACGATGCGCTGGTGCTGGCGCGCTATGCGATCAGCGCGCGCGGCGGCGATCCGGTGTGGCTGGCGCCGTCGTGTTCGTTGCTGCACGTGCCGGTCGACCTGGCGGACGAGACCGCGCTGGATGACGAGCTACGCAGCTGGCTGGCCTTCGCCCGGCAGAAACTCGACGAACTGCGCCTGCTGGCCGACGCCCTGGCCGACCCTGACGCCGCCGAGCCGGCACTGGCCCAGGCGCGCGACGCGATCGCCGCGCGGCGCGCCTCGCCCCGCGTCCAGCGGCCGGCGGTCGCCGCGCGGGTGGCCGCACTCGATGCGTCCGCGTCGCGTCGCGCGACGCCCTATGCCGCGCGTCGAGCCGCGCAGGATGCGTTGCGCCCGCTGCCGCTGTGGCCCACGACCACGATCGGCTCGTTCCCGCAGACGCTCGAGGTGCGGCAGGCGCGTGCGGCGCACAAGTCCGGCAAGCTGAGCCAGGCCGACTACGATGTGTTCATCGCCGACCAGATCGCGCACTGCGTGCGCGTGCAGGAAGACCTCGGGCTGGATGTGCTGGTGCACGGCGAGTTCGAGCGTAACGACATGGTCGAGTACTTCGGCGAGCAGCTCGATGGCTTCGCGTTCACCAAGAACGGCTGGGTGCAGAGCTACGGCTCGCGCTGCGTGAAGCCACCGGTGATCTACGGCGATGTCGCCCGCCCGGCGCCGATGACCGTGCGCTGGTCGCAGTACGCGCAGTCGCTGACCGCGCGGCCGATGAAGGGCATGCTGACCGGCCCGGTGACAGTGCTGCAATGGTCGTTCGTGCGCGACGACCAGTCGCGTGCCGATACCTGCCGGCAGATCGCACTGGCCTTGCGCGACGAGGTGACCGACCTGGAGGCGGCCGGCATCGGCGTGATCCAGATCGATGAGCCGGCGCTGCGCGAGGGCCTGCCGCTGCGGCGCGCCGATTGGGCGGCGTATCTGGACTGGGCGGTCGAGAGCTTCCGCATCAGCGCGTCGGGCGTGGCCGACACCACCCAGATCCACACCCACATGTGCTACTCGGAGTTCAACGACATCATCGAGGCGGTCGCGGCGATGGACGCCGACGTGATCTCGATCGAGACCTCGCGCTCGCGCATGGAACTGCTCGAGGCCTTCGTGCGGTTCCGCTATCCCAACGGCATCGGCCCGGGTGTCTACGACATCCATTCTCCGCGTGTGCCCGATATCGAGGAGATGACCGCGTTGCTGCGCCGGGCAGCCGAATCGATTCCGGTCGCCCAGCTGTGGGTCAATCCCGATTGCGGGCTCAAGACGCGCGGTTGGCCGGAAACGCGCGCGGCGCTGGCGGCGCTGGTGGCGGCCGCGCGCGCCTTGCGTGCGCAGGCGCAGCGCAGCCAGGCCGAGCCGGTTGCAGCCGTACCCGCTTAGCGCGCGGGTCGAGGTCGGGCGCCGCGCGCGTCGTCGTCAGTGCTTGGCGACGGTGCGACGCCCGGTCTGGCCGGGGGCGTGGCTCGCATGGCGGTCCGGGGCGTGACGCAGGCGCAGGCGGCCCGGCGTGCTGGCGTCGGCCACGATCGGATACGCCTCGCATAGCGCACCAACGAAGGCCAACGGCGCATCGCTGCGGAACACACCGGTCACGCGCAGTTGTGTCAGCGACGCGTCTTCGATGACGATGCGCTCGTGGCTGTAGCGGTTGAACTCGGCCACGACCTCGGCCAGCGTCGCGTCCTCGAACACCAGCCGGCCCGACAGCCAGGCCGGTGCGGCGGGCTTGCGCAGGGTGCCGATCTGCGGTGTGTCGAGATCGCGGCTGAGCCGTGCGGTCTGGCCGGCGACCAGGCCCAGCAACGGGGCGGGGCGGTCGTCGCGGCTGTCATCGAGCGGCAGCAGCACGACCTCGCCTTCGATCAGGGCGACGTCCAGCGCATCGGCGCGCCGGTTCAGTTCGAACTCGGTGCCGACCACGCGCAGTCCGCCGTGCGCGGTATGCACGGTCAGCGGCCGGCGTTCGCGGGCGACGCGGAAGAATGCGCGGCCGCGGTCAAGGACCACTGTGCGCGTGCGCGGCCCGAAGGCGACGTGCAGCCGGCTGTCGGTGTCCAGGGTGATGCGGGTGCCATCCTCGAGCGCCAGCTCGCGCCGCTCGCCGACGCCGGTGGCGTAGACACGCTCGGTCGGCGCGGCCGGCACCAGCAGCTGCCAGGCGCCGAGCAGCGCCAGGGCGAGCGTGGCCGCCAAGCCCGCGGCGACCGGCCAGCGACGACGGGGACGCGTGCGCTCGCTGCGATCGGCCGGCGCAACCGCGTCCAGGCGGCGCGCGATCTCCGGATCCGGTGCATGCGTGCCCAGCCCGGTCCACAGCCGCTCCAGGCGTTCGTAGGCGGCGCGATGGCGGGGATCGGCGTCGATCCAGTCCTGCCAGGCGCGCAGGTCGGCGCCGCTCACGTCGTCCGCGCGCAGGCGTGCGAACCACGCGGCTGCGCGGCGCCGGATCGGGTCGCCGCCTTCGATCAGCTCGAGCTCAGGCTTCATGCCTCGTCCAGGGTCGCATCCAGGTGCATCAGGGCCCGCATCATGTGCTTCTCCACCGCGCTCACGCTGATGCCAAGCCGCTTGGCGACGGCGCTGTAGGTCAGCCCATCATATCGCTGCAGCAAGAAGACCTCGCGGCAGCGCGGCGGCAAGGCATCGAGCGCCTGCAGGAACCGCTGCAGACGCGCCTTGTCTGCGTAGACGCACTCGCAGAACGGTTCCTCACTCTGCCAGGCCGCGGCGACCGCCTCGATCGACACGTGGTCGGATGCGCGGTGGCTGCGGTCGCGGCGGAAGCGGTCGCGCAGCAGGTTGGAGGCGATGCGCATCAGGAAGGCTTCGACGTTCGCCAACCCGGCCAGGCGATGGCCCGGCTGCTGGCTCAGGCGCGCCAGCGTGTCCTGGGTCAGGTCCTCGGCGTCTTCCGCGCTCGTCAGGTGCCGCGAGAAATAGCGCAGCAGCGCCGGCCGGTAGTGCTGGGCCAGACGGGTGACGTTCCGCTCGTCGGGCTGCGGCGAGGCAGCCTCGGACGCCTTGCCGGGGGCGGGCGCAGTCATCGGGTGTGGGAGGAGGGCAGACGAATGTCGTCTTCGAACCCTATGTGACCGGCCCGTGATGAGCAAGCTGAGGAATTGTTGCGGTCGTGCGTCTACATCGAGGACAGGGGCGTCATGACCATTCGTCATGGACGGGCGGGGACCGATCACGACTTTCGAGGGGATTTCATGGCAAAGGGTTTGAAGGCACGCCGCGCGCGTCGCCATTCGTTGCATCCGCTGGCGCCGGCACTGGCGATCGCGCTGGGGTGCATGGTCGGTGTCGTCGTCCCGGCGTCGGCGCAGGAGGCGCAGCGCGAGTACGCGGTGCAGAGTCAGCCGCTGGGCGCGGCGCTCAACCAATTGGCGCTCAGCGCCGAGCGCGAGATCATCGTGGCGCCGGACCTGGTCCGCGGCCTGACCGCGCCTGCGGTCTCCGGGCGCCACAGCCTGAGCGAAGCATTGGACCTGATGCTCGCCGGCACCGGGCTCACCTATCGCGAGAGCGATGGCCGGGTGATCATCGTCGCCGACGAGAACGCGCCGCGCGCGGCAGCGTCGCCGTCGGCGTCCGGTGCGCGCACGGCGGTCGGGGGGCCGTCGGGCGATGCGGTCAGCCTGGACACCGTCCGCGTGTCGGCCTCGCGTATCGACCGGCCCGATTTCGTCTCCCCGACGCCGATCCTGCCGATCAGCGCCGAAGAGTTGAACCTGGACATGCGCACCAATATTGGTGCCGCGCTCAACGACCTGCCGCAGTTCCGCGCGACCAGTTCGCCGCAGACCACCGGCTCCAACACCGGCGCCGGCAACGCCCCGGTCGACCTGCGCGGCCTGGGCATCAGCCGCACCCTGGTGCTGCTCGACGGTCGCCGCGTGTCGGGCGACAACGACCTCAACACCGTGCCTTCGGTGCTGGTGAAGTACGTGGATGTGGTGACCGGCGGTGCGTCGGCGGCCTGGGGCTCGGGTGCGGTCGGCGGTGTGGTCAACATCACCCTGGATCACGACTTCGAGGGCGTGAAGTTCGGCGCGCAGGCCGGGCGTTCGACCTATTCGGATGGCGACGAAAAGCGCTTCGAGGGCGCTTGGGGTACGCGCTTTGCGGGCGATCGCGGTCACCTGCTGGTCGGCGGCGAGTTTCTCGACAACGACGGCATCGTGCCGCGCAGTGCCCGGCCGCGAGCCGGCCGCTGGTCGACGCTGCGGATCGACGGCCAGCCGACGCTGATGCCCGACGTGGGCTTCGCCGATGCCGCGATCGGCGGCCTGATCGTTGGCGCCCGCGATGCGAGCGGCAATGCGGTGCGTGGCTTCTCGCTGACCGGCCAGGCCTTCAACCCCGACGGGTCGTTGCGCCCCTTCGATTACGGCACCGTGGTCGGCGCGCTGATGAGCGGCGGCGAAGGCCCGTCGAACGACGACTACAGCCCGCTGAGCGCGCCACAGAAGCGCTATTCGACGCTGGCCAGCGTGCGCTACGACCTCACCGACACCGTCCGGATGAGCGCCGACGTGCGTCACTCGCGCATGTACAACCACTACATCTGGTTCGGCGACCACAACCGCGGCAACCTGTCGATCGGTCTGGACAACGCGTTCCTGCCGGATGCCGTGCGCGAGGAGATGCTCGCCGCCGGTGCCAGCACGCTGACGCTGGGCCGGTTCAACAATGACATCAACTATCCGCGGATCGACTTCGAGCGCCGCACCACCCAGGCCACGCTGGCGTTCGACGGCTATGCCGGCGACTGGCGCTGGAGCACCTACTACTCGCATGGCGAGGCGGAGCAGAACTTCGACACGCCCGGCTTCGTGCTGCGGCAGGAGTGGGCGAACGCGATCGACTCGGTCATCGACCCGGTGACCGGTGCCCCGGTGTGTCGGGTGACGCTCGCCGATCCCAGCGTCGCCTGCGTGCCGATCAACGTGTTCGGCGAAGGCGCGCCGTCACAGGCGGCGGCCGACTACGTGACCGGCACGCCCAGCCAGCGCTCGACGGTCAAGCTCGACACCTTTGGTGCGAGCCTGCGCGGCGAACCGTTCCAGATGCCGGCTGGCGCCGCGTCGGTGGCGGTGGGCGTGGAAGCGCGACGCGAGTCGATCGACCAGCGCGTCGGCGCGCTCGATGCGGCGAAGGCCTTCCGCTCCTTCAGCTTCAACCCGATGCAGGGCAGCTTCACGGTCAAGGAGTTGTTCGGCGAGGTGCTGCTGCCGATCGCCAAGGACCGCGGCCTGCTGCACGACTTCGGCGTCAACGCTGCCGCGCGCGTGTCCGACTATTCCACCACCGGGGCGATCTGGTCCTGGAAGCTGGGCGCGACCAATGAGTTCTTTCCGGGCTTTCGCGGCCGCATCGCGCGCTCGCGCGACATCCGCTCGGCCAACCTGAGCGAGCTGTACACCACCAGCACCACCGGCTGGAGCACCGTGCTCGATCCGGTCACCGGCCAGACGGTGTATGCGCTGAGCAATGGCGGCGGCAATCCGGCGCTGACGCCCGAGACCGCCGACACGCTCACGGTCGGCCTGACCTGGTCGCCGCAGTCGGTCGAGGGGCTGGATCTGTCGGTGGACTACTTCGACATCCAGATCGAGGACGTCATCACCACGGTGGGCTTGCAGGACATCCTCAATCGCTGCGCGGCCGGGAACCCTGCGATGTGCGCACGCGTGGAGCGCGATGCCGGCGGCAACATCACCCGCATCGTCTCCACCTACACCAACCTGTCGCAGTACAAGACCGACGGCGTGGACATCGAGCTGGCCTACAAGCGGCCGACGACGCTGTTCGGCGTGGGCGGCACGCTGACCACGCGCACCCTGGCCAGCTGGATCAACAGCCTGACCACCGACGATGGCATCAGCAACATCGAGTATGTCGGTTCGCAGGGCTATGCGTTCGGCCTGGGCGTGCCGCGCTGGCGCGCGGTCAGCAGCCTGACGTTCAACAGCGACCGGTTCTCGGCCAACGTCCGTGCCCGTTACATCTCCTCCGGGCAGTACGACCGCAACCAGGCGATCGTCAACGGTGCGATCGGCAGCTACCTCTACTACGACCTGGGCGCGAGCACGCGCTTGGGCGAGGGCGGGCAGCTGGAGCTGTACGGCGCGATCAACAACGTCACCAACAAGCAGGCACCGATCGGCTCGACGTTCTCGCCGTACTACGACGTGATGGGCCGCTACTACACCGCCGGCGTTCGCCTGAAGTTCTGAGCGTCCCGCTCCCCGACACGAAGGTATGACTTCCATGAAGACCGCACACCAGGCGCTCTTCGGTCTCACGTTGCTGGTGGCAGCGACGGTCGCATCCGCGACCGTCGCCGTGCCCCCGGCGGTGCTGGCCGACGGCGTCCCCGAGATTCCCGACGACACCGCGACGCGCACGCGGCCCTACCTGGAGTTCCGCAGCGCGCAGTTCCTGGGCTGGAACACCGCCGATCGTTCGATGCTGATCAAGACCCGCTTCGGCAGCACCGATCAGCTGTTCGAGGTCGCCCGGCCCGACGGCGCGCGTCGGCAGATCAGCTTCGAGGCCGAGCCGACCCCGTTCGCGACCCATGCACCGGCCGGCGCGCCGGCGCTGGTGGTGCAGAAGGACGTCGGCGGCGATGAGTTCTTCCAGCTCTACCGGCTCGACGAAGGCCGGCTGACGCTGCTCACCGACGGCAAGAGCCGCAACGCGTTTGGTGCCTGGAGCCGGGACGGGCGCTGGGTCGGCTATTCGTCGACCCGCCGCAACGGCACCGATGCCGATCTGTATGTGATCGATCCGCGCGATCCGTCGACCGATCATCGGGTGGCGACGGTCACCGGCGGCGGCTGGAACATCAGCGACTTCTCCGCCGATGGCCGTAACGCCCTGGCGATCAACCGCTTGTCGATCAACCAGGCGGTGATCGCCGAGATCGACCTGCGCAGTGGCCGCATGACCTCGCTGACCGACGCGGCGCAGGCCGCCTCGTATGCGGACGCACGTTACGCGGCCGATGGCAGCATCTGGGCGCTGTCGAACCGCGATGCGGACGTGGTGCGCCTGGGCAAGCTCGATCGTCGCAGCGGCGCGTTCACGGCATTGAGCCCGGAAACGCCATGGGATGTGACCGATTACGCGGTCGCCGACGATGAGCGCTTCGTCGTCTATGCGATCAACGATGCCGGCGTGTCGCGGCTGCGCGTGCTCGATCCGGCCAGCGGACAGGTTCGCAACGTCGACGGTCTGCCCGACGGGGTGCTGCACTGGAGCTTCGGGCACCTGCTGCAGATCGCGCCCTGGGGTGAGATCGGCCTGAGTCTGTCGGCCTTCGACGTGCCGGGCGATGCGTTCTCGATCGATCCCGACACGCTCGCGGTCCGCCGCTGGACCCGCAGCGAGGCGGGTGGGCTGGATCTGGCGCGCAACCGGGCGCCCGAGCGGGTCGAGATCCGCAGCTTCGACGGCGAGGCGATGTCGGGCTTTCTGTATCGCCCGGACCCGGCGAAGTTCCCCGGCAAGCGGCCGTTGATCATCGACATCCACGGCGGCCCCGAGGGCCAGAGCCGACCGGGGTTCCTGGGCACCGACAACTACCTGGTCAACGAACTGGGCATCGCGATCTTCCTGCCCAACGTGCGCGGCTCGTCCGGCTTCGGCCGGCGGTTCCTCGATCTCGACAACGGGCCGTGGAAGCGCGAGGACTCGGTGCGCGACATCGGCGCGTTCCTCGATGCGCTTGAGCAGGACGCGGCACTGGATCCGGCGCGCTTCGCGGTCTACGGATTCTCCTACGGCGGATACATGTGCTACGCCTCGGCGGTGCATTACAGCGACCGCCTGCGCGCGGCCAGCTGTGCGGTGGCGATCTCCGATTTCGTCACGTTCCTGGAGAACACCCAGTCCTATCGCCAAGACCTGCGGCGCGTCGAGTACGGCGACGAACGCATTGCCGAACAGCGCGCCAAGCTCGCCGAGATCTCGCCGCTGCGCAACGTCGATCGCATCCGCGTGCCGCTGATGGTGGCCACTGGCGGCAATGACCCGCGCGTGCCGCCATCGGAGGCCGAACAGATCGTCGCCGCCGTGCGCGCCAACGGCGGTCGCGCCTGGCACGTCCTCGCCCGCAACGAAGGCCACGGCTTCCACAAGCGCGAAAACCGCGACTACATCTTCTGGGCCGGCGTCACCTTCTGGCAGGACACCCTGCTCGACGACTGAAACCAGGGTCAGAGTGCATTTCCCCGCACCAGAACCGGGGTCAGCGTGCAATTTCCCCACATGACGGCGAGCGGCGCCCCGATGGCGTCGCTCCCGTCGCACGGGCATCGTCGCTCGCACGCCAACGCAAGGATGCGAGCATGCCCCGACGCCCCCGGATCGACCTGCCCGATGTGGCTCAGCACATCGTCCAGCGCGGCAACGACCGCCAGCCCTGCTTCTTCGACGACACCGATCGCCTGGGCTATCTGCAGGATCTGCGCGAGATCGCGCGCCAGCACGGCTGCGCCATCCACGCCTACGTGTTGATGACCAATCACGTGCACTTGCTGGCGACCCCGACGGCCGCCGGGCAGATCGCGCGCATGATGCAGTCGCTGGGCCGGCGCTATGTGCGCTGGATCAACGCGCGTCACGGCCGCACCGGCACGCTGTGGGAGGGGCGCTACAAGGCCTGCCCGGTGATCGGCGAGGCCTATCTGCTGCGCTGCCTGCGGTACATCGAACGCAATCCGCTGCGCGCTTGCATGGTCGACGATCCGGCCGACCATCCGTGGTCCAGTCATCGCGGCAACATCGGTGCCGTGGACGATCCGCTGCTGAGTCCGCATCCGGCCTGGCAGGGCTTGGGGGCGACCGACGCGCAGCGCCACCAGAACTGGCGCGTGTTCGTCACAGACGCCGTGGACGCGAACGAGACCGAGACCGTGCGCGCGCATCTGCAGCGGCAGCGCCTGTACGGGCCCGAACACGCACGGCAGGCGGTGGAGGCAAGGCTCGGCCGGCCGGCGGGGCCGGGCAGGCGGGGGCGGCCATGTCGGCAATCGCGCGGGTGTGCGGACGCGGCGGTAGAAAATGCACTCTGACCCTGAGGTATCCCCGAATTTTCCTGAGTCAGATCAGGAAGTTGCGTTCGGGAGAGGTGGAAACAAGTGCGCGCATGGCGCAGTCTTCAAGGTGACTAAGCCAGAGAAGGACTGCGAGCCATGCGCGCCAGCGAAGTATTGCAGAGGTGTCTGGGGGATGCACTAGGACCGATGCATGCCTTGCGTGCGCGGGCGTTGTTGAAGGCGGTGGAAGCGCTGAGCTCGGGTTGGCGACTGACGCTGATGGACCTGGCGCGATGCTGGCCGGGAGCCAAGCGGGTGAGTGCCCCGCTCAAGGCAGCAGATCGGTTGTTGGGCAATCGGCATCTGCAAGCCGAATGTCTGTCGCTGCATACCGCGATGGCGCGTTGGTTGTTGCGAGGAGAGCGGCCGTTGATCGTGATCGACTGGAGCGATCTGAGGGCCGATAAATCCTGGTGTTTGCTGCGGGCCGCCGTTCCCGTCGGTGGCAGGACACTGACCTTGCTTGACCGGGTATACCCGGGCGATGAGCAAGGCTCTCCCCGCGCCGAACGGCAGTTCCTGCAACAGTTGCAGGCGCTGATTCCCGAAGGGGTACGCCCGATCCTGATCACCGATGCCGGCTTCCGCACGCCGTGGTTCCGGGCGGTGCAGGCGCAGGGCTGGAGTTGGGTTGGCCGTCTGCGTGGCACGACGTTGGTCAAGCCGGCCGAGGACAATCGACCGGCACAATGGGTGCCGTGCCGGTCCCTTTGGCAGCTTGCGCAAGGCAAGCCGCGCGAACTGGACCTGATGCACATCAATCGGAGCAATCCGCTGGTTTGCCGTCTGGTGATCCACGGCAAGACCCCTCGTGGGCGCAAGCACTACAGCCGACGCCACCCAACCCAGGTCGCACGCAACTCGCATAGCCGCAAAGCGGCGGCAGGCGTGCGAGAGCCATGGCTGATCATCGCCTCACCGGATCTGACCGAAGCCAATGCCAACCAACTGGTTGAACTGTATGCGCGTCGCATGCAAATCGAGGGCAGCTTCCGAGATCTCAAATCACACCGCTACGGCGCTGCCTTCGAGGACAGTCTGACGCGCCAAGGCCCGCGACTGAGCATCCTGCTGATGCTCAACACCTTGGCCTGCTTTGCGTGCTGGCTGGCGGGCCTGGCCGCCGAGCGCGCCGGCCAGGCCAGTTGGCTGACGCCGCGCAAGAGTATCCGCAGGCTCTACTCGACCCTGCGTCTGGGGCGGGAAGCCTTGCGCAGACGCTGGCCAATGGAACCCATCAGTCAATGGCTGGCCCGCCTACACGCACTGCCTGGGCACGTGCTGCAACAGATGCTGTTGAGCTAGAAACGTGGGGATACCTCAGACTCTGACCCCGGTTTTAGAGGGGCGGCAGGCGCAGGGGCGGGAAGGCGCGTTGGACGCAGTCGGTGCGTTCGCAGACTTTGCAGCCCGGGCCGATCGGGGTGGCGGTGGCGAGGTCGTCGAGGTCGAGGCCGCGCGAGTAGGTCAGGCGGCCGGCGTGGCGCAGGTCGCAGCCCAGGCTGACGGCGAAGGTCTTGCGCTGCCGGCCGTAGCCGGTCGGGCCGCTCTCGACCTGGCGGGCCAGCCAGAAGTGGCGGCGGCCGTCGGGCATGCGCGCGACCTGGGTCAGGATGCGGCCCGGCTGGTTGAAGGCCTCGTAGACGATCCACAGCGGGCAGGCGCCGCCGACGTGGGAGAAGTGGAAGTCCGTCGCCGAATGGCGCTTGGAGATATTGCCGGCGCGGTCGACGCGCACGAAGAAGAACGGCAGGCCCGGCCGGCCAGGGCGGGCGAGCGTGCTCAGGCGATGGCAGACGGCCTCGAAGCCGACACCGAAGCGGTGGGCGAGGCGGTCGATGTCGTAGCGCTCGGCCTGGGCGGCGTCGAGGAAGGCGCCATAGGGCATCACCAGCGCGCCGGCGTAGTAGTTCGACAGGCCAATGCGGGCCTGCGCGGCGCGTTCGGGATCGGCGAAGCCGGCCTGGGCGACCAGCGTGTCGATCAGCGCGCCGTGCTCGCGCAGCGCGAGTTCGGCCGCCATCTGGAACGCCTGCTGGCCGGGCTGCAACCAGTCCGACAGCCACAGCGTGCGGGTGTCGGGATCGAAGCGGCGCTTGTCGTCGAACCCGTCGCCCAGCGCCACGGTGATGCCGTGGGCCTCGCGCAGCCGCTGGCGCAGCCGCGGGGCGACTTGGCCGGCGACCAGCCCGTGCGCGCCGAACGCGGCTTCGGCGATGTCGTCGAGCTCGGCGACGTGATTGCGGCGGCGGTTGAAGTAATCGCGCACCGGGTCGCCGTCGGGCCCGGCGAGCTCGACCTCGCCCAGTTGCGCGGCGAGCACGTCGGCGCGTTCGCGGATCGCGCGCTGACGGCGGTGCAGGTCCAGCAGCACGCGGGCGATGCCGGGCAGGTCGCCGGCCAGGGTCTCCAGTTCCTCCGGCGTGGCCGCGGTCTCGCCGAGGTCGGCCAGCGCCTCGCGCAGTTCGCCGACCAGGGCGGCCGGGCCGGCATCGTCGAACAGTGTCGGCTGCGGGCCGAGCAGCGCTTCGAGCCGCGCTTGCACCGCAGGGGTGAGCGGGCGCTGGTCGCGCTCGATCTGGTTGAGGTAGCTCGGCGACAGCGCCAGCGCCTGGGCCAGCGCGGCCTGGGCCAGGCCGTGTTGCTGGCGCAGGCGGCGCAGGCGGGCACCGACGAAGCGCTTGGGGCGGGACATGACGATTCGCAACCTTCGCAAGAATGTGCTCGATGTTCGCACGATACGCGGTGATGAACGGGCGCCGGGCGGCGCGATCCTGCGAATAATGCGAATCCCGTCCCGCCCGCAGGCCCGTCCCATGTCGAATGCCCCGCACTCCGTCCCGTTGCTGATCGACGGCGAGTTCGTCCAGTCCCAGACCCGCGAATGGCGCGATGTGGTCAACCCGGCCACGCAGGCGGTGCTGGCGCGTGTGCCGTTCGCGACCGCGGCCGAGGTCGATGCTGCCGTCGCCGCTGCGCAGAAGGCATTCAAGACCTGGCGCAAGACCCCGATCGGCACGCGTGCGCGGATCTTTCTGAAGTACCAGCAGCTGATCCGCGAGCACATGAGCGAGCTGGCCGCGATCCTGACCAGCGAGCAGGGCAAGACCCTGCCCGACGCCGAGGGCGACGTGTTCCGCGGTCTGGAGGTGGTCGAGCACGCCGCGGCGATCGGCAACCTGCAGCTGGGCGAGCTGGCCAACAATGTCGCCAACGGCGTCGACACCTACACGCTGTTGCAGCCGCTGGGCGTGTGCGCCGGCATCACCCCGTTCAACTTCCCGGCGATGATCCCGCTGTGGATGTTCCCGATGGCGATCGCGACCGGCAACACCTTCGTGCTCAAGCCCTCCGAGCAGGACCCGCTGGTGACGATGCGCCTGGTCGAGCTCGCGCTCGAAGCCGGCATTCCCAAGGGCGTGCTCAACGTCGTCCACGGCGGCCCGGACGTGGTCAACGCGATCTGCGACCACGCCGACATCAAGGCGGTCTCGTTCGTCGGCTCGACCAAGGTCGGCACCCACGTCTACAACCGCGCCTCGCTCGCCGGCAAGCGCGTGCAATGCATGATGGGTGCGAAGAACCACGCGATCCTGCTGCCCGACGCGAACAAGGAGCAGACCCTCAACGCGATGGCCGGCGCCGCATTCGGCGCGGCCGGCCAGCGCTGCATGGCCGCCAGCACCGCGGTGCTGGTCGGCGAGGCGCAGGCCTGGATTCCCGACCTCGTCGCCAAGGCCAAGACACTGAAGGTCGGCGGCGGCACCGAGGCCGGCACCGATGTCGGCCCGGTGATCTCGTGCGCGGCGCGCGAGCGGATCGAAGCGCTGATCGCTTCGGGCATCGAGGACGGCGCGACGCTGGAACTCGACGGCCGCAACCCCAAGCTCGACGGCGACTACGCCAAGGGCAATTTCGTCGGCCCGACGATCTTCTCCGGGGTCAAGCCCGGCATGCGCATCTACGACGAAGAGATCTTCGGGCCGGTGCTGGTGATCCTGTCGGCCGAATCGCTCGACGAGGCGATCGAGATCGTCAACGCCAACCCGAATGGCAACGGCGTCGCGGTGTTCACCCAGTCGGGCGCGGCCGCGCGCAAGTTCCAGGAGGAGATCGATGTCGGCCAGGTCGGCATCAATGTGCCGATCCCGGTGCCGGTGCCACTGTTCTCGTTCACCGGCTCACGCGCGTCCAAGCTCGGTGACCTCGGTCCGTACGGCAAGCAGGTGGTGACGTTCTACACCCAGACCAAGACGGTGACCGCGCGCTGGTTCGACGACGAGACGCTGGGCCACGGCGTCAACACCACGATCAGCCTGAAGTGATGATGGCGGCCACCACCACCGCCGGCGCCGATTTCGGCCTGACCGAAGAGCAGGCTGCGTTTCGCGAGGCCGCGCGCGATTTCGCCGCCGCGCAACTCGCGCCGCAGGCCGCGCACTGGGATGCGGAGGGCATCTTTCCGCGCGAGGTGATCGCCGGTGCCGGCGCGCTCGGCTTCTGCGGCATCTACACGCCCGAGGACGCCGGCGGCATCGGCCTGTCGCGGCTGGATGCGGCGCTGATCTTCGAGGAACTGTCGGCGGCCGACCCCTCGACCGCGGCCTACATCAGCATCCACAACATGGCGACCTGGATGCTCGCGTCTTGGGCCACGCCGCGCGTGCGCGGCGAATGGGCCGCCGCGATGGCCAGCGGCGACAAGCTCGGCTCCTACTGCCTGACCGAGCCCGGCGCGGGCTCCGACGCCGCCTCGCTCAAGACCCGCGCGGTGCGCGATGGCGACGACTACGTCATCGACGGCAGCAAGGCCTTCATCTCCGGCGCCGGTGCCACCGACATGCTGATCGTCATGGCCCGCACCGGTGGCGAGGGCGCGCGCGGGATCAGCGCGTTCGCGGTGCCGGCCGACCTGCCGGGCATCGAGTACGGCAAGAAGGAAGAGAAGATGGGCTGGAACAGCCAGCCCACCCGCACGATCAGCTTCACCGGCGTGCGCGTGCCGGCCGACCATCTGCTCGGCGCGGAAGGCGAGGGCTTCAAGATCGCGATGAAGGGCCTGGACGGCGGCCGCATCAACATCGCGGCCTGCTCGCTGGGCGCCGCTCAAGGTGCGCTCGACGCCGCGCGCGGGTACCTGCGCGAGCGCAAGCAGTTCGGCAAGGTGATCGGCGAGTTCCAGGCGCTGCAGTTCAAGCTCGCCGACATGGCCACGCAGCTGGTCGCCGCCCGGCAGATGGTGCACACCGCCGCGCGCAAGCTCGATGCCGGCAGCGCCGATGCCACGGTGTGGTGCGCGATGGCCAAGCGCTTCGCCACCGATGCCGGCTTTGCCGTGTGCAACGATGCGCTGCAGTTGCACGGCGGCTACGGCTACATCCGCGAATACCCGGTCGAACGCCTGTTGCGCGACAGCCGCGTGCACCAGATCCTGGAAGGCACCAACGAGATCATGCGCGTGATCGTCGCGCGCCATCTGCTCAACACCGAGGAGGACCTGCGATGAGCCACACCGCCCACGACTACCGCAAGCGCGACTGGACCGGGCTCGGGCTGGACATCGACGGCCACACCGCGATCGTCACGCTGCGCAATCCGCCCGCCAACACCTGGACCGTGCACAGTCTGGCGGCGCTGCGTGACCTGGTCGCCGCGCTCGACGGCGACCGCGACATCTATGCGCTGGTGATCACCGGCGAGGGCGAGAAGTTCTTCTCGGCCGGCGCTGACCTCAAGCAGTTCGCGTCCGGCGACAAGGCCGCTGCGCGCGAGGCCGCGCGCCGCTTCGGCGAGGCCTTCGAGGCGCTGAGCGCGTTCCGCGGCGTGTCGATCGCCGCGATCAACGGGTATGCGATGGGCGGCGGGCTCGAGTGCGCGCTGGCCTGCGACCTGCGCATCGCCGAGGCGCAGGCGCAGCTCGCGCTGCCCGAAGCGACTGTGGGTCTGTTGCCATGCGCGGGCGGCACCCAGAACCTCACCCGCCTGGCCGGCGAGGGCTGGGCCAAGCGCATGATCCTGCTCGGCGAGCGCATCGACGCGGCGACCGCGCTGCGCATCGGTGTGGTCGAGGAGGTCGTGGAGCGCGGCGAGGCGAAGGCGCGCGCACTGGACTGGGCGGCCAAGGCCGCCAAGCAGTCGCCGACCAGCGTCGCGGCCTGCAAGCGGCTGGTGCAGACCACGCGCAGCCAGCCCGCGGTCGCCGGGCTGATCGCCGAGCGCGAACTGTTCGTCGACCTGTTCGACACCGCCGATCAGAAGGAAGGCGTCGCCGCATTCCTGGAAAAGCGCAGCCCCGTGTGGACCAACGCATGAGCGCGGCCGATCCCGCTGCGGTGCTGTTTGAAGAGCGCGCCGCCGCTGGCGGCCGCCGCGTGGGCATCGCCACGCTCAACCGGCCCAAGACCCTCAACGGTCTGTCGCTGGAGATGGCGCGGCTGCTCGATGCGCAACTGGTGGCCTGGGCGCAGGACGAGGCGATCGCCCTGGTCGTGCTGCAGGGCGCCGGCGAGAAAGCGTTCTGCGCCGGCGGCGACCTGCATGCGCTGTACGAGAGCATGACCGCCTATCGCGCAGCGGGCGCTACCGACGTGCGCGACAACGCTTACGCCGCCGAGTTCTTCGAGGTCGAGTACCGCCTCGACCACCGCATCCACACCTATCCCAAGCCCGTGCTGTGTTGGGGCCATGGCATCGTCATGGGCGGCGGCATCGGGCTGATGGCCGGCGCCAGTCACCGCGTGGTGACCGAGCGCTCGAAGCTGGCGTTCCCGGAAATCACCGTCGGTCTGTTCCCGGATGTCGGCGGCAGCTGGTTACTCGCCCGTGTGCCGGACCGCGCCGGCCTGTTTCTCGCGCTGACCGGCGCGCTGCTGGGGCCGGGCGATGCGATCCACGCGCAGTTGGCCGACGTGCATCTGGCCGAGGCCGATCGCGAGGCGGTGTACGACGCCATCGCCGCCGAGACCTGGGCGCACGACGACCGCGATAACCATGCGCGGCTGGATGCGCTGCTGCAGCGCTTCGTCGCCTCGGTCGAGGCCGGCCCGCTGCAGCGGCACGCGCAGACGGTGGCGGCGGTCTGCGCCCACGCGCGGCTGGAGGACATCGTCGAGGCGATCGCCGCACTCGACGCTGGCGACGACGCCTGGCTCGCCGCGGCGCAGAAGACGTTTGCCGCCGGTTCGCCGGGATCGGCGCGGCTGGGGTTCGAGCTGCAGCGCCGTGCGGCCGACCTGTCGCTGGCCGACGTGTTCCGCATGGAATACGTCGCCGCACTGCACTGCGCCGCGCATGGCGATTTCGCCGAGGGTATCCGTGCGCTGCTGATCGACAAGGACCGCACCCCGCGTTGGGAACCGGCGACACTGGCCGCCGCGACGCCGGCCTGGGCGCAGACCTTCCTCGTCGCACCCGATTGGCCGGGCGGCGCGCATCCGCTGGCCGACCTGGCCGCGCTACGCGCCGCGTGACCCGCCGGCCGTCGAAGACCGCACGCCCCATCCGTATCACCTGGAGAACTACATGACTCGCATCGCCTTCATCGGACTGGGCAACATGGGCGGGCCGATGGCCGCCAACCTCGCCAAGGCCGGCCACGCCGTGCGTGCCTTCGACCTCAATACGGACGCGCTTGCCCCGGTCGTGCAGGCGGGCGCGAGCGCCGCTGCCAGCGCTGCCGATGCGGTGGTCGAGGCGGAGGTCGTGATCTCGATGTTGCCGGCCAGCCGCCACGTCGAAGGCCTCTACCTGGGCGACGACGGCCTGATGGCGACGCTGCCCGACGGCGCGCTGGTCATCGACTGCAGCACGATCGCACCGGCCTCCGCGCAGAAGGTCGCCGCTGCGGCGAAGGCGCGTGGTCTGCAGATGATCGACGCCCCGGTCTCCGGCGGTACCGCCGGTGCCCAGGCCGGCACGCTGACCTTCATCGTCGGCGGCAGCGCGGACGCGCTTGAACGCGCCCGGCCGGTGCTCGAGGCGATGGGCAAGAACATCTTCCACATGGGCGATGCCGGCGCCGGTCAGGTCGCCAAGCTGTGCAACAACATGGCGCTGGGCGTGATCATGGCCGCGACCGGCGAGGCGATCGCCCTCGGCGCCGCGCATGGCCTGGACCCGAAGGTGCTGTCGCAGATGATGGCGGTCAGCACCAGCCGCAGTTGGGCGACCGAGGTCTGCAATCCGTGGCCCGGCGTGCTCGAGAATGCGCCGGCATCGCGCGGCTATACCGGCGGCTTCGGCAACGACCTGATGCTCAAGGACCTGGGCCTGGCCGCGGAGGCCGCGATGGGCACGGGCGCGGCGGTGCCGCTGGGCGAGTTGGCGCGCAACCTCTATGCGATGAACAGCCAGGCCGGTAACGGCGGGCTGGATTTCTCCAGCGTGGTGACGCTGCTGCAGCGACGCTGATCTGAACACCCGCCCGGTATCGCCGGGCGGGTGACCGTGCGGGACCGCCGCGGGCAGCGCTCGGGGGCATCGAGGGACGCGGCTGCCGTTGCGTCGGACCTGCCGTGCGTCCGCTCTCCCGGCGCCGCGCGCGCCGTGTCTGGCGAGCTGGCGGAGGCGCGGCGATCCCGCATGACTGCATGAGAATGCGACAGCGGGCACATGGGCGCAGGCTCGCGCATGACTTCCGGCGCCTGTGCGACGTTCGCCCGCCGCTTAAGCTCGCGGACTGGGTCGCCCGTGTGGCGACGCGTCTGTCTGGGGACTCCTGATGACTTCACCGTCGCTGCGCGCGCGGGCCCTGCGCCTGCGATCCTGGTGCCTGCTGCCGTTGCTCGGCCTGCTGCTGTGCGGGCCTGCGTCGGCGGTGACCGGCTATTACCGCGATCCCGCTCTGCACGGTGCGCATCTGGTGTTCGCCTCTGAAGGCGACCTGTGGCTGGCGGGCATCGACGGTGGCCAGGCCCGGCGCCTGACCAGCCATCCGGCCAACGAGACCCAGCCCTCGATCTCCGCGGACGGCACCCGGCTGGCCTATGCGGCCGACTACGACGGCGCCACCGAGGCCTATGTGATGCCGCTGGCCGGTGGCGTGCCCAAGCGCCTGAGCTTCGAGGGCGGGCGCGTGCTGGTGCAGGGCTGGACGCCGCAAGGCGAGGTGCTCTACGCCACTGACCAACGCGTGGGGCCGACCTGGTCGTGGACCTTGCATGCGGTGCATCCCGACACGCTGGCCCGGCGCGAATTGCCGCTGGCCGATGCGCGCGAGGCGACGTACGACGACCAGGGGCGGCTGTACTTCATCCGTTTCGGCCTGGCCGTAACCCAGGACAACGCGCGCGAGTACCGCGGTGGCGCCCGCGGCCAGCTGTGGCGCTTCGATCCCGGCGCCCGCGAAGCCGTGCGCCTGGCCGCCGACCACGTCGGCACGCTGGCGCGGCCGATGTGGTGGCAGGGCCGCCTGTACGTCATCAGCGATGCCGACGGCGTGCCCAATCTGTGGTCCTTCGATGCCGATGGCGGCGATCCGCGCCAGCTCACCGCGCATCGCGATTTCGAGGTGCGCGGTGCGCAACTGCGCGATGGGCGCATCGTCTACCAGCGCGGTGCCGACATCGCCCGCTACGACCTCGCCAGCGGCGACGATCGTGTGCTCGTGCTGACACTGGCGACCGACACCGCATCGCGGCGCACGCGCTGGCTGGACCGGCCGCTGGCCTTCCTCGACAGTGCGCGCGTGTCCGCAGACGGCAGCCGGGTCGCGCTGACCGCACGCGGGCGCGTGGCGCTCGCCGGCACCGGCGCGCTTCGCCGGATCGAGCCGGCGCTGCCGGAAGGCAGCCGGGCGCGCAATGCGGTTGTCAGTCCCGACGGGCGCTGGCTCTACGCCATCGGCGATGCCACCGGCGAGCACGAGATCTGGCGCTTTCCCGCCGACGGCAGCGGCCCCGGCGAGGCGCTGACCCGCGACGGCCGCACCCAGCGCTTCGATCTGGCGCCCTCGCCCGATGGCCGTTGGCTGGCCCACAGCGATTTCAGCGGTGCGCTGTGGCTGCTGGACCTGCGCAGTGGGCAGAACCGCCGGATCGACCAGAGCCCAGTGCGCGCGTACGAAGGCGTCGTCTGGGCGCCCGACAGTCGCGCGCTGGCCGTGGTGCGACCGGACACGAGCTATCAGCGCGAGCAGATCGTGCTCTACACCGTCGCCGACGGACAGCGCCATGTGCTGACCAGCGACCGCTACAACAGCCATTCGCCCGCGTTCACCGCCGACGGCCGCTGGCTGTACTTCCTGTCCGAGCGCGAGTTCCGGGCGACGCCGGGTGCGCCCTGGGGCGACCGCAACATGGGGCCGATGTTCGACCGGCGCACCCGCCTCTATGCGCTGGCGCTGCAGCCGGACAACCGCTTCGCGTTCCAGCCGCCTACCGAACTGCGCGCGGTCGATCCGGCGATCGACGCCGACACCCCCGAGCGCGAGGCCGAGAAGGCCGAGGACGCAAAAGAGGCCGCGTCCGGCGCGCTGCCGCGGATCGTCACCGCCGGGCTGTCGTCGCGGCTGTACGAGGTGCCGGTGGAGGCCGGCAACTATCGCGCGCTGGCTGCCGGCCAGAAACACCTGTTAGTGCTCGACCAGCCTTCGCAGGCCGAGGCCACGCCGGTGTTGCGCAGCATCGCCTACCGCGCCGAGCGCGCGCGCATCGAGACCTTCGCCGAGCATGTCGCCGAGTTCGGCCTGTCGGCCGACGGCAAGACGCTGTTCTACCGCACCGCCGAACGCGATGGGCCGGGGGCGATGTACCTCGTCCCGGTCGCCGACAAGCTGCCCGACGACCTCGAGCCGTACCAGGTCCGGATCGGCGACTGGCGCCTGGCGGTCGAGCCGGCGCGCGAATGGGCACAGATGTTCGACGATGCCTGGCGCATGCAACGCGACTATCTGTTCGACCCCGGTCTGCGCGGCCAGGATTGGGTGGCGATCGGCGCCAAGTACCGGCCGCTGTTGTCGCGCGTGGGCGAGCGCACCGAACTCGACGACCTGTTGCGGCAGATGGTGGCCGAACTGGGCGTGCTGCACTCGCAGGTGCGCGGTGGCGAGTACCGCCAGGACCCCGAGCGTCCGGTGCCGGCCTCGCTCGGCGGTGTGTACGAGGCCCATGCCGACGGCGTGCGCCTGCGCCATGTCTATCGCAGCGATCCCGAGTTGCCCGACGCGCGCGCGCCACTGGCCCGGCCCGGCACTGCGCTGCGCGCCGGTGACGTGATCACCGCGATCAATGGCCAGCCGGTGCGCACACCCGCCGATGTCGCGTTGCGTCTGGAACACCAGGCCGGACAGCAGGTGCGGCTCGACTATCGCCGCGACGGCGCTGCGCGCAGCACCGTCGCGGTGCCGGTGACGATGGAGCGCGATGCCCAGCTGCGTTACGACGACTGGGTGCAGTCGCGCCGCGAGCATGTCGAGCAGGCGACCGACGGCCGCATCGGCTATCTGCACCTGTACGCGATGGGCGCCAATGACATCGCCGCGTTCGCGCGCGAGTTCTACGCCAACGTCGACCGCGAAGGTCTGGTCATCGACGTGCGCCGCAACCGCGGCGGCAACATCGACAGCTGGGTGCTGGGCACGCTGTTGCGCCGCGCCTGGGCGTTCTGGGCGCCGCCGGGATCGGCGCCGTACTGGAACATGCAGCAGAGCTTCCGCGGCCACCTGGTGGTGCTGAGCGATGCGCTGACCTATTCCGACGGCGAGACCTTCTCCGCCGGCGTGCAGGCGCTGGGCCTGGGCCCGGTGATCGGCCAACGCACGGCTGGCGCCGGGGTGTGGCTGAGCGACAGCAACCGGCTGGTCGACCGCGGGGTGATGCGCGCGGCGCAGAACGCGCAGTTCGACCGTGACGGGCGCTGGCTGATCGAGGGGCGCGGCGTCGAACCGGACATTGCGGTCGACAACCTGCCGCACGCGGCGTGGCGCGGTGAGGATGCGCAGCTCGACCGCGGCATCAGCGAACTGCTGCGCCGGCTGGAGGACGCGCCGGTGCCGCGGCCGCAGCCGCAGCCGTTCCCGATCCGCGGCCGCTTCGACGACGGGCAGCTGCCCGCCGTCGATGCTGCGCCGGGCGCGGAGATGTCCACGCCGTAACGGCCCCGCGTCTTCCGACGCAGGGCCTGTCGCGCTCCACGCACGCGCGCAGCGCAGCCGCACCCTGTGCAGTCCACGCAATGCCGAGGACTGGGACGCGCGGCGGCCGCGATACGTTACTGTCGCCGATCACCCGAAGGAGACCCGCCATGCGCCTCGTCCTGGCCGCCTGCGCCGCCCTGGCCATCGCGCTGCCCGCCGCCGCCGCCGACCGCATCACCGGCCGTGCGTTCGCGACCCGCAGCGAAGTGCTCGCACCGCACGCGATGGCCGCGACCTCGCACCCGCTGGCGACCCAGATCGCACTCGATACGATGCGCGCCGGGGGTTCGGCGGTCGATGCCGCGATTGCCGCCAATGCCGCGCTCGGGTTGATGGAGCCGACCGGCAACGGCATCGGCGGCGACCTGTTCGCGATCGTCTGGGACCCGAAGACACGGCGCCTGTATGGCTACGACGGCTCCGGCCGTTCGCCGCAGTCGCTGACCCTGGCCGAGTTCGCGCGTCGCGGGCTGACCGACATCCCGTCGCACGGCCCGTTGCCGGTCACCGTGCCCGGCGCGGTCGACGGCTGGTTCGCGCTGCATGGTCGCTTCGGCCGGCGCGCGATGGCCGACAACCTCGCGCCGGCGATCCGCTACGCACGCGAGGGTCACCCCGTGCACGAGGTCATCGCCTACTACTGGGACCGGTCGGTGCCGCGGCTGTCGCAATGGCCGGGCTTCACCGAGCAGTTCACGATCGATGGCCGCGCGCCGCGCAAGGGCGAGACCTGGCGCAACCCCAACCTCGCCAACACCTTGCAGGCGATCGCCGACGGCGGCCGCGATGCGTTCTACAAGGGCCAGATCGCGCGCACGATCGGCGACTACTTCGCCGCCAATGACGGCTTCCTCTCGTACGAGGACCTGGCCGCGCATACCGGCAACTGGGTCGAGCCGGTGTCGACGAACTATCGCGGCGTCGATGTCTGGGAACTGCCGCCCAGCGGGCAGGGCATCGCCGCGCTGCAGATCCTCAACCTGCTCGAGCCCTACGACCTGGCGTCCTACGGCTTCGGCAGTCCCGAGCACGTGCACCTGTTCACCGAGGCCAAGAAGCTGGCCTTCGCCGACCGCGCGCGCTGGTACGCCGACCCCGCGTTCCACCCCGCGCCGGTCGAACGGCTGATCTCCAAGGACTACGCGCGCGAGCGCGGGCAGCTGATCTCGATGGACCGCGCGCTGCGCGAGGTGCAGCCGGGCACGCCGCGCCAGCTCGACGAAGGCGACACGATCTACCTGACCACGGCCGATGCCGACGGCATGATGGTCTCGCTGATCCAATCCAACTATCGCGGCATGGGCAGTGGCATGGCACCGCCCGGCCTGGGTTTCATTCTGCAGGACCGCGGCGAGCAGTTCGTGCTCAAGGCCGACCATCCCAACGGCTACGCGCCGGGCAAGCGGCCGTTCCACACGATCATCCCCGCGTTCGCGACCCGCGACGGCGAGCCGTGGCTGAGCTTCGGCGTGATGGGCGGCGCGATGCAACCGCAGGGCCATGTGCAGATCCTGATCAACATGATCGACTTCGGCATGAACCTACAGGAAGCCGGCGATGCGCCGCGGATCCAGCACGACGGCTCAACCGAACCGACCGGCCAGAACACCGCGATGACCGACGGCGGCGAACTCGACCTGGAAAGCGGCTTCTCGTACGAGACCGTCCGCGCGCTGATGATGAAGGGCCACTCGGTGCGCTTCTCGCACGGGCCCTACGGTGGCTACCAGGCGATCATGAAGAACCCGCACGGCGGCTGGATCGGCGCCAGCGAATCGCGCAAGGACGGCCAGGCCGCCGGGTACTGATCAACGCGCGCGTCACGCGCCCGCGCTCGCCGCAGCGCTCGACATGCCACCTCCCCCGCTTGCGGGGCGAGGTCGACGCGCACAGCGCTGCGGGTGGGGGGCGGGGCTTTCCCGACATCCAAACGACGTTCCCTCGTGGCCGATCGCCCCCACCCCAACCCTCCACCCGTGAAGGGCGCAATGCCCCGCACGCGGGGGAGGGAGCGCAGCGCTGCAATGCCGAAGATCGTGGCACCGCCCTGCGCGCGGAAGAGAGGGCCGCGTTGCAGTGCCGAAGATCGCGATACCTCCCCCGCTCGCGGGGGAGGTCGGCGCCGCCGGCGCCGGGTGGGGGCATCCCGCGATTCCCACCGCGTATCCTGCACCGATGACCGACATCCCCAAGTCCTCGATGCGCCCGATGCTGCTCGCCGTGCTGATCGCAACGTTCGCGATTCCCGCCGCCCAGGCGCAGGCGCCGTACACGCGCTTCGACGAGGCGCCGCAGACCGACGCGCCGTCGCAGGCCGAACAGCGCGCCTGGACCGACTGGCTGCAGCGCAGCGCCGCCGCCCTCGCCGAACGCGGACAGCCGCGCGATCTCGCCCTGGCGGCGCTGCTGCGCTCGGCAACCACGATCGCGGGCTACGGGCCGCGCGATGACGACGCGCCGTCGTCGGCGGCGCCCGCCGCTGCGCAAGCCGACGCCTGGCGGCGCAGCGCGGCGGACACGGCCGGTGACGATGCGCTCGCCAATGCGCTGCTGATGGCCGGCGGCGATGCCCCGCTTCGTCTGCGCGCGGCGCAGCGCTGGCTCGGCAGCGACCCGGAGAACCTCGCGCCGCTGCTGTATCGGGGCGGCCGTGTCGACACGCTGCTGGCCGATGCGCGCGCCGCGCGCCGCTTCGACCTGGGCATGCTCGAGCAGGTCCGCTGGATCCAGGCTGCGCTGCTGCGCCACCCGCCGACCGCGACCGAACGCGCGGCGCTCGCCGATGCGGGCGACTACATCGCCGACGAACACGCGGCGACGATCGCGATGACGCTGTGGGCCGCGTTCCCGCCGCCGGGCCTGGCGCCGATGCTGCAGGCCTGCACGCCGGACGCGCTGCGCGGCGACGCCGCCCGCCTGCGCGATTGCCGCCATATCGGCACGCTGATGGCCGAGACCGCCGACACCCAACTGGGTCGCATGCTCGGTCTCGAACTGCTGGCGCGCACCGCATCGACCGCCGCCGAGCGGAGCGACGCGCAGTCGCGCCAGCGCAAGCTCGACTGGCAGATGTTCGAATGGGGACGCATCGCCGGGTCGCAGCCGCGCGACGGCGCCGCGCAACTCGTGCGGCTGCTCGCCGACCCGTCGATCCGCAGCGAGGTCGCGCTGGTCGAGCGCGTGCTGCAGGAGGCGGGCGTGCCGCTGACGCCGCCGGCGGACTGGCGACCGATGCGCTGATCCGTCGCGTCGCGTGCGCGTGGTCAGTCGCGTCTGATCGCACGCCCGCGCACGGTGTGTGCGTCGAACACGAACGCGTAGGTCAGACGCACCGGCACGGCGACGGCGACCGCGTCGTCGCCACGGCAGCCCGGATCGGCATCGGCGGCCGCCGCGTCGGGAAACGTGCAGACCGCGGCCGCGACGAACGACCAACGCGCCAATGCAGCGTCCACCGCGTGCGCGAATGGCGCGATACCGGATGTGTCACTGCGATGGCAGCCTGCCATTGCCGATTCGATGACGATGTCGCGCACCGCGCCTTCGACATCGACAGTGAACGACGCGCACAGCCGCAGCGGGCCGTCGGCGGCCCCGTCGGTCGGAAACACCGGCATCGGATCGTCGATCGCCGTCGCCATCAGGAACCGTTGCGTCGACGTCGTCGTATAGGTGGCCGCGCCCAGCGGCAGCAGCAGCTGGCGATCGACATGGTGGCTGCGGTGCGTGCAGGCGCTGGCCAGCAGCAGTGCGATCCCGGCCGCGCCGAGTGCGAGTTTGCTCGTCCGTGTCATTCCGCTCCCTGGCGCGCAGCGCCTCGTGCCGGTCAGTCTGCCGGGTCGCGGCATCGTGCGTTGTCAGTGATGGGCCGGCACGGCGTGCGTCGTGGACACGCTGTTGCTCCCAGCCGGCCGCCGCGCAAGGCCCCCCCGCTTGCGGGGGAGGGTGGGGTGGGGGCGATGGAGGCGAGAGGACACTGGCCTTCCGCAAGCGACGGTGTCTCTCTCGCCAGGGACGGACCGTTACAGCCGCTGCGCTTTGCCGGCGGCCAGTGCGTCGTCGAGCAGGCGTGGCAGCGCCGCTTCGACCTGGCGGCTGGCTTCGGCCTGGCGCTCCCCGAGCGCGCCCTGTTGGCGGCCCAGCTCGGCCTGCTGTCGGCCCAGCGCACGTTGACGGTCGCCGAGCTCGCGCTGGCGGGCGGCGATCTCGTCGAGGTCGCGCTGTTCGCTGGCCGGGACGTCGCCGTCGCCGGCCAGTGCGCGCTGCGCGGCGGCGGTGGCCAGGCGGGCCTGTCGCTGGCCCAGAACGCCCTGCTCGGCGCCGAGCCGGCCTTGCTCGCCGCCCAGCCGACCTTGCTGCGTGCCCAGCTCGCCCTGCTCGCGGCCGAGGCGGGCGACGGGTTCGAACAGCGTGTCGAACCGGCGCAGGGTGGCGGGGTCGCGGATCAGATAGCGGTCGTTGCCGCGTCGCAGCCACAGCGCATCGCCGCTGCCGGTCTGGCGCTTGGCCTCTTCGAAATCCTCCGTCGACCCGCTCATGGCGAAATCCGCGCCGCCGCGGCTCCGCACATAGGCTTGGGACGTCCGGCCGGAGATCTGGACCTGACGGGTGCCGACCGTCGTCGCCGAGGCGAGCGACGACGCGATTGCGGGTGCGGCGGCGGCCAGGGCTTCGGACGTGGCGGCGGCCGTGATCGCGGCGATGTCGACCGACCTGATCGCGGCATCGGCCTCTTGCGCCGCGGCGGCGGCGATCTCGGCGACCTCTTCCGCGCTGAGCGCGGCGGCCACTGCTGCGGTGATTGCCGGGCGTGCGGGCGCGGCAGGCGCTGCCGGCGTCACTGGCAGCACCGGGCGCGTGGGAGTCGCGGCAGCGGCTGGCACCGGCGGCACCGCGGCGGCGGGCGCTGCGACCAGCCGCAGCGGCAGCACGCCGGCGACGGCGACCCCGAGCAGCAGCAGCGAAGCGCCCAAGCGCGAGGAGGAATGCGTGGTCTGGAGCATGGTCAGTCTCCGCTTGAGGCTCAGGAAGGTCGGTGAGGCACTGGCCAGGCAGGCCGGCCGGCCAGGCGTGACGCCCAGGCGCACCAGCAATCGACCGTAGCCGTGCCGGCAGCGGTGGTCGCCGGCGACCACCGCAGCGTCGCAGGCGGCCTCGCGGGCGATGCCGTACTCGCGCACGGCCAGATGCACCAAGGGATGGAAGAACAGCAGGTGACGCGCCAGCGTCGGGACCCAGCCCAGCCACAGGTCGCCGCGGCGCAGATGCACCAGTTCGTGGGTTAGCGCCATGTCCAGCTCGTCGCTGTCGAGCGCGGTCTGCTCGGGCAGCAGCAGGGTCGGGCGCAGGGCGCCGACCAACTGCGGCGAGGCGATCCGGGCGGAGATCCGCAGCGTCGGGGCGCGGCGCAGGCCGTGGGCCTCGCAGGCCAACGCCAGCGCCTGGGTCAGCGATGCGTCGGTGCAGGGCCGCGCGCTGCGGACCAGGGCGCGGGCCTCGCGCCAGCCGCGCACGGTGCCGACGGCCATCACCAGGACGCCGGCGGCCCACAGCGCCGCGATCGCGACCGGCCACAGCGGCGCAGCGACCTGCGGTGCCTGCACGGCGACGATCGCGACGTCGCTGGCGGGCAGCGCCAGTGCCGGCATCGGCGGCGGGGCGGCGGCCGGCAGCCACGGCAGTTCCAGCGGGCCGACGGTCAGGCCCAGCACGGCCTGCAGACCCACCAGCCACCACAGCCAGCACTGGCTGGCGGCGGACAGCCGCGGCAGCCAGCGACACAGGCCCCAGACCACGGCGGCGAGCACCAGGGCGTGCAGGCTGGTCGTGGCCAGGCGTTCGAGCAGCATCGCGATCGTGGTGTCCATGCTCAATCCTCCCCGCGCTCGGATTGCAGGCGTGCGACCAGCGCCTCGAGTTCGGCCAGCTCGTCGTCGCTGACCTTGCCGCGCTTGGACATGAAGGCCACGAACGGGCTCACCGAGCCCTGCAGGGTCTTCTCGACGAAGGCCGCGACCGCGCCCTGCACCACGTCGTCCTCGCCGCGCGTGGCGGCATAGCGGTAGACACCGTCGACGCGGTGGCGGCGCAGATAGCCCTTGGCGCGCAGCCGCTCCATCATCGTGAGCACGGTCGAGCGCGCCAGGCCGCGCGCCTCGCCGAAATCGGCGGCGACCTCGCCGACCGTCGCATCGCCTTGCTGTCCGATCGACTGGAGCAAGGCGAGCTCCTGGTCTCCGATCGTGGATCTGGCCATCGTGCTGTCCCGGGTTGACTACAGATGTCGTCAGGCTAGGCGTGACGACAGTTGTCGTCAACCATGACCGATGGCATGGGTCTGCCGGGCGATGCGCCGCAATCGACTGCGTTCGGGCCTGGCCGGGGCTCCACACACGTCCGTCCGCTCGCCGGTGTACGCTGGCATCGACCGGACCTGCGGAAGACTTCGATGAAGACCGTGCTGGTGGCCAGTTCCAAGGGCGGCGTCGGCAAGACCACGATCGCCACCCATCTCGCCGCGCACGCGGCGCTGGCGGGCGAGTCGACCGTGCTGGTCGATGCCGACCCGCAGCACTCGTCCACGCGCTGGGCCGAACGCCGCGCCGGGCTCGACAGCGCGGTGTTGCCGATCGACGGCAGCGCGCGGCACCGCAAGGTGCTGGCGGCGATCCCCGAGGGCACGACGCGGTTGATCATCGACGCCGCCGCCGGTGCGATGGCCGACGATCTGGACGCCTATCTGGAAGCCGCCGATGCGATCGTGGTGCCGGTGCTGCCGTCGGCGCTCGACATCGATGCGACGGTGGGCTTTCTGAACACGCTGGCCCGTCATCCGCATGTGCGCCGCGGCAGCACCCGCGTGGGCCTGGTCGCCAATCGGTTGCGGCCGTGGACCAACGCCTCGCAGCAGGCGCTCGATCTGCTCGCGCAATGGCCGTACCCGGTGGTCGCGCAACTGCGCGACAGCCAGGCCTACGTCATGCTCGTGGGGCTGGGCCGCAGCCTGTTCGACTACCATTCGGCGCAGGTGCGCGAGCATCAGGACGATTGGACGCCGCTGCTGAAGTGGCTGAAGAAGTAACCGCGCACCCGATCCCGACCCGACGACGAGACCGCCACGCCCATGCGCGAACTGATCCTGCTCCGCCACGCTCACGCCGACCCTGCGTTGCCCGGACAGGCGGACATCGACCGTCCGCTGTCGGCAGAGGGCCTGGCCGAAGCCGAGGCCGCCGGGCGCTGGCTGCGCGACAAGGCGCTGATCCCCGACTGCGTGCTCTGCTCGCCGGCCAGGCGCACGCGCGAGACGCTCGAGGCGGTGCTGGGCGTGGTCGGCTACGTCGATCAGCGCCTGGAACCTGCGATCTACGAAGCCACGCCCGGCACGCTGGCCGGCCTGGTCGACGACCATCGCGAGGTCGGGCGGTTGCTGCTGGTCGGCCACAACCCCGGCCTTGAGCGGCTCGCGGCGCTGCTGCACAGCGGCCAGTCGGGCGACTACCGCGGCATGCCGCCCGGCAGCATCGCGGTGTTGAGCCTGCGCGACGATGCCGCGGTCGAGCCGGGCGTCGCCGACCTGTCGGCGTTCTGGTGGCCCTGAGCGTCACGTTCGGGACGATGCCAACGACGCGGGGGCGCATTGCGCATGCGGGCAGCAGGCCTTCGCCTGTCGCCGCGTGGCTGCTGGTGGCAAGCCTGTGGCTGGCGGCGATCACGGCTGCGCCGGTGCTGGCGAGCGAGACCCGTGCGCTGGTGCTCGACACCGCGCGCTCGGACATCGGCTTCCAGTTGCGCACGCGCTGGGGCCAGCAGCTCGAAGGCCGGTTCGACGATTGGCACGGCGAGATCGTGGTGCTGCCCGACGGGCGGCATCAGGTGCGCTTGACGCTGCCTACCGGCGGGGTGGAGATCGTCGGCAGTCGCAGCTACACCCGCATCACCCGGGGCGCCGGCTTCTTCGATGTCGAGCGCCATCCCGAAGTGCGGTTCGTGTCCGATCCCTATCCGCCGACGCTCGCGCGCGAGGGCGGTGCGATGACCGGCGTGCTGAGCATCCGCGGCATCGCCCAGCGCGAGACATTCCGGATTGCGCAGGCGCAGTGCACGCGTCCGGCCGTGGATTGTGACGTCGTGGGCGAGGGCGATGTCCGCAGAAGTCGTTATGCGATGGACCGCTGGGGCTACGCCTTGTCCGACCAGGTCCGCTTCACGCTGCGGATCCGGGCGGTGGAGCCGCACTGATGCGCTGGATCGGACGTGCCCTGCTGCTGGCGGCCACGCTGGCCACCGGCGCCTGTACAACGCTCACGTCCGCGCAGCGCGAACGTGCGGCGCAGATCGCGATCGAGGCGCGCGACACCACCATCGTGTGCGAGCGTGCCGACGCCTGCGCGACGCCGTCGCCGTTGCGTGAACTGGGCGTGCGCGCCTTCGCACGCAGCGCGCCGGAGGCGCCGCGTCACTCGGCATTGTTGCTCGAGTACGGACAGGATGCGTTGATCGCGCGGCTGGACCTGATCCGCGGCGCGCAGCACACCCTCGATGTGCAGACCTACATCTTCGACGAGGACGATTCGGGCCATCTGGTGCTTGAGGAATTGTTGGCCGCCGCCCGCCGCGGCGTGCGCGTGCGGCTGCTGGTCGACCAGCTCTCGGCGCTGCGCACCGTCGAGACCCTCACCGCGCTGGCCGGTGCGCATGTCGGTTTCGAGCTGCGCATCTACAACCCAGTGCTCGGCCGCGCACGCATCAGCTATCCGCGCTACGCACTGGCCGCGGCGTGTTGCTGGCGCCGGCTCAATCAGCGCATGCACAGCAAGGCGCTGCTGGTCGACGGCCTGGTCGGCATCACCGGCGGCCGCAACTACCAGGACGACTATTTCGACTGGAACGACAGCTTCAACTTCCGCGACCGCGATGTTCTGGTCGCCGGCCCGGTGGTGGCCGACATGGCCGCGAACTTCGAGGCGTTCTGGCAGTCGTCGCTGAGCACGCCGGTCGAGCAACTCACCGACGTCGGCCAGCATCTGCTGCGCGGCGGTGTGCCCGATGTGTCGTTCCTGGACTATGCGCGGCCCGAGCGCGTGGCCTCGGTCTCGGCCGACGCCAGCGATGCGGTGCTGGTGCAGCAGCGTCTGGCCGCGGCCGCGCTCGAGGTGGGCCACGTGGAGTTCATCGGCGACCTGCCGGCCAAGCACAAGCGCGACCACGAGCGCGCGCAGGACGCGACCGCCGCCACACCGCGACTGCGCGAATTGATCGAGTCGGCCGACCACGATGTGCTGCTGCAGACCCCGTATCTGGTGCTGTCCAAGCCGGCCGAGCAGATGTTCGAGACGCTGCGCGAACGGCCCGATCCGCCCCGGGTCACGGTGTCGACCAACAGCCTGGCGGCGACCGATTCGTTCATCACCTACGCGCTGTCCTACAAGTACAAGCGCCGGCATCTGCGCGATTTCGGCTTCCATATCTACGAATACAAGCCGTTTCCCGAGGACGCGCCGATCGATCTGGAGGCGACCGGCGCAGTCGGCATCTCCTGGAATGCCGACGGCAGCGTCAACATCGAGGAGAGCGGTGCAGAGGGCGTGGCGACGACGCGGGAGGCCGCGCTCGCGGCCAGGCCCGAAAGCGCACCGCCGCTCACGCGCGAGTACTCGGCGCTGCGCTACGCCGGTATCGGTGTGAACCGGCGCGTGCCGCTCAACCGCGCCGGCGTGCGCGTCGGGCTGCATGCCAAGTCGATGGTGATCGACGACCGGGTCGGCGTCGTCGGCACGCACAACTTCGATCCGCGCGGCGACACGCTCAACACCGAAAGTGCGATCGTCATCGCCGACCCTGCCTTTGCACGCCGGTTGGCGGCGAGCATCCATCGCGACATCGCGCCGGCGAACTCGTGGACCATTGCCCGGCGCGACAAGCCGCCGTTCTTCTCCGGCATCGACTACACGATGGCGAAGATCTCCGAGCGATTGCCGGTGTTCGACCTGTGGCCCACGCGCTATGCGACCAGCTATGAGTTCCGGCCCGGGCCCGATTGCCCGGAACCGCTGTCGCCCGACGATCCCGGCTTTCGTGCCTGTTACGTGCCTGTCGGTGACTTCCCCGAAGTCAGCCTCGGTTGGCGCAGCCTGCTGACCCGGATTTCGACCGCCTTCGGGGCAGGCCTGGTGCCGATCCTGTAGCGAGTGCTCCGTTTGATTGCGTGCCCTAGCGACGCCCTGCGTAGCCGGAACGTGACTGGAGTGTCTTCGGCCCGCGCCCCCACCCGGCGCGCTGCGCGCGCCGACCTCCCCCGCGGGCGGGGGAGGTAACTCGCGAGCCGTCCTCCCTTCGCGCCGTTCGTCCTGCGGGCGGTCACTGGCGCGCGGTCCTGCTGTCCGCTCCTTCCCCGCCTACGAGTATTGCGCGCTTCGCGGTGGAGGGCTGGGATGGGCGCTTTTCGCGCAAGCCGTATGCCAGGCGGGGCAAGTTGATAAATGAACAGTAAGTGAACAAATGGAGGGTTGTTCGCCGATATGACCTCCGGCACATGGTGTTCTCGAACGGTGGTGTTGTAGTCTACCAACACACCGAATCACAACCACACCGGAGCACGACCATGCAGACCCAGACCGCCCCCGCCCAGACCGCCCCCAACGCTGCCTATGTCCGTCCGTTCGGCGTCGGCTACGGCCGCAGCAGTGGCTACGGCACGCCGCGCAGCTACAGCCAGTCGTCGGTGCCCAGCCGCTTCCGTGTCGCCTGATCGTCCCTCCACGCCCTCGCCCCGGACCTTTGCCATGACCCGCATGCTCGCCATCGTTCACGCTGCCGCCCGTCTCGCCCCGATGTCTTCGCTGCCGCGCGATCCCGTCCGCGCGCAGGCCGCCCGCCGTCGGACCGGCGTCGGTGCCCGCGGTCGCGATGCCGGGTCGCTGCCGCAGCGGTTTCGCTTCGCCTGATCGGCCGGACCAGCCCCAACGTGCAGGGCCGCGCGACGCCGATGGGTCGCTGACCGTCCGGCCGCACCGCAACGCACCGGTGCATGCGCCACGTCGACGAACGGCCTAAGCTGGCGCGTTCCCGCCCGGAGTTCCGCGCCGCATGTTCCGCAGCGACACCACGGTCGAACAGCTCAACGCGCTGTCGGCCAATACCGCGATCGCCACGCTTGGCATCGTCTTCACCGAGATCGGCCCCGATTACCTGCGCGCGACCATGCCGGTCGATGCGCGGACCCACCAGCCCTACGGGCTGCTGCACGGCGGCGCGTCCGCGCTGCTGGCCGAGACGATCGGCAGCACCGCCGGCGGCCTGGCTGCGCCCGAAGGCTGCGGCGTCGTCGGCATCGAGATCAATGCCAACCATCTGCGCGGCGTGCGCAGCGGCACGGTCACCGGCACCGCGCGCGCGCTGCACGTGGGCCGCAGTACCCAGGTCTGGGACATCCGCATCGAAGATGCCGGCGGTCGGCTGGTCTGCGCCTCGCGGCTGACGCTGGCGGTGATCCCCAAGCCGTGAGCGCGTCCTCGCCCGGCAGTGGCGCGCCCATGATCGCTTTGGGTATGGTGCGCGCATGACGTCCTCCCCCATTCATGCCGGCACCGGCGGCCCGTCGGTGCGCGTCTTGCGCTATGCGTATCGTGTGCCGATGCTGCTGTGGCACGTCTTCGTGCACCTGCCGCTGGTGCTGTTGTCGATGGTGCCGCCGATCGGCGCACGCAAACTGCGCAGCGGCGAGCGGATCGATCATCGGATGATCCGCTGGTGGCAGGGCGGGTTGATGCGGGTGTTCGGTTTCCGGATGCGCCGGATCGGTACGCCGTTGCCCGGCGCGACGCTGTTCGTCGCCAACCATGTGAGCTGGGTCGATATCGTCGCGCTGCACAGCCAGCGGATGATGGGCTTCGTCGCCAAGCGCGAGATCGCCGGTTGGCCGGTGGTGGGCTGGCTGGCCGCGCGCGGGGAGACGATCTTCCACCAGCGCGGCAGCCAGGAATCGCTGGGCGGGGTGCTGCAGGAAATGCTCGCGCGGCTGCGCGCCGGGCGCCCGGTCGCGGTGTTTCCCGAAGGACGCACGCGCGGCGGCACGCATGTCGGGCCGTTCCATGCGCGCATCTTCCTGGCCGCGGTCGAGGCCAATGTCGCGGTGCAGCCGGTCGCCCTGCGCTACGGCGTCGGCGGCGTGGCGCAGACGATCGTGGCGTTCCGCGAGCGCGAGTCGTTCTTCGCCAATTTCCTGCGCTTGCTGGGCGAAGCGCCGCGGCAGGCCGACGTGATCTTCCTCGAGCCGATCCTGCCGGGCGAGGGCGAAGGCAGGCGCCGGATCGCCGATGTCTCGCGCGAGCGCATCGTCGCGGCGCTGGAGGCGGCGGGATGACCGCGGCGCATCCGTCGGCGACGGCGGATGCTCACCGGCTGCCGGGCGCCGATGGCGGCCTGCGCGGCAGCGACTACATGCCGCCAGCCTGGCTGCGCAGCCCGCATGTACAGACCGTGCTGGGCAGCAGCCCGTGGCGTCGCCGACGTGGCGCGCGGCTGCTCGCGGCGACCGGTGCGGTGACCACCGAGCATCTGGTCGACGGCGGCGAGGGCGTTCGCCTGCACGGCCTGCATTCGGTGGTGCCCGGGACCGCGTCGCGTGGGCTGGCCCTGCTGCTGCACGGCTGGGAGGGCAGCACCGAATCGAGCTACATGCGCTTGACCGCGGCGCGGATGCTCGAGCGCGGCTACGAGGTGTTCCGGCTGAACTTCCGCGATCACGGCGGCAGTCATCACCTCAACGAGGCAATCTTCCACTCCAACCGGATCGACGAGGTCGTGCACGCCGCGCTCGACGTGGCGCGGCGCTTTCCGGCCCGGCCGATGGTCGCGGCCGGCTATTCGCTCGGCGGCAACTTCGTGCTGCGTCTGGCGCTGCGCGCGCCGGCGGTCGGCCTGCAGCTGGCCGGCGTGGCCTCGGTGTGTCCGGTGGTCGATCCGGCGCGCACGATGGTGTACATGGAGCGCGGGCACCGGCTGTACCTGCGGCACTTCGAACGCACCTGGCGCGCGTCGCTGCGGCGCAAGCGCGACCTGTTTCCCGATCGCCACGCCTTCGACGATGCGACCCTGCGCCTGGGCATGCGCGAGCTGACCGAATGGCTGGTCCAGACCCACACCGACTTCGGCACGCTCGACAACTATTTCGATGGCTACTCGGTCGCCGGCGACCGCCTGGCCGGCCTGCAGGTGCCGACCGACATCCTGATGGCGGCCGACGACCCGGTGATCCCGCTCGATGCATTCCACACCCTGGCATTGCCGGCGCACGCCCGCATCGAGCTCAGCCGCTGGGGTGGGCACTGCGGTTTCCTGCTCGACGCCCACCTCGACGGGTTCGCCGAGCGCTGGGTCGCCGCGCGACTCGACGCGCATGCCGACGCGGCGCGCGAGGCGGGCACCCGCACCCGGCTGGCGAGCGCGATCGGCAGCGACCTGGCGCCGGGCGCCGGTTGAGCGGCGCGCACAGATCATCCCCGACCCCGCGGCGAGGTCGCACGCGATGCGCGACGGGTCAGGCATGAGCTCCGGTGGGCGGGCAGCGGCCCGCTACAATGGCCGGCCCAGCCAGACGGACGGCGTCACGCCGGCACCAGCATGCAGCAACAGATCCTCGATGCCCTGCGCCGCGGCGCCCACGATGACGCCGCCGCACTCGCGCGTCAGGCCCTGGTCGATGCACCCCGCGATGTCGGCCTGCTGCGCGCCGCCGCGCTTGCGCTGCGCACGGCCGGCGATCGCGCCGGTGCGCTGGCTGCGATCGACGCCGCGATTGCCGATGCCCCGGACGAAGCCGAGTTGCACTTCCAGCGCGCGGGCATGCTGCTCGACGCGCGCGACCTGGAGGCCGCGCAGGCGGCGTTGTCGCAGACCGTCGCGCTCGATCCCAACCAGTTCGGCGCCTATGTGATGCGCGCGCAGATGGCGATCGGCCGCGGCGATCTCGACGAGGCCGAGCAGCAGCAGAAGCTGGCCGAGCGCGTGGCGCCCGAGCACCCGTGGACGACGATGCTTGCCGGCGCGATCGCCTCGCGCCGCGGCGACCACGACCGCGCCCTGGGCCTGCTGTCGCACGCCTCCAGCCAAGCGCCCGAGGACCTGCAGGTGCTGCACGCGCTGGCCTTCGGCTATCTCGCGGCCGGCCACTTGGCGTTCGCCGAGCAGGCGTTCCGCCGCGTGATCGAGCAGACCGGCCAGGCGCCGCTGCGTGGGTTGCTGGCGCAGATCGTGCTGCAGCAGGGCCGTCCTGCCGATGCCGCCGACGTGATCGCCGAGATCCTGGCCGATCCGGCGCAGGTCACCCCGGCGTGGCAGACGCTCGGCGGCGAGCTCGAACTGGAGGCCGGGCGTCCCGAACGCGCCGCGCCGTTGCTGCGTGCCGCATTCGCCGCGCATCCCGAGTCGCGCCGCGCGACCAATGCGCTGGTCCAGCTGTGGAGCCGGACCGACGCTGCGGACGACGCCCGCAGCACGCTCGATGCCGCGCTCGCAGCCGGCCCCGAGCACGATCATCTGTGGCTTGCGCGGTTGGCGTTCGAGCCGTTCGCCGGCGAAGCCGCGCGCAGCATCGTCGAGCGCTGGAACGCCCGCCGTCCCGATCACCTGCCGGCGCTGCAGGCACGCCTGTCGCTGGAGACCGGTGCTGGTGATATGGAGGCGGCCGAAGCGGTCGCGCGCGCGGTCACCGCGCTGCAGCCCGGTCATGCCGCGGCCAACGAATTCCTGTTCAACCAGTTGCTCGCGCGCGACCCGGACGCGGCGGTGACCTTTGCCGAAGGCCTGCAGGCGACCGCACACGACGCCGCGCGCCTGATGCTGCGCCGCTGGGTCGGCCTCGCCCAGGACGCCGCCGGCCGCCACGCCGATGCGGTCGCGACCTGGACCGCGGTCAGCATCGATACCAGCGCTGCGGCGAGCGCACCGCCAGAGCCTACCGCCGCACCGGCGCAGTGGCCGCCGGTCGCCGAGTCTCTGGCACCGCAACCGCCGGCGGTGTTCCTCTACGGACCGCCCGGCGCCCAGGTCGATCGTGTCGCCGGCCTGCTGCGGCAGGCGGTGCGGCAGTTCCGCGCCGACCGCTTCGCCGGCCCGGTCGCCGACGCCTTCCAGGACACGCGCGTGCCCGCCCGGCTCGCCGCGGGCGAGTTCACCGCGCGCCAGATCGTCGACAGCTGGCGTACCCAGTTGCCGGCACGCGATGCCGGCGAAGGCGCGATCGTCGACTGGCTGCCGTGGTGGGACAACGCCTGGCTGCTGGCGCTGCGCCCCGAGCTGCCGCAGGCACGTTTGCTGCTGGCGCTGCGCGATCCGCGCGACATGTTGCTCGAATGGCTGGCGTTCGGCACCGCGTTGACCATGCGCATCGAAGACGCGCAGGGCGCGGCCGACTGGTTGGCCCGCCACCTGGCGCAGTTCGCCGAGCTCATCGAGCAGCAGCTGATGCCGATCACGATCGTGCGCACCGACGCACCGGCCGCCGATCCGATGGCGGTGTCCGCCGCGCTGGGCGAGGCCCTGGCGCTCGATGGTTTCCCGGTGCCGCCGCCGCAGGCGCTCGGCCCCGATCGCCTGCCGGCCGGACGCTGGCGTGCGTACACCGACGCGCTGGCCGGCCCGATCGCCGCATTGACCCCGGTCGCGGTGCGCCTGGGCTATCCGCAGGCCTGACCACCGCCCCGACTTCCGCCACGCAGGAGACGACACCATGCGCATCCACAGCGACAGCTTCGCGCCCGGCCAACCGATTCCGGCGGCCTTCGCCGCGGGCACGCCCGACGGCTTCGGCGGCAACCGCAATCCGCACCTGGCTTGGGACGAGGTCCCGGCCGGTACGCGTTCGTTCGCGCTGCTGTGCCTGGATCCCGATGCTCCGACCGACCCGTCGCTGGCCGGTCGCGACGATGTCGAGATTCCGGTCGCGCATCCGCGCGGCACGTTCGTGCATTGGGCGGTCGTCGACCTGCCGGCCGAACTGCGCGCGATCGAGGCAGGCAGCGCCAGCGAAGGCGTGACCCCGGGCGGCAAGCGGCGACCGCCGGGACCGGCCGGTGCGCGTCAGGGTCTGAACGACTACACCGGCTGGTTCGCAGGCGACGCCGACATGGCCGGCGACTGGTTCGGCTACGACGGTCCGTACCCGCCGCCCAACGACCTGCGCACGCATCGCTATTTCTTCCGCCTGTTCGCGCTCGACGTCGACCGTCTCGACGTGCCCGAGCGCTTCACCGCCGGCGATGTGCAGCGTGCGATGCAGGGCCATGTACTGGCCGAGGCAACTGTGTGGGGCAGCTACGCACTGCATCCGGGCGCCACGCCGGTCTGAGGCCCGCGCGGCACCCCGGCCTCGGGCGGGGATCGGCGTATCGGGGCGCGCGTCGTTGCGCACGCCCCGATAACGTTGCGCTCAGCGCGCGACGGTCTCCGATTCGACCACCATGTCGAGCACATACGCCTGCGCCGGCGCATCGGCCGGCGGGTTGGCCACATCGAAGCGTTGCACCCGCACGACGTTGCGCGTGCCGTCTTCGTGGGTGAAGCCCTCGATCTCCTGGTACAGCGGCGTCCACGGCGCGTCGCCAGGCACACGTACGCCGTCGGCGTCATAGCGCACCTCGCGCACCTGCAGACAGCGGTGATCGGGGATCAGCGGATGACTGCAGGCCACGCGTTCGGGCGCGACCTCCAGGAACACCTGCTCGCCGGCGCTGCCGTAGCGCGTGGCGGGCGTGGGCGTGCCTTCGAACGTCAGCACATCGCCGCCGTCGGTCTGCAGCGTCAGCCGCGGGGTTTCGCCCTCTGCGATGGTGATGCGATGGGTGCCGGGCAGGCGCTGGCCGATCTCGCGCTCGAGCGTCTGCAGCCGTGCGTCCTGGCAGGCCATCATGGTCGAGATCACCTGGTCGACAGTCATGCGGTCGTCGTCGAGCGCCACGTTCGCGCTCATGTTGTTGCAGGCGTTGCGGACCTGGACGCCGCCATCGCGGAAATCCAACTGCAGTGGCTCGCCACCTTCCGCGAGCAATCCGTCGATCCGGGCCCCCGCGCCCGAACGCGCGTCCACCAGACGCCAGTGATAGGCCCCGAGCGTGGCAGTGTGGTCGGCCGGCGCAGCGTCGGGCAGGTCGGCGGCCGCCGCCTGCGCATCCGGCGTCGCGGCGCCATCGGGCGGCGAGGTGGCCGGCGAGCAGGCGATCAGGGCGAACGGCAGCAGCAGCGGCAGTGCACGACGCATCGGGAGTCTCCTTGTCGGACGAACGGATGTGCGCAAGCTTAACCGGCTCGCCTGAACGCGCTGCGTGGACGCCGGTATGCGCCGGCGATGTCCGCCACGCCAGATCGCGCCTATCGCCTTCCCCGCCTGCGGGAGAACCAAATCGCGTGTACCACCTCACCCCGCCCGAGGGAGAACCAAATCGCACGTACCACCTCCCCCGCCTGCGGGGGAGGTCGGCGCGCCCCGCGCGTCGGGTGGGGGCACGGGCCCTCCCGAAAGCCCCGCCTCAGACCCCCGACGGCATCAACAGCAGCAGGCCCAGGCCGAGCGCGATGCGGTAGAGCGCAAAGCCGGTGAAGCGATGACGTTTGATGTAGCCGAGCAACCACTTGACCACGATGAAGCCGGTCACCATCGCGGCGACGAAGGCGATCGCGACATCGCCCCAGGCTTCCTCGCCCAGGCCCTGGTCCAGCCACAACTCCATGAACGCATAGCCGCTGGCCGCGAACATCGTCGGGATGCCGACCAGGAACACGAACTCCGTCGCCGCCGAGCGCCGACTCAGGCCGGCCAGCATCGCAATGAAGATCGCCGCTGCCGAGCGCGAGGTGCCGGGAAACACGCCGGCCAGGACCTGCGCCAGGCCCACCAGCACTGCGACCGTCCAGGTGACATCGCTGCGGTCGGGCCTGCGTTCGGCCAGGCGCTCGGCAACGATCATCCACAGCCCACCGATCACCAGTGCCCAAGCCACCGGCGTGACGGTCTCGGGCAGCTCCCAGCCGGCCATGCGCACGGGCAGGCCGACCAGCGCGGTGACCAGGAACGCCAGCGCCAGCTTCATCGCATAGTCGCGGTTGGCGCGTTCGCCAAGGCCGGTGGTCAGGCTCCAGATACGCTGGCGGAACACCAGCGTGATCGCGACGATCGCGCCGGCCTGGATGATGATGTTGAAGAAATCCGAGCGCGCGCCGAGCCAGTGCTGGGCGATCAGCAGGTGGCCGGTGCTGGAGATGGGCAGGAACTCGCTGAGCCCCTCGATGATGCCGAGCAGCAGGGCGGAAATCGGGTCGGACACAGGGACTCACGGTGCAGCGGTGGGGGCGGGCAGCATACGCGCCCGATCCGGGCGGGGCCAAACCCGCGGCGCACCGTCATGGTCACCTCCCCCGCTCGCGGGGGAAGTCGATGCCACAGGCATCGGGTGGGGGCGGGGGCTTTCGCGAACAGCGGCCCCCACCCCAGCCCTCCCCCGCCATGCGGGGGAGGGAGACAAGCGGGCCGTCCTGCGTGCGCTGCGGATGATCACCTCCTCCGCGGCGCGGGGGAGGTCGGCGCGCTCGCGCGCCGGGTGGGGGCCAGCCCCGCGCTGCTAGTCCCGCACCGCCGCCGGTTGCTTGAGCTCGCGATAGCGGGCCAGTGCTGCGCGCAGATCGCCGCCGAGCGCGGCCCGGTCGGCCAGCTGTTGCTCGAGCACTGCGGTCTGGCGCTCCAGATCCGCGCGCTGGGCGCGGATGCCGGCGATCAATGTCGCGTCGACCGGCGCATCGCGCAGTTCCAGATCGGCGGCCTGGCGCAGCAGCGACAGCAGGCTCGCGCGCAGGTTGGCGATGCCCAGGTGCGAGGTCTTGATCGCTTCTTCGACCAGCACGATGCGCTCGCCGTAGGCGCGCCGCAGGTCGGCTTCGGTCGCGTAGGCCTCGACCATCGCCAGCTCCCGCCGCTGCAGCACCCCGCGTGCCTCGGCCTCGCGCTGCGCCTGCACCTGCGCGGCCTCGGCCGCACTGCGCTCCTCATCGGTGAGCGCGCGGCCGATCTCGGCGGTGCGCACGCCGCTGCGCGCGTCGATCTCGGTGCGCGCGGCATTCACCGCCGAGGCGGGCAGGGCATCGCCGCAGACCCGGCGACCGCCTTCGTCCCAGCAGTACACCTTGCGGTCGGGCGCGGCGGTTTGCGCCCCGGCGGTCGCGGCGGCGAGCGACAGTGCGGCGGCCAGAAGTCCCTGCAACGTCATCGTGTCCCTCCCCCGGGGCGCTGGCGCGCCATCAGCGCGCCGGGCCGCTTCCGTATCGCGAGCGGTAGGCAAGCAGGCGGTCGCGCTCGGCATCCAGTGTCGCGTTTTCGCCCGCGAACGCAAGCAGGTCCGACAGCCCGGCGATCGACACCACCGGCACGCCCTGTTCGTCGGCCACCCGCTGGGCGGCCGAGCGCGGATCGTCGTCGGTCAGGCGCTCCTGGCGGTCGAGCGCGATCGCAATGCCCGCGACCCGTCCGCCGGCCGTGTCGATCAGCCCCAGCGCTTCGCGGATCGCGGTGCCGGCGGTGATCACATCGTCGACGATCAGCACCCGGCGGCCGTCGAGCGATGCACCGATCAAGGTGCCGCCCTCGCCGTGGGTCTTGGCCTCCTTGCGGTTGAAGGTGATGGGCAGGTCGCGCCCGCGGCGTGCGTACTCCACGCCCAGCGCGCTCGCCAGCGGAATGCCCTTGTAGGCCGGCCCGAACAGCAGGTCGAAGTCGAGCCCGGCCGCATCGAGTGCATCGGCGTAGCAGCGTGCCAGCGTCGCCAGGGCCGCGCCCGAGTCGAAGCGACCGGCATTGAAGAAGTATGGGCTGACACGGCCGGACTTGAGCGTGAACTCGCCAAAGCGCAGCGCCTTCACGTTGAAGGCGAGTTGCAGGAAGCGGGTGCGGTGGTCGGACATCGGCGGCCTGGCGGAAAGGGGCGGAGAGCCGAAATGGTAAGGCAACGCGCGCGGTCGCATCGGTGCGCCGTTGCGCGCGATCAATGCCGACGATGGCGATGCCGCGCATTCTCGACGCGTCATGGAAATGGAGCGGGACGATGCGGACGGGATGGGTGGTAGGCGTGGCGGCTGCGGTCGCCCTCGCGCTGGGCGCAGGCAGCGCCGCACTGGCGCAACGCGACGACGATGACGGCTTGCGCGCCACTGCGGCGGCGCTGTTCGGCACAGTGGGCGTAGTGCCGGCGCAGGTGCGGGGTGTCGCGATCACCGAGGAACGGCTTGCGCTGGGCCGCATGCTGTTCTTCGAGCCGCGGCTCTCGCGCAGCCACATCATCAGTTGCAACACCTGCCACAACATCGGCACCGGCGGCGCCGACAACGTGACGGTCTCGATCGGTCACGGCTGGCAGCGCGGGCCGCGCAACTCGCCGACTGTCTTCAATGCGGTGTTCAACGCCGCGCAGTTCTGGGACGGCCGCGCCGCCGATCTTGCCGAGCAGGCGAAAGGCCCGGTGCAGGCGAGCGTGGAGATGAACAACACGCCCGAGCGTGTGGTCGAGACCCTGCTGAGCATGCCGCGCTACGTCGCGCTGTTCGCCGCGGCCTTTCCCGGCGACGCCGCGCCGGTGAGCTTCGACAACATGGCGCTTGCGCTCGAAGCCTTCGAAGCCACGCTGGTGACCCCGCACGCACGCTTCGACCGCTGGCTCGGTGGCGAAGACGCGGCCCTCGATGCCACCGAACGACGCGGCCTGCGGCTGTTCGTCGACAGTGGCTGCGCGGCATGCCACAACGGCGCGAATTTCGGTGGCCAGGCGTACTTCCCATTCGGCGTCATCGCCCGGCCCGGCGCGGAGATTCTGCCCGAGGGGGACAAGGGGCGCTTCGCGGTCACCCAGACCGCAAGCGACGCATACGTGTTCCGCGCCGCGCCGCTGCGCAATGTCGAGCTGACCGCGCCGTACTTCCACAGCGGCCAGGTCTGGGATCTGGAGCAGGCAGTCGCGATCATGGGCACCAGTCAGCTCGGCCGCGAACTGGCGACCGCCGAAGTGAGCGCGATCGCCGCGTTCCTGCGTACCCTGACCGGCCAGCAGCCCGACATTGCCTATCCGCTGCTGCCGCCGAGCACGGCGACGACGCCGCGCCCGGAATAGGCCGCGCGCCCCCACCCGACGCGCTGCGCGCATCGACCTCCCCCGCAAGCGGGGGAGGTGCGCGTGAAGTGCTTCCTCCTGTCCCTCTGGACGGGGGAGGTGCGATCCCGCTGGCGGTGGCGATCGGGCGGACCGGCGGCCGTGGGTCGGTTACCCTTCGCGCCATGAGAATCATCAGTTTCAACGCCAATGGCCTGCGCTCGGCCGCCCGCAAGGGGTTCTTCGACTGGTTCGCTGCGCAGGACGCCGATGTGCTGTGCGTGCAGGAGACCAAGGCCCAGGAGCACCAGCTCGCTGGCCCTGAGTTCCTGCCGGCCGGCTACAAGGCCTGGTTTCGCGATGCGACCACCAAGAAGGGCTACAGCGGGGTCGCGATCTATGCGCGACGCGAGCCCGATGAGGTGCGCACCGCGCTGGGCTGGGCGCCGTTCGACGAGGAGGGCCGCTACATCGAGGCACGCTTCGGCAACCTGAGCGTGGTCTCGTTCTACATTCCGTCCGGCTCGTCCGGCGATCTGCGCCAGGGCTTCAAGTTCGAGGTCATGGCCTGGTTGCGGCCGATCCTCGACGAATGGCTGGCCAGTGGCCGCGACTACGTGCTGTGCGGTGACTGGAACATCGTGCGCAGCCGCAACGACATCCGCAACTGGTCGAGCAATCAGAAGAACTCCGGCTGCACGCCGCCCGAGCGCGCCTGGCTCAACGGCATGATCGCCGATGCCTGCGGCGACGGGCTGTGCGATCCGCCGGCGACCGGCTGGCTCGACGCGCTGCGCGTGCTGCGGCCCGAAGCCGCCGAGTACACCTGGTGGAGCAACCGCGGCGCGGCGCGGGCCAACAACGTGGGGTGGCGCATCGATTACCAGTTCGTCACGCCCTCGCTGCGCGATCGCATCCAGGCCGCTGCCGTTCACGCCGAACCGCGCTTCTCCGACCACGCGCCGCTCGTCGTGGACTATCGCGGTTGAACGGGCGATTCGCTGCCGGTTTGGCGTCCCCAATGGAGCGGGATCGCGACCCGCGTCCATGAACCGTTGGCGTTCCGCGGGCGGGCAGGACGGAATCAGCGGCGACTGACTGCGGATTGCCTAACCGGTGGCCTGTTCCTCGCGGCGCACGTCCTGCTCCGCGATCGAGGCGTCGATCAGCCCGGCCTTCATCATCCAGGCGAACAGTGCGACGCCCGGAAGCGCGATCGCGGTTGTGAGCAGGTAGAAGTTGACGTAGCCCATCTGCTCGATCAGGGTGCCGGCCGTCGTGCCGGTGATGAAGCGTCCCACGACTGACGCGGCAGCGGACAACAGGGCGAATTGGGTCGCGGTGAACGAGAGATTGCACAGCGCCGACAGGTAGGCAACGACGACCACACCGCCGATCCCGCTGGCGAAGTTCTCGAATCCGATCGTGAACGCCAGCAGCCCATTGCTGTGGCCGACAGCCGCCAAGAGCGCGAACGAAAGGTTGGACACGGCCATCAGGACCAGCGCCAGGAACACCGACCGCTTCATGCCAATGCGCGCATAGAGAATGCCGCCGACGAAAATGCCGACCAGATAGGCGATAAAGCCGACGCCCACGTCGTAGGTCGCGATCTCGGCATTGCTGAAATTCAGGTCGTTGAGCAGAAGTCGCAGCGTCAGATTAGCCAGCGTGTCGCCGATCTTGTGCAGTAAAACGAACAACAGGACCAGGAATGCGCCCTTGCGCCGGAAGAACTCGCCCAGCGGCCCTGCCACGGCGGCCCAGGCTGCGGCCACGCCCTTGTGTTTCGTCGGCTCGCGGTGACGCTCCGGTTCGCCGAGCCAGAAGCCAACGAAAGCTGCGGGCAAGGCAAACGTGGCGCACGCGATATAAGCGATGCTCCAGCCCATCGAGGCCGCCAACAGCAACGCCAGCGCCCCCGCGCCAACCGAGCCGATACGCCAGCCGTACTGCGACATACCCGATCCGACGCCGAGTTGATGCGGTTTGAGCAACTCAATGCGATAGGCGTCGATCACGATGTCGAACGTGGCGCCTGCGACGCCCACCGCAATGGCGGCGACCGCGAACCAGCCCAGATTTGCAGATGGATCGAGCAGGCCAAGGTGAACGATGGTCGCAGCCACGGCCATCGCCGAAAGCCACAGCCAGGACCGGCGCTGGCCGAACCGGCCGAGCAGCGGTAGCCGGTAGCGATCGACCAAGGGCGCCCAAAGAAACTTGAGGTTGTAAACGAGAAAGGCCAGGGCGAAGGCGGTCACGCTCCTCTTGTCGATGCCATCCTGTGCCAACCGGGTGGTGAGCGTCGCGCCAAGCATCGCGTAGGGGAAGCCGGAAGACACCCCAAGCAGGAACGCCGCCAACGGCGCGCGTTCGAGGTAGGGCCGGATCCAGGCGATACGATCGCCATGGCGCGATACGGAGGCAGGGGACTTCATCGACGTATGCTACCTGAGGCCCGGGTCGGACTCTCGACCCGGGCAAGCCCCTCGATACGGTGAGATGTGCCTTGGACCGGTCCCTCAGGTGGGCCACGTCTGCCAGAGGGGATGCACCCCTCGCGCATCGCGAGCGTGATCAGCCAGAATCGCGGCCGTTGTGCGGATTGCAGGCAAGCCGGTGTCCGCCGCATTGCTCCGATGCGCGGTAGTCGCTGGCGTCAGCCCTGCACGTCGGCGAGTGCGCCGTCGGTCGTCGGCGGTGCGTGCAGGCAGGCATCCGGGTCGCCGTCGAGCCCGGCCGGCATTTGGCAGGTGCGCGGCGAGAAATCGAGCGTGCTCTGCCAGCCGATCCGGCGGTCCGGACGCAAACCCACCTGCACGTCCACGTCGCGGATCACCACGCGCGCAGTCTGCGGGGCGCCGCCGGCGACCGCCCAGCCGTCGAGCTCATGGGCGAGCGTCGGGTCGAGCAGGCGATTGTCCTCGAGCAGGCCGCGCACCTGATTCAAGGCGGCGGTGTGCTCGCCGCCGGCGCCGCTGGGCTCGATGTTGACGCTGGCGAGCATGCCGTCCTGCTGGCGGAACGCGACCCGCTCGGCCGGCACCGTCAACTGCCGGCCGTCGGGCAGCCGCAACGTGACCTGGCGCGCCTGCGCGATCGTGTGTTCGCTGGCGAGCGTGCCGTCACGCTGCGGCCAGGCCAGGTCCACCTGCTCGGCGACGGGCGCCGACAGATCGATGTGCAACGGCTTGACCAGCGCCGGCGGGGTGTCGATCTTCGCGCAGCCAGCGCTCAGCAGGCCGGCAAGCAGCAGAGCGGTCGCGGCATGGCGCAGGCCGGGCCGGGTGTGGGGGAAGGGCATCGAACGCATGGCAAAACATCCTGTGGAGGGAGACAGCGGGGACCTGGCCGGACCCGTCTGCGCGGGCCCTGGCGTCGTCGTGGCGAGGCGCGGCCCACGACAGGCGCGTTGCGCCTACGTGGCGTTGCCGATGATCCCCCGCGGCGGATCAGACCAGCGCTGGAGTTAAGGGCGCGTCGATGATGTGTTGGCGCCGCCGTGTGGAAGCGCTTTCATTGCCGGATCGGTGGCGCCAACGGACACCATGGCCGCCGCAGCACCTGCGCGATCCACCCTGCGGCGTGACGGATTAGCCCGCGCGCTGGCTCAGCAGCTCGCGCAGCGTCTGCTTGCCGGCGGCATCGAGCGCGCCCTCGCGCTGGCGGGCCAGCAGATCGTCGATGCGCTGCTGCAACACCTGTCGGTCGAGCTGGGCGACGACATCGCGCAACTCGATCTCCCAGGTCGCCTCGTCGCCCGGCAACGACTGGCTGGCGAGCTTCTGCAGCGCGGTCGCCTCGTCACGGCCGTCGAAGTGGGCGAGCAGCGAGCCGGTGCTGATATCCGGGCGCACGCTGGCGACCGCGATCAATTCGGTCAGCAGATCGATGCCCGGCTGCTGCAGCGCGACGAACGGGTAGGGTGGCGGCAGCGTCGCGGCCATCGCCGGCTTCTGCAGCAACAGCGCGATCGCGTGGCGCACCAGGCTGCGTCGCGGCGCCGGCACCGCGCGCCCACCGCGCGGCATGCGGGTCGGCAGTGCGGGCGCCGATGCCGCAGGCCGGCCCAGTCCGGTCAACTCGGTCAACCGCTGGCGCATCAGATCGGCGAACGCGCCGTCCGGAATCTGCGCCAGCATCGGCTTGGCGCGCTCGGCCAGGCGGGCCTTGCCATCGAGCGTCGACAGCGCGATGCCATCGCCGATGGTGTCGAAGAAGAACGTCGACAACGGCGTGGCCTGCGCCAGTCGCGCCTCGAAGCCCTGCACGCCCTCCTGGCGCACGATCGTATCCGGGTCCTCGCCATCGGGCAGGAACAGGAAGAACGCCTGACGGCCGTCACGCATGCGCGGCAGCACCGATTCCATCGCACGCGTTGCTGCGCGCCTGCCGGCGGCGTCGCCGTCGAAGCAGAAGTACACGTCGGCCGCATTGCGGAACAGCAGCTCGGCGTGGTCGGGCGTGGTCGCCGTGCCCAGCGTCGCCACCGCCTGCGGCAGGCCGTGCTGGAACAGCGCCACCACGTCCATGTAGCCCTCCACGACCACCAGCCGCTCGATCTTCTGGTTGGCCTGGCGCACCTGCCACAGGCCGTAGAGCTCGCGGCCCTTGTGGAACAGCGGCGTCTCGGGCGAGTTGAGGTACTTGGGCGAGTCCTCGGCCGCGAGCACCCGGCCGCCGAACGCGATCGGCCGGCCGCGGCGATCATGGATCGGAAAGATCACCCGGTCGCGGAACTTGTCGTAGCTATGGCCGCGCTCGTTCTTCGACAGCAGGCCGACTTTCTCCAACACCGTGATGCGGCGTGCGTCGTCCTTGCCCAGCGCGTCCTTGAGCGCCGAGAAGCCATCCGGCGCATAGCCGATCGCGAACTGCTCGCGTGTCGCCTCGTCGACACCGCGGCGGTCGAGGTAGTCGCGCGCCTTGTCGCTGCCGGCCAGCTGCCGCCGGAAGAACCGGGTCGCGGCCTCGAGCGCCTCGTACATCGGTGCGCTGTCGGGCCGCGCTTCGCGCTGGGTCGTCTCGCGCGGGATCTCCATACCGGCGCGCTTGGCCAGCTCGTCCACCGCGTCGAGGAACTCGAGGCGGTCGTAGTTCATCAGAAACGAGATCGCAGTGCCGTGCGCCCCGCAGCCGAAGCAGTGATAGAACTGCTTGGTCGGCGAGACGGTGAAGCTGGCCGAACGCTCGTCGTGGAACGGGCAGCGCGCCGAATACTCCTTGCCCTGCCGCTTGAGCGGGACGCGCGCGTTGATCACCTCGACGATGTCCGTCCGGGCGAGCAGGTCGTCGATGAAGGCGTCGGGGATGCGGGCCATGTCAGGAGCGCATCAGCCGTTCGAGCAGCAGCGTCTGCAGGTCGCGGCGGCTGTTCAGGAGCGCAACGACATGCACTGCATCGATGCCCGGCAGATAGAGGACCCGCCACGGCTTGACCACCAGCTCCCGGTACTGCGAGAGACCGGCGTCGCCGAGCTCGGGCACGATGCGTCCCCGTTCGCTGAGGCTTTCCAGGGAGGCGGCATGCTGCTGCAGTGTGTCCAGCACCGACAGCGCCGCCTGCGGGTCTTCGGCGGCGATGTAGTCGATGATGGCGGACAGATCGTATTTAGCGGTTGCCGTCCAGTGGACCGCGCGCTCAGCCATGCCGGGGGGCCAGCCGGGCGCGGAGCTCGGCGAAGACCTCGTCCTGCGGCTGGGTGCGACCTGTACGGACATCGGCCTCGCCTTGCGCGACCAGCTTCATCATCAGCAGGCTCTGCTGCTGGCGCTGGTAGCTCTCGTAACTCTGCACCACGGCGGCGCCGCGTCCATTCTGCGTCAGGATCACGGCCTGCCGGTCTTCCTGCAGTTGCTTGAGCCACTGGCTGGCCTCGGACTTGAAGTCGCTCAGGCTGATCACGGATTCGGTCATGGCGATCGCCCTTCAAGGACTGAATTAGGTCCAAGTATAGTCCGATCGCTTGTCGATGGGCGGTATTCTCAGCGCGCGCTGGCGCTTGCTCCAGCGGCCTGCCGCTCGGCGCGCTTGCGCAGCGCGCGGTCAACCGACGCCCAGCGCAGGCGCTCGTCGACGACCGCGGTGATCAGTGCGCCGACGAAGAAGATCGTCGCCGCGTAGTACATCCAGATCAGCAGGATCACCAGGGTCCCGAATGAGCCGTAGGCACTGCCCGGTGCGGCGTGGGTGATGTACAGCCCGATCGCCCAGCGTCCGAACACGAACAGCACCGAGGTGATGAGCCCGCCGAACAGGGCCTGGCGCCAGCGCACGCGCCGGTCGGGCAGGTAGTGGTAGAGCAATGCGAACGCCAGCGAGTAAAGCACCAGCATCAGCGAATTGCCGATCAGCGGCAGCACCGTCGGCACGTTGGCGAAGATCACCTCGACCGCGGTGGTCAGCAAGGTCGAGGCCAGCACCAGGAAGCCGAGCGCGAACACCACGCCCGCCGAGAACACGCGCTTGCGCAGGAACGCCTTCAACCCGCCGGGAATGTGGCCGCTGTCGGTCTTGAAGATCAGGTTCAGTGTGCCTTGCAACTGCGCGAACACCACCGTCGCGCCGACGAACAGCAGCAGCGTACTCCACAGGCCCGCGAGCGAGCCGACATCGGGCTGCTCGTTGGCGTTCTGGATCACCGTGCCGGCGACCGTCCGCGCGCCTTCGCCGGCGAGCTCACCGATCTGCTCGAGCAGGGCGTCCTGCGCCGGGGGATACAGCGATGCAGTGATCCACAGCACCAGCACCAGCAGCGGCGCCAGCGAGATCAGCGTGTAGAACGACAGTGATGCGGCCTGGGTCAGCAGGTCGGCATCGATGAAGCGCTTGACCAGTGTGGCCGGCACGCTGTCCTCCACGCGCTCGACGGTCCTGTCCAGGCGCCGGCGCGCACGCGACCAGCGCGTATGCGGCACGGGCGCGGTGTCGGTGGTGTCCACGGTGTCGGGCGAAGAAGACGGCGGCGGGCTGGGTGCGTTCATGCAGTCGGTCGTGATCGGGGCCGGACGACGGGCTGCGCGAGGCGCCCTTCCGGCGTGGCCGTCACTCTAGTCGCGCAGGCGTAGGGAGGCGTGATGAACGCGCCTTGTGCTCAGCCGATCACACGCTCGAACGGCGGCAGTGCATCGAGGATGCGCTTGCCGTAGCGACGCGTGAGCAGCCGCGAATCGAGAATCACCACACGGCCGGTGTCGCTCGAGGTGCGGATCAGGCGGCCGGCGAACTGGGTCAACGTACGCAGCGCGTGCGGCACCGCGATCAGGTTGAACGGATTCAGGCCACGGGCCTCGAGCCATTCGCCGAGCGTCGCGGTCTGCGGATCGGTCGGCACCGCGAACGGCACCTGGGTGATCACGACCGTCGTGCAGGCCTCGCCGGGCAGGTCGAGGCCCTCGCCGAACGAGTTGAGCCCGAACAGCACCGAGCCCTTGCCGGCGGCGACGCGCTCCAGGTGCGCGGCGACGACCTGCGACTTGTTGCCCGCGCTCTGCAGCTGGATCGCGCCGCGGCGCGAGGCCGGCATCAGTTCGGCGACCTTCTCCATCTTCCAGCGCGAGGTGAACAGCACCATGCTGCCCTTCTTCCAGTCCAGCTCGCGCGCCAGCCACTCGGCGACCGCCTTTGGATGGCCCTCGCGGTCGTCGGGTGGCACCGGGAACGGCGGCACCACCAATTGCGCCTGACGCGGCAGGTCGAACGGCGAGGGCAGCGATGCGGTCTCGGCGTGATCGGGCAGGCCGGTGTCGATCGCGAACGACTGGAAGTCGCCGCCGCCGGTCAGCGTGGCCGAGGTCATGACGACCGAATCGACCTCCTTCCACAGCAGCGTGCGCAGCACGTGCGCGGCCGAGACCGGCGAGCAGTGCAGCGCCAGATCGCCTTCGCGCGTCGCGGTGACCCAGCGCGCCATCGGCGGTGCGCCGTCGCGGTCCTCGCGGCGCCAGCCGGCCCACAGGTCGTGCTGCTGCTCGACCATCTCCAGCGCCATCCCCAGGCTGCGCTGCAGCTTCTCGCGCGCCGGATCGTCCTGCTTGGCGCGCGCGACCGCCTGCTGCGCGGCATGCACCCAGTTGAGCAGCGCGCGGGTGTCCTCGGCCAGCGTTTCGATCGCCGGCGCCCAGTCGTCCGGCAGCCGGCCCAGCGGCGCGCGCCACATCGGCTCGCGCTCGCCCGGCTCGGGCTGCCAGACCCGATCCACCTCCAGTTGGAAGGCCTTGAGCGCCTTCGACACCCTCACCGCCAGTTCGATCGCCTCGTTGGGCAGCAGCGTGCCGATCTTCTCCTTGTCGACCAGCCGGTAGCTGCCCGCGATCAGGATCTGCATGCGACCGGTGCGCTTGGCCATGTCGGCCAGCGGCAGGCGCGCGGCGCCCTGGTCGATCGCGACGTTGGCCACGTGATGGCCCTCGTCGAGCACCAGCAGCATCTCGCTCGGCGGTGCCAGCAGTGGCTGGCCGTTCTCGACATCGCCCATCGCCAGCGACGACAGCAGCAGCGCGTGGTTGGTGACCACGATCTGCGCATCGCGCACGGTGGTGCGCGCACGCAGCACCGGGCATTGTTGCGCAAAGCTGCAGCGGCGCCCCGCGCAGCCCGAGGCCGGCGTGGTGATGCGTGCGCGCAGCGCCGGCGAGACCGGCTCCGGCGCGGCATCGAGGTCGCCGTCCCACAGCCGGTCGGCGTGCGCTTCGAGCAGACGGTGCGCGGCATCGACCTCGTGCGGCGCCAGCGGACGGTCATAGAGCTGGCGCTCGAAGTCGCCGCCCTCATCGGGACCGGCGTCGCCCGGCAGCAACGTGCCCTGGCTGTGCTCGGCGTGCAGTTCGGCCGCATTGCGGGTGCACAGGTAACGGGTGCGGCCCTTCGCCAGCGCGACCTTCGCCTCCAGCCCGGTGGCGGCGAGGAACGCGGGAATGTCGCGCTCGACCAACTGCGACTGCAACGCGACCGTGCCGGTGCTCACGACCAGCTTCTTCTTCGTCGCCAGCGCGATCGGCACGCCGGCGGTCAGGTAGGCGAGCGACTTGCCGACGCCGGTCGGCGCCTCGGCCACACCGATGCCGCCCGAGGTCGCGAGCGCACGCGAGACCAGCCCGATCATCGCGCTCTGCGAGCGACGCGTGCTGAAGCCAGGCGTGTTGGCCTGGAGCTTCGCGTACGCGGCGCGGATGTCGGCCTTCAGCGCCTCGGTGAGGACGCGCGGCGGCGCGTCGGCCGCGGGCCGGGCCGGCGGCTGGAGTTCGGGTTCGCCCATGCGCGCATTGTCCCACGGCCGGTCGCACCGATTGAGCGCAGTACCGCGCCGGTGGACCTGAACGGCCGCGTCGGTAGCCTGCTAGAGTGCCGCCGGCAACGGCGGACGAGGACCGCGATGGCATCGAACCCGACATTGGACGCCTGCGTGCGTGACGCGCTGGCGCGCGGCGCGACCCGCATGCAGACCGCGGAGGCACTGGCGGCCGCCGGTTGGCCGCAGGCGCAGATCGACGGTGCGCTGCGCGCCTGGGCCACGGTGCCGTTCGTCGTGCCGGTGCCGCGGCCGCAGCCGTCGCTGTCGGCGCGCGATGCGTTCTGGTATCTGCTGCTGTTCGCCACGCTTTACGTCTGGGTCTGGCAACTGGGCAGCCTGACGTTCGACCTGATCGCTTACGCGTTTCCCGATCCCACCGATCCTGAGTACCGGGTGCAGCGGATGGGCGCGTCGATGCGCAGCGCATCGGCCGCGCTGCTGATCGCCTTCCCTGCGTTCGCCTGGCTCGCCCACCGGCTCTCGCGCGAGTTGGCGCGCGATCCCCTCAAGCGGCTGTCGCCGGTGCGGCGCTGGCTGACCTACATGACACTGTTCCTGGCCGCGGCGGTACTGATTGGCGATGCGATCGCGCTTGTCTACAACGTGCTTGGCGGAGAGCTGACGGTGCGCTTCGTCCTGAAGGTCGCGGTGGTCGGCGCGATCGCCGGCGCGGTGTTCGCGTTCTACTTGCTCGACCTGCGCAGCGATGAGGCGGTGTCGTGAGCGCGCCGATACTGGGTCGGGTGCTGATCGTCGTTGGCGGCATGGCGAGCGTGGCCGCCGTTGCGACCGCGATGTTGCTGATCGGCTCGCCGTCCGCGCAGCGGCAGGCCCGCATGGATGCGGCGCGCGTGCACGATCTGCGGCGGATCGAGCAGGCGGCCACGCAACAACTCGAACGCGACGGTGTTCTGCCGGACACGCTCACTGCGATTGACGGGCCCGATCTGCGCCGCGTGGACCCGGGCACAGGGGCCCCCTACGACTATCGCGTGCTCGCGCCCGGTCGCATGGAACTGTGCGCGCACTTCGCCACCGACAACCGCGATCCGCTGCGCCAAGTCGAACCTGGGCTGCGCGCCGAGTGGCCGCACGGAGCCGGCCGGGCCTGCTTCGAACGGCGGGCCGGTCTGCCGGCGGCGCAGACCGCGCCTGCCGACTAGCGCTTCTGGGCGCTCAGTCGGTCTCGAACAGCGGTTGCCCGTTCGAGGCCGACACGCCGCCGTCCACCGGCAGGTTCACGCCGGTCACGAAACCGGCGTCGTCGCTGGCCAGAAACAGCACTGCGCGCGCGATGTCGACCGGCTCGCCAAGCCGACCGAGCGGAATACGGTCCAGGAACGCCTGCACAGTGGCCTCGTCCTGTTGCATGTCGGCGGTCATGCCGGTGCGCGTGAAGCTGGGGCAGACCGCGTTGACGCGCACGCCGTCGCGGCCGTGGTCGATCGCCAGCGCCCGGGTCAGGTTGACCACACCACCCTTGACCGCGTTGTAGGCCGCCATGCCGCGATCGCCGGCCAGGCCCGACACCGACGCGGTGTTGACGATGCAGCCCTTGCGTTGCTTGAGATGCGGGAGCGCGGCCTTTGCGCCCAGGAAGACGCCAGTCAGGTTCACCGCGACGATCCGGTTCCAGTCCTCCAGTGCAGTCGCGTCCGCGGTGCCCTCGACCAGGATGCCGGCGTTGTTGAACAGCACGTCGATGCCGCCGAAATGCGCCACCGCCGCTTCGACCATCGCGTCGACCTCGTCGGGGCGGGACACGTCGAGGCGATGGACCAGCGTGCGGTCCTGCGGCAGCGTGGCGGCGATCGTATCGAGCTCGTCCTGATCGAGGTCGGCCAGCACGACGTGAGCGCCGGCCTCGGAAAACGCGCGCGCGGTCGCCGCGCCGATGCCTGAGCCTGCACCGGTGACGATCACGACCTTGTCGTCGAATCGCATGGACGGTCTCCTGCGTGAGGTGGACGCGCACCGTAGCGCTGCCGCGGTCGAACCATGGTGAATCGCAACGGGGGGGGGGGAGCTACAGCCTGGATTGGCGATTCTGCGGGGTCGGGGCGCCTGGACGGTTTGGCGCCGCGCAGGCGATCGCGCGCGATCGTCGTGGCGTGGCGCGCTGGTCGATGACGCCGCCTTTGACCGCGTTGTAGGTGGCCGTGCTGCGGCCTCCCAGACCGGAGGCTGATGCGGTGCTGACGAGCCTTGCGCTGCTTGAGGTATTGCAGTGCTGTTCTGCGCCCAGGAAACATGCCTGTCAGTCGGACCGCAACGATCCCGATCCAATCCTCCAGAGCGTTGGCGCCCGCAGTGCCTTCGACCAGGATGCCGGCGTTGCTGAACCGCACCTCGATGTCGCCGAGATGCGCCAAAGCCGCCTCGACCAATGCCTCAACCTCCAAGGCACGATACGGCCACGGGACCGCCGCAATGCCTTGGCAGACAGGGTTTAGCAGCGGCTGGCGTTTACGGCAGGCATTCCGGATCGACCGGCCCTTCTGTACAAGCGGAGGGGTTGCTCACGGTTTGTCTGCAGTACGCCATATCCAAGCGGGCCAGACAGTAGTGACTGCCCAGGCGCCTTTCGACGCTGGGGGCGAGCGGTTCCACGCCAGGTTGGCAGGCAGGCAGATCGGGCTGGAGCGCACACCAGCGCGGGGATTGCTCCGTCCTGGTGTACCCAGCGGCGAGCAGGCAGTTTTCGGTCTCGGCCTGCTGGTTGGATGTCCGCACGTCGTTTGGAGGAAGCGAGGCGGTGTGCGGGTGCGGCATGCCACATTCCAACAAGGCTTTCTTTGTATCGAGACTCGAAGCCCCCGGCTTTTGCCAGGCCTGAAAGGCCGCCAGCGGTGGTTGGAAAGGCAGTCTTCCAGTGCAGGCCGAGAGGCTGATCGTCGTCAGCAAGATCACGGCGGGCAGCGCTTTCATGCCGATGGCCTCGCTTCGACGTCGACAGGGTTGGGGTTGCCGCAAGCAACGTCGCCGGGTTTGCCGCCGCTGCCGCCGTCGCAGCTATGAACAGTGGTCGGGTCGCCGAACATGTTCCGCCATTTTCGATCTAGGTACTGCCAGGGGCAACCGGGTCGAACGCGGTGAGCCGGGGCGCATCGCCGTGTGTGGCGTGCTGCGTGCTCGCGCGGGATACTGCCCGGGCCATGTCGTCCCGCCGTCTGCCCTCGATGTTGCTGTTGGTCTGCCTGCTGCTGGTATCGCCGCTGCTGGCGGCGGCGCAGGATGCGCGCCTGGCGGCGGTGCTCGACGAGGCTGCGGCGTTGGCGCCGCTGCGTACGGTCATCGTCGCGCGAAACGGCACCGTGCTCGCCGAGCGCGGCTACCACGGCGCCTCGCCGGCGCGTCCGGCCAACATCAAGTCGGCGTCCAAGTCCGTGGTCTCGGCGCTGGTGGGCATCGCGATCGAGCGTGGTCTGCTCGAGGGCGTCGACCAGCCGATTGCGCCACTGCTCGCCGATCGCCTGCCCGAGGCGCCGGATCCGCGGATGGCGCAGGTGACCATCGGCCATCTGCTGTCGATGCAGGCCGGGCTGCGGCCGACGTCCGGTCGCCAGTACGGCGCCTGGGTCGCGCAGCGCGACTGGGTGCGCGCCGCGCTGGCGCAGCCGTTCGTCGACGCGCCCGGCGGTGGCATGCTGTATTCGACCGGATCGACGCACCTGCTGTCGGCGATCCTGGTACAGGTGTCGGGCAAGCCGACGCTGCAGCTCGCCCGCGAGTGGCTGGAACCGCAGGCCGGCTTTTCGATCGCGTCCTGGGACCGCGATCCGCAAGGGATCCACTTCGGCGGCAACCAGATGGCGATGACGCCGCGCTCGCTGCTCGCCTTCGGCGAGCTCTACCGCAACCACGGGCGCAGCGCGGCCGGCGCGCAACTGGTGCCGGGCACCTGGATCGCGCAGTCCTGGCAACCGCGCACGCGCTCGATCTACACCGGCGACGGCTATGGCTATGGCTGGTTCGCTCGGCGCGTCGGTGGGCACGAGGTGCGCTACGCCTGGGGCCATGGCGGGCAGATGCTGTTCATCGTGCCGACGCTGGCGCTGACCGTCGTCATGACCTCCGACGAGCGCACACCGGCGGGATCCGGGCACCTGGCCGATCTGCTGGTGCTGCTGGAGCGCATCGTCGCGACACAGGCGGCCTGACCGCCAGCGTTGCATGGCTGCGACGATGCGTCGTGGCGCCGCGGCTTCCGTGGGCCGAGACCCGCGCCCATCGTGAGAGGCATTCCTCGCCTCCTGGTGCGTTTCATGGCCCTGTTGCCCGCGTTGTACTTCTCCCACGGCTCGCCGATGACCGCGCTGTCGCCCGGTCGGGTCGGCGTGCGGCTGGCCGAACTGGCGCGCGACCTGCCGCGACCGCGCGCGATCGTCGTGGCGTCCGCGCACTGGCTGGCGGCGCGGCCGCAGGTCGGTGGCGCCGCGCAGCCACAGACCGTCCACGACTTCGGCGGCTTCCCGGAGGCGCTGTATGCCCTGCGTTATCCGGCGCCCGGCGACCCGGCACTCGCCCAGGACATCGCTGCGCGCTTGGACGCGGCCGGGCTGCCCGCCCAGGTCGATCCGCAGCGCGGGCTCGATCATGGCGTCTGGGTGCCGCTGCGCCTGTTGCATCCCGAGGCCGATATCCCGGTGGTGCCGCTGTCGATCCAGCCCGCGCTCGGTCCGGCGCATGCGCTCGCGCTTGGACGCGCGCTGGCGCCGCTGCGCGCGCAAGGCGTGCTGGTGATCGGCTCGGGCAGCATCACCCACAACCTGCACGACTGGCGCGGCCACGACGGCAGCGAGGCGCCGTACGTGCGGCCGTTTACCGACTGGATCGAAGCGCGGCTGCGCGCCGACGACCTGCCCGCGCTGCTCGACTATCGCCGGCAGGCGCCGTTCGCGGCGCAGGCGCATCCGACCGATGAGCACTTGCTGCCGCTGTTCGTGGCCATGGGTGCAGCCGGTGGCGACCGACTCGGCGCGCGGCGTATCGAGGCCGGCATCGACATGGGGTTCCTGGCGATGGACCTCTACCGCTTCGACGGCGACGGCGCAGCCTGAGGCGCCGCCGCCCGCCAGGCACGCCAGGCGGCGCGGTCGTCGAAGTGCGCGGCGTAGTGCGACTGCACGTGTTGGCTGATCCAGGTCGACAGCCCGCGACCGGCCTGCGCAGCCGCGCACAGCGCCGCGAAGTGCCGGACGCCGATGTCGCGGCGCGTGTAGACATAGACCGGGCCGTGCCCGAACTCGACGGCGATCGCGTCGTCGTCGATCGCATAGGCGGTGACGCCGCTGTCGCCGTGCCGGTTCGCGTATCGCTGCAGCGCCGGCGTGGTCATCGTGCGGCTGCGAGGTGGGACATGGGCGAGCTCACGGTGCGTGGTGATCGGAGCGATGGCCCCCACCCAACCCTCCCCCGTACACGGGGGAGGGCACGAGCGCATGCCGCGCGCGCATGGCGGCACGTGGTGCTTGTCTCCTTTCACCGCTGATGAGCGCGCCGGGCGCTTGTCTCCTTCCCCCGCTCGCGGGGCATTGCGCCCTTCACGGGTGGAAGGCCGGGATGGGGGCAAGCTCATGGTGCGTGGAGATCGGAGCGATGGCCCCCACCCAACCCTCCCCCGTACACGGGGAGGGCACGAGCGCATGACGCGCGCGCGCATGGCGGCGCGTAGTGCTTGTGTCCTTTCACCGCTGATGGGCGCGCCGGGCGCTTGTCTCCTTCTCCCGCTTGCGGGGCATTGCGCCCTTCACGGATGGAAGGCCGGGATGGGGGCAAGCTCACGGTGCGTGGCGACCGGAGCGATGGCCCCCACCCAACCCTCCCCCGTGAATGGGGGAGGGCGGCACAGGCGCGCGCGGCGGTGAGGGGCCAGCTCATACGCTCAGCGTGGCGCGGGCCGTGTCGAAGTCGCGTCGCTTGGCTTCACCCCTACGTGCGGCGCGTCGAATGCGCGCCGGCGGGTGGGCTCAGGCCACGGCCGACTGCAGCGATGCGGTCGCGGCCTCGACGCTGGCGACGAGCTCCTGCTGTCGAAACGGCTTGCCCAGGATCGTCAGACCGGGGTCGAACTCGGCCATGCTCGTGTAGCCCGAGACGATGACCACCGCGGTGCCCGGCAAGCGATCGCGTACGGTCCTTGCCAGCTCGGCGCCGGTCATGCCGGGCATCAGATGGTCGGTGACCAGCACATCGGGGGCCAGGCCGCCCTCGAGCGCGGCCAGCGCCTCTTCGGCCGAGCCGGCCTCGATCACGCGGTAGCCCATGTCGTCGAGCGCGTCGGCGGTGCACATGCGCACGGCGTCCTCGTCGTCGACCACGAGCGCGGTACCGCGGTGTTCGTCTGTCGTGTTCACGTGATCGTCCTCGTTGCTGTCTGCATTCGCGGCTGCGCGGCGGGTGCCCACCGGCAGCCAGAGTTCCATCGTGGTGCCCCGCTGCGGGGCGCTGTCGATCGCCAGCCGGCCGCCGAGCTGCGCGGCCAGGCCGTGCGCCATCGACAGGCCCAGGCCGGTGCCGCGGCCGATGCCCTTGGTCGAGAAGAACGGCTCGACGGCGCGCGCGCGCGTCGCCTCGTCCATGCCGTGACCGGTGTCGGCGACCGAGACGACGACGTAGTCGCCGGGCGGCAGGCCGTCGGCGCGCGTGTCGGCATCCATCCGCGCATTGCGTGCGCCGAGCGTGAGCACACCGCCATCGGGCATCGCGTCGCACGCGTTGACGCTGAGGTTGAGCAGCGCCATCTCCAACTGGTTGGGGTCGGCGATCGCCGGTGCCAGGTCCTCGGCGATGTCGAGCACCAGTCGCACGCGCGGGCTGCTGGAGCTTGCGATCAACTCCGCCATGCCCGCGACGAGCGGACCGACCTCCACATCCACCGGCTGCAGCGGCTGCCGCCTTGCGAAGGCCAGCAGGCGCTGCACCAGTGTGGCCGCGCGTTCGGCCGAGCGCTGCGCGACCGCGATCATGCGCGCACGACGTTCAGGCCGAGCATCGGGGTCACCGGCAAGCTCGAGGGCGGTGAAGATCGGCGTGAGCAGGTTGTTGAAATCGTGCGCAACGCCGCCGGTCAGCTGGCCCATCGCTTCGAGCTTCTGCGACTGACGCAGCGCTTCTTCGGCGTTGCGTCGCTCGGTGGTGTCGATCGCTTCGGGCACGACCGCAATGATTCGCCCGCCGGCGTCGCGGATCGGGCGGATCGACAGGTCGTGCACGCGCCGCCCGGACGCCAGCTCGACCTCGATCTCGGCGCGCGCGGTGCCGCCGCGGGTGGCTTCGTTGAACAGGCTGCGGATGCGCTCGGACATGCCCGGCGTGGTGCTGAACCAGGACGTCTCCCACAGCGGCCGGCCGACGATGGCCTCGAACTCGACCCCGATCGCATCGAGCACGGTCTGGTTCGCATCGGTCAGTGTGCCGTCGGGCGTGCACATCGCCTGCAGCTGGTAGCTGGTCTCAAACAGCGTACGCAGCTGCGCCTGCGATCGTGCCAATGCGTCGGCAGCGGCCTTGATGTCGGTGACGTCGCGCGCGCTGCAATAGAAACGACCGCCTTCGGGCGTGGCCACCCACGACAGCGTGCGCACGCCGCCAGCGCGCGTGCGCCAGCGGTTCTCGAAGCGCAGCACGGGTTTGCCGGCGCGCAATGTGTCGAGCACGCTGCGGGTGACGTCTTGGTCGTCCGGGTCGACGAACGCCCACCAGGGCTGGCCGGCCAGTTCGTCGGCGCGCCAGCCCAACATCTGTCCCCAGGCCGGGTTGGTCGTCTGCATGCAGCCGTCGGCATCGACGACCGCGAGCAGGTCGGGCGTGACCTGCCAGGTCAGCGAGCGTTCGCGCGCGCGCGCGACCACCTGCCGCTCCAGGTCGCTGTTGAGCGTGCGCAGTTCGGCCTCGCGCTCGCGCAGCGCCTCGTCGGCCAGCGCGCGCGCGGTCACGTCCACCCCCTGGACGAAGATCCCGATCACGCCGCGCTCGTCGGTGACCGGCTGATAGACGAAATCGAGGTAGCGTTCCACCGACGGCCCGCCCGGCGTGGCCTGGACGACGAAGCGGGCACCGCTGGCCGAGAATGCGCGGCCGGTCGCGTAGACATCGTCGAGCAGCGACTTGAAGCCTTGGTCGACCGCGTCGGGCAAGGCCTCGGCGACGGTGCGGCCGATCAGGTCGCGGTCGCCGACCAGGCGTCGGTAGCCGGGATTGGCCAGTTCGAAGCGATGCTCGGGTCCGCGCAACAGGGCCATGAAGCTCGGCGCCTGATCGAACAGCCGGCCCAGGCGTTCGGCTTCGGCCGCGAGCCTGCGCTGGGCGAGGACCTTGTGCGTGGTCTCGGTGGTGATGTTCAGAAAGCCCGGGATCCGCCCGTGCTCGTCGCGCACTGGCGTGTAGGAGAACGTCCAGTACGTCTGTTCCGGGTAGCCATGGCGCAGCATCGTCAGCGGCATGTCCTCGTGCGAGGTCGCCGTGCCGGACATCGCCTGCTCGATCAGCGGCAGGATGTCGTCCCAGACATCCGGCCAGATCCGCGCAATCGGCCGGCCCAGTGCGTCGGGCTCCTTGGCGCCGAGCATCGGGGCATAGGCGTCGTTGTAGAGGAATGTCAGCTCCGGGCCCCAGCTCAGGCACATCGCAAAGCGCGAATCGAGCAGCAGCGCCACGGTGGTGCGCAGCGACTGCGGCCAGGTCTGCAGCGGCCCCAGCGGCGTTGTCGACCAGTCGAACGCAGCAATACGGCCCGCCATCACGCCGTGTGCGGGCAGAAAATCGATGCTGGTGGGACAGGCAGCGGGCGGGTTCAACAGCGGGACGCGCAGCTCGGGACGGGCCGCATCCTGCCATAGGTCCCAGTGGTGGGGGGATGATGACCGCGACCGGGCGTCGCACCGCGGCCGGCGGCCTCACTTGCCTCGGCGCGCCCGCGGACCGGCATCGGTGGCCGGCCCCGCCTGCAAGCGGTCCTGCAGCGCGGCCGCATTGCCGGTGGCATGACCGGCGGCGGTGTTGTCGAACACGACCCAGTGATCGCTCGCCGGGTGCATGGCGATGGCCGCGGCCAGCGAATCGAGGGCTGCCGCGTCGTAGGCGCTGCGGTAGATCTGCGGTGTGCCATGCCAGCGCCAATAGGCCAGGGCCGGATCCCCGCCGGGCCGGGCATCGGCGCCATGCCGCGCCGGGTCCGCGGCCACGCGTGCCACGCCGTGCCGCTGCAGCAGCGCCTCGGCCCGCAGCGTCAGCCAGCTGGCATGCCGGACCTCGCAGGCCAGGCCGCCCGCCCAGCGGCGGCGCAGCATTGCCAGGAACGTTGCGGCGCTGCGTGCGTCGAACGCCAGGCTCGGTGGCAGTTGCACCAGCAGACAGCCGAGCCGCTCCCCCAGGCCGGTTGCCGCCTCCAGGAAGGCATCGAGCAGCGGACCGCAGCCACGCAGGCGGTGCTCGTGGGTGATCGTGCGCGGCAGCTTCGCGCTGAAGCGGAAGCCCGCCGGCAAGCTGGCCGCCCAGCGCTCGTAGGTCGTCCGCCGGTGCGGCCGATAGAACGAAGAATTGATCTCGACCAGGTCGAACCGCGTTGCATAGCGCGCCAGCATGCTGGCGCCGTCTTCGAACAGGGCGGCATCGCGCGAGGCGATCGACCAGCCGGCGCAGCCGATCCGCGGCGGGGGATGAGGTGGGCGGCCGGGGACCTGGGACATGCCGATGTCGTAGCAGGCCGCGGCGCGCGGCGACGTGAGGCTGGGCGCATCCCCTGCAGGCGCGACGCGCAAGTCCGGGTGCGCGCTCACGGCGGCGCGGCGCCAGCGGCAGGAAGCTGCCTCCACCGAGTCGAGACCGAGACTGCAATGACCCGCAAAGATCCCCCTGACGACGCCCCGATCCCCAGCCAGCCGCGCAGCTATCCGCACGGCAGCGGCGACCGCAACGCCTGGTCGCCGGTCGGCGACGACCGCATGCCGCGACGCGGCGGCGGCGCGCAGCGCGTGCCCGATCCCGACCCCACCGGGCCCGATCACACCGATCCGGCGGCCGACGACGGGGCGAGCGACCGCTGAGCGGCGCCTATTGCGGCGGTCGCGTCAACGCTCGGGCTTGGGATAGGGCCGCTCGGCCAGCAGGCGCGCCAAGTGCGCGGCGTTGCTGGCGATGGTGCGGATGGTCTCGTCGACCTTGTCCGGGATCGTGTCGAGATCCTTGAAGTCGGTACTGCCCATCGCCTCGCCGACCCAGTACGGCGGCGAGCCGGCCGGCAGCGTGAATCCCACATCCGCCAGGCCCTGGTAGAGCTGGGAATGGACGAAGTGGGCGCCGTCCTCGTTGCCGACGACCGCGGCGATGGCGACCTTGCCGAAGGTCGGATAGACGCCGTCGTCATCGATCTCACCGAGCACCGCGTCCAGGCGTTCGAGCACACGCTGGGCCAGGCTCGAGGGATGCCCCATCCAGATCGGCGTGGCGAGGACCAGGATCTGCGCCTCCATGATCCGGCGGCGCAGCTGCGGCCACTGGTCGCCGTCGCCCTCGTCGGCGGTCACGCCCGGGCGCACGTCGAAATCGGCCACGCGCGCGCTGTCGGTGCGCACGTCGTGGCGCGCGAGTGCGGCCAGCACCGCGTCGAGCATCTTCTGCGTCGAGGAGGGGGCGTCGCATGACTTGAGCGTGCAGTTGAGGCCGAAGGCGGACAGGGACATGGCGCGACTCGCAGAGCGGACAGGAGCGCCACTGTCGGCGTCCGGCCGTCCAGGGCGCGTCGTTGGCCTGCGATGCCCATGAACGCGCACGCACTGTCCCAGGACGCGGTCGCCAGATGTTTGCTGCGATGCAACATAATGCGCGGTCGTCCTTGCCGGAGACCTGCGATGGCCAGCGCCTCGCCCGCGTCGCTGCCCAGCCGCGCCGCCACGCCGATCCTGTTCGCGCTCGCCCTGGGCGGATTTGCGATCGGCACCAGCGAATTCGCGATGATGGGCCTGATGCCCAACCTGGTGCGTGCGTTCGGCGTCAGCGAACCGGACGTCGGCCATCTGATCAGCAGCTATGCGCTCGGCGTGGTCGTCGGCGCGCCGTTGTTGGCGATCCTCGGTGCCCGCCTGCCGCGGCGCACCTTGCTGCTGGCGCTGATGGGCTTCTACGCCGTGGGCAACCTGGCCAGTGCGCTGGCGCCCAACTACATGGCGATGCTGGTGGCGCGTTTCGTTGCCGGCCTGCCGCATGGCGCCTACTTCGGCACCGCGGTGCTGGTCGCCGCCTCGATCAGCCGGCCCGATCAGCGCGGCACGGCGGTCAGCCGCGTGCTGCTGGGATTGTCGATCGCGATCCTGGTCGGCAATCCGCTGGCGACCTGGCTCGGTCAGCTGTCGAGCTGGCGCTGGACGTTCGCGCTGGTGGCGGCGATCGCGCTGATCACCGTGGTTCTGGTGGCGCGCTTCCTTGCGCCCGATCCGGTGGCGCCGGGGCAATCGCCGATGCGCGAGTTGCGCGCATTCAACCGCTCCCAGGTCTGGCTGGCGCTGGCGATCGGTGCGATCGGATTTGCCGGCATGTTCTGCGTCTTCAGCTATCTGGCGCCGACGCTGATCGAGGTGACGGGCGTGGCCGAGACCTGGATCCCGGTGGCCCTGGCGGCGTTCGGCGTCGGCGCGATCATCGGCAACGTGGCCGGCGGCTGGCTGTTCGACCGGCTGCAGTTCCGCGCCGCCGCGGTGATCCTGGCGTGGTCGCTGCTGGTGCTGCTGTTGTTTCCGCTGGCGGCGCAGGCGACGTGGTCGATCCTGCCGGCCGTGGTCGCGCTCGGCACGATGGGCGCACTGGCGCCGGTGCTGCAGACCCGGTTGATGGACGTGGCCGGTGATGCGCAGACGCTCGCGGCCGCGTCCAACCACGCCGCATTCAACACCGCCAATGCGCTCGGTCCCTGGCTGGGCGGGTTGGCGATCAGTGCGGGCCTGGGCTGGACCTCGACCGGATGGGTGGGCGCGGCGACAGCGACGGCCGGCCTGGTGATCTACGCCTGGGCGCGCCGCGACGAGCGGCGACAGCCGGTGCCGAGCGCAGGCTAGCGACGCGCGCGCTGCGCGCTGTCTTCACGTCCGCGGCGCTGGCCGACGTCGACACTCGACGCCGACCCTCGACACGCGGAGTACCCGATGGCATCGCCCAGCAAGGCCGAAGAAGACGCGGCGACGATCGCGTCGCTGATCGACGATATCGACATCACGATGTTCACCACCGTCGCCCGCGACGGCGCGCTGGTCAGTCGGCCGTTGTCGACGCAGAAGGCGCAGTTCGACGGCGAGCGGATCTGGTTCTTCGTCGCCGCCGACAGTCCGAAGATCGACGAGATCGCGCGCAATCCCAACGTCAACCTGGCCTATGCGTCGCAGCGCCGCAATACCTACGTCTCGGTCTCGGGGCAGGCACGGGTCAGCGACGATCGCGCCAAGGTGGTGGCGTTCTGGAACGATGCGCTCAAGGCCTATTTCCCGGGCGGCATCGACGACCCGAATCTCGCCCTGGTCGAGGTCGAAGCCCACACCGCCGAGTACTGGGATGCGCCCGGCACGCTGATCGGCAAGGCGATCGCCTTCGCCACCGCGCGCGTGACCAAGCGCAAGGACGCGATGGGCGAGAACCGCATCGTCGACCTGCGTGGCGATCGCAAGACCTCTCGCCCGCCGCCGTCGCGCAAGACGCGCAGCCACCAGGCCCGGACAGCATCGAAGACGGCATCCACGACGCGGGCCGCGGCCGGCAAGTCCGCGACGAACACCAGCGCGACGACCAAGACGGCTACGAAGAAGACTGCGACGAAGACAGCAGCCTCGAAGCAGGCCGCCACCAAGACGAGGGCAGCCAAGACGAGCGCGAAGAAGGCCACGGCCACCAAGACCACCGGCCGCACAGCCGCGGCCAAGGCGCCGGCGAAGCAGGCGGGCCGCACGCCCAAGCCTCGGACGCGCTGAGCGGCCATCCGGCCCGGGGGCTGCAGCGCGGCCGCAGCAGCGGCACACTGCACGCCCCCAACGCCGATCCGCCCGTCATGTCCCTGCCCGAGACCGAGTTCGACCCCGACGACAATTTCGCGTTCCTTGGCGATGGCCGTGCCGACGCCGAGGACGACCCGGATGCCGACCTCGAGGCGATCGCCTGGCAGTGGCTGCTGCTGATCAATCCGGGCGACGAGGAGGCGGCACGCCAGCAATTCATTGCCTGGCAGGACGCCTTGCCGCCCGACCCGGATGCCGATGTGATGCGCGACGCACTGGCGGTCGTCACCGACTGGCAGTCGAGCTTCCGGATCGAGGAGGACGATCGTGTCGCACTGATCGAGGTGCTGGTCGAGCTGGCCGCGCGTTTCCGCGTCGAGATCGATTGGGGGGTGGAAGACCCCACCGATGCCGATGCCCTGGCTGGGGTGCCGCCGTCGACGCTGCTCGGCGCGGCCTATGACCAACTGCGGGTCGCCGGCTACACGCTGTGGACCTGGGAGACCGGCGACGACACGTTCGCCGGCGCGATCGCGCTGCGTGACGACGACGATGGCGTACGCACGATCGGCCACGCGCTGGGACTTGACCTGCGCCCCGGCGCCTGAACGCGCGGTCTGCACACCACCGTCGCCGATTCGGTGCTAGCGTCTCGGTTATCGTCAGCGCGTGGAGGGTGCGATGGACGAGATCGTCAGAGGTCGCGCGCAGCGTTGGGCCGTGCCCACCGCGCTGCTCGCGCTGGCCTGCGGATTGCCGGCCTGGGCCGGCGACGGCGGCGCAACAGTGCAGACCGACGTCGTCGCCACGTTGGCCGTCGAACCGCAACCGTGGGCGCAGCCGATCGGCGAGTCCTGGCCGATCCGGCGCGCCTCGTCGCTGAAAGCCGAGTACCGCCGCATTCGCGCACTGCGGATCGAGCAGATGCAGCCCGAGTACGAGCGCCGTAGCGCACAGGCCGGCCCGGATGCGGCCCAGGCCTGGCGCGACGCCACGTTGCGCGACATCGCCCGGCAGGACCTGCGCGACCTGCGCGCCCGACTGGACCGCTGACGCGGCCGCCTGCGCTGCGATCAGCGCGGCGCGGCGGCGACGTTGGGATCGGCGCCGTCGACCGCCGCCTGCGCATCGGCACGTGCCTGCGCATCCGGTGACAGACCCGCGTCGCACGGATTGTGGCCGGGCGCGAGTGCCAGCTCGACCAGGATCGGGAAATGGTCCGAGCCGATCGCCGGCAACCGACGCATGCATACCAGGGTGAAGTGCCGGCTGTGGAACAGATGGTCGAGTGGCCAGCGCAGCCCCGGCAGGCGTGCGTGGAAGGTGTTGTACATGCCGCGCCCGATGCGGGGATCGAGCAGGCCACTGACCTTGCGGAACAGACGCGTGGTCCGCGACCACGCCACATCGTTGAGGTCGCCAGCGACAATCACCGGGTGCTCGGCCTCGCTCGCGGCGCGCCCGACCAGCACCAGCTCGGCGTCGCGGTCCTGCGAGCTGTCGGCTTCGGTCGGACTCGGCGGGCGTGGGTGCAGGGCGTGCAGGACGACCCGCTGCCCGTCGTCGAGCTCGAGTGTGGCATGCATCGACGGGATGTCGTCCTCGACCAGGTAGCGCACCTTGGCATCGTGCAGCGGCAGGCGCGTGTACAGATGCATGCCGTACAGGTTGTCCAGTGGGCAACGCAGCGCATGCGGCAACAGGTCCTGTAGACCGTCGAGCGCGCGCTCCCAATGCCGGTCGGTCTCCACCGCGATCAGCACGTCGGGGCGGTGCTCGCGCACCAGCGCCACCAGCGCTGCGGTGTCGCGGTTGTGCATCAGCACATTGCTGGCGAGCAGGCGGATGCGCGGGCGCGCATCGGCGGGGGCATCGGCGACCTCCGGCCGCCGCAGCCGGGTGTAGGGGACGATCCACCAGGCCTGCCAGAGCACGCAGCCGGCATTGACGACGACGATTGCGGTGGTCCACGCATCGTCGATCGGCTGCAGCACCATCTGCGCCGCCAGCACGGCGATCGACAGCACGAGCAGTTGCAGACGCGGAAAGTCGAAACCGCGGATCCACCACGCGCCACTGCGGATGGTGGGCATCAGGGTGGCGATCGCCAACACCATCGTGGCGATCGCGAAGACGGGGGTCAGCATGGATGGGCCGGCGGGAGGGAGGCCGGACTATCCGCGATGCCGACCCGCGCCGATGTGAATGCGGCGCGGGCCGGCGGTGCAAGGCAGGGCAAGTGCCCTGGCGGAGGGCGTCAGCGCGTGTCCGCGTCGCCCTGTGACGAGGTCCCGCCACCGTGCTGTGCGTTGGAGGCCAAGTCGCCGGTGCCGTGGCCGGTGTCATGCTGGCGCGCAGCGGTCGACAGCGGCCCCGCCGCGCCGGGGCCGGCCGCGGGCGGCACATAGGTCGATGCGCCGGTCGAGGCGGCACTGCCCGATGCATCGTCGCCCGAGGTGGCCGACGCCGTGCCGCTTCCGGGCTGCCAGCGTCCTGCGTCACGCACGCGGATGCGGTTCTCGACGTCCTTGACCCCCGCGCAGCCTTCGGCGATGTCCTCGATGCGGTGCTTGGTCCAGCGCTGTTCGACGTGGCCTTCGAGCGTCACGACGCCGTCGTGGACCCGCACCGAGACCTCGCGTGCATCGATCTCGTCGCTGTGGGTGAGCCGTTCGCAGATGTCCTCGGTGATCCGCGCATCGGAACGGACGTAGCCCTTCGGGCCGACGCCGCGCCAGCCGCGTCCGGGCGCGCGACCGGCATCGCCGCGCGGTGTCGCACGGCCAACCCGACCTTCGCGGTCATAGGCGCCGAAATGCGCAAAATCGGGCGCCCCGCCCAGGTGGTCGACGTCGTTGAACCAGTGCGGGCTGCGGTGGCCCCAGTCCGACAGGCGGTCGTCGCCGTCGCGCAGGTCGCCGCGGCTGCCGCCCGCACCGTAGGCGCGGCCGCTGCCGGCCCGGTCGTCATCGGGATGCTGGCCGCGTGCGAACTGGGCATAGGGCGCGCCCGCGCCGTCGCCTTCGCTGGCGTGGTCACGCGCATCGTGGCGGCCGCGCGGGCCCTGCTGACGGCGCCAGGCGTGCTGCTGGGCCACGGCTGGGTCGCCGTACCCGCCGTCGCCTTGGCCATCGCCGCGATAGGGCGCGTCGCGATAGGCGCGGCGTCCTCCGTGCGGGCCGGGGGTGTGGCGATCCTCGTCGCCGTCTCGGGATGCCATCTGGTCTCTCCTCTCGCTCAGCCAGCGCCTGCCGGCGTCGATGTAGCGCGCACCCGTGGCCAGCAGCTCTTCGCCGAAGGCCTTCATTTCCGAGGTGCCGGGGGTGTCGTCTTTGCGGTCGTGCATCGCGGTCTCCTCGCCGATGGGCGGCGATGGCGGCGGCGCACCGTGTGCGGTGCCCGTGGAACGGCCGTGTGGACACCCACTGAGGATGCGCCGCCCACCTGGGCGGCCGGCCGCGCGGCATCTCCTCAAGATCGGGAGCGCCCGACGCCGCGGTGGCGCGGGCGTCGGGATCATGCCGTCACGCGACGGTGCGCGCGGGCGCGTTCGCGACGCGTCAAATTCCCGCGGCGATTCCGTGGCGCGACGGCAATCGCCGCGCCGCGCTCAGCGGCCGAGCGCGGCCATGCCTGCCTGCGGGTAGCGCGTACCGGCGGCGGCATCGGGCGGGAAGATCGCGTCGATGCGCGCCAGATCGTCGTCGGTCAGCCCGATGGCAAGTGCGGCGATGTTCTCATCCAGGAATTCCAGGCGCTTGGTGCCGGGGATCGGCACGATGTCCTCGCCCTGCGCCAGTACCCAGGCCAGCGCGAGCTGCCCGGGGGTGACGCCGTAGTCCTGCGCGATCGCCTGCACCTGTTCGACCAGTACGAGGTTGCGGTCGAAGTTCTCGCCCTGGAAGCGCGGCGAATGGCGCCGGTAATCGTCCGCCTCGAAGTCGTCGGGGGTGCGGATCGTGCCGGTCAGAAAGCCACGGCCCAACGGCGAATAGGCGACGAAGCCCACGCCCAGTTCGCGACAGGCGGCCAGCGTGCCGGTGGTCTCGGGGTCGCGCGACCACAGCGAGTACTCGCTCTGCAGCGCAGTGATCGGATGCACCGCGCAGGCGCGACGCAGGGTCTGCGCAGACGCTTCCGACAGGCCCAGGTGGCGGACCTTGCCCTGCTCGACCAACCGCGCCATTGCGCCGACGGTGTCTTCGATCGGCACCATCGGATCGACACGGTGCTGGTAGTACAGATCGATCGTCTCGATGCCCAGTCGCGACAGGCTCGCCTCGCAGGCGGCAATCACGTACTCGGGCCGCCCGTCGACGCTGCGCGCCTGCGGGTCGTCCGGGTTGAGTCGGATGCCGAACTTGGTCGCCACGAACGCGTCGTCGCGGCGGCCCTGCAGGGCACGGCCGACCAGCGATTCGTTGGTATGCGGGCCGTATATGTCGGCGGTGTCGAGCAGGGTGATGCCCTGATCGAGCGCGTGGTGGATGACGCGGATGGCGTCGGCGTCGCTTTCGCGGCCGCCGTAGAACGCGCTCATTCCCATGCAGCCCAGGCCGAGCGCCGAGACGGCGGGGCCACCGAGGCCGAGTTGACGGGTCTTCATGCTGTGGCTCCAGGGTCGCGGGAGGAGGGAGGTAACGGGGCGGCCGCCGCCTCGCGCGCGGCCTCGCCTTCTCGGTCGGCGGCGGTCACGGTCTCGGCGCCGGGCGAGCGGGTATCGGCATGGTCGGGCGCGGACGTCGGCTGCGTGGGCCGGGTCCGCCGCGCGCCGATGTCCTCGACGTCGTTACGCAGCCGCGGCAGCGCTTCGGGATGATGCGCGGCCAGGAACGCCAGCATGCCTTCGCGGACGGCGCAGCGCAGGTCGAACAGCTCGCCGGAGTTGCGCGCGCTCACCAGCAGGCGGACCTCGATCGTGTGCTTGTCGGTCTCGGTGACCTGGGTCACGCACACGCGGCGGTCCCAGCGCGGATCGGCTTCGCACAGCCGCTGCAGTTCCGCGCGGATCGCCGCGATCGGCGCACGGTGGTCGAGCCACAGGAACGCGGTGCCGAGCAATTGCGCGCTGGTGCGTGTCCAGTTCTGGAACGGGTTGGAGATGAACCATTGCAGCGGCACCACCAGGCGGCGCTCGTCCCAGATCCGCACCACGACATACGTCGAGGTGATCTCTTCGATGCGGCCCCATTCGCCTTCGACGATGACCACGTCGTCGAGCCGGATCGGCTGGGCCAACGCGATCTGCAGGCCGGCGATCAGGTTGCCGAACACCGGCTGGGCGGCGATACCCGCCACCAGGCCGATGATGCCGGCCGAGGCCAGCAGCGCAGCGCCGACCTGGCGCACCTGCGGGAACGTCATCAGTGCCAGCGCCACGCCGACCAGGATCACCGTGCCCTGCACGACACGGCTGATGACGCGGGTCTGGGTCTGGATGCGCCGCGCAGCGAGGTTGTCCTCGACATCGACCGGGTGCTCGCGCAGGATGCGCGCCTCGACCGCACCCACCACGCGGGCCAGCAGCCAGGTCAGGCACAGCATCCCGCCGATTCCGAGCCCGTGCCGCAACGACCGCACCACGTCGCGATCGAGCGGCGTGTAGTTCAGTGCGATCGCCAGGAACAGCAGCGGCAATGCGACCGCAGCCGGGATCGCCACCACCTGCGCGATGCGCGCGCGCAAGTGATCCTGTGCATGGCGGCGCGCGGTGCGGCGCAGTGCACGCAGCGCCCAGTGCACGATCAGGCCGAGCAGCAACGCCGCCGCCAGCGGCCAAGCCACAGCGGCCAGGTAATGCCAGTCCAGCGTCATCTTGCCTCCGCGTCGAAACGGGAAAGCGGCGATCCTGCCCGAGCACCGGTCGATGGCATGTGGAGCGCGCGGCGCTTGGCCTGCGCACCGCACCTGCGCTTCAGCCGCGGTGTCGCATCCGGTGCAGCAACGCGATCACCAGCCACAGCCCGACCACGATGTAGGGCACGCAGCTGGGCACCCACATCAACAGCCCGGCCAGTTGCTGGTCGCGCAGCGGGTCGAGGCCGATCAGCAGTGCGCGGTCGGTGTAGACCGGGTACAGCAGCCGCGGTGCGAAGGTCAGCAGCGCGCCAAGAAAGCCCATCTGCATCATCACCGCCACCAGCGCTACGAGTCCGCCGACGGCGCCGGCGTCGGGTGCGCGCAGCCGACGCCACACTGCCGCCCAGAACCACAGCCCGGCGATCAGGAAGCTGGCGTGCATCGCGCGGTGCAGCGTCGTATCGGCAAGCGCGGCCGAGGTCGCACCCGGCAAGTGCCACAGCCACATCGTGGCGGCATGCACCACGGCCGCGGGCGCGAGCGCGGTGCTCAGTGACGACAACGGCCGATGCAGGCCGCGGTGCAGGTGCGCGGACCAGCGTCTTGGCAACGCGGACGCGGCGATCGCGAATGGTCGACCCGCGAGCAACAGCGGCGGTGCAAGGGCGAGCAGCGTCATGTGCTGGGCCACGTGCGCCGACAGCGCGTAGGCGGCGAAGGCGTCCAGCGGCCAGACCATCGCCACTGCCAACGCGAGCACACCGGCTGCGAATGCGCTGGCCTCGCCGCGCGATACGCCACGGCCGACGCCGGCGCCACGCCACAGCCGCGCAAGTCCGCGTGCATACAGGCCTGCCATTGCGAGCAGCGGCAGCAGCGTCCACGGCGACAGCGTCCATGCGCTGGCGAGCGTGGGCGGCGGTCCCTCGGGCACGGCGGCGATCGCCGACGTGCCGGCGCAGGCGACAAGCAGGAGTAGACAGCGACAGGCGAGGCGCGACATCGCCGGCAAGCCTAGCAGCGGCCAGGTCGCGACGGCGGTGGCAGCGGCCCGCCATCGATGCGGTGCCGGCCGTCGCCCACGTCGGCTTGATCGCGGATGTCCTAGGCTGCGTGGATCCCCGTCCCGGAGTCGCCGGTGTACTTCTGGCTCAAGGTGCTGCACATCCTCGCGATGACGGTCTGGTTCTCCGGGCTGTTCTTCCTGCCGCGCTTGTTCGTGGCGCGGCACCGGCGCGAGATCGACGCCGAGCCCGCGTTCTGGAACCCGGTCACCAATACGCTGTTCTTCCGCATCATGACGCCGGCCGCGCTGGTGACGATCGTCGCCGGCGGCGTGCTGATCGCGTTCGGCCCCAGTGGGGCGTGGCTGGTACTCAAGCTTGTCGTTGTCGCCGCGGCGGTGCTGCTGCACCTGTACTTCGGCCTGCTGCTGTACGAGCTGGGCCAGGACCGCGACCACCACGGGCCAGCGTTCTACCGCGCAATCGGCTGGGTGCCGCTGGTGTTGCTGTTGTCGATCGCCGCGCTGACCGGCGCCAAGCCGCACACGATCGGCGATCTGCCGCCGCCGCCGCAGGCGTCGGCCCCGTCCCACTGACGGCGGTACACGGACGTCGAAGCGGGGCTCGATCACGCGGACGCCACCGGCAACGCGCGCTGCATGCGCATTGATGCAGTGCGCCCCGAAGTGGGGCGCACCGCCGCCCGTCACTGGACGGTGTCGGCCTGCAGCAAACGACCGATCTGCGTATGCGACGGCGAACTGGCCAGATCGAGCGGCATCACCAACTTGGGATTGGGGTGCGGGATCGCCCGGGCAGGCGTCTCGGCCGAGGCTTCTTCGAGCAAGGCGCCGGCATCGTCCACGCTCGCGGTGATCGGCAGCACCGACAGGCCCAGCCGATCGCGCACGGCATTGGCGCGTTCGCGCAATGCGGCGTCGGCCGGCGCGCCCTGCAGCGGCGGGGTCGCCGCCTTCGGATCGGTCTGCAGGTGGGTGCGGATGGCCGCCAGTGCCTGCTGGCGCTGCGGATGCAGCAGCCCCCAGACCTCTTCGAGCAGTGCCTTGGCATCGATCTTGGGGAACGGCAGATGCGTCGGCCCGGTCATCACGATGCGCGGTGCGAGCCGGCCCACTGGCTCTGCATCGCATTCGGCGAGGGCGCGATAGACGACCTCGCTGCAGATCATGTGGCTCGGATTGTCCTGGATCAGATGGTCGAGCGCTTCGCGCACGACGATGCGCGCCAACCAGTTCTGCGGCCACTTGCCGCGGATCGCGACGACCACGCCCAGAAACGCCAGCGCGTCGACCGGATAGGGAATGCCGATCATCGACTCGGCCTTGGCCAGCACGCGCTTGCGGTCGGCCTCGTCGAGCGCGCTGCCGTCGTGCGCCAGCGGACGGTAGACGTCGATCAGCACGATCTCGGTGGTGTCGACCAGCCGCTTCGCCAGCGGATACCGGCGCACACCCGAGGCGGCTGCCTCGATCAGATCGCCCTGGTCGGCCACGATCGCGGCATGGCTGTAGATGCTGTCGCCGCACCAGGCGATCAGCGTGGAGAGCTGACCGCTGCTGAGCATCAGCAGGATGTCGCCCGGCAACAAGTCCTGCTCGGTGGCGAGAGGCGGCGTCGGCGTGTCGTGGTCTTGGGTCATGCACTGGCGTCCATGTGGGCGGTGGGAAGGGAAACGGGGGGTGGAGCGATGCTGATGCGGTCGCGACCGTTGGCCTTGCTGATGTACAGCGCGGCATCGGCGCGTGCGAGCAGGGTCGCCATCGATTCGCCGGGCACGAACTGCGCCACGCCGATACTCAGCGACAGCGACACCGTCTGGTCGCCGGCCGACAGCGGATGGGTGCGCACGGCGGTGCAGATCGCCTGCGCCGTCGCTCCCGCTTGCGCGAGCGTGGCCCCGGGCAGGACGGCCAGCAACTCGTCGCCACCGTAGCGGCCCAGTGCATCGCGATCATGCAGGCGGTTGCGGGCACGGGCGGCAACGATCCGCAGGCATTCGTCGCCCAGTGCGTGGCCATGGCGATCGTTGATGGCCTTGAACCGGTCGAGGTCGATGAACGCGACCGACAGCGGTGTCGCGCGTGCATCCGCCTGGGCGATCTCCGCGGCCAAGCGCTGTTCGATCGCACTGCGGCTCGCCACGCCGGTCAACCCATCGACCATCGCCAACCGGCTGGCGCGGTCGCGGTCGCGGCGCATCTCGACCATCGCATCGGCCAGGCCCAGTGTCAGCAACAGGCCGGAGGTGGCCAGGCCCAGATCCATGCCGCTGCCGACCCACGCCGGCGCGTTCCAGGCGCCCATCAGTTCGAGTGTGCGCAGGATGCAGAAGCCCAGCAGCGGCAGCCAGGCGATCGACAGGATCCGGGCCTCGCGCTGGCCGCGCCAGGCCTGGACCCACGCGACCAGCAGCAGGATCACCGACGACACCATCAGCCCGAGATTGCCCAGATAGGACAGCAACCGGCTGTCGAACAGCGCATGGCCGCAGGCGATCGCGGCCATCGCCGCCGCACACATGCGCAGCACGATCGCGATCCGGGGCAGGTGCCGATCCACGTCCAGATAGCGCGCCTGGAAGAGGATCGCGAACATGCCACCGAGCGAGGCCAGTACCCGTTGCGGTTGCAGCGATTGACCGAATGCGGCGTCCAGCAGCGGGATATCGCGGGCCTCGCCGCCCAGTACCAGCAGGTAGGTCAACACGCAGGTCAGATTCGCGGCGAAGTACAGGTGCGCGCGTTCACGCAGGCGTAACCAGAACGCGGCGGCCAGCAACAGCAGCACCGTCGTCGCGCCCAGGCTGAAGGCGCGCCGGTAGGCGTAGTGCAGGTCCTCGCGCTGCACCTGCGCCAAGGGCGCGATATCGACGTGCATCGGGATCGACCCGTTGGCGATGACCCGCAGCCACACGGTCTGGCCGGCGCGCAGGCCATCGGGCAGGTCGATGACCAGCGCGCGCGGCGAATAGCGGTCGTCGGCATGCGCGCCGTAGACCCCGTGCCGCGAGGGCGTATCCGCCCCTGGCGGCCACGCCTCGATCTGGTTGAGGAAGGGCGTGTACAGCAGCAGCTTGGGCGCCTCGTCGGCCGGAAAATCCATCCGGCTGGTGAGCTTCCACCACACGCCGCCGCGCTCGCGCTCGAACAACATGTCGGGGCGGTTGGGTCGCAGCGGGCCGGCCGTGTCGGCCGGCGGCGCATCGGCGCTCGCCGTTGCATCGTCCAGGCGCTGCAGTGTCCAGGCCTGCGCATACGTCGCGGTCGCGCACGCCCATAGCAAGGCCGCCGCCGCCCAACGAGCCACCATCCCCATGCCTGTGCCGCGTGCTCTCCCCGAGAGCGTGCAGAATATCGCAGGCCCCGGGCCGGCGCAGGGCGCAGCGCCCGGCGGGGTTGCTCAGCCGCATTCAGCCTTCGCGTGACCGGGCATCGGTCGTGCGTGCCGCATGCCAGGCTACATGGGCCCGGCATCGCCCGACGTGGTCACTCCGCTGGCGGGGTCTTCTCCAGGTCGCGGCCTTTCGGCGTGTCCGCCTCCTCGTCGCCGTAGACCCCGACGCCGTGGCGAAAGCTCAGTGTGCCACCGAGCCAACCGGCGACCGCCACCAGCAGCGCCATCACCGCCGACGACAACAGGCCCCAAGGCCAGACCGCGGCCACGGGGTCGGGCAGGCGCAACCACACGCCGAGCGCGGCCATCGCCAGCACCATGACCGCGACGATGAAATGGTTCCAGGCCGAGACGTGCCGCCGCACCACCCGGATCGACATCATGTCCATCGTGCCGACGATCCCCGCCAGCACGCCGAAGCCCAGCCCGCCGACATTCAGCCAGAACGCCAGTTCCGCCCAGAACGGCGCACGCAGCCACAGGTACAGGCCGTCGGCGACGACGACCATCGACAGGAACGCGATCGGGAACGTCACCAGCATCGGATGGATCGGGTGCTTGGCGATCGCCACCACGCTCTCGACCGTGTGGCTTTGGGTCTTGGGGACGGGTTGTTTCAGGTCCTTGCGCATCAGGGTCTCGTTGGGCGCGTCAGGCGCAAGTGGGTAGCAGCGCGACCGGCAGCGCGGTGAACACGACCCCGATGGCCGCGACCAGCGCGACCAGCGCGGTCAGCAAGGGCAGGAAATGCCGGCGGTCGCCCGGCGGGCGGGTCGGCGCGGCGGCCTGACGTGCGCGCCAGGCCACACAGCCCGACCACGCGATGCCCAGTAGCGCGAGCAGTGTCACGCCCCACAGCGCCCAGGTCATGGCCTCGAGCCCTGCGACCGGCGTGCGGCCCAGCCCGCGCGCGCAGGCCAGCCCCTGCAAGCTGTAGACGACGACGAAATGCAGCGCCCAGACCGCGAGCGGCATGGCCATGCGGGTCAGACCCAGGCGGCCCTCGGCCCGGCTCATAGCCACCTCGGGAACAGGTGCAGCATGCCCCAGGCGACCACGCCCTGGCCCACCGCGTAGCGCCAGAAGCCGGCGGCCACGCGCGACTCCAGGTTGCGCACCGCGTCCACATGGCCGCGGTGGATGCGCAGTGCGACGAAGCCGCCGATCAGCATCGCCACAACGACGTGCACCGCGTGGAAGCCGGTCAGCGTCCAGACCACCGACGCGTAGGCATGGACCTGGGGCGCACCGGTCGACTGCCAGATCGTCGGCAGGTGCAGCGCGAGGAAGGCAGCGCCGGCAACGAGGGCGACCCCCTGCCAGGCGATCGCGGTCCCGCGCCGCCCGGCGCGCAGCGCGCGCGGCGCGGCCCATGCCGACAGCAGGGGCACCGTCAGCGCGGCGAGTGCGGCGAGCGTCGGCGCCCAGGCCGCCAGCTGTGCGCCGCCGGCTGGCCAGGCCGGTGCGTTGAGCCACAGGTAGAAGTACGCGAACACCAGCGAAGCGAACAGCGAGCCATCGATCAGCAACGTCGCCACCAGCGCCCACCAGCCCGGCGCGTTGCGTGCCGCCGCCTGCGTCGGCAGGGTCAAGCCGGGTGCGACCTCGATCGACGCCGGCGCGTGGCGGTCGCCCGTGGTCCAGGCCCAGACCAGGAACAGGCCGATCAGCGGTCCCAGCATCAGCACCGACAGCCAATACTGCGAGGTGATGAAGCCGGTCAGCAACACGCCGATCGACAGCGCCGCCAGCAGCGGCCACCAGGTTGACGTCGAGACCCGGATCACCTGTTCGGGGCGTGCCGATTGAATGCTCGTGCCGAGAATCTCGCGGCGCCCGTCGTGTGCCTCGCCGAGCAGACCGTCGGTGCGGGCGACCTCGTCGGCGATCGCCGGACGGTGCCACAACGGGTAGCGATCGCCGACTTCGGGCACCGAGGCGACGTTGTACGCCGGCACCGGTCGCGGCAGCGCCCATTCCAGCGTGCCGGCCTGCCAGGGATTGGCGTCGGCGCGGCGACCGAGCACGAAGCACAGCGCCACATCGATCAGGATCGCGATGACGCCGACCGCGAGGACGAACCCGGCCGCGGTGGAGACCAAGTTGAGCCAGTGCACACCCAGCTCCATCGCGTAGCTGTCGACGCGCCGCGGCAGCCCGACCAGGCCGGTCAGATGCATCGGCAGGAACGTCAGATTCATGCCGATGAACACCAGCCAGAAGCCGCTGCGGCTCAGCGATTCGGACGGCATGCGCCCGCTCGCCAGCGGCAGCCAGTAGTAGAGCCCGGCGAACATCGGAAACATCAGCCCGCCGATCAGCACGTAGTGCAGATGCGCGACGACGAAATGGGTGTCGTGCGCCTGCCAGTCGAACGGCACGAAGGCCAACATCACTCCGGTCAGCCCGCCGCAGACGAACACCACGAAGAAGCCGACGATGTGCAGCATCGGCACGCGCAGCCACGGCTTGCCCGACCACAGCGTGGCGATCCACGCGAACACCTGGATGCCGGTCGGGATGGCCACCATCATGCTCGCCGCACTGAAGAACGCCAGCGCCAGCAACGGGATGCCGACCGCGAACATGTGGTGCACCCACAGGCCGAAGCTCAGAAAGCCCGTCGCCACCAGTGCCAGCACGATCCAGGTGTAGCCCACGATCGGGCGGCGGGCGAACGTCGGCACCACCATCGACACCACGCCGGCGGCCGGCAGGAAGATGATGTAGACCTCCGGATGGCCGAACAGCCAGAACAGGTGCTGCCACAGCAGCGGATCGCCGCCACGCGCGACCTCGAAAAACGCGAAGTCGAACGCGCGCTGGATCTCCAACAGCAGGCTGGCCAGGATCAGTGGCGGAAAGCCGAACGCGATCATGAAGGCGGTCACCAGCACCGCCCAGGCGAACACCGGCATGCGGGTGAGGTCCATGCCCGGCGCGCGCGTGATCAGGATCGCCACGATCAGCTCGACGGCCGCGGTCACTGCGGCGATCTCGGCGAACGTCACCCCGATCAGCCAGAAGTCCGCGCCCTTGCCCGGCGAGTAGGTCGCATCGGTCAGCGGCGTGTACATGAACCAGCCGCCATCGGGCACGCTGCCGAACAGGAAGCTCGAATACAGGAACAACCCGCCGAACAGATAGCACCACCAACCGAATGCCGAGAGGCGCGGGAACGGCAGGTCGCGCGACCCGAGCATCTTCGGGATCAGGTACATCGCGAAGCCTTCCATGATCGGCACCGCGAACAGGAACATCATCGTCGTGCCGTGCATGGTCACGAACTGCGCGTAGCGCTCGGGGTCGAGCACCTGCAGGCCGGGCCAGGCCAGTTGCAGCCGGATGAACATCGACAGCATCCCGCCGATCAGCAGGAACGCAAAGCCGGTGACGATGAAGCGCATCGCGATCGTCGAGTGGTTGACCGCGGTCAGCTGGCCGACCAGGCCGCGTCCGTTCGACCACACGCGCTCGAGCAGCGCCAGCCGCTCGGCGTGGCGCAGGCGGTCGCCCGGCGAGGGCAGCACCGGATCGGGCCCCAGTCCGCCGCTCACAGCACGTTCTCCGAAGCGCGGTGGCGCGGCGGCGCTCGTCCGGCCGGGGCCTGCGCCGACGGCGGCTCGTCGGCCCGCGCTGGCGGCTGCGCGGCCAGCCACGCGGGCATCGCCTCGGCCGCCATCACCCGCACCGGAAACAGCATGCGCGCATGCTCCAGGCCGCAGAACTCCGCACACTGGCCGCGCATCGGCACGGCCGCGTCGGCGCGCAGGCGCAGGACGTTGACGCGGCCGGGGATCGCATCGATCTTGCCGCCGAGTCTTGGAATCCAGAAGCTGTGGATCACATCCTCGCTGGTGATGCGGAACTCGACCATTCGGCCCAGTGGCATCGCCAGCGCGTCGACACTCTCGCCCAGCACCGTGTCATCGCGATCGCGATAGCGGAAATGCCATTGCCATTGCCGGGCGGTCACCTCGACGACCATGTCCGGCTCGACGCCCATCCCGGTCACCCGCGCGCTAGTCAGACTGCCGTAGACCAGCAGCGCGGTCAGCACGATCGTCGGCAGCACCAGGCCACCCCAGACCACCAGACGTTCGGGCTGCCGCAGCGCCTGGCCGGCCTCGCGGCGACGCAGCGCCCGCCACAGCAGCACGAGCACGAGCGCCCAGACCAGGGTGAATGCGCCGGCCATCAGCCACCAGCCAAATGCGATCTGCGCCGCGGCCGGGCCGGCGGGGTCGAGTGCCGATTGTGGGCCGGCGCAGGCGGCCAGCCCGAAGCCAGTCAGCGCGAGACCGGCCAGCGCGGCGATGCGGGCGCACATGCGCCGTGGTTGTCGGTTCCGATGCTCGATGATGCCGCCCCTGGAATACACACGCCGCGGATCGTGTCGATCGACAGACCCGCGCTGCACGCTAACGGCCAGCACGGCCACGCGATGTGAATGCGCGCGCGTCAGGTCCCGGCAGCGCGGCAAGGTTGGAGACTCGGCGCCCGACAGGCCTTCGCCGCGCGTGTTCAGCGCGGTGACGATGCCGTCTCACGGATTGAGACCTGGACCTGTCACGGTGCGCAGGTGAACCTGACCGACAAGCTCGCCGTACTCGCCGACGCCGCCAAGTACGACGCCTCCTGCGCGTCGAGCGGTGCGAACCGGCGCGACTCGTCGAAGACCGGCGGCATCGGCAGCACCGAGGGCATGGGCATCTGCCACTCGTACACGCCCGACGGCCGCTGCGTGTCGCTGCTCAAGATCCTGCTGACGAACTTCTGCGTGTTCGATTGCGCGTATTGCGTCAACCGCGTGTCGAGCAACGTGCGCCGCGCGCGCTTCACGACCCAGGAGGTCGTGGACCTGACGCTGGATTTCTACAAGCGCAACTACATCGAGGGGCTGTTCCTGTCGAGCGGCATCATCCGCAACGGCGACTACACGATGGAGCAGCTGGTCGAAGTCGCACGCAGCCTGCGGCAGGACCATCGCTTCGGCGGTTACATCCATCTCAAGACCATTCCCGACGCCGCGCCCGAACTGCTCGCTGCGGCCGGCCGTTATGCCGACCGGCTCAGCATCAACATCGAGTTGCCGACCGAGGCCGGCATGTCGGCGCTGGCCCCGGAAAAGACCCATGCCGGCATCCATGGTGCGATGGGCGAGCTCAAGTGGCGCATCGACGAGGACAAGGACGCGCGCCGCGCCAAGCGCCAGGCGGTGGGCGTGCGCCGGGCCAAGGCGCCGCGATTCGCGCCGGCTGGCCAGAGCACGCAGATGATCGTCGGTGCCGACGGCGCCAACGATCGCCGCATTCTCGAATCGAGCAGCCGCATGTACGGTACCTACCGCATGCGCCGCGTCTACTACTCGGCCTTCAGCCCGATTCCCGACGCCTCCAAGACCCTGCCGCTGCAGGCGCCGCCGTTGCTGCGCGAGCATCGGCTCTACCAGGCTGACTGGCTGCTGCGCTTCTACGGTTTCGATGTCGACGAGATCGCGCCCGAACCCGCCGCCGAGGGCGCGCCGGTCGCAGACGGCACCGAAGCGGGCATGCTCGACCTCGACGTCGATCCCAAGCTCGCCTGGGCCTTGCGCAATCCCACGCGCTTCCCGGTTGACGTCAATCGCGCACCGCGCGAGATGCTGCTGCGCGTGCCGGGGCTGGGTGCGCGCAACGTCGAGCGCATCATCGCCGCACGCCCGCACGGCGCCTTGCGCCTCGACGATCTCGCGCGGCTCCGCGTGCCGCTGAAGAAAGTCATGCCGTTCGTCGTCGTGCCTGGGCACCATCCCCGCCAGCGCCTCGACGATCCCGCCCGCCTGCGCAGCGAACTCGCCCCGCAACCGCGCCAGGCGAGCCTGTTCTGACGGCCTGCGACGCATGGCACTTCTGCGTCTCCCAGACCCTCGAGTTCGGATGAGCTCCCTAAAACCTGCGCGAAGAACACGTCCTTGTGCCCTCCCCCGTATACGGGGGAGGGTTGGGTGGGGGCTAACGTTCCGATCGCAGTGCCCTCTCGGCTTGCCCCCATCCCAGCCTTCCCCCGCTAGCGGGGGAAGGGTAAAAGCGCAGTGCGCGGCCGTCGATGATGCAAACAGGCAAGCATCACGCTGCGGCGAACGCGCCGATGCAGCCCTCCCCCGTGTACGGGGGAGGATTGGGTGGGGGCCAACGTTCCGATCGCAGTGCCCTGTGGGCTCGCCCCCATCCCAGCCTTCCCCCGTAAACGGGGGAAGGGGACAAGCGCAGTGCGCGGCCGTCGATGATGCAAACAGGCAAGCATCACGCTGCGGCGAACGCGCCGATGCAGCCCTCCCCCGTGTACGGGGGAGGGTTGAGTGGGGGCCAACGATCCGATCGCATTACGCTGTGGACTCGTCCCCATCCCAGCCTTCCCCCGCCAGCGGAGGAGGGAGACAAGCGCAGTCCGTGTCCGCCGATAGCGCAAGAAGACCAGCGCAACACCGTGCAAACCCGGGATTGCAACGTCGATGACGTCGACGCCCGCCCACGCGCGTGTGGCCGCGAGGGTCGATCCGCCCTGGGATGCCGGCGCCTGGCGCAGCGCGGCGCGTGCTGCGCTGTGCGCGGGCCTGCCGCCCGAGCAGCTCGACTGGAGCGGCGGCGCGCAGGGCTCGCTGCTGGGCGGCCTGGACCTCGCCGCGTTGCCTGCGCAACGCAGTGCGCCGCGCGTGCCCTCCGAGTTTCTGGCCCTCGCCGATGCTGTGCTCTGCCATCGCGCCGACGACCGCCATGGCCTGCTGTACCGCATGCTCTGGCGCATCGCCGAGGGCGAGCGCGCACTGCTGCTGCGCGCGGCCGACCCTGACGTGCATCGCGCACGCACAATGGCCCAGGCGGTGCGCCGCGATACCCACAAGATGAAGGCCTTCGTGCGCTTCCGCGCCGTGCCCGGCGCCGACGAGGAGTACGTCGCCTGGTTCGAGCCCGATCACTGGATCGTCGATCGGGTCGCGCCGTTCTTCGCGCGCCGCTTCGCCGGCATGCGCTGGGCGATCGTGACCCCGTACCGCAGCGCGTTGTGGGACGGCCAGACGTTGGCCTTCGCAGCGGGCGGCACGCGCGCCGATGCGCCGGCCGAGGACGCGCGCGAGGATTTGTGGCGCACCTACTACGCCAATATCTTCAACCCGGCCCGGCTCAACACCACGATGATGCGCGCCGAGATGCCGCAGAAGTACTGGAAGCACCTGCCCGAGACGGCGCTGCTGCCGGCGCTGGTGCGCGAGGCGGGCGTGCGCGTGCGCGAGATGGCCGAGCGCGCACATCAGGCGCCGCGTCGACGCATCCCGGTCGCGCCCGCGGCGCCGGCCCTGGCACCCGACAGCTTCGACGCACTGCGCGAGGCCGCACGCGATTGCCGGCGGTGTCCGCTGTGGCAACCGGCGACGCAGACGGTGTTCGGCGAAGGGCCGGGCGATGCCCGCACGATGATCGTCGGCGAGCAGCCAGGCGACGAGGAGGACCTGTCGGGCCGGCCGTTCGTCGGCCCCGCGGGCCGGCTGTTTTCGCGCGCGCTCGACGAACTCGGCATCGACCGCGGTTCGCTCTATCTGACCAACGCGGTCAAGCATTTCCGCTTCGAGCCACGCGGCAAGCGGCGGCTGCATCGCCGCCCCGATGTCGCCCACGTCGAGGCCTGCAATGGCTGGTTGCGCGCCGAGATCGCGCAGCTGAAACCCGAACGCATCGTCTGCCTGGGTGCGACCGCCGCGCGCGCGGTGTTTGGGCCGGGCGTGCGACTGACCGAGGAGCGCGGGCTGTGGCGCACGCGCGACGACGGCGTGCGCGCCTTCGCCACCGTGCATCCGTCGTGGGTGCTGCGTCAGGGCGATCCCGCCGCGCAGGCCCAGGCCTATGCCGGATTCGTCGACGACCTGCGCCTGCTGACGGCTGCCTGACGACAGAAGTGAGGCCCATGCGGGGTGGGTCGCCTCAACGGCCCTGGGCGTGCTCGCCGCGCAGCGTCATGACCTTGCTGGCCATGCGCGCGACGACCTTGCCGTCCTCGCGCTGGATGTCACAGCGGTAGTGCGTGAGCGTGCGGCCGCGATGTTCGGCCCAGGCATGCGCGCGCAGACGCGCACGCCAGACGGGCCGCACGAAGGTCGCATCGAGATCGATGCTGGTGAAGCTTTCGCCCGGCTGCATCAACGTCGAATGCGCCGTGCCGATGGTCGCATCGGCCAGTTCGCACAACAGGCCGCCGTGCACTGTGCCCTGCTGGTTGCCGTGATGTTCGGGATCGGCCTCCAGCTCGATGGCGGCCATCGCCTCGCTGACCGCGACGAGCCGGAAGCCCAGTAGCTGCGAGATCGCCGTGGGATAGCGCAGCGGGATGGCGGTGGGGTCGACAGGACGGCCGTCGAGCATGCGCTGCAAGTGGTCGAGGATCGGCAGGCGCGGTGAGGCATTGGACATAAGCGCTCCTCTTGGGACTTGAGGCATGGATGACGTGTCGGCACGGCGCCACCAGCCCACAGGTGACGCCGTTGCGCTGGGCAGCGTCCGCATTGCGCCGGAGCGTGATCGCGTAGATTGGAGCAATCAAGAAATTGTCCTAGGGACACGTGCATGGCCACTTCCCCGGTCGCGGTCATCGTCGAACGCCTCGCCGCGCAGATCCAAAGCGGCCAGTTGGCGCCGGGCACCGCCCTGCCGACCCATCGCGCGCTGGCTGCCCGACATGGGATCGCGGTCGCCTCGGCCAGCAAGGCCTATGCGCAGTTACAGGCGATGGGCCTGATCGTCGGCGAGACCGGACGCGGCACGTTCGTGCGTGAGCGCCCGCCGCAGCGCGAGTGGGACAGCGGCGACGAGGCGCGCCGCAGCGCGAGCGCAGTCGATCTGTCGTTCAACCATCCGACCTGGCCCGGCCAGGCGGCGCTGCTGCGCGGCATGCTGCGCGAGTTGGCGACCTCAGGCGACCTGGCGGCGCTGATGCACCAGCAACCGCCCGGCGGGCGGCGCCACGAGCGCCGGATCGTGGCCGATCTATTGGCTGCCTCGCGGGACATCGAGGCCGATGCGGAGCGTGTTCTGCTGGTCAACGGCGCGCAGCATGGTCTGGACGTGGTGGTGCGGGCGATGCTGCGGCCGCACGATGCGGTCGCGGTCGACGCCTTGAGCTACCCGGGCTTTCGCATGCTCGCCGAGCTGCAGGCGCTGGATCTCGCGCCGGTGCCTGCTTGCGCGGACGGGCCCGATCTCGACGCCCTGGAGCGGCTGTGCCGCAGCCGCCCGATCCGGGCGATCTACACGATGCCGACGCTGCACAATCCGTTGGGCTGGGTGCTCGACGTCGCGCAGCGGCAGCGGCTGGTGGCGATCGCGCGACGCCACGACTGCGTGCTGATCGAAGACGCAGCTTATGCGTGGCTGGCGGACCCGCCACCGGTCGCGCTGGCGACGTTGGCGCCCGAACGCACGTTCCACATCGCCAGCCTGTCCAAGAGCCTGGCCAGTGGTCTGCGCTTCGGTTATGTCGTCGTGCCTGCGGACTGCGTGGTGCGGGTCAAGGCGGTGATCCGGGCCAGCCACTGGAGCCTGCCGAGCCTGGTGACGGCGATGGCGACGCGCTGGATCGCCGACGGCACGATCACGCAGCAGGAGGCCGCGTTGCGCCATGACGCGCGCCAGCGCCAGGCGATCGCGGCCGACGTGTTCGCCGGCCTCGACCTGCGCGCGCACCCCGCCTCGCCGTTTCTGTGGCTGCGCTTGCCTGAGGGCCTGCGCATGGACCGTGCCGCGCAAGCGCTGGCCGAGCGCGGCATCGCGGTGTCCAAGGGCGAGGCCTACGCGACCGGCCGGCAGCGGCCGCATGCGCTGCGGTTGGGCTTGGGCTCGGTGCCGCTGGAGGCCCTTGAAGCGGTGCTGCAGCGCGTGCGCGATACGCTCGAGCGGCTGCCGGTCTGAGGTGCTGGCCGCGTTCGACATCACATCGATGAACCGAGCGCGGTGTCGACGGCCGCCATTCACCGCTGCTTCGCGCAGGCCGCCGAACACTCGGCCGACCCTTTCCCAGGAGCCTTTTCGATGAAGACGACCCTGATCCGTGGCCTGGCGCTCGCGCTGTCCCTGACCGCCGGTGCCGCCGTTGCGCAGGACGCGATGACCAGCGCCCAGGTCCGCACCGCGCTGACCGACGGCGGCTATACCGACGTGACCGATCTCGAGTTCAAGGATGGCTTGTGGAAGGCCGACGCCAAGGATGCCAATGGGCGCAAGATCGATGTCCGTCTGGATCCGGCGACCGGTCGCGTGTATCCGGACAATGCCGGCGCAACGACGCTGGGTGAGGCCAATATCCGCGCCAAGCTCACCGCCGCCGGCTTCACCAAGATCGAGGACGTGAAGTTCGATGACGGCCTGTGGGAGGCCGAGGCCGATACTCGCGAAGGCCAGCGCGTCGACCTCAAGCTCGACCCGCAGGACGGACGCGTCATCAGCCAGTCGCGCGACTGATCGCCGCGCAACCTTGCACGTGCGACCAACGCCCGGCGCAAGCCGGGCGTTGTCGTATCGGGGCGTCGCGTGCGAATGGCCGCAACGACACCGCGGGCTTGTGGATCAGTTGCCGCGATCGGGACGCGGCACGTCGTCGGGCATTGCGTCGCGAACGCAATTGGCGGCAGTGCGCGGTTGGTCGGGGGTTGCGACCAGGCACTGCGCCGCGGCCTGGGCCCAGCGCGAGACGGCATCGCGTCGGTCGGCCAGCGCTCCGGTGTCGACCAGCCAGCGCGCGATGTCGAGCATGCGTTGACGATCGTCGAGCGAGGCGACCGCATCAAGCGCCGCGGCGCTGACCACGAAACTGTGTGCGAAGGCCGCGGTCGCCCGCTCGGCGGTCTGCGCCGGATCCATCCGCCCGTCGTCGGCCACGAGCAGGCCCTGCAGGCGGATCGCCTCGCGTGCCTTGAGATCGCCGGCCGAACCGATGCTCGTGCGCAGCATGACCGTCGTGCCCAATGCGCCGATGAAGATGCCGCCGAGCAGCACGAACACCGCGCCGATCACCATGGGCGTGCGCGATGCGGGCTCGGCCCGGTGGGTCGGATCGGGATGGGTCACGCCTGGCCTCCTGTCTCGGCCACGGCGGCCGGGCCGCCTAGGCTAGCGCAGCCAGCCGGCGAGTTCCTCGCGACTGAGGCGGCCATCGCGATTGCTGTCCACTGCATCGAACTCGGCCGACAGCGTGGGGTTTGCCCGCGCCTCGGCCCGGCTGATGTAGCCGTCGCCGTTGACGTCGAGCGCGGCGAAATCGATCCGATAGGGGCTTGTCGTCGCCGGACGCGGCTCGTAGGAGCGGATGATCACCTGCTGGCCATCGGCGCCTTCGTAGGTCACCACCCCGGTCTGGCGGCCGGTCTGCGACGACACCGCCGGTGGGTCGGCGACTGGCTCCAGTGCGCTGGTACTGACCTGCGCGGAGGCAGCGGCGGGCAGCGCGAGCGCGATCAGCGCGGCAGGCAGCAGGCGGCGGTGGGACATGGCGTGCTCCTGTGGACGAGGGCATCTACGATGCCGCGTCGATGCCATGCGGAACATGAACGCGGTCGCATCGCAACGATCTACGCGGCGCGCTGGCGCAACTGCAGCACGACCGTCTGCACGACCAGCAGCGTCGCGATGCCCAGCGCCACCCAGGCCGAGGTCGTCGCCCCGGCCAGTGGCCAGTCGGTCTGCTTGATCCACACCGCGAACAGCCCCCACAGTGCGACCGCCGCGTAGGCTGCGTTACCGCGCATGCGCGCATTGAGCGCCAGCAACAGTGCTGCCGCGATCGCCCACAGCGCCAGGCTCCAGCCGAGCATGCGCGAGGGCGACAGCCACTGGTAGGCGACGATCGTCTGGGCGACGTTGAGGAACGCGGCCAGCGACAACCAACCCGCATGCAGCGACAGCGCCAGCCAGGCGATGCGCCGGCCGTGCGCGGCGCTGCCGTCCGACAGCCGCACCGCGCACCAGGCCAGGCAGGCCAGTGCGCCGACGATCACCGCCACGCAGGCGATGAAGTGGCCGGCCGAGAACAACGGCATCCAGATCGTGGTCAGCGCAAACCCCAGGGCGGCGACCGGGGCGATGCGCGTGAGCAACGCATCGTGACGGCGCGCGCCGGTTGCCTGCCAGGTCGCGTAGGCGATGTCGAGTACGAAGATCAGGCCCCAGACCGAGAACGCGTAGCCCGCTGCGACCAGCAGTGTCGGGTAGCGGCCCGACACCGCGGCCTGGTCGGGCCCGAAGGCACCGGTCTGCGACAGCCAGCCGACGATGGGCATGGCGAGCGAACACAACAGCACGAGCAGGCGCATGGACGCGATCCAGGAGTCGACCGCGCGCATGGTCGCATGGTCGCGTGACGGCGGCGCAGTACGTCGGGTGGGGCGGCGTGGCCGTCCGGTCCGCGACTCAGGCGGCCATGCCGCTATGCCGCAGCAGCGCGGCGATGTCGGGATCGCGGCCGCGAAATGCGCGAAAGTTCTCGGCCGCGTCGCGGCTGCCGCCGCGCGTCAGGATCTCGTCGCGGAACCGAGCGCCGGTCTGCGCCAGGCGGTCCGGCGCCTCCTCGAACGCGGCGTAGGCGTCGGCGCTGAGCACCTCGGCCCATTTGTAACTGTAGTAGCCGGCTGCGTAGCCGCCGGCGAAGATGTGCGCGAACTGGTGCGGGAACCGGTGCCAGGCCGGCGTGCGCAGCACTGCGACCTCGTCGCGCACGCGCTCGAGCAGAGCCAACGCATCGTCCTGGGCAGGGTCGAAGCCGGCATGCAACTGCATGTCGAACAGGGCGAACTCGATCTGGCGCAGCGTCTGCAGGCCGCTGTGGAAATTGCGCGCAGCCAGCATGCGGTCGAACAGCGCGCGCGGCAGCGGCGCGCCCGTGTCCACGTGCGCGGTCATCGCTTCGACGCGCGGCCATTCCCAGCAGAAGTTCTCCATGAACTGGCTCGGCAGTTCCACCGCGTCCCACTCCACCCCGTTGATGCCGGCGATCGGCAGTTCGCCGACTGCGGTCAGCAGCTGGTGCAGGCCGTGGCCCATCTCGTGGAACAGCGTGGTCACCTCGCCATGGGTGAACGTCGCCGGGCGCCCGTCGGCGCCACGGCCGAAATTGCACACCAGGTAGACCAGCGGCGTCTGTGTGCGCTCGCCGATCGCGCGGCGATTGCGGCAGTCGTCCATCCACGCGCCGCCGCGCTTGCCCTCGCGGGCGTACAGGTCGAGATAGAACTGCCCGACCAGCGTGCCGTCGCCGTCGACCAGGCGGTAGAAGCGCACGTCCGGGTGCCAGACCGGCGCGTTGTCGGGCTCGACCCGCAGGCCGTAGAGCGCGTGGATCAGGTCGAACAGGCCGGCGAGTACGCGATCCTGCGTGAAGTACTGCTTGACCGTCTGCGCCGAATAGTCGTAACGCGCCTGGCGCAGGCGCTCGGCGGCGAACGCGACGTCCCAGGGCTGCAGCGCATCCAGGCCCAGGGTGTCGCGCGCGAACGTCTCGAGCGCATCGCGGTCGCGCTGGGCATGCGGGCGGGCACGTGCCGCGAGGTCGCGCAGGAAGCCGAGCACGTCATCCGGCGAGGTCGCCATCTTGGTCGCCAGCGACAGGCTGGCGTAGTCCGCGAAGCCCAGCAACGCAGCCTGCTCGGCGCGCAGCGTCAGGATCCGGGCGATCAACGGGCCGTTGTCGCGCTCGGCGGGCCCGGCCTCGGACGCGCGCAGGCCGTAGGCGCGGTACAGCGTCTCGCGCAGGTCGCGATCCTCGGCGTAGGTCTGCACCGGCAGGTAGCAGGGCATCTGCAGCGTGAGCGTCCAACCGGACTGGCCGGCCTTCTCGGCGGTCGCGCGCGCTGCGGCGACGACATCGTCGGGCAACCCGGCCAGCCGCGCGGCATCGTCGACATGCAGCGAGAACGCATCGGTCGCATCGAGCACGTGCTCGGAGAACTGCGCCGACAGCGCAGCGAGTTCCTGGCGGACTGACGACAGCCGCGCCTTGCCCTCGGCGTCGAGTGCGGCACCGCCGAGGCGGAAGTCGCGCAGCGCATGGGCGATCACCCGCCGGCGCAGCGGATCGAGGCCGAGCGCATCGGCCTCGTCGGACAGACGCCGGTACTGGGCGTACAGCGCCTCGTCCTGGGCGAGGGCATTGAAGAAGGCGGTCACCTTCGGCAGCGCGGCGTTGTAGGCGGCGCGCAGTTCGGGGGTGTTGACCACGGCGTTCAGATGCGAGACCTGGTTCCAGGCGCGCCCCAGGCGCTCGGTCGCATCCTCCAGCGGCACGACGACCTGCTCCCAGCTCACCGGTTGGGTCCGGCCCGCGACCGCCAGCGCGGCCTCGGCCTCGGCAACGAGCGCGTCGATCGCCGGCTGCACGTGCGCCGGCGTGATGGCGTCGAAGCGGGGCAGGCCGGAGAAGTCGAGCAGCGGATTGGTCATCGTCGGGACACAGCGGCTTGGGGGCGTTCGATTCTAGGGGCTAGCGGCGTTGCGCGATGTCACAGACCACTCGCTCCGCCGCCGCGTTAAACGAAGTCGTGTTCACAACGCTCACCGCAGTGGGCTGGCGGCCGGAGGCCACGCCAAGCGCGCCATGGATGGTGCGCGCCCGAGTCAAGGCAGGATGCCTTGCCGAGGGAAGAGTGGCCTCTGGCCGGCAGCCCGCTGCCCACTCGAAGTCGAGCTGCGATGCTGGCGTGAACGAGGCGCCGCTTCAGGAGACCAACTGCAATCCCAGCCTCAACCTGTGCATGGGAAGGCTGCGCCGACCGACACACGCACGATATGCGCTCCCTGGGCTCGACGGACAGCGCTATCGTGGACGACTCCCGTACCGCGTGCCGCCGACCGCCCCATGCATTCGATCGAAGTCGTCCTGGTGATGCTGCTGGCCGTCGTGGTCAGCGGCTATCTGACCCGCGTGCTGCAGCGCTGGCTGCCGCTGCCGTTGCCGGTGGTGCAGATCGCACTGGGCGCGACGATCGCCGGCGTGTTCGGCCGGGGTGTCACGCTCGATCCACACTTGTTCTTCGTGCTGTTCCTGCCGCCGCTGCTGTTCCTCGACGGCTGGCGGATCCCCAAGAGCGGCCTGTTCCGCGACCGCGGCGTGATCCTGCAGCTGGCCCTGGGGCTGGTGGTGTTCACCGTGCTCGGCGCCGGCCTGCTGATCCACTGGATGATCCCGGCGATGCCGCTGGCGGTGGCGTTCGCGCTGGCCGCAATCCTGTCGCCGACCGATCCGGTCGCGGTGTCGTCGATCGCGGCGCGTGCGCCGATTCCCTCGCGCGTCATGCACATTCTGGAGGGCGAGTCGCTGCTCAACGACGCCTCGGGCCTGGTGTGCTTCCGCTTCGCGGTGGCCGCCGCGCTGACCGGCGGCTTCTCGCTGCTCTCCGCCTCGCTGACCTTTCTGTGGGTGGCCCTGGCCGGCGTCGCGGTCGGCGCGGCATTGACCATCGCGATCAACCGCGGGCATGCGCTGGTCTCGCGCGTGTTCGGCGAGGAGGCGGGCACGCCGATCCTGATCAGCCTGCTGACGCCGTTCGGCGCCTACTTGCTGGCCGAGCAGATCGGCGCCTCGGGCATCCTTGCCGCGGTTGCGGCCGGCATCACGATGAGCTACGTCGAGCTCAGCGGCCGCGCCCTGGCCACGACTCGGGTGCAGCGCGCCGCGGTCTGGGACACGGTGCAGTTCTCGCTCAACGGCATCATCTTCGTGCTGCTGGGCGAGCAGTTGCCGTGGATCGTCGACCGCGCGGTGAGTACAGTGCGCGAGGCCGGCCACGTCACGCCGTGGTGGCTGGTGGTCTACGTGCTGGCGATCTACGCCGGCCTGTTCGCGCTGCGCTTCGCCTGGGTGTGGGTGACCCTGTGGATCGCGCTGTCGCGCAGCGGGGCGAAGCGGCGGCTGCCGGCGACGCGATTGGTCGCGGCGATGTCGCTGGCCGGCGTGCGCGGCGCGATCACGCTGGCGGGTGTGCTGACGCTGCCGCTGGCGCTGTACGACGGTACGCCGTTCCCGGCGCGCGATCTGGCGATCTTCCTGGCGGCGGCGGTGATCCTGATCTCCCTGCTGCTCGGCAGCCTGGTGTTGCCGCGGCTGCTGCGCGGGCTCACCGCGCCGGCCGAGGGCGAGGGCGACCGCGAGATGGACCTGGCCCGGCACGAGGGCGCGGTCGCCGCGGTGGCGGCCGTGGAGCGCGCGCAGCATGCGCTGCCGGGCGCCAAATCCGACCCCGACCTCTACGCCAGCGCCGCGGTCCGGGTCATGGCGCTGTACCAGGACCGGCTGCGCCGCGAGGCAGGCGGCGGCATTGATGCCGAGGAACTGCGCCGCGCCGACGACGCCGAGCGCGCGCTGCGTATCGCGGCCGTTGCGGCCGAGCGCGAATGTATCTATGGACTTGCCCGCCATCGTCGGATCTCCGACGAGATCGCCCGTCGGCTGGTTCGCGACCTCGACCTGCTCGAGGCGCGCTACCGCTGACGGCTCAGGGCGTTGTCGCCCGTTCCATCTGCTCGAGCAGGGCGAACGCGGCGCTCCGCGATGCCCCGCACATGTCCTGCGCCGGGCGCAGCGAGCCGCAGAACGCGGGCCGCTCGGGGCGGCCGAACAACCGGCAGCGCAACGCTTCGTCGAGCTGCACGCACGCCACGCCGGCCGGCTTGCCGTCGGGCATGCCGGGAATCGGCGAGGTGATCGACGGCGCGATACAGCACGCCGCGCAGGCCGGACGACAGTCCATCGCGCGCAGCATCAGCGGCGCCGGCGCACGACCGCCAGTGCCAGCAAGATCAGGCCGGTTGCTTCGATCATCGCCAGGCCGACGCCGATGACGCCGTAGAACAGTCCGGTCGCCGCGAACGGCAGCGCGGCGCTGGTGACGTAAGCCTGCAACAGCGGGTAGGTCACCGCCGCGAGCAACTGGGCGGCCAGCATCACGCCGAACCCCCAGGCCGCGAGCCGCACTGCCGGCGGGTCGGCCGCGCGTTTCTGCAGCACGAGCGTGAGCGCGACACCGAGCGCGATCAGCAGCGGCACGCGCGCCGGCAACTGCACGAGCATCGACATCAACAGGGCATGGGCATCCATCGTCGCGGCCCTTAGTCCGCGCTGGCCAGCGCGACGTTGCGCGCCTGCAGCAGCGCGAACACCGGATCGGTCTCCGGGCGCACGCCGTGCCAGAGCGCGAAGCTCTCGGCCGCCTGCTCGACCAGCATGCCCAGCCCGTCGATCGCATCGCGCACGCCGTGGGCGCGTGCCCAGGCCAGGAACGGCACCGAGGCCTCGCCGTAGTTGAGGTCTACCGCGGCGGTGCGCATGCCCACCAGCGCGCGCGGCAGCGCCGGGAAGCGGCCGTCGCGCCCGGCAGAGGTGGCGTTGACGATCAGGTCGAACTCGCCGGACTCGCCGACGCGTTCGAGGTAACGCGGATGCACCCGGCCTGGCTCGCCGAGCGCATCGGCCAGCGCGTCGGCACGCTCGGGCGTGCGGTTGACGATCGTCAGGCCGTCGACACCGGCCTCCAGCAGCGCGCCGGCGACACCGCGCGCCGAGCCGCCGGCGCCGATCAGCAACGTCCGCCGCCCGCGCAGGTCGAGGCCGTGGCGATCGGTCAGGTCGCGGACCAGGCCAGCACCGTCGGTGTTGTCGCCATGCCAGCTCGCGCCGCGGCGCACCAGCGTATTGACCGCGCCCACGCGCTGCGCGCGTTCGGAATGGGTGTCGGCCAATGCGAACGCCGCCTCTTTCAGCGGCAGCGTGACGTTGGCGCCGGCGCCGCCCGATGTCGCGAAGGCCATCAAGGCCTCGGCGAACGCCGAGGGGGTGGCATCGATCGCGGTGTAATCGATCGCGATGCCGGTCTGCTGCCCGAACGCGGCATGGATCTGCGGCGACAGCGAATGGGCGATGGGATGGCCGAACACGGCGTAGCGGGGGCTGGGCATCGGGCGACTCGGGCAGGCGGCGCGCCGGTCCGGCGCGTGACGAGTCTAGGGCATGCCATCGGCCTTGGCAGGCGCGCGCCGCCGAATCGGCCGCAGTGCAGGATGCGGCCACGGCCAGGACGCGGTATACACGGAAGCGCAAGCAGGGGGACGCAGCGAGCCAGGGGGGCGCGGCGGCATCGAGAGGGTCGGGCGGGGACGGCAGCCATGCCGTGCGCGTCGGGCAGGTCACCGGTGAATCACCGTCATCTGAAAAGGGGAGTTTTCGCATGTCACGTATCCGCATACTTGGCGGGGCTTCGGTCCTGCTCGGCGTCGTTGCCGTCGCCGCCGCAAGTACCGTCATTCCTGGCGCCGAACCCGCGGCCCGGCAGGCGCTGCAATCGGCCCGTCAGGGCGTAGGCGCGCTGCTGGGCGCAGCCCCGGTCGCCTTTGCCGCCACGCCACGCGGCGGATCCCCCGCAGCGGCCGCGCAAGGCCCGGGGCGCTACATCGTGGTCTTCGACGATCCGGCCCTGGCCGGCTACACCGGCGGCGTCGCCGGGTTGGCGGCGCCGGCCAAGCGCCGCGACGGCCAGCGCCTGGATGTGCGCAGCGCACCGGCGCGCAGCTACGTTGGCTATCTGCAGCGGCGCCAGCGCGAAGTCGAGAGCGGCATCGCGCTGGATCTGGGGCGGTCGCTGCGGGTCGAGCGCCGGATGCAGCATGCGATCAACGGCATCGTGGTCGAGCTGGCGCCGGCCGAGGCGGCGAAGGTCGCCGCGCGCAGCGACGTGCGCTTCGTCGAGCCCTACCGCGAGTACGCACTCGACACCGACACCGGGCCCGGCCTGATCGGCGCACCGGCCTTGTGGAACGGGACGGTCGGCGGGCTGGGCGCGCTGCAGGGCGAGGGCGTGGTGGTCGGCATCCTCGATTCGGGCATCAACTTCGGCTCGCCCTCGTTCTCGGCGGTCGACCCGGTCGATGGCTATGTCCATACCAATCCGCTCGGCAGCGGCACGTACCTCGGCACCTGCGCGCCGGGCGGCATCGATGCCGGCCGCTGCAACGACAAGCTGATCGGCGGCTACGACTTCGTCTGCGAGGCGCCGGGGCTGACCTGCGGTCGCGAAGGCATCCGCGAGGAGCCCGGCTTCGGCGACACCAACAGCCACGGCAGCCATGTCGCGTCCACGGCCGCCGGCAACCGCCGCAACGTGGTCTTCAGCGGCAACTCGCGTGCGATCTCCGGGGTGGCGCCGCGCGCGAACATCGTTGCGTTCGACATCTGCTACACCCGGCTGTCGGACGGCCGGGGCCTGTGCCCGAACGTCTCGGCGGTGGCCGCGGTCGAACAAGCACTCGCCGACGGCATCGTCGACGTCATCAATTACTCGATCGCCGGTGGCGGTCAGCCGTGGAGCGAGGCGGTATCGCTCGCGTTCCTGTCGGCCAGTGAGGCCGGCATCTACGTCGCGGCCTCGGCCGGCAACAGCGGTCCGGCCGCCAACAGCATGGGCCACCTCGAGCCCTGGGTCGCCTCGACCGGCGCGGCCCAGCACGGCCGCGGCGTGTTCGCGTCCGCATTGCAGGTCACAGGTCCCGCGCCGGTGCCCGAGCCGCTGTCGCTGATCCTGCTGACCGAGGGGACCGGCGGTACGCCGCATACCGTGAGCATTCCCGGCAGCACGCCTCTGCGGGTCAGCGCCGGCATCGACGGGGGTACGGACGGCTGTAGCGCCTACGCGGCAGGCACCTTCCAGAACGCGATCGCGGTCGTGCGCCGCGGCAGTTGCGCGTTCTCCGACAAGGCCGCGAACGCGGCCGCGGCCGGTGCGGTCGCGGTGCTGATCGCCAACAACGCCCCGGGTGGCCTGATCCCGTCGGTGCCGGGTGCGACCGTCCCGGTGTTCTCGGTGACCCAGGCCGAGGGCAATGCGTTGCGCGATTTCGCTGCAACGCGCCCCAACGCGACCGCCGGCATCGGCTACCCGCCGCTGCCCACCCCCAACGTGCCCGACGCGCTGGGCGACTTCAGCTCGCGCGGACCGGCCGGGACCTTCAACCTGCTCAAGCCCGACGTGGTGGCGCCCGGCGTGTCGATCCTGGCCACCGTGGCCGGCGAGACCATCACCGGCTACGAGAACGCGCTGGGCCTGATGAACGGCACGTCGATGGCCTCACCGCATCATGCTGGTGCCGCCGCGCTGTTGCGCCAGGCGCGGCCGAACTGGTCGGTGCCGGAGATCAAGTCGGCGCTGGCGCTGACCGCCAAGACCCTGGTGTACACCGAGGACGAGGTCACGCCCGGCACGCCGTTCGATCGCGGTAGTGGCCGCATCCGCGTCGACCGCGCGATCGAGGCGGGTCTGGTGATGCACGAGACCGGCGCGCGCTACCTGGCGGCCAATCCGGCGCAGGGTGGCGATGTCGCCAACCTCAACCAGCCGGGCCTGGCCAACCGCAACTGCCAGACCACCTGCAGCTTCGTGCGCACGTTCCGCAATCCGCATGCCCAGGCCTCGACCTGGCGGGTGCGCTTTGCCGGCGTTGCGGCAACCGCCGTGCCGGCGCAACTGCGGGTGCCGGCCGGTGCCAGCGTCAGCGTGCGCATCACGGTCGATGCGCGCAGCCTGCCGGCCGACGGCAGCTGGCGCTTCGGTGAGGTCACGCTCGAGCCGGTCGGCGGCGCGCTCGGTCCGCAGCGCACCGCGCTGACGCTCCCGGTTGCGGTGGCCCGCCAGGTCAACTGAAGCCGCGCGTTTGCCACCTCCCCCGCACTGCGGGGGAGGTCGACCCGCGCAGCGCGTCGGGTGGGGGCATGGAATGCGCGCCGGAAAGCGCCCCCATCCCAGCCTTCTCCGTAAACGGAGCATTGCACCCTCACGGGTGGAAGGCGCCAAGTGGCACAGCGTGTAGTCACCTCCCCCGCAGCGCGGGGGAGGTCGGCGCGCGCAGCGCGTCGGGTGGGGGCACGGAACTCGCGCCGGAAAGCTTCTCCGTCCCAACCTTCCACCCGTGAAGGGTGCAACGCCCGCACGCGCGAGATGGGGCCGAGGGCAGGCCCTCACGCGATTCCCCCGTCCGCGGGGGAAGCCGGCATCGGCTGCGCGGCGGATCAGCCCTCGCGCAGCCAGCGGGCGGCGTCGAGGGCGAAGTACGTCAGCACGCCGTCGGCGCCCGCGCGCTTGAAGCCCAACAGCGATTCGAGCGCGCACTTGCGCTCGTCGAGCCAGCCGTTGGCGGCCGCCGCTTTGAGCATCGCGTACTCGCCGCTGACCTGGTAGGCGAACACCGGCACGGCGAACTCGGTCTTGGCGCGGCGCACGATGTCCAGGTACGGCATGCCGGGCTTGACCATGACCATGTCCGCGCCCTCGTCGAGGTCCTGTGCGATCTCGCGCATCGCTTCATCGGAGTTGCCCGGGTCCATCTGGTAGGTCGCCTTGTCGGCCTTGCCCAGTGCGCCGGCCGAGCCGACCGCGTCTCGGAACGGGCCGTAGAACGCGCTCGCGTACTTGGCGGCGTAGGCGAGGATGCGTACGTGGACGTGGGCATCGGCCTCGAAGGCGCTGCGGATTGCCCCAATGCGTCCATCCATCATGTCGCTGGGCGCGACGATGTCGGCGCCGGCGTGCGCGTGCGACAGCGCCTGGCGCACCAGCGCCTCGACGGTCACGTCGTTGAGCACGTAGCCAGCCTCGTCGACGATGCCGTCCTGGCCATGCGTGGTGTAGGGGTCGAGCGCGACGTCGGTGATCACGCCCAGCTCCGGGAAGCGCGCCTTGAGCGCACGCACCGCGCGCTGGCACAGGCCTGCATCGTCCCAGGCGGCGGCGGCGTCGAGCGACTTGGCCTCCGGCGCGGTGACCGGGAACAGCGCCAGCGCGGGCACGCGCAGTTCACTCGCGACCTCGGCCACGCGCAGCAGCTCGTCGATCGACAGGCGCTCGACCCCGGGCATCGACGGCACCGTGGCGCGCCCGTTGGCCTCGTGCACGAAGACCGGGTAGATCAGGTCGTCGGCGGTGAGCGTGGATTCGCGCATCAACCGGCGCGAGAAATCGTCGCGGCGCATCCGCCGCATGCGGGAATCGAGTCTGATCATGCGGCGATTCTACGCCGCTACCGGCGCCCGGCCCTGCGACGCCGGGTCGCAGGGCGCGGTGTGGACGCGCGACGGCGAGGCCCGCTCAGCCGAGGTCGTGGACGCCGTCGATCTCCACCGCCAGCTCGCGCCGGCAGATCGCCGCGTGCAGCAGGACCCGCGGCACGTCATCGCCGAAGCGGGCATCGAGGGCGTCGGCCACGATCGGCAGGTCCTCGGCATCGCGCACATAGACCTTCAGCCGCGATCCTGCACCGAAGGCGTCCGGCAGACTGGGCTGACGCGCGCGCGCCGAGGCGATCAGCGCGTCGAAATTGGTGAAGGTCTCATCGAGCTGGGCCAGCAGTTCGCCCTCGTGCAGCGAGGCATGCCCCACGACGCTGGCCGTGCCCGAGAGCATCAACGGCATCGGGCTGCCCTCGGGCGGCAGCATCGCGCGCGCGAAGCTGGGCGCCTGCGGCCCGTACTGTCGCGGATAGCGGTAGGCGCTGACTTGGCGCGGGTTCTCCACCGGCGTGCCGGGCACGCGTGCGGCGAGCCAGTAGATCTGGATCGTGCGCGCCGCGTCGCAGCGACCGATCGCGGTTGCGGCTGGCAGGTGCGAGGTGTCGAAGTCGCCCAGGCCGCGGGCACGGCCGATGCAGAACTGGCGATAGCGCTCGGTGTCGCCGTCGCCCAGCGTGATCGCATCGAGGTAGTTCCAGATCCGCAGAAGATGCGGGTGGTCGCCGGCTTCGACGAAGCGCGTGAGCTGCCGGTAGGCATGCTCGGCCGCCAGCGCGATGCCGCTGTGATCGCCTTCGCCGGTGTGGCCGGCAGGCTCGTCGACCTCGATTGCGCCGAACAGCAACGCGCCGTCGCTCGACCAAGCGATCTCGCCGTCGCGGCCGCTGCGGACTGGCGCATGCGCGTGCCAGACCTCGACCGGCGCGGCGCCGTGCGGCTGCAACGGCACACGCAGCCAGCGCGGATCATCGATCCTGGGGGCGTCGTCGCCGAAGCCGAACGCGGCGAGCACGTCTGGCTGGGCGAGCAGTTGTGTCGGGTCCTGCCCGTGGACGTACTCCACGCGCAGCCGCGGCAGCGGATGCGGCGTCATCGCTGCGGCGCGGTTCACGGGTTGCCGCCTTGGAGCGTGTCGCCGCGGAAGGCGACACGGGCCTGCCGGCGCCGCGTGCGCCAGCCGCGCAGCGCCTGCGGCGCGATCGCGAGCGCGTTGATCGCGTAGATCATGCGGAATACGTACAGGCGCCAGCGCACCGCCGCATTGTCGAAAACATCTCCGGCCAACATCGAGATCACCGCCTGCTCCAGTTGCAGATCGTTGCGGGGCGCCGAGAACAGCCGCTGCATGACCGGCGTGTTGAAGCGATAGATGAACCACGTGAAGTGTCGCAGGCCGCGTTCGAGACGCGCCTGCATCGCGCGCTGCAGCCCGACCTCGCGCGCCGGCGTGCGCAGCGACGCATCGACCAGCGCGGCAGCCTGGCGGGCGCTGTCCATGGCCAGGAACACGCCCGAGGAGAAGATCGGATCGACGAACGCGTAGGCATCGCCGATCAGGATCCAGCCCGGCCCGGCCATGCGCGTGGCGGAATAGGAATAATTGCCCGTGGCGTGGACAGGGGCGATGCGCTCGGCGCCTTGCATGCGCGCACGCACCGCCGGGTTGGCCTCCAGCGTGCGCATCAGCAGCGTCTCGTTGTCGATGCGGCCGCCGTCGGTGCTGCGCTGGCGCAGGTATTCGGGCAAGCACACCGCGCCCACGCTCATCACGTCGTCGGGCAACGGGATGAGCCAGAACCAGCCATGCTCGAAGCGCGCGATGGTGATGTTGCCGGCATCCACGCCGGGCTGGCGGGCCACGCCCCGAAAATGGCTGAACAGCGCCGCTGACTGGTGCGTCCGATTCTTGCGCTTGATCCGGCGCTGCGACGCCACCACGGTATCGCGGCCGCTGGCGTCGATCAGGTAGCGCGGCCGCAGCGCCAGCGTGCTGCCATCGGCTTTGATTGCATCCACGCGTTCGGGCCGGCCGTCCGCGCCGAATGCCACGTGCACCACGCGCGTGCACTCGTGCATGTCCGCGCCACAGGCGCGCGCGTGCTCGAACAGGACCTGGTCGAACTGGTCGCGGCGCACGTGCACGGCGGCATCGGGGCCGGGCGTGAGCGTGCGGGTGAAGCGGAATACATGGCTCTTGGCCTCGCCGGGCAGCGGAAAGTCGGCGCCGGCCTTGTGCACGCCGATCGCGCGGACCTGGTCGAGCACACCCAGTTCCTCGAGGATCGGCATGTTCATCGGCAACAGCGACTCACCGATGTGGAACCGGGGATGGGCGTCCTTCTCCAGCACGACCACCTGGTGACCAGCACGCGCGAGCAGGGCCGCCGCGGTGCTGCCGGCCGGCCCGCCGCCGATGATCACCACGTCGACCTGCGGGGCGGAAACATCGTCGGCAACGGTCGGGGCGGGGGTCATCCAGGGAAACAGCGGTCGGCCAGAGCAGGCGCGCATCATAGCGGAAGGCCGGTGGACCGCCGCGCGGCGGGGAGCCTCGGCACCGGGCGCTTGCGCGGCCAGGCCCGATGCCGGATCGTGGCGACCTGCCCATCCATGGAACACCGCATGTCCGCACAAACCGAGGCCGAGCACGCGCTCGCGCAGTTGCTGGTCGAAAGCCTGAACCTGGAAGACGTTCAGCCCGGCGACATCGATCCCGAGGCGCCGCTATTCAATGCCGGGCTGGGCCTGGACTCGATCGATGCGCTGGAACTGGCGCTGGCGGTGAGCAAGCGCTATGGCTTCCAGCTGCGCTCGGACAACGACGAGAACCGCCGGATCTTCGCCTCGCTGCGGGCGCTGTCTGCCCACGTCGAGCAGCACCGCACCACTTGATCGCCCTGCTGCAACTGCTGCTGGCCCTGGGCTACGCGGTCCTGGCCCACCTGGCCAGCCTGTGGCAGCACGACGGCTGCGCGCTCGCCGCGCTGGGCCTGCTGATCGCGATGCTGCTGGTCGAACCGCTGCTGCACCGCCGGCTGTGGGCGTTTGCGGCGCTGCCACTGGCCGGCTGGGGGGCGTACGCGCTGTACGACGCCGGCCAGGCCGCGTTGCCGCTGCTGCTGGTGCCGGTGGTGTTCGTGCTGGCGATCGCCTGGATCTTCGCCCGGACCCTGCGCCCCGGGGTCGAGCCGCTGATCACCCGGATCGTGGCCGGGATCGAGGGGGGGGATGCGCAGGACATCGCACCGGACCTGCGGCGCTACACCCGCAGCCTGACCGCGGCCTGGGCCGCGGTGCTGGTGGCGATGGCCGCGGCCAACCTGGGGTTGGCGCTTGTCGCCAGTCCCGGCGGGCTGCTCGAACGCCTCGGTGTCCCCTCGCCCTGGCCGATCACCCCCGAGCAGTGGTCCTGGTTCGCCAACCTGCTCAACTACGGGGTCATTGGCGGCTTTTTCGCGCTCGAGTTCATGGTCCGCAAACGGCGTTTCCCGGGCCGCTACCACAGTTTCGCGGATTTCCTGCGCAAGCTCGTGGGGCTCGGGCCGGTGTTCTGGCGCGACCTGCTGCGCTGAAACCGGCCGGCACGCGCAGTCCGGGCGCGATCCCCGTATCCTAGCGCCCCAATGGAATACCGACAGACCCGCGCCGAGCCGGGAACGGCGACCCGCACCGCCCTGCCGATGCTCGCGTTGAATGCGCTCCAGTTCCTGTTCACCCTGCTCTGGACGGCGGGCTGGATCAGCGTGGCCCTGTGCCTGCAGGCGATCACCGGGCGCAGCGGACTGGCGCTGGACATGGCGCGCACGCGCTGGGCGCCGGGTCTGGTCGGGCCGGCCGGCGGGCTGACGATTGAGGGCGCCGACGCAGTCGATTGGTCACGGCCGTATCTGGTGGTGGCCAACCACGAATCAGTGCTCGACATCTGCGTGCTGTTCATGGCGGTGCCGGTGCCGCTGCGCTTCCTGCTCAAGGAGGAAATGCGGCGAGTGCCGTTCCTCAATCTCTACGCCCGCGCGACCGGCATGCTGTTCATCAGCCGCGACGACCGCCGCGCCGGCCCGCAGTTGCGACGTCAGGTCGCCCAGGTGCTGGGGGCGGGCCATACGCTGTGCCTGTTCCCCGAGGGCACGCGCTCGCGCGATGGCCGGCTCGGCGAATTCAAGTCCGGCTCGTTCCAGGCCGCGATCGATGCCGGCGTCGACGTGCTGCCCATCGCGCTGCACGGCACCGGCGCGGTGCTGCCGGTGCAGGGGTTCTTCCGTGTGCGCCGCGGGCCGATGCGCGCCGTGGTCGGGCGGCCCATCCCGGTCGCCGGCCGCACCGGCGCCGCCGGCCGCCAGGCCGTGGCACAGGAAGCCCAGGCCGCGGTTGCCACGATGCTGGAGCGCTGAGGTGGTGGCTGACGCGCTCGTCATCGAGGCAACGCATCCCTGCCTGCCCGGCCATTTCCCCGGCCGGCCGGTGGTGCCGGGCGTGGTGATCCTCGACCGCGTGGTCGCGGCGATCGAAGCGCTGCATGGCCCCTTGGGTGCGTTGCGCCTGCCGCAGGTGAAGTTCGTGCAGCCACTGCTGCCCGAGCAGACCGCGGCGATCCGGCTTGAGCCGATCGCGGGGCAGGGGCCGCGCTGGCGGTTCCGGGTCGAGCGCGACGGCACGCTGCTGGCGTCGGGCGAGATCGCCGCGGCGAGCCCGGCATCGGCATGAGCAGCGAGTGGAAGCGCCGCCGCGAGGGCGGCGGGCGGTTCGCGCTGTCGCTGATCCGCAACATCGGCCGATGCTGTGGGCGCACGCCGGCGCGCGCGCTGCTGTATCCGATCACGCTGTACTTTCTGCTGCGCCGGGGCGCGGAGCGACGCGACTCGCGGGCCTACCTCTCGCGGGTGTTCGGCCGTCCTGCGACGCTGGGCGAGGTCGCCCGCCACATTCACACCTTCGCCGCGACGATCCTGGACCGGATCTATCTGCTCAGCGAGTCCACGCGCCGGTTCGACGTGCGCACCGAGGGCTTGCCGACGCTGCACCGGCATCTCGAAGCCGGACGCGGCGTGCTGCTGTTCGGCTCGCACCTGGGCAGCTTCGAGGTGCTGCGCGTGCTCGCGCGCCAGCGTCCCGACACGCCGATCCGTGTCGTGCTCGACCGCGCACACGGCCGTGCGGTGACCGAATTGCTCGAGGCGCTCAACCCTGAAGTCGCCGCGACCGTGATCGATGCCGGCGCCGATGGGCCTTCGGTCGCGCTGGCGATCCAGGGCGCGCTGACGCAAGGGGCGATGGTCGCGCTGCTGGTCGATCGCAGCCAGGAGGGCGGTGCGACGCTCGAGGTGCCGTTCTTCGGTGCGCCGGCGCCATTTCCGGTCGCGCCCTGGTTGCTCGCCTCGGTGCTGAAGGTGCCGGTGATGCTGGCCTTCGGCCTGTACCGCGGCGGCAACCGTTACGACCTGGTGTTCGAGCCTTTCAGCGAAGGCGTCGATCTACCGCGGCGCGAACGCATGCGCGGGGTGGCCGCGCTCATCTGCCGTTACGCCGCGCGTCTGGAGCATCATGCGCGCAGCGCTCCCTACAACTGGTTCAATTTCTATGACTTCTGGAAACGCGACGCCCGCGCTTCGGTGGCGGGCGCCTTGCCTGCTGCTGGCGATGCTGGCCCTGGCCCCGACCTGGAGCGCGGCGCAGACCGTTGACGCCCCGCTGCGCGCCGGTCAATCGCGCGATCGCGTGCCGGCGCCGGCCGCCGTCGCACCGCGCAGTGTCGATGCCGACTGGATCCTGCAGCGGCTGACCCAGTCCGGGCCGAGTGCGACGCCGTTCGTCGAATTGCGCACGTCCTCGATGCTCAAACGGCCGCTCGCTCTGGTCGGCGAGTACCGCCGCCCCGATGCCGGCACCCTGGTGCGCGAGGTGCGCAGCCCCTACGCCGAGACCACGACGATCCGCGGCGGCGAGGCGACGATCGCGCGCGAGGGACGTGCACCGCGCACGTTCTCGCTCGCACGCGTGCCCGAGCTGGCGGCGTTGCAGGACAGCTTCGGTGCGCTGCTCGCCGGCGACCGCAAAGCGCTTGAAGCGCTGTACGCGCTTCAGGCCGATGGCGTGCCTGCCGACTGGACCTTGCGACTGACGCCGCGCGATCCGCGCGCCGCCAGCCGGCTGACCGCGATCGTGCTGCGTGGCCGCGATGCCGAGCTGCGCTGCATCGAGACCCAGCCCAAGCAAGGCGATCCCCAGCCGACGCTGCTGGGCGGAGCCGCGGGCGATGCCGCGGCGGTCGATTCGCCCGAGGCCGCGCGGCGGCTGTGCCACGACGTGCCGCGTTGAGCAGGGGGCCGGGTTTTCGCGAGCGGCTGCTGCAGCGGCCGCGGCTGCGGCTGGGCCTGGCCGCCGCCTGGCTGCTGGCGCTGGCCGCGCTGAGCTGGGTGGCCGGGCAGGCGCTGGAGTTCAGCGGCGACCTGCGCCGCTTCCTGCCCGATGCACGCACACCCGAGCAGCGGCTGCTGATCGACGAACTCGGCGACGGGCCGGGCTCACGGCTGCTGATGCTGGCGATCTCGGGCGAAGCGCCCGAAGCCTTGGCCGCACGCTCGCGCGCACTGCACGATGCGCTGGCCGGTGATGCGCGCTTCACGCTGGTAACCAACGGCGGCGAGGCCGGGCTGGATGCCTTCCCCGAGCGCCTGCTGCCCTACCGCTATCTGCTGACCGATTCCTTCGACGCCGCGCCGCTGGATGCCGACGCCCTGCGCGATGCGCTCGATGCGCGCCTGCAGGATCTCGGCTCGCCGGCCGCCGGGCTCGTCGAGCCGCTGCTGCCCGCCGATCCCACCCTCGAGGTCCTGGCCCTGGCCGAGGCCTGGCAACCGGCCGGCGCCCCGCAGCGGCTGCACGAGGTCTGGTTCGACCGCGCCGGCACCCACGCGCTGTTGCTGGTGGAAACCCGCGCGGCCGGCTTCGACCCCACCGGCCAGCTCGATGCCGTCGGCACGATCCGCGAGACCTTCGCCGAGCAGGCCCGTGGCAGCGCGGCCAGGCTTGAAGTCGTCGGTCCCGGCGCGTTCTCGGTCGACATCGGCAGCCGGACCCAGACCGAGGCGCAGCGCATCGGTCTGGTCGACACCCTGGGCCTGATCGTGCTGCTGTTGATCGCCTATCGCAGTTGGAAGATGCCGCTGCTGGGCGTGCTGCCGCTGGCGAGCGCCGGTATTGCCGGCCTGACCGCGGTCGCGCTGCTGTTTCCCGGCGGCGTGCATGGCATCACGATCGCCTTCGGCTTCACCCTGATCGGCGTCGTGCAGGACTATCCGATCCACTTCTTCAGTCACCAGCGTGCCGGCCTGTCGCCGTGGCGTAACGTGCGCGGCCTGTGGCCGGCGCTGTCGACCGGCGTGATCGCCACCTGCATCGCCTACGCGACGTTCCTGTTCTCCGGCGTCGATGGCCTGCGCCAGTTGGCGGTATTCACGATCGCGGCGCTGGTGGTGGCTGCGTTGACCACGCGCTATCTGCTGCCGGGCCTGGTCGACCCGTCGCCGCCCGACATCGCCGCGTCGCTGCGGCTGCAACGGCTGTGGCACTGGATCGAGACGCTGCCGCGGCCGACGTGGTCGCTGGCCGTCCTCGCGTTGGCCTCGGGGCTGGCGATCGCGTTCGCGCCGGGCGAGGTCTGGCAGAACGACCTGTCCAAGCTGACCCCGGTCGATGCGGCGTCGATGCAGCGCGATGCGGAGCTGCGCGCCGAGCTGGGGGCGCCCGACGTGCGGTTTGTCCTGGTCGCGCAGGCGCGTGAGCGCGACGCGGCGCTGGCGGCGACCGCCGCGCTGCGCCCGGAACTCGATGCGCTGATCGCCATCGGACGGCTCGACAGTTACGACATGGCCGCGCGCTACCTGCCCAGTGCCGAGCTGCAGCGCGCCCGTCAGGCGGCGCTGCCCGACGCCGCGGCGCTGCGTGCGATGCTCGCCGACGCGCTTGCCGGCTCGGCATTCAACGACGATGCCTTCGAGCCTTTCGTCGCCGATGTCGCGCGCGCCAAGACCGCACCGCCCTTGACCCGTGAGGACCTGGCCGGCTCGCCGCTGGCGACCGCGGTCTCGGGCCTGTTGCTCGAGCGCGACGGCCGCAGCACCGCGCTGGTCTCGCTCAGCGGCCTCGACGCCCCGTCCGATCTCGAGGCGTTGGTCGCGCAGGCGCGCAGCCCCGGCGTCGATCTGCGCCTGCTCGACATGAAGGCCGCGTCCGAATCGCTGGTGGTCGAGTACCGCGGCCGCGTCGTGGCCGCGATGGCAGTGGCGCTGGTGCTGTTGATCGCCACCGTCTGGGTCGCGCTGCGCAGCCCGCGCCGCGTCTGGCGGGTGCTGTTGCCGACCCTGCTGACGCTGCTGGTCGTGATCGCAGTGCTGCGCTTGGCCGGCGTCGAACTGACGCTGTTCCATCTGGTCGCGCTGATCCTCGCCGCCGGCCTCGGCCTGGATTACGCGCTGTTCTTCGAGCATGCCGGCGATGACCGCGACGATCAGATCCGCACGCTGCACGCGATCGTGGTCTGCACCCTGATGACGCTGCTGGTGTTCAGCCTGCTGGGTCTGTCGTCGATCCCGGTGCTGCGCGCGATCGGCAGCACCGTGGCGCTCGGCGTGGTCTTCAATTTCGTGCTGTCGTTGCTGGTCGCACGCCATCGCGGTGCGATCGAGGCTGCACGCTCGGAACAGGTGCCGATGCATGAGTGAGCTCGACCGCGACGCGATCGCCTCGATGATCCCGCACCAGGGCGCGATGTGTCTGTGGGACACGGTCGTGGCCTGGGACGCGGCCAGCGTGACGCTGCGCAGCGCCGGTCATCGCGCGCCCGACCATCCGCTGCGTAGCGACGGCCGGCTGCGCGCGCTGCATCTGTGCGAATACGGCGCGCAGGCGATGGCGGTCCACGGTGGCCTGCGCGCGCGCCAGTCCGGTGGCCGGGTCCGGCCGGGCATGCTGGTCGCGCTGCGCGGCGTGCAGCTGCACGTCGCCCGCATCGATGATCTGGCAGGGGATCTGGAATGCGTGGCCGAGGTGCTGGTCGAATCCGACGACAGCCAGCAGTACGCGTTCCGGATCGCCTGCGACGGCGTGCTGTTGGCCGAGGGCCGTGCGGCGGTGATGCTGGGGACGTGAGAGCGCATGCGACCGTTGCGGAGGGCGCAGCCGCCGCGACGCCCGCTTCAGCGCATCACGAAGGCGAGGCTAGAATCGCTCCATGAACACGTCAATCAAGCGCGCGCTCGTCACTGGCGGCAGCGGCGACCTCGGCGGTGCGATCTGCCGGCGTCTCGCCGCCGATGGCCACCATGTGATCGTCCATGCCAATGGCAATCGCACACGGGCGCAGGCGGTCGTCGACGCAATCGTCGAGGCCGGCGGCAGCGCCGAAGCCGTGGTCTTTGATGTCGTCGACGGCGAAGCCACGCGCCGCGCACTCGAAACGCTGCTCGAGGCCGGCGCGATCCAGATCGTGGTCAACAACGCCGGCATCCATGACGACGCGCCGATGGCGGGCATGTCCGAAGCGCAGTGGAAGCGGGTGATCGATGTCTCCCTACACGGGTTCTTCCACGTCACTCAGCCGCTGCTGCTGCCGATGGCGCGCAAGCGCTGGGGACGCATCGTCAGCGTGTCGTCGGTGGCGGCCGTGCTCGGCAATCGCGGCCAGACCAACTACGCCGCGGCGAAGGCGGCCTTGCATGGTGCGTCGAAGTCGCTGTCGCGCGAGATGGCCAGCCGCGGCATCGCCGTCAACGTGGTCGCGCCCGGTGTGATTGCCGGCAGCATGGCCCAGGACGCGTTCCCCGAGGAGATGGTCAAGCAGATCGTGCCGGCGGGGCGTGCGGGCACGCCCGACGAGGTCGCCGCGCTGGTCGGCTTCCTGTGCTCGGATGCGGCCGGCTACATCAACGGCCAGGTGATCGGCATCAACGGCGCGATGGGCTGAGCCGCGGCCACGGCGCGTGACCCCGATGCACGCCCCGGGCCGTTCGCACACTGGACCGCGCCGCCACGGCGCCCTCGGGAGGATCCCATGCGCTATCCCCTGCTGTTGACCAGCTTGCTGTCGACCGGCCTGCTGGCCGCCGCCTTGTTGCCGGCCCATGCGCGCGACCTGATGCGGCTCGAGGTACCGGTGCCTGTGGTCGCGGGCGCCGACATCGACGCCGAACTCCTCGAACACTGCGACATCGATGGCAACTTCACCCAGGCGCTGGTGCGCGAACTGCGCAAGGTCGCCGAGCCCGCGCAGGCGCCGCTGGCCGACATGCAGGGCCGGGTGCTGAAGGTCGAGATCGTCGACGCGCTGTGGAGCGGCAACTGGTTCATCGAGCACACCCAGACGCTACGCGTACGCGGGGCGCTGTACGAGGACGGCGTGCGGGTGTCGGGCTTCAATGGCGTGATGCAGGGGCATGGTGGCGGCCTGACCAGCGGCTGTTTCCAGATGAATGCGAACTTCCGCGCACTGACCTGGCACATCAAACGCTGGCTGCGCAATCCGGTGGACGGTGCGCGGATCGGGCAGGGCGGCTGAGCCGGCACCATCCACGCCGGCTTCAGGTCGGGCGGGCGATGATCGGCCGGCGCCCATCCGGGCACCCACGAGTCGAGGCACCGCCATGCGCATCGTTCGCACCCTGTCGCTTCTGCTGGCCGTGGCGGCGATCGCCGGCTGCGCCAGCTCCCACGTCCTCACCGGCACGCCGCGCGCGCCGATCGACCCGGCCCAGGTCCGGATCTATCACGGGCCGCCGCCGGGCCACTACGAGGAAATCGCGATCCTCAACACCAGCAGCGGCGCACTGACCTATGGCGAGCAGAACAAGACCGACTCGGTGTTGCAGAAGCTGCGCAACGAGGCCGCCAAGCTCGGCGCCAACGGCGTGCTGTTTCAGGGCACCGCCGATGGCGAGCGCAGCGGCGGCGTCAGCGTCGGCGGCGGCCTGGGCCGCGGCGGTGGCCGCTCGTTCTCGGCCGCCGGCGTCGGCGTGGACATCAGTCCGCGGCAGAAGTACGCCAGCGGAATCGCGATCTGGGTGTCCGATCCGCCGCCGCCGGGACCGATGACGCCGCCGCCTCCGGTGCGCTGACCTCAGCAAGGCGCCAGCCTCAGCAAGACCGTGGCAACCGCCCTGTCCCGGGCGTCCGTTCGGGGACGACGCCAGTCTCAGGCCGCGTCGGCGTACCAGTGAGGGGCCAACGACGTCTCAGGTACCGCGGGGCCGGCCAACAGCGCCGCCAGGCCGTGGTCGGCGATCTGCGGATGCACGATGCGGGCGTGGGTCAGGATCTCGCCGGCCAACGCCCGCATGCGCGCGACGTTGTCGCCGATGCGTGCGACGAATGCGTCGGTGTCGAGTCGGTCGGCCAGCGCGCGGTTCATGTCGCGGAACCAAGCGATATCGAACTGGTCGAGCGAGCGGACCTGCGGCGCCGCGCCACCGGCATTGCGTTCGCCCCACTCGCGCAGCAGCGGTTGTAGCGCCAGGTTGAGCGCGCGGGCGTCGGCGAACGCCGGTCGCAAGCGGCCCAGCGTCGCCAGATCGGTCAGCCGGTCGGCGAAGAACAGCGGCGACAGCACCGCCCAGTAGTAGGTGTAATCCCAGATGACCTTCAGCGGCATGACCTGCGCATCGCCAAACAGCGCGTACTGGTCCTGGTAGAGCGTCATGGTGTTCTCGTAGAACGAGAAGTACAGCTGCTGGTACAGCTCGGCATGCCGGCTGACATCGAGGCCGGCGTGCGACTTGCCGATCAGATCGCAGATGTAGGTATTGCTGATCGCGATGAAATCGCTGCCTGGCGAATAGAACGGATCGAGGAACAGCCCGGCCTCGCCGGTCAGCGCCCAGCGGCGGCCCGAGAACACCTGTTTGACGCCGTGCGAGAAGTGGCGCAGGAACAGGAAATCCTGAAGCGTATGTTCGGCGCGGTCCAGGCTGGCCGCGACCTGCGGCTGGTGGAGCCGCAGCCAATCCATCGCCTTGGCGTGGGTGTTCATCGTCTCGAGCGGATGCATCTTTGCGTCGCAGACGATGCCCAGCGAATGCGCGCCCGATGACAGTGGGATCAGCCAGAACCAGTAGCCCGGGCCGCACATGTGGTTGGTCGAGCGCCAGCGGTCCGGTGGGTCGCAGCGCTGCAGCCAGTGCGCGTCCTGCGACCAGGCATTGGGGTCGACGATGCCGTCCACGCGCCACCACACCGCATTGGCATCGTGGTCGTTGGCTTGGGCGAGGTCGAGCTTGCGCTTGAGCAGACCGGCGCGTCCGCTGGCGTCGACGAGCCAGCGGCAGCGCATTTCGCGGATTTCGCCGTCGTGCTCGACACAGACGACGTGGTCGCCGTCGTCATCGGCCAGCTCGATGCCGCGCACCACTGCGCCGTGGTCGAAGCGCACGCCGCGCGCGCATGCGCGCTCGCCCAGATAGTTCTCGAAACGGCCGCGGTCGATCTGCCACGACGGCGTGGGCATCAGCTGGCTCACGCCCATTTCGGTGCAGCGGTCGACCTGGTCGGCGCCTTCGGAGAAGAAGAAGCGGAAGCCGAACTTGCGGATCTGCTCGGTGTCCAGGTGTTCGCGCAGTCCGAGCACGTCGGCGAAGTAGTGCGCGCCGATCTCGACGGTCGACTCACCGACCTTGTGCGCAGCCTCTCGCACAGGATGCGTACGACGTTCGACGACCGCGACCGACAACGACGGCGTGCGGTCGCGCAGTTGCAGCGCCAGGGTCAGGCCCGCCAGCCCGCCACCGAGGATGAGCACGTCGGTGGTGGCGGTCGCGGTATCGGAACTCGGGGGCGTGGCCATGGTGCGGACATCCTGTATGCGTCGGGGCCGTCAGCGCCGGCTTGGTGCCAGCCTACCGCAGGCCATGTGGCGGCTCAGCCGGCCAGTGGGGAATCGGGTGCGGGGGCGTGGTCGGGTGCGGGAGGCGCAGCGCCGGGATCGAAGATCACCGGCGGCCGGCGACGCTTGCGCCGGTAGACGCCGACCAGATCGCCATGCGCCAGCACCTGGCCGACGACGTGCGAGGTGATCTGGTAGAGGTCGTGGAACAGCCGGAAATGGCTCTTGCGGAACTGCTCGTCGGAATCGACGCTGTGGTAGCGAGTCTCGACCGGCACCGACACCACGCCGCAGCCCAGTTCGCGAGCGGCCGAGATCAGGATCTGCGCCTCGAACACGAAGCCTTCGCCCGGCACGTCCTGCAATGCCAGCACATTGGCCGGATACAGGCGCTGGCCGCTCTGGCTGTCGACGAGGCGATAGCCACAGCCCCAGGCGATGCCCCAGTCGCCGAAATCGTTGCCCAGGCGCCGGTACCAGGGCTGGGTGCTGCGCTTGCGCAGTCGCGCGCCGTTGACGATGCAGTTGGGATGGCGGTTGGCGGCCTCGATCAGACGCGGGATGTCGCTGGCGCGGTGCTGGCCATCGCCATCCATCGTCACCACTGCGGCGAACCCGCGGCGTCGGGCTTCGGCAAAGCCGGCGCGCAAGGCCGCGCCCTTGCCCATCCGGGCGGCATGGCGCAGCAGCGTGACCGGTAGTGCAGCGACGATCTCGGGCGTGGCGTCGTCGGAGCCGTCGTCGACCACGATCACGTGGTCGCAATGCGCCAGCGCGCCACTGACGACCTCGGCGATCCGCAGCGCCTCGTTGAGCGCGGGCACGACCACCGCGACATTGCCGCGGTGCAGGGCGGGAACGGTCATCGCTGGATCTCCAGTACCAGCTCGCGGTGCGGGCCGGCGCGCAGAACCGCGCGGTCGCCTCCGGTGGCCAGTGCATCGAACAGGGGCAGCATCTGCGCCATCGCATTGCCCGGCGCGCGAGCCGACAGCGGGCCGGGCTGAGGACGGGCGTCGCCGTCGCGCAGCGTCGCCGACAACCGCGGGCCATTGCCCTCGCGCGTGAGCACCAGCGCGCCGCCGAGCAGGCCCTCGCTGGGCGACATCGTCGACAGCAGGCCGGCGGCTGTGCCGTCGTAGGCCACCAGCAACACCGCCTTGCTGCCAGCCGCGAGCTGCAGCATGGCTTCCACCAGGCCCTGCGCGAACGTGGCGTCGTAGGCGCTGATCGCGGTCGTGGCCTCGGTGCATCCGGCGCCGATCGTCCAGTAGCCGGCCGCCGCGTTGTGCACCGAGTTGTGGAACTTGGTCGGCGAGATCGCGGTTGGGTCCTGTGCGAGCGTTTCGCACATGTAGTCGGTGATCGCCAGTTCGCCGTGGGTGGAGGCGAAGACCGACGGCAGCGACGCCGGCTCGCGGCCAGCGGCTTGGCAGGCGGCAAGCGCCACCTCCAGTGCGACCGCGACCGAACCGGGCGCACGTCGTCGCTCGTTGGGTGCGAGCAACTGTGGCGATGGCCGGGCGGGCGCGGCGTCGGGCAGCGCGCCGGTGGCGGCGAAGGCCTGCGCGGCCGACCAATCGGGCAGGCCGTCGTTCCAGAAGCCGATCCCGGCGATGGTGGCAGTCAGCGTGCTCATGCGGCCGCCTTGCCGAACAGCAGTGCGCAGTTGTTGCCGCCGAAGCCGAACGAATTGTTCATGGCGTAGTTGATCGTGCGCTGGGCATTGTCGAACCGGATCTGCGGGCCGCATGCCGGGTCGTGCACCTGCGATTCGAGGATGCCCGGCAGCAGGCCGTGCTCGAGCGCGGTCAGTGCGAACACCGATTCGACGATGCCGGCCGCGCCGAGCGTGTGGCCGGTCCAACCCTTGGTGGAACTGGCGTGCAGCGTGGCGGGGAACAGGGTGTCGACCGCGCGCGCTTCGACCGCGTCGTTGGCTGGGGTCGAGGTGCCATGCAGGTTGAGATAGCCGACCTGGCCGGCATCGATACCGCCACGGGCGAGCGCGCCCTGCATCGCCAGGATCGCGCCCAGACCTTCGGGGTGCGGCGTGGACATATGGTGTGCATCGCTCGATTCGCCGTAGCCGCACAGTTGCAGGCCGTCGTCGCCGCGCGCCGGGCGCTCGAGCAATGCGAAACCGCCGGCCTCGCCGAGCGACAGCCCGTCGCGCGCGGCATCGAAGGGCCGGCAACGCTCCCGCGAGACCAGCCCGAGTGCGTTGAAGCCGAACAGCACGCTGCCGCACAGCGTGTCCACGCCGCCCACCAGCGCCGCGTCGACCACACCTGCCTGGATCATCCGCGCCGCCTGCGCGAAGACCTTCGCGCTCGACGAACACGCGGTCGCGACCGTGATGCAGGGGCCGCGCAGCCCGGTGGCGTGTTGCAGGAAATCGCCCAGCGAATGCGGGGTATGCACGATCGGCCGGGCCAAGTCGTCCGGGAACCGGCGGGTGCCGTCGTCGCCGGTCACCGCGCGCGCGTAGGCCTCCTCGCTGGCACCGATGCTGGCGGTCGAGGTGCCGACCACCAGCGCGACCCGGTCGGCGCCGTGGCGTGCCACCAAGGCCTCGAGCGCGTCGGGCAGGCCGTCCTGCTGCAGTGCCAGCCAGGCCAGCCGGTTGTTGCGGCATTCCCAGCGCGCCAGGGCGGCCGGCAGCGCGGCGTCCTCCAGCCCGTCGACGCGGCCGATCCAGGTGGGCAGCGGTGTCGCACCGAAATCATTGCGGCGCAGACCGCCTCTGCGTTCGCGCAGGGCCTCGCGCTGCGCCGCTGCGCCGCGGCCCAGTGCGGTGGTGGCGGTGTAGGCGCGGATGGCGACGGGCGGCATCGGCGGCAACGATTGCGATGGGGGCACGCGGGGGGTCCGGCTCGGGAAGCGGCCGAGTATAGCCACCGGGCGTGAGGCTAGAATTCAGGGCACACCCCAGTACCGCCGCCGCGCAAATCCGTTCCCATGTCCCGTCCTCGCCTGCTGCATCAGTTGCGCCTGCTCGTCGATCGCGATGCGCTGCATGCGCTGGTGGTGGCGGGCAGTGCCTGCGTGCTCAGCCTCGGCTTGGTCTACGTGGGCTACGTGGTGCACGTGTGGCGGGTCGCGCGCAATGCCCCCTGCGCGCCGGCGCGCGGGGACTGCGTGTTGCTGTTCGGCAAGCATGCGCCCGGTGGCCGGCTCGACGCGGATTTCCAGGCGCGCCTGGCCCGGGCCGCGACGCTGTGGGATGCACGCGCGCCGCGCAGCCTGCTGCTGCTCGGCGGTGGGCCCCAGGGCGCCCCGACCGAGGCGGCGCTCGCCCGCGAGGCGCTGCTGGCGCGCGGGATCGCCGCCGATGCGCCGCTGCTGCTGGAGGACCGCTCGCGCGACACCCTGCAGAATCTGCGCAACGCGCGTGCGCTGTTGGCGCAATCGGCCGGGGCGCCCGTGGGCCAGGTCACCCTGCTCAGCAGCCGCTACCACCTGGCGCGCTGCGCGTTGCTTGCTGGCCACCTGGGCCTGGACTGGGAGCTGTGCGCGGCCGAGCCCGCGCTGTCCTGGCGTCCGACGACCTGGTGGCGGATCGCAGGCGAGGCCGCGTATCTGTGCTGGACCGACGTGGGGATGCGCTGGGCCCGGCTGATCGGCCACCGCCGGATGCTCGCGCGGCTGGGGTAGGGCAGCGGCGCACCAGATCACGCTCGCGGGTGCGCTTTGCGCCCGCGAACGGCCGACGCTAGCGCGCTGTCCGCCCCCGCTGCGCGGGCACGAACCGGGTCTCCACGGCCTCGGCCAACTGGTCGGGCGGCAGCAGGCCCTGGTCGAGCAGGAAGTTGTTGAAGGCCAGGCGATCGAAGCGCTCGCCCAGTGCCAGCTCGGTGCGCATGCGCAGTTCGAGGATGCGGGTGTAGCCGTAGAAGTAGCTCGTCGCCTGGCCGGGCGCGTTGACCGTGTAGCGGTCGAGTTCCTGACGCGCCATCGCCGGCGACAGCATCACCTCGTCGGTCAGTACGCGGCCGGCGCGTTCACGGTCGATCAGGCCCAGGTTGAGCATCGGATCGAGCATCGCGCGGGCGGCGCGCAGCAGACGGAACTGCAGCGCGATCAGCTGGCCATCGAGCGGCTCGTAGGGCACCAGTTCTGCCTCGGCATACAGCGCCCAGCCCTCGACGTTGACCGAATTGAAGGCGAACATCGAGCGCGCCAGCGACACCCCGCGCTCGACCATTGCAGTGAACTGCAGCTCGTGCCCCGGGCGGCCTTCGTGCGCGGACAGCGTCCAGCGCACCGCATCGAAATTGAAATCATCATAGGCCGCGTGCTCGCCGTCGCCACCCGGATTGCCGAGCGGCAGCACGAACGTGCCCTGCTGACCGGTATTGCCGACCAACGGCGCCGGGCGGAAGTGCGGGGCGGGTTGTGCGGCCGATTCCGCGGGCGAGCCCAGGCGCATCTGCATCGCGCGCTGCGGCACGTCGACAATGCGCTCGCGCGCGATGATCGGATCGATCGCATCGATCACATCCCGATAGCTTGCCTCCAGACGGTCGTCGGGAATCGCATCGCGCTTGAGCGCGGCGATCACCTCGCGATAGTCGGTGGCGGCGATGCCCTTGTCCTTGGCGACCAGCGGCGCGAGTTGCTGCATCTGCGCGCGGATCTCCATGAAGGCCAGTTGCGCGCGTTGCATCAGCAACTGCGGGTCGATATCGGTGCCGTACTGCTTGAGCCCGAAGGCGTAGAGCTCGGGCGGCAGGCGGGTGTCCTCGCGGGCCTTGGGCAACACGACGGTGCGTGTCCACTGTGCGTAGTCGGCGATCTCCTTGGCGATCGCGTCCAGCGCCGCGTCCGCGCCTTCGACCTTGTACTCGGCGAACAGGTCGCGGATGCCGGCGGCATAGGTGTCGGCGCTTTCGAGCGCACGCTCGACCTCGCGGCGGGTGGGCTGCAGCAGCGTCGTGTCCGACAGACGTTCCTCATAGCGCTCGCGTGCCAGGCGTGTGATCGGCACGCTGCCGGGCGCGAGGCCCGCGTAGCGTTGCAGGCGCGCGAGTGCATGACTGCGCCGCTCGGGTGGCGTCTGCGTCGACAGCAGGGCATTGATGCCGTTGAACACCAGTTGTGGCGCATCGGTCCACGGCAGCAGGAACCGCTCCTCGAGCAGGCTGCCCTCGATGCTGTCGTCGATGCTCTTGAGCAGGATCTGCAGATCCTGGCGCACGTTGGCGTCGCGCTCGAGCTCGAGCTGGGTCTGCAGCTTCGCGCGCGCACCGGTGATCGCCTCGCGGTAGCGGCGGGCGTGATCGGGACCGAGGTCGGCGACCTGGTCGTCGTAGCCGGGCACGCCGAAGAAGCCGACCGATTCGGGCTGGAACGGGGCCTGGGCGTCGATCAGGATCTGCGCGAGGTCATTGCTGCGGGCGACCCAGGCCGGCTCGGCCGGTTGCGCCGCGGACGCTGTCGCGGCGGCAGTGTCGGCATGGGCACCGGCCGCGAATGGCGTGGCGAGGGTCAGGGCGATGGCGAGGACGAGCGGCTTCATGGACAAATCCGGCGGCGGCGATCAGGTCACCGTAGACGCCGTGCCCCGCGCCGGCAATGCCCGGAAGTCAGGGCGCGATCGCGGGCTCGCCAACGTCGGTTGCCTGGTCCACCAGGGTCACCATGCCGTCGTCCGTCGCCTTGATGAAGAACAGCGAGCCGTAGCGCCATTGGCCGCGTTTGCGCTTGGCCTCGACATACAGCGTGCCCTCGCCCTTGGGCCCAGTCAGGGTCACGATGAGCCCGGCCTCGCCGGTACCGCCGCCGAGGGTCGAGGTGTTGATACTGCCTGCCGGCAGGAAGCCCTCGGTCATCGGTTCGCCGATCAACGCGACGATCTCCCGGTCCGCGCGGGCGCGCGCGACCGCATCCTGGTAGACATCCGAACCGACCAGGGTGCTGCGCACGCCGAACAACAGGACCGCGATCGCGAGCGCGACCAGCGCGATCGCGGTCACGATGGCCACGGGCAAGGCCCACTTCCAGTGTCGCTGCCACCAGCCGCGCGAGGGCGTCGGCATGGTGTGTGGCGGGGCGGAACTGGGGGCAACGGCGGGGGCATGGCGGACATGTGGTGGCTCGCGGTGGGGTCAGGGCGCGAGGCAGCGCTGCAGGAAGGCCTCGGTGGTGCGATAGCGATGCAATGCGTCGCGACCGCGCAGGCCGTGCTTGGCGCCGGGGTAGGTCATCAGTTCGAACGGCGTGCCGGCCGACTGCAGCTGGCTCATCAGCTGCGTGGCGTTGGTGAACAGCACGTTGTCGTCGGCCATGCCATGGATCAGCAGCAGCGCATTGGGCCGGATGTTGTCGGCATGGGTGAACACGCTGGCTTCGCGATAGCCGTCGACGTTGGTCTTAGGCAGCCCCATGTAGCGCTCGGTGTAGTGCGTGTCGTAGAGCGCCCAGTCGGCGACCGGTGCGCCGGCGACGCCGCAGGCATAGGCCTCAGGCGCCTTGGCCAACAGCATCAGCGTCATATAGCCGCCGTTGGACCAGCCGTTCACCGCGATGCGGTCGCCGTCGACCCAGGGCTGCGCCTTCAGCCAATCCACGCCGCGGACCTGGTCCTCGACCTCGACTGTGCCCTGACGCCGGTAGAGCGCGCCGACAAAGTCGCGGCCGCGCCGCGGTGTGCCGCGATTGTCGAGCGAGAACACCACGTAGCCGCGCTGCGCCAGGTACTGGTGGAAGCTCGCGTCGGCGCGCCCGGGCCAGGTGTCGAGCACGGTCTGCGAGGCCGGACCGCCGTAAACGTACACCACGGCCGGATAGCGCTTGTTCGCATCGAAGTCCGCGGGCCGGATCAGCGAGTAATGCAGCGGCGTGCGTCCGTCGGCCGCGGTCAGCGTGCCGAATTCGGTGGGCAGGTGCGCGGCCCGATAGGGCGCATAGGGGTGGTCGGCCGCGGCGAGGTCGTTGTTGACCAAGGTCGCGACCTTCGTACCGTCGGCGCGGTGCAGCGCGATCTGCGGTGGCGTCGTGGTGTTCGACCAGCTATCGACGTAGACCGAGGCGTTGCGCGCGAAGCTGGCGCTATGCATGCCCGGCTCGGTGGACAGCGCCGTGTAGGCCTGCCGGCCGTCGAGGCCGACGCTGTAGAGCCGCGACTCGGTCGGCCGGGCGACGGCCTTGCCGTCCTCCAGTGCCATGCCCGCGCGGAAGTACACACGCCCGGCGGCCTCGTCGATCGCCAGCAGCTCATCGACCGGCCAGTCGCCGCGCGTGAGCTGCGTCGCCCGGCGTCCGTCCTCACTCATCAGGTACAGGTGCTGGAAGCCGTCGCGCTCCGACGACCACACAAAGCGGCCATCGGCGAGGAACCGCAGGTCGTCGTGCAGCGGCACCCAGGTGCGACTGCGCTCGACGAGCAGCGTGCGCTGGCGGCCGGTGGCGAGCGTGGCCTCGATCAGCTCCAACGTCTGCTGGTCGCGCGACTGGCGCTGGAACGTCAGGCGTTGCGGGTCGCGCCACTGCACGCGGGCAAGATAGATGTCAGGATCGCGCCCGAGGTCGACGGCGGTCGCAGTCCCGCCCTGCGGCGCGATCACGTGGAGCGAGATGCGCACATTGTCGTCGCCGGCCGCCGGATAGCGCTGCTCGACGACATCGGTGCGATCGGGATAGACCTCATAGCGCTTCTGCACCGGCACCGGCGACTCGTCGATGCGCGCATACGCGATCGCGCTGTCGTCGGGCGCCCACCAGTAGCCGGTATGGCGGTCCATTTCCTCGTCGGCAACGAACTCGGCCACGCCATTGCCGATGGTCGCGCTGCCGTCGGTGGTCAGTCGGCGCTCGGCGCCGCTCGCCAGATCCACGACCCACAGATCGCGCGCCCGGACAAAGCTCACGAAGCCGCCGCGCGGCGAGACCTTCGGGTCGGTGGCGAACCCGCCGTCTTGGGTCAGCTTGCGGACCGCGTCGCGCCCGGTCTTGGCCAGATCGTAGAGATACAGTTCGCCGCCGAGCGGGAACAGCAGCGTGCGCGCATCCGGCGCCCACTGGTAATCGACAATGCCCGACTGCCCGGCGATGCGTTGACGCTCGCGTCGGGCCTTCTCCTCGTCGCTGAGCGTCTCCTCACCCGGCAGCACGACCTTCGAGTCGACCAGCATGCGGGTCTGCCCGCTGGCGATGTCGTACTCCCACAGATCGAGTTGGTTGCGGTTCTCATCCTTACCGCGCAGGAACGTCACCCGCGACCCATCCGGCGCGACCTGCGGCTTGAGCAACGTCGGCCCCGACAGCGGCGCATCGCCGGTGATCGCCTCGAGCGTGAGGCGACCGTTCGCAGGTGGTGTCGTGGCGAGCGTGTCGGAGGCGGTCGTGGCGAGCATCAGAGCGGCGGCAGCAAGGACGGAGCGCATGGCGAATCCAGTGGAGCGGGGAAGGGAGTGTATCGGGTGTCCGAGCGCCGCCTCGTGCGCCCCATCAGCCCGCCGGACAGACCTCGCTCCGCGCGGCACTGCCCGACCAGCTCCACATGCGATGGATCTGCGGTTGGAAGGTGTGCAAAACGTGGCCGCAAGTCACGCCGGCGTCGGGCGGCAGGCACGCCGCATGCCGGCCGTCGTCGGCGACGTACCAGCGGGCTTGCGACGGGGGCGTGGTGATGTAGGCCAATGCGAGCAGTTCGCTCGCGACCTCGGGGGCCGGAATCCGCCGCCAGCCATCGCCGGCAAGCGTGTCGCAGCGCGCGGCATCGGCGATGGGATCGGTGGTCGGCGTCGATGCGCACGCGGCGAGCAGGCAGGCCGCGGCGCATAGAGGGATCGCTCGCATCGGGCGCGTCCTCGGGGTCCGGAGTGGAGCTCCGATCCTACGCAGGGTGTTCGAGGTGCGCACCCCGGACGCGTCGCGTCAGCGGCGGCCCTGCCCGAACAGCTGCTTCTTCTCTTCCTCGCTCAACGGCTTGCCGGCGTCCGGATTGACCTCTCGCGCCTTCGCGTAGGCGCGCTGCGTCGCCGGCCGGGCTTGGATCGCGGCGTGCCAGCGGCGGATTTCCGGGTAAGGCGTCATATCGATCGGGGCCTTGTCGTAGACGCCGATCCACGGGTAGGCGGCCATGTCGGCGATCGAGTAGGCATCGCCGGCGATGAACTCGCGGCCTGCCAGCTGGGTGTCGAGCACCTGCAGCAGCCGGTTGGCCTCTTTGGTGTAGCGCTCGATCGCGTAGGGAATCTTCTCGGGCGCGTAGACGTTGAAGTGGCCGTACTGGCCGGTCATCGGGCCCAGGCCTGCCATCTGCCAGAACAGCCATTCGATCGCTTCGATGCGCTTGCGCGGTTCGGCGGACAGGAAGCGGCCGGTCTTCTCGGCCAGATACAGCAGGATCGCGCCCGATTCGAACACCGTCTGCGGCGCGCCGCCGTCGGCTGGCGCGTGATCGACGATCGCGGGCATCTTGTTGTTCGGCGAGAACGCGAGGAACTCGGGCTGGAACTGGTCGCCCTTGCCGATGTTGACCGGGTGGATCGTGTAATCGAGTCCGGCTTCCTCGAGAAACAGCGTGACCTTGTGGCCGTTGGGGGTGGGCCAGTAATGCAGGTCGATCATGGCGACGCTCCGAAAGACAAGTGCGTCGAGTCTATGGGGGCGCGCGGTCAAGCGGCGTGGCGACGCGGCGCACGCTGCGTTGCGGTGGTGGCGCTTGGGAACGTGAGCGAGAACGCGGCCCATCCCATCAGCGCGGGCAGGGTTGCGTGGCGAGAGTGCTTTTTCGCGGGCGGTCGTTTGCCCCCATCCCAGCCTTCCCCCGCGAGCGGGGGAAGGGGCAAGCGACTGCGCGCGCTTACTGGGTCTTGCAGTCCAGACGGTGCGTGGCGTCGGTGCCGATGCGGATATCGGCCACGCCCAGCGTCAGGCCAGCGGGTGCGCGCAGCGCGAACGGCGTGCTGACGCGGGTGGCATCGAGGCCGGCGGCCGTGAGGCACTTGAGCGGCACGCCGACGGTCACCCATTCGCCGCGCGGCAAGGTGCCCAGCCACGGGCCGACCGGCAGTTCGGCCTGGCAGCCCTCGCCACAACGGGCGAACAGCGTGACGTCACCGGCGGCGGGCACGGCGTCCGCGCGTACGGTGGCGAGCAGCAGCGAATCGCCATTGGTCTCGCGGCTGAGGTCAAACGGCGAATGCGACAGCAGTTCGGCGGTGGCATTGCCGGTCCAGGTCAGCAGACGTGCGCCTTCCTGGGTCTGGTAGTCGACCGCGGCCAGCGTCAGCGTGCCGTCCGGCGTGGCGACGCGCGGGTGCAGCACGTCGGCGCCGCGGCCGTCGTTGCCGGTCACCACCAGGCGCAGGCCGGGCCCAGGCACGCCCCGGGCAAAGTAGCCCGCGTCCTTGCCGTCTTCGGCACTGACGCCGGCGTCTTCGGGCAGCGGTGCAAGATCGCCGGCATCGGCGTAGGTCAGGCCGAAGCCGAACGGGAACAGCGGGTCATAGCCGTCCATGCCGACGTTGTTGACGTACTGGTCGGCGCGACGCGGCCATGAGAAGCCGAGCTTGCCCTTGAAGTCGTGCTGCGGCTGGCCATCGGCGCCGCGCAGCAGCACGTCGGCGATGCCCGCGCCCTCCGAACCCGGCAGCCACGCGGCGACGAAGGCGTTGGAGGCGTTGATCTCGCGGTTCATCCACAGCGGACGTCCGCTCAGGAACACCGAGACGACCGGGATGCCATCGGCGCGCAGGCGCTTGATCAGCTCGAGATCGGCGTCGTTGCCGGGCTTGTACAGCAGGTTCGGCAGGTCGCCGAGGAACTCGGCATACGGATCCTCGCCGAACACCACGATCGCCACGTCGGGCTTCTGCCGGTACGCGCCGTCGACCGCGAGCTGTGCGCTGCCGCCCGCGGCCTCGACCTGGGCGCGGATGCCGTCCCAGATGCTGTCGGCGTTGGGATAGTCGGCGCGCTTGGTGCCGGTGCCCTGCCAGTTGAGCGTCCAGCCACCGGACTGCTTGCCCACGTCGTCGGCGCCGTCGCCGGCCACCAGCACGCGTTGCTTGGGCGAGAGCGGCAGCACGCGGCCTTCGTTCTTGAGCAGCACCAGCGACTCGCGCACCGCGCGACGCGCGACTTCGCGATGTTCGGGCGCGCCGAGCAGTTCGAACTTGCCGCCGAGCGCACGTTCCGACGGGCGCGGCTTGTCGAACAGCCCCATGCGGAACTTGACCTTGAGCACGCGACGCACGGCGTCGTCGAGGCGTGCCATCGGCAGCTCACCGGACTTCGCGTGCGCGAGCGTGCTCTCGTACAGGCCGCGCCAGCTGTCGGGCGCCATCGCCAGGTCGAGCCCGGCATTGAACGTGGCGGCGCAATCGGTGGTCGTGCAGCCCGGCAGCTGGCCGTGGCCGTTCCAGTCGCCGACCACCAGCCCGCCGAAGTTCATCCGCCCCTTGAGCACGTCGGTGAGCAGGGCGTGGTGGCCGTGCAGACGCTCGCCGTGGAAGCTGTTGAACGAGGCCATCACCGCCTGCGCGCCGGCCGCGATCGCCGGCGGGTACCCGGCGCCGTGGAGATCGCGCAGTTGCGCGTTGGTGACCTGGGTGTCGCCCTGGTCCTTGCCGCCGACGGTGCCACCGTCGCCGAGGTAGTGCTTGACCGAGACCATGACGTGGTGATCGTCGAGGAAGTCTGCCTTCCCGGGCTCGCCCTGCATGCCCTTAACGACGGCCGGTGCGAACGCGGCGACGACGTCCGGTGATTCCGAGTAGCCCTCGTAGGTGCGGCCCCAGCGATCGTCCTGCGGCACGGCGACGGTCGGCGCGAACGCCCACTCCATGCCGGTGGTGCGGGTCTCGATCGCGGTGACGCGGCCGATCTCGCGCATCAGATCGGGATTGCGGGTCGCGCCCAGGCCGATGTTGTGCGGGAACAGGGTGGCGCCGACGATGTTGCTCTGGCCGTGCACCGCGTCGATGCCGAAGATCACCGGGATCGCCTTGCCGCCGCCGGTCGTGTCCATCGAGGCTTCCCAGAACGCATCGGCCAGCGCCAGCCATTCGGCCGGCGCGGCGTCGTAGCGTCCACCGGGGTCGGAGTTGCCGCCCGCCAGGATCGAACCGAGCCGGTACTTGCGCAGGTCCTCGGGCGTGATGTCGGCGATGTCGCCCTGGATGATCTGTCCGACCTTCTCCTCGACGGTCATCGTGGCCAACAGCGCGTCGACCTTGGCATCGAGTTCGGTGTCGTCGAACGGCCACTTCACTTCGGGCCACTGCGACGGATCGACGGCATTGGCATCGGCGGTGGTCGCCGCCTGCGCATCGGCGCCTGCCGCGGCGTCGGTCGCCTTGGGATCGTTGCCGCAGCCGGCCAGCGCGAGCGCGGCGGCAAGGGCGAGCAGATGCTTGCCGGCGGGTCGAGTGGCGCGCCGGCGCGCCGCCGGTGTGGGCTGGATGGACATCGTCGGGTTCCCCTCCGCTACGTGGTCGTCAGTTCGGCTGACAGCGTTGTCATGAGCGCCGCAGAATACCGCAACCTGTCTGCGATGTTTGCTGCAGAGCGGCAAAACCGCGACTGGTCCGGCACCGCCATCATGGAGTCGGTGCCGGTCTGGCAGAATCTGTCGCGAAATCGCACCGACTCTGGATTCCATTACATGCGTGTCCGCATCGAGGACGTCGCCGCAGAGGCCGGCGTGTCCATGAAGACCGTCTCGCGGGTGCTCAACCGCGAGCCCAACGTCGCCGCGGCCACGCGCGCGCGGGTCGAAGCCGCGGTCGGCAAGCTGCGCTACACCCCGCACCCGTCGGCGCGCACGCTGGCCGGGCGCCGCTCGTACCTGGTCGCGATGCTCTACGACAACCCGTCGAGCAATTACCTGATGGAGGTCGAGCTCGGCCTGCTCGATGCCTGCAAGGCGCATCACTACAACCTGATGCTCGCGCCGCTCGTCTACGACGCGCGCGACATCGTCGACACGGTCGAGGCGATGGTCGAGCAGTCGCGCCTGGACGGCGTTGTGCTGACGCCGCCGATCACCGATGACGCGGCGTTGCTGGCGCGGCTCGACGAGCTCGACGTGCCGTACGCGAGCATTTCGCCGATGGAAGCGCACCGCCGGGTTGGCGTGACCGTCGACGAGGGCAGCGCCGTACGCGAGATGATCGCGCACCTGGTCTCGCTCGGGCATCGCCGCATCGCGCACATCAAGGGGCACCCCGCGCACGGCGCGACCGGTTGGCGCCTGGCCGGCTATCGCGCCGGATTGCGCGAGGCCGGCCTGGCCTTCGATCCGGCGCTGGTCGTGGACGGCGAGTTCTCGCACGAGTCGGGATTCCGCGCCGCGACACGACTGATGGCGCTGCCCGAGCCGCCGACCGCGATCTTCGCGGCCAACGACGACATGGCCGCCGGGGTGATCTGCGCGGTCTACGAGCTGGGGCTGCAGGTCCCGCGCGATGTCTCGGTCTGCGGCTTCGATGACACCCCGATCTCGCGCCACATTCATCCCGCGCTGACCACGGTGCGCCAGCCCACGCGCGAGATGGGCCAGCTGGCCGGGCTGGAGCTGCTCAAGGCGCTGCGCGATCGCGACGAGGCCGGCATGGTCGAAGTGCCGTACACCCTGCAGCTGCGGCGCTCCACCGGGCCGGCGCCGCGCTGAGCGACGCGCCGATGGGCCCCACCCGGGTCGCTCCCGCCGGTTCGCGGCCGCGTCGCGGCGACAGCGCGTGCGCCGGCGCACGCACAATCGCCCCGCAAGCCGGTATCTTCGACGTTCGAGCCTGACCGGCGCCGGTGCATCCGCCGCGTCGCACACGTCACTCCGGGGATATGGATATGAGCAGCCCAAGCATTGCCGGCGACGCCTCCGCGCGCGCTGCCGAGAACACCCGCTTCATCGTCCTGATCAGTTGTGTGGCCACGATCGGCGGCTTTCTGTTCGGTTTCGACAGCGGCGTCATCAACGGCACTGTCGATGGCCTGCAGCAGGCCTTCGGCTCGAGCAAGGCCGCGCTGGGCTTCGAGGTCGCCTCGATGCTGCTCGGCTGCGCGATCGGCGCGTTCTTCGCCGGCCGGCTTGCCGACCGCTGGGGGCGGCGCAGTGTATTGATCATTTCCGCGGTGCTGTTCCTGTTGTCCGCGATCGGATCGGGCGCGGCCACCAGCTCGTTGATGTTCATCGCCGCGCGTGTGCTCGGCGGCTTCGCGGTCGGCGCGGCCAGCGTGATGTCGCCGGCCTACATCGCCGAAGTGGCGCCGGCGCGCTACCGCGGCCGGCTGGCGACGGTGCAGCAGATCGCGATCATTTCCGGCCTGTTCGCGGCGTTCCTGAGCAACTACCTGCTCGCCCGCAGCGCCGGCGCATCGACCGACGCACTGTGGCTGGGCGCGCCGGCCTGGCGCTGGATGTTCTGGATGATGGCGTTCCCGTCGCTGCTGTTCCTGGCGCTGTTGATGCTGATTCCCGAGAGTCCGCGCTATCTGATGGTCAAGCGCCGCCACGGCGAAGCGCTCGCGGTGCTGTCGCGGCTGTATGGCCCGGCGCAGGCGCAGACCACGCTGGGCGAGATCGAACGCTCGCTGGCCGGCGACCAGCACCGTCCACGGCTGTCGGACCTGGTCGACCGGGTCGGCGGCCGCATCCGGCCGATCGTCTGGGTCGGCATCGGTCTGGCGACGTTCCAGCAGTTGGTCGGCATCAACGTCGTGTTCTATTACGGCGCGGTGCTGTGGCAGGCGGTCGGCTTTTCGGAAAGCGATGCGCTGCTGATCAACGTGCTCTCGGGCGCACTGAGCATCGGCGCCTGCCTGATCACCGTGGTGTTGATCGATCGCATCGGTCGCAAGCCGCTGCTGTGGATCGGCTCGCTCGGCATGGCGGTGTCGCTGGCCGTGCTGACCTGGGTGTTCGCCAGTGGCGCCCTGGTCGACGGGCACCTGCAGTTGCCGGACGGCATGGGCACGGTGGCGCTGATCGCGGCCAATGCCTACGTGGTGTTCTTCAACATGTCCTGGGGCCCGGTGATGTGGGTCATGCTCGGCGAGATGTTCCCCAACCAGATCCGCGGGTCGGGCCTGGCGGTCGCCGGCGCCGCGCAATGGACGTCGAACTTCGCGATCACGATGAGCTTCCCGGTCCTGCTGGCCGGTATCGGCCTGGCCTCGACCTATGCGATCTACATGGTCGCCGCGTTCGTCTCGGTGGGCTTCGTGCTCAAGTATGTCCGCGAGACCAAGGGCCGCGCGCTGGAGCAGATGGAGGGCTGAGGGCGTGGTCGGTGCGTTTGGCGAAGGCGCGGTCCGCGGATCTCGCCTTCGTCATGCCTGGGGGAAGCCGATTGGGGCGTGCCGTTCCGGAGTTTCGAGGCGATCGGCATCCGCGTCGACGTAGGTCCCGCTCGTCGGCCTGCGCATGTACGCGCCGGTGCGGCTCAACGCGATAGGCGCTCACGCAGCCGCGCCCGGATCGTTGCCGCTCGGACATCGTTGAACGGCGCCAGGACACCGCGGGCCTCTTCGGGGATGTGATCGGCCGTTTCCGGTCCGGACTCGAACACGTAGTGTCTGAAGATCTCCCGCCAGGTCGCCCGCTGGTCGGGCGGCAGGTCCCGGATCGACAGCAACGCGTGCATCAGCGCGTTCATTGGCGTGTCCATCCAGTCCGGCACACGGCGCCACCAGTAATTGATCAGCACGTTGAAGCCGTCGAGGGCCTCCATGTGGTGCCACCACATGCTGGGGATGAACACCGCGTCGCCCGGCTCCAGGACCGCCGTGTGGGCATGGCGCATTGCCTCGGCGAAGCGAGGGAAGCGCGTGAAGTCGGGCGCGGCGAAATCCACCAGGCTGATCGGCTGCCCCGCGGGGGTCACGTCGAGCGGGCCGACATAGAGGTTGGCCAACTGGTCGGGCGGCAACAGCGTCACCCGCCGCCGGCCGGCGCACACGCAGGCGAGGTTTTCGGGCAGGTCCTGGTGGGCTGGCACGCGCGTGCGATTGCCGATCCAGATGCTCGCCAGCGGATCGTCGACGCCGAGTTCGATCGGGTGCTGCGCGCGCAGGCCCGGCAGGAAGGTGTCGAGCGTGGTCGCGCCGAGATAGATCATCGGCGGGTCGGGGGCATCGAGATACTTGACGAGGGTGTTGAGCGCCACGGTCAGCGGCACTTGTTCACGTCGGAAATTGAATCCCTGCAGGGCGGAGTCGTAGCCAATGCGGCCACGCTCTGAGGGCGGCGCCGTCATCGCGTTGGCGGGCATGCGGTCGTTGGCGAACCGGCGCAGGTAGGCGGCAGCTTCGCGGCTGGAATGACGTGAGGCGCGAACTAGCGGCCAGTCGGCGAACCGGCCACGCAGGACCAACGGCGCATCCTCGCGCACGGCCTGCGCGAGCGTCAGGTCGGGGGCGGCATCGGGAATGCGCGCAGAGATGGCGGATATCTCATGCATCGAGGGGTCGTCCGCAACGGTCCGATCGCAGCATAGCCCGGTCGCTGCAGGTCGCTGTGCGTTTCGCGTAGCCCGCCTCCGGCCAGATGGCCGGAGGCGGGAGAGTCGGATCAGAACTTGTAGCGGAACCCGAACATGTAGCGCGGGCCGGTCTGGGTTGCGTAGAACACCTGACGCTCGTGGCGACCATGCGAACGCATGGTCTCGTCGGTCAAGTTGATCGCCTCGGCGTGGATCGTGAAGTTGTCGCTGACCTGGTAGCTGATGTTGAGATCCAGCTGGCCGTAGTCCTCGACATACACCGGGTTCGGGCGCCAGCTGTCGTAGGTGCTGGACAGGAACTTGTCGCGCCAGTTGTACGCCGCGCGAACTTGCCATGGTCCCTTGTCGTAGAACGCAACGAGGTTGGCCGAATCGCTCAGCCCCACCAGTGCGAACTGGTCGCCCAGATTGTAGTTGTCGTAGGTCAGGTCGGAGTCGACGATGGTGTAGTTGGCGGCCAAGCCGAATCCGCTCTCGCCGAAGACGTGCTGTGCACTGATCTCCCAGCCGTCGAGCGAGGAAGATTCCTTGTTGACCGGAACGCTGACACGGAACACAGCCAGCGGGTCGCCCGGCTGCCCTTCGATCGTGTTGTTGGCCTCATCCACGCCCGGTGCGCCAGCGAAGTTGTCGAAGATGTACTCACGTACGCAGCGGCGGAACGCGGTCGCGCCCGGCGTGCACCCGGCGGCGACAGCTTGGTTGTAGTAGGCGCCGCCGACGGGTGTGCGGATGTCGAACGGCGAGATTTCGACCACAGACGTACCGATGTAGTTGTCGATGTCCTTGCGGAACCAGCCCACCGAAACGTAGCTCGACTCGCCGTAGTACCACTCGACCGACAGGTCGAAGTTCTTCGACTCGAGCGGGCGCAGCCCCGGGTCGCCCTGCGAGCCGGTGCCGCCCTCGAAGGCGGCGAACGAGTCGAGCGTCTGGCCGCCCTGGATATGGTTCCACTGCGGCCGGCCGATGCTGTGACCGTAGCTGGCACGCACGACCAGTTCGTCGGTGACTTCGAGGCTCAGGTCGACGCTGGGCAGCCAGTAGTCGTAACTGCCACGCAGTTCAGTGAAGTCAGGTTCACCGAACTGCACCGCGAACTCGTTCTCGCCGGTCCAGGTCATGCCTGTGGCGATCGGTACCAGGGCTCGCGAGGCGACGTCCGTTTCCTCGTAACGGACACCGACCGATGCGTGGAGCGGCATCGCCAGGTCCCAGGTGTTATTCCACTGCACGTAGGCGCTCTTGGACTTCTCGGTCGCGCGTCGATCGGTGCTGAACTCATCGGGCGGCAGATACGCGGAGGCATCGCCACCACGCGCGGCGATGGCGGCATCGCGGACCCGCCCGAAGTCGAACAAATAGAACTGGCCGAACATCCCGCCGCTGCCGGGGAACTGGTCAAAGTAGCGACTCATGTCGTCGGCGATCCACAGATCGTCGGCGTAGTCGCCGGCCCGATTGCCAAAGCCACCCCAGTCGTCGCGCTGTGTGAAGCTGTAGGCCGTGCGGTTGTTGACTTCGGTGAACGCCGCGCCAAATTGAAGGCTGGAGTAGTCGCCAAACTGGAAGTTGCCGCGAACCTGTCCCTGCTCCACCTCCGACTTCATATAGCTGTTGCGGAAGGACGACCCGGTAACCATCATCCGATCAGCGCCCACGCGGGTCATGCCCGGCGGAAGCTGCACGCCGAGTACGGGGAAATCACTGCTGAAGTCGACTGTCGTGTTGCCGCGTACGAAGGCGGCCGCGCCGATCACATTGTTCGAACCCCATGGGCCGTCAGCGCCCGATTCTGCACTGGAGGAGTGGTAGTCGAACTCCAGGTCAAGGCTGTCCGTCACTTCCCAGGCGACATTGAAGCCGAGGGACTTGTTCTCGTTTTTGGTCGCGAACTGCGCGCCGGCCATCGCCAAGTCGCTGCCCTCGAGCACGCCGTTGACTGTCTGGAAGTCGATGAACTCGGTGTATGAGGTGGGTGCAGCGATCGGGCCGTCGGTCCATGATGTCCGCGAGGCCGCCTGATTGAACCAGGTGGACAACTCGTGGCGCTGTTGCTGGATGCGGTTCTCCGAGTACGTATAGTCGAGCGTGGCGGTGATGCGGTCGGTGGGTGCGTACTGCAACGTACCCTGCGCGTTGGTGCGCTGGCGCTGGATACCGTTGAGTGCATACACCAGGTTCTGCGGCACGGAGTAAATATCACCGGCGCCAGGGGGATTGGTCGCGTTGGCGGCAGGGCCGGGCAGCGCTAGCGGGCCTTCGTCACCCGGGAATGCGTACCAGCCACCGCCCACGGCTGCCTCGTTATAGCCCGAGTCGCGCTCCTGGTAGCTCGCGCTGACAGAAACGCCGAGCTTTCCGTCGGCGAAGACGTTGCTAAAGATGCCCGACATTTCACCCGTGGTCGAATCGCCACGCATGCTCTTGGGAAGATTCTCGGCCGACGTGTCGTGCACTGCCTTCATGCCGACACTGATCAGTTCGCCCATGTCTAGCGGACGACCTGTCTTGATGTTGATCGTCGCGCCGATGCCGCCCGTGGGTGTAGCCGCGCGACTGGTCTTGAACATCTCGATGCCGGAGATCGATTCAGACGCGAGATTGGCGAAATCGAACGCGCGCGAGTTGGAGGCATTCGTTGCCTCGATGCTGGAGGCAGGCATCTGCCGACCGTTGAGCAGCACCAGGTTGAAGTCAGGCCCGACGCCGCGAACGGTGACCTTGGACCCTTCCCCCATCGAACGGTCGATCGACACGCCCGAGATGCGCTGCAGCGACTCGGCCAGGTTGGTGTCGGGGAACTTGCCGATGTCCTCGGCGACGATGCCGTCGACGATGCCCTGCGAGTCGCGCTTGAGGTTCATCGACGAGGTCAGGCTGCCGCGGATACCGGTGACGACGACGGCGTCGAGTTCGGTGGCGTCAGACGGCGGCTCGGCGACCTGGGCAAGCGTCGGCGAGGCGAGGGCGAGCAACAGGGCGGACGTCAGCAGCCGCTGCTTCGGCGCGGCACGGAATGGCTTCATGGATCTTCCCCTCCCAAGGGATCTCACGAAAGTCGATCGAATTGTGGGCAGCGCACCGCGCGCGGAACACGCCGTGGGCCACGACTGCATTAGGAAGGGAGACTGACAGCGTTGTCAACCGGGCTGCGCGACCTGCACGGGCGCCGTCCGCAGCGACGGTGGTGCTCACCGGCGATGCACGCCGCCATCGCCAGTCTCGACCGCCCATCCGGAGTGTGCAGATGATCCAGGACATCGATGTCGCGGTGGTGGGCGGCGGGCCGGCGGGCCTGACCGCGGCGACCTATCTGCGCCGTTTTCTGCGCAGCGTGGTCGTCATCGATGGCGGGCGCAGCCGGGCGCGCTACATCCCCGAGAGCCACAATTGCCCCGGGTTTCCGCAAGGCGTATCCGGTACCGGGCTATTGCGTCGCATGCGCGAGCAGGCCGAGGCGTTCGAAGTCGAGATCACCACCGGTTGTGTGGACACGATCGTCCGCGAGGGCGAGGGCTTCGTCGTCGCCGCAGCCGGGAGGCGTTGGCGCGCCCGCAAGGTGATCCTGGCCACCGGGCTGACCGACCGATTGCCCGAGGTCCCTTGGGCCGAAGCGGCGATCGCCTGCGGCGCGCTGCGCCTGTGCGCGATCTGCGATGCCTACGAGGCCAGCGACCAGACGATCGCGGTCTACGGCCCGGGCGCTGCGATCGGTGGCCATGCCGCGTTCCTGCGCGGCTATTCGGCACGCATCGCGCTGCTGCCCACCGACGAGGATCTTGCGCACGAGGCCATCGCGCGGGCGCAGGCCCTCGGCGCGACCCTGTTGCCGCCCGGCGGGGCGCTCGAATTCGATGGCGCGCACTGCCACTACCGCACGCCCGACGGCGGCGTGCACCGCTTCGATACTGTCTATCCGTACCTGGGCTACGAGGGTGGACCGTCGTTGCCGACCGGGCTGCGTCTGGACAGCGACGACAGTGGCGCGCTGGAGGTCGATGCGCATCAGCAGACCCGGGTGCCCGGGCTCTATGCGGTCGGCGATGTGGTCAGCGGTCTCAACCAGATCTCGGTCGCGGTCGGCCACGCGGCGATCGCGGCCACGCATGCGCACAACGCGCTGCCCTTCGTGCCGCGCGCGCCTGCGCCCGGGTAGCACCCGGGCGCAGGAACGCATCCTTCCGATGTGGCCGGCGAGGCCGCCGGCCGGGGATCAGAACTGGTAGCGCACGCGCAGGCCGTAGGCGCGCGCATCGTTGAGGAAGCGGATGTTGAGCCGCGATCCGACGAGCGCCTTCTGTGACACATCGTTGTCGAGCAGGTTGCTGCCGTAGAGCTCGTAACGCCAGCGCCCATCGAGCGAGGTGAGGCCGATGCCGGCATTGAGCGTGACCTCGCCGCGCTGGCGATCGGGGAAGCCAGCCTCTGCCGCCGTTTCCTGCCGCACGAAGTTCCCGGCCTGATCCACGTACGTCACGTCGCGGTTGTTGTACTGGGTCAGGTAGTAGGCCGAGCGGTAGGACGCCAGCAACTGCCAGTCGAGCGAGCCGAACGACAGCTCGGTCATCTGCTGCAGGCGGATGTTGCCGGTGAAGCGCGAGGCGAGCGGCAGCTCATTGCCGGTCAGGTCGATCAGCGATGTGACGCCGCCCTCGGCGTAGTTCTGGCTCCGCGCGTCGCCGACAGTGCCTTCCTTGATTTCGCTGTCGAGCGCCAGCGCGTTGATGTGCAGCATGAAGCCGGCGCCGAAACGCGTCACGCTTTCGGCCTCGATGCCGTAGATCGCCGAGCGGCCGATGTTGCGGTTGACCAGCGAGTAACCGGCCGGTTCGCCATCGGGGTTGAGCGAAATCACGGCCAGGTCCTGGAACACCTGATCGGTGTAGTCGTAGTAGAACGCGCTGACATTGAAGTTGCCGGGGCGCCCGAACCAGCGATGGCTCATCTTGCTGCCGATCTCGTAGGCCTTGATCGACTCGGGGCTGAAGGTCTCCGGGATCACGTTGACGTCGAAGGTGTCATTGAAACCGCCGGACTTGTGGCCGGTGGACACCGTGGCATAGAGCATGTGGTCGTCGGTCAGGTCGAACTCCACGCCGGCGCGCCAGTCGTTGAACTGGAAGCGGCTTTCGCCGAACTGCTGGGAGGGGATCGAGTTGACCTGCGCCCAGGACTGGTACGGGCAGTCACGCAGATCGCCACCAATATCGGGACGATCGATGCAACCGAAGTCGCCGCCGTTCGCCACGCCGCCGATCTGCTCGGCGATGGTGTCCCGCTGACCGTGCTGCAGAATGCCCTGCAGCAGGAAGCGCGCCATGTCCGCCGGGGACGTCAGCCCGGTCACGTCGAAGTTCGGTCGCTTCATGAAGGCAGGCGCAAATCCCTCGGTCCCGAGACGAGTGGAGAAGTCCACCGGCGTGCTTGGGTCGACGCCTGGAGCGAGCGTACCCGGCAGGCCCAGCGCCCAGTTGCCGCCGATGCCGTAACGCGACTTGGCCTCGCGGGTGCGGCGCACGCCGGCCTTCAGGCGGGTGCGGTCGTTGACTTCGAAGGTGCCGTCGGCGAACAGCGCGGTGGAGCGCCCGTTGACGCGCGGCATCGTGAACTCGGTGCCGGAGAACCAGGTGCCCTTGTCCGACAGCGACAGGTAGCCGACCTGCTGGTCCTCGTTGAAGTGGAACGCGCCGCCGGTCCACTGGAAGCGGCCGTCACCCGACGAGGACAGACGCAGTTCGTGGGTCGTCGATTGCGACAGCGTCTCCCAGTACTGGGTCGAGAAGTTGTCGTAGTCGAAGCCGCCCGGATTGTCCGGTCCGCGCGGACTGACGTCGCGGCCCGGCCACATGATGCCTTCGCTGGCAGCGTTGGTCTGGCGGTAGTCGACGTCGCGATAGCTGGTGTTGTATTCGGCGACGATCGGGCCGAAGTCGTAGCTCACATTGGCCATCGCGCCCCAGTTGGTGCTGTCGAGCGTGCCCTGCGGGCCGCGATAGACCACGTTGCGCAGGTCGAGATCGTCGGGCGAGAGGCCAGGGCTGTTGGGGCAGGTGTCGGGGTCGGCGCTGCCACAGGCCGCGGTCCAGATGTTGGCACCCGGATAGCCGGTGCCGCCTTCCTTGCCCATGTCGGCCATCGCGAAGACGCTGAGCTTGTCGTCGGGCTGGTAGAGGAACGACACGCGGCCGCCCTTCTCGTTCTGGATGCCGGCCGGGTCGAGGCGCGGGTCGCCCGCATTGCGGAACGAACTGTCCTTCTCGACCTTGTAGCCGGCAAAGCGCAATGCCGCCCAGCCGCCGAGTGGCAGATTGAGTGCGAACTCGCCCGCCTGGTGGTCGCGGTTGCCGGCCTCGAGCTGCACGTAGCCACCGAACGCCTCAAGATCCGGGCGCTTGGTGACGATGTTGAGCGAGCCGGCGAGCGCGTTGCGTCCGCGCAGCGTGCCCTGCGGGCCCTTGTTGATCTCGACGCGCTCCACGTCATAGAACATGCCGCCCAAGCCGCGCGGACGCGCGATGTAGGCGCCGTTGATATGCGGCGCTGCGCCCGGATCGCCGAGCTCGGTGTTGTTGGCCGAGCCCACGCCGCGGATGAAGATTTCCAGGTTGCCTTCCTGGTTGGCCATGCTCAGGCCCGGCACGACCGCCTGGATGTTGCGCAGCTCGTTGTTGATGCCCAGGGCGCGGGCGTCGTCGCCGGAGATCGCCTGCGCGGTACCGGCGTACTTCTGCAGGTCCTGCTCGCGGCGCTCGACGGTGACGATCACCGAGTCGAGCGTCTTCGCCTCATCCCGGTCGGTGGTGGTCGACGGTGCGGTGGTCTGGGCGGTAGCCGGCAGGGCGCCGAAGGCCAGCACGGTGGCGATGGCGCAGCACAGGGCGCGCCGCGGATGCGGTGTGTACATAGGGTCCCCTCCCAAGGGCGTGCCGGCGCATCACGTATCGGGATGCGCTCGAGGGGCGCATTTAGCTTGGCTTTGACAGCGCTGTCAAATCGGTGGTGACAAGGCGGGAGGCGGCGGCGTCGTATGTGCAAAAACAGACGGCCACGCGGCCGCGTTTGGTGTGCACTGCAGCATGATTTCGCGCAGCGACGCTGCGTGCTGGCTAGCGCCGGCGGGTGTGCCCGCGCATCACCGCCAGCACGTCGTGACAGGCGCCCATCGTGTGGTAGTCGGTCTTGCCGGCCGGGCTCTTGAGGTCGTCGACCTTGTGGTTGCGGCGGTCGAGGATGCGGTACCAGGCCCCATGCGTGTGATCGACGAAATGCGCCCAGGCGTAGGCCCACAGGCGCAGGTAGTCGTCGCGGTAGCGCACCTCACCGGTGGCTTCGAACAGCCGCCAGGCCGCGGCGATCGCTTCGGCCTGGACCCAGAAATACTTGTCGTCGTCGCACCAGAACATCGGGGCGGTCGCCAGGTCCGGAGGCGGCGTGCCAGGGGCGGGCGAGGCCTCGCGCAGCGCCTGCGGCGCAAAGCCGTAGACGATGCCGCCGTGCGTGGTGTCCCAGCCATGGGCCAGCGCGGCGTCGTAGAGCTGGCGCGCGGTCGGCAGCAACCAGTCGGGCGCATCGGGCCCCAGGTGCGCACGCAGCGACAGCAGCAGCTTGGCCCACTCGACCTGGTGACCGGGCTGGAAGCCCCAGGGACGGAACAGGTGCTTGGGGTCGTCGCGGTGATAGTCCCAGTCGACCGACCAGTCCGCGTGCCAGTGCTCCCAGACCAGCCCGCCCGACAACGCCGCCTGGCGCCGGGTCATGTGGTCGGCCAGCGTCAGGGCGCGCGTCAGGTAGCGATCGTCGCCTCCGGCCTCGTGCGCGGCGATCAGGGCCTCGCACAGATGCATGTTGGCGTTCTGGCCCCGATAGGGCGCGTAACGCCACTGTGCGTCGGCCTCGTCGCGGTACAGCCCGTGCGCCGGGTCCCAGGCGTGCTGCTCGAGCAGGTCCCAGGTCTCGTCCATCCCGGCCGCGGTGTCGAGCCCGGCCTTGCGTGCGCTCGCCTGCGCCAGCAGCACGAAGGCCAGCCCATAGCTGTGATGGGTGCGGTCCTCGGGCGCGCCGTCGCGCAGGGTCCAGGCATAGCCGCCGCTCGCCGGGTCGCGATGGGCCTCGCGCAGGAAGTGCAGGCCGTGCAGGGTCGCGGCGCGGTCGCGGTCCGCATCGGGTCCGTCCGCGAACTCGACGGCGGCCATCGCGAAGTCGTAGACGAAGCGGGTGCTGCTGACCAGGTGGCGGTGGCTGCGGTCGTAGACCGTGCCGTCGTCGCGGAAGTAATGGAAGAAGCCGCCGGCCCGGTCGAGCGCGCGCGAACGGTAGAACGCCATCGTGTCGGCGATGTGCGCGCGCAGCGTCTCGGGCGAGGTGAAGTCGGGAACGGGCGTTGCGGGCAACATCATTGCGCAGTCTCGAGCAGACGGTCGATGGCGTCGCGCGCGGGCATCGCGTCGAAGGCGCCGTGTCGGGTGGTGGCCAGCGCGCCGGCGGCCGCGGCGTGCGCCAGCAGATCGGCGCGCAGCGAGGGGGTGTCGAAGGCGGTGCCCAGGGCGCCGGCATCGACCGCGCGGTCAGCCAGTCGCCACAGCAGTCCGGCGACGAAGGCGTCGCCCGCAGCGGTCGTGTCGACCGCGCAGACCGCGAACGTCGGCGCCGTGCCGGCGTTCGTGCGTGTCCACCAGCGGATCGGTGCGGCGCCGTCGGTGACGACGAGCACGCTGGCCGTCTGCAGAATGCGCGCAACGGCTGCGGCTGGGTCGCCGTCGCCGGCAAGGAATGTCAGTTCCTCTGCGCTGAGCTTGACCAGATGGGCCTGTGCGAGCGCGCGCCACAGCGTGGGCGTCGGATCGGTTCCCGCCGGCCACAACGCCGGACGCAGATTGAGATCGAAGCTCACCAGCGCGCCCTCGCGTGCGGCGCGTGCCATGCCGTGCAAGGTGGCCTGGGCGATGGCCGGCTCGGTCAGGCTGTTGGAGCAGGCGTGCAGTGCGGTCACGTCGGCGAAGGCGTCATCGGCGAAATCGCGTTCGGTGAACAACAGGTCCGCAGCCGGTGGGCGGTAGAAGCTGAAGCTGCGCTCGCCGTCGTCGGCGAGCGAGACGAAGGCCAGCGCCGTCGGCGCGGCGTCGGTGCGTCGGACCTGCGAGGTGTCGACGCCGTGCTGCCGCAACGCTGCCTCCAGGGTGTCGCCGAACATGTCCTGCGCCAGCATGCCGACGAAGCGCGCCGTGCCGCCGAGTGTGGCGATGCCGACCGCGACATTCGCCGGTGCGCCGCCGGGTTGTTCGACGAACCGCCGCGCCTGGCCGGCGGTCGCCGGCTCGGCACGGAAATCGATCAGCGCCTCGCCGAAGCAGGCGATGGTGCCGCGCGTGCGCTCCATCAGTGCATCGCGCTCGGGCGGGGCGCTGGCGTGCCGGCGGGTGCGAGCGCATCGCCACGCACCCGCGAACCGCGCAGCCCGTACCAGATGATGTAGACGTAGCAGACCAGCGGAATGACGAACGACAGCTGGATGCCGACGCGGTCGGCCAGTGCGCCCTGCGCCAGCGGAATCAATGCGCCGCCGACGATCGCCATCACCAGCAGGCTCGACGCCTTGCTGGTCAGCGTGCCCAGGCGCTCGATCGCGGTGGTGAAGATGGTCGGGAACATGATCGAGTTGAACAGGCCGACGGCCAGCGCGCTCCACATCGCGATGCTGCCGCTGCTGGTCATCGTCACCGTCAGCAGCACGCACACCATGACCGCAGCGAACGCGAGCAGCCGGCGTGCGTCGATCTTGGTCATCAAGGCCGCACCGATGAAACGGCCGACCATCGCGCCGCCCCAGTAGAACGCCAGGAAGCGCGAGGCCGCCGCTTCGCTCAGTCCGCCGATCGCGGGCTCGGCCATGTAGTTGATCAGGAAGCTGCCGATCGCGACTTCAGCGCCGACGTACATGAAGATGCCGAGCACGCCCCAGCGCAGGTGCGGGTGGGCCAGTGCTTCCCGGAAGGTGTGCGGGTCATGGGTCGATGCGCCCTCTGCGCGCAGCGAGGGAATCCGCATCGTCACCACGAACACCGCCAGCAACAGCAGGCCGCCGGCCAGCATCAGATAGGGCAGCTCGACCGAGCGCGCTTCCGAGGCGCGGTAGGCGATCTGGTCGGCCATCGGCATCGCGGCGATCTGGTCCGCCCCCAGCACCGTGCCGGCCAGGATCAGCGGGCCGATGAAGTACGGGAACGCGGTCGTGCCGAACGAGTTGAGCGCCTGGGCGAAGGTGAGCCGGCTGTGCGAGGACTCGGGCGGGCCCAGCAGCGCGATGTAGGGATTGGCGGAGACCTGCAGCAGCGTGATGCCCGAGGCCAGCACGAACAGCGCCGTCAGGAACAGGCCGTACGAGGGCAGGCGGGCGGCCGGGAAGAACAGCGCCGCGCCGGCCGCGGCCACCAGCAGGCCGACGACGATGCTGGCCTTGTAGCCGATGCGCGAGACCACCGTGCCGGCAGGGATCGACATCAGAAAGTACGCGCCGAAGAACGTGAATTGGATCAGCAGCGTCTGCACGTAGTTCATCGAGAACACGGCCTTGAGATGCGGAATCAGCACATCATTGAGGCTGGTCAGGCCGCCCCAGGTCAGAAAGATCAGGCTCACCACCGCGATTGCGGCGGAATTGGACATCGTGGAACGGGATGTGCTCATGCGTCGGCTCCGGTGGCCTGCGTCGGGACGTTGGAAAAGGAACGGCGGGCGCGCACGCGCAATGTCGTGCGGGCGATGGGGTAGGCGGTGGTGGCGGGCGGCATCGTGCGCCGCCGTCCCGACAGGATCGTCCCTTGAACCGATTGAAGGTCGGACATGGTGACGCTGCCGAAGTCGGGCGGCATCTTGCAATGCAACATGCGGGAAACGGCCTCGGATGCTAGGGTCGGGCGAATTGAATCGATACAAACGAGGGCGCGATGGCCAGGCTGGGGGCAGCGATGACGGTGGCGATGGGCGCGGTGTTGGGAATGGGGGCGGCACTGGCCGATCCGGGCACGGTGGGTGACAAGGCCTACGGCGCGGTCGATCCGTTCATCGGCACCGGCGGCGAGGGCCATACCTATCCCGGTGCGACGGTGCCCTTCGGCATGGTCCAGCTCAGCCCCGACACCCGTATCCAGCCGCGCGAGAAGGGCTACGACTGGGCCGCGGGGTATCGCTACGACGACACCAGCATCGTCGGCTTCTCGCACACCCATTTCTCGGGCACCGGTCACTCCGACCTCGGCGATGTGCTGCTGATGCCGACCACCGGACCCGAGCGGCTCGAACGCGGCGACCCTGATCGCCCCGGCAGCGGCTACGCCTCGCGTTTCCGCCACGACGACGAGGTGGCGCAGCCCGGCTACTACGCGGTCACGCTCGACGATTACCGCGTGCGGGCCGAACTGACCACCAGCGCCCGTGCTGGCGTGCACCGCTACACCTTTCCGGCGGGCGAGGACGCGCGCGTGCTGCTGGACCTGCGCACGTCGATGTACGACTACCCGGGCAAGATCCTGTGGTCGCGGCTGCGGCGCATGCCCGATGGCACGATCACCGGCTTCCGCGAGACCCGGGGCTGGGCGCCGGGCCGGCAGCTGTACTTTGCGATGCGCTTTTCGCGGCCGCTGCAAGGCCATGCCTTCCACAACACCGAGACCGACATCCTCTACAAGGGCTTCGCGCCGCCGGCCGATCGCAGCCCCGGCGAACGCGCGCAGATCGAGGGCCGGCAACTGGTGGGGACCTTCGATTTCGGCAAGCTCGACGCACCGCTGGTGATCAAGGTCGCGATCTCGTCGGTCGACGAGGCCGGCGCGATCGCCAATCTCGACGCGGAAGTGCCGGATTTCGACTTCGATCGCGTGCACGCGCAGGCCCGGGCGCAGTGGACGCAGGCGCTGTCGGTGCTCGACATCGACGCGCCCGAGCACGACCGCCGCAGCGCCTACACCGCGCTCTACCACACGCTGCTGGGCCCGACGCTGTTCATGGACGTCGACGGGCGCTATCGCGGCCCGGACCAGGCGATCCATAACGCCGACGGCTTCGCTCACTACTCGACGTTCTCGCTGTGGGATACCTACCGCGCGCTGCATCCGCTGCTGACGCTGGTGCAGCCCGAGAAGCGCAATGCCGATTTCGTCGACTCGCTGCTCGCGCACCGCCGCCACAGCCCGTACGGGATCCTGCCGGTGTGGTCGTTCCATGGCCAGGAGACCTGGACGATGATCGGCTACCACGCGGTGCCGGTGATCGCCGACGCGTATCTGAAAGGCATCCGCGGCTTCGACGCCGACGCCGCGCTCGAGGCGATGACCGCCAGTGCGTCCTACGGCCCCTACGACGGGTTGCGCCAGTACATGGAACTGGGCTGGGTGCCGATCGACGAAGAAGGCGAGGCCGCCTCGAAGACGCTCGAGTACGCCTACGGCGACTGGACGATTGCGCGGATGGCCCAGGCGATGGGGCGCGACGCGGTCGCGCGCGATTTCGCCCGGCGCGCGGCGAACTGGCGCAACGCCTTCGATCCTGCGACCGGCTTCATGCGCGCCCGCAACCGCGACGGCAGCTTCCGGGTGCCGTTCGACCCGACCGCCAGCGGCTACGGCACCGATTACACCGAGGGCAATGCCTGGCAGTACTCCTGGTACGTGCCGCATGACGTCGCCGGTCTGGCGGCCGCCCACGGCGGGGCCGACGCGCTGCTTGACAAGCTGGACGCGGTGTTCGAGGCCGAGGTCGACCCGGCGATCTTCGAACACATGGAGGACATCACTGGGTTGATCGGCTGGTATGCCCACGGCAACGAGCCCAGCCACCATGTGGCCTATCTCTATGCGCATGCCGGCCAGCCCTGGCGCACCCAGGCACGCCTGGGGACGATCATGGCGAGCCAGTACGCCGACCGCCCCGACGGCCTGGCGGGCAACGACGACCTGGGCCAGATGTCGGCCTGGTACCTGTTCACCGCGCTGGGCTTCTACCCGGTCGCGCCGGGCAGCGGCGAGTACGTGATCGGCCGACCGTTCCTGCCGCGCGCCGCACTCGACCTGCCCAACGGCAAGCGTTTCACCATCGTTGCCGATGGTCTGGCGGAAGGGCACGGCTACATCGGCGCGGCGACCCTCAACGGCCAGCCGCTGCGGCGCGCATTCCTGCGTCACGACGAGATCCTGGCCGGCGGCGAGCTGCGCTTCACCATGCAGGCCGCCCCCAACCGCGATTGGCCCGGCGCGGACGCCGAGGCGCCGTACTCGATGAGCACCGCGCCGGCGCGCTGAGTCCGCGACGGTTTCTCGTGCAGCCGCGCCATACACGCGCGGCCGCGCGCTGTCGCGGCGCGTCGGCAACGGCCGTCTCGATCGGCATCCTCGACCCTCCCAGATCCGGAACACGCGGCGTCTGATGGCGCCGACCGGTCCTTGTACGAGGGCATGACAACGCTGTCAATGTGCGCGGGGCGTCGGTGACTCGCCCCGACCGCCGGAGTCGCGCGCCGAACAGGGCGCCCGGCGCCGGCCGCGGCGGAGGGCCTCCGGCTCCGTGACCGCCCGGGAGCGACGTCTCGGCGGGCAGCTGACGCGTGCCCATCCGCCTGTGCGGCCCGCGATTGGCAAAGTCACGGACCCTCGTTACGCTCCGCGCACCTCCCGCAGGCTCCCCCCATGTCGACCCCGCTGTCCGTGCCGCCGCGCCTCAACCCCCTGTCCTACGTGATCTTCGGGTCGCGCTGGCTCCAGCTGCCGCTGTACCTGGGCCTGATCGTCGCCCAGTGCGTCTACGTGTTCCTGTTCGTCAAGGAGCTCTGGCACCTGGTCCACGGCGCCACGACGCTGACCGAGCAGGGGATCATGCTGCTGGTGCTGGGCCTGATCGACGTGGTGATGATCTCCAATCTGCTGGTGATGGTGATCGTCGGCGGCTACGAGACCTTCGTCTCGCGCCTGGGTCTGCAGGGCCATCCCGACCAGCCTGAGTGGCTCAGTCACGTCAATGCCAGCGTGCTCAAGGTCAAGCTGGCGATGGCGATCATCGGCATCTCGTCGATCCACCTGCTCAAGACCTTCATCGCCGCTGGCGAAGTCGGCCTGCCGGTGTGCGGCACCGCTGATGCCATCGCCGCGGCGGCCGCCCACGCTCAGGCGATCGCTGGCGGGCTGTCGCTCGCCGCGCCGGCCTGCACCAAGGTCACCACCGCCGGCGTCATGTGGCAGACGATCATCCATGGCGGCTTCATCCTCTCGGCGATCGGCATTGCCTACACCGACAAGCTGATGACCGGCAGCAGCGCCCGCCGCGAACACGCCGCTCACTGACCCAAAAACCGGGGTCAGAGTCGATTTTGCGGTGGAGCTGACTCCGGCTTCGAGCCTCTGAATGACGACCTCGTTCCGGCGCGACGATCAATCGACTCTGACCCCGGTTTTGGGAGGGGCGTAGAATGCGGGGATGGATGTCTCGCACCTGCTCGATGGGCTGAATGCAGCCCAGCGCCAAGCTGTCTCGGCGCCCGATTCGCACTATCTCGTTCTGGCCGGCGCCGGCAGCGGCAAGACCCGCGTGCTGACGCACCGCATCGCCTGGCTCAACGAAGTCTTCGGGGTGCCGGCCTACGGCGTGTTCGCCGTGACCTTCACCAACAAGGCCGCGGCCGAGATGCGGCATCGGGTGGACGCGCAACTGCGCAACGGCGCGCGCGGCATGTGGATCGGCACCTTCCACGGCCTGGCGCACCGCCTGCTGCGCCTGCACTGGCAGGATGCGAAGCTGCCCGAGGGCTTCCAGATTCTCGACAGCGACGATCAGCTGCGGCTGGTCAAGCGCGTGGTCCAGCAGCTCGAGCTCGACGACGCGCGCTTTCCGCCGCGGCAGATCGCCTGGTGGATCAACGCGCAGAAGGACGAAGGCAAGCGGCCGCAGCACATCCAGGATGGCGGCGACGAATGGTCGGGCGTGATGCTCAAGGCGTATGCGCTGTACCAGGAGCGCTGCGACCGGGCCGGCCTAGTTGATTTTGCCGAGATCCTGCTGCGCGCACACGAACTGCTGCGCGATACGCCGGCGCTGCTCGCGCACTACCGCCAGCGCTTCGGGCATCTGCTGGTCGACGAGTTCCAGGACACCAACGCGATCCAGTACGCATTCGTGCGCGTGCTCGCGGGCGACACCGGCAAGGTGTTCATCGTCGGCGACGACGACCAGGCGATCTACGGCTGGCGCGGCGCGAAGGTCGAAAACGTGCAGCGCTTCCTGCGCGACTATCCGGGCGCGCAGACGATCCGGCTCGAGCAGAACTACCGCTCCAGCGCCAACATCCTGGGCGCGGCCAACGCGGTCATTGCGCACAACCCCGACCGGCTCGGCAAGCAGCTGTGGACCGACAGCGGCGAGGGCGATCCGATCGACCTGTACGCGGCCTACAACGAGATCGACGAGGCGCGCTACGTGGTCGAGCGCGCGCTGCAGTGGGTCCGGGACGGTGGCAGCCACGGCGACATCGCGGTGCTCTACCGCAGCAATGCGCAGTCGCGCGCGATGGAAGAGCAACTGGTCGCCGAGCAGGTGCCCTACCGCGTCTACGGCGGTGTGCGCTTCTTCGAACGCGCCGAGATCAAGGACACGCTGGCCTACCTGCGCCTGATCGCCAACCGCGACGACGACGCGGCGTTCGAGCGTGCGGTCAACACGCCGCCGCGCGGCATCGGCGAGCGCACGCTCGACGAGGTGCGTCGGCAGGCACGCGAGCATGCGATCCCATTGTGGGAGTCGGCGCTGCGCTGCGCGCAGGGCGGCGGGCTCGCGGGCCGCGCGCGTAACGCGCTGGCCGGCTTCGCCCAACTGATCGACGCGCTGGCCGGCGAGGTCGCCGAGCTGTCGCTGAAAGACAAGATCGATCATGTGCTCGCACGCTCCAACCTGCGCGTGCACTACGCCAACGAGTCGAAGGGCAGTGCCGATTCGCGGGTCGAAAACCTCGACGAACTGGTCTCGGTGGCCTCGCGCTTCGTGCGCGGCGACGACGAAGAGAGCGCGCAGCTCACCGAACTCGTCGCGTTCCTGGCCTATGCCGCGCTTGAAGCCGGCGAAGGCCAGGCGCAGGCCGGCGAGGACGGCGTGCAGCTGATGACGCTGCACAGTGCCAAGGGTCTGGAGTTCCCGCTGGTGTTCCTGGTCGGCCTGGAGGAAGGCCTGTTTCCGAGCGCGCGCACTGCGGAGGAAAGCGGCCGGCTGGAGGAGGAGCGCCGGCTGGCCTACGTGGGCATCACCCGCGCACGGCAGAAGCTGGTGCTGACCTACGCCGAGGCGCGCCGCCTGCACGGCCAGGACATGTTCGGTGTGCCGTCACGCTTCCTGCGCGAGATCCCGCCCGCCCTGCTGCACGAAGTGCGGCCGAAGGTACAGGCCACGCGCGCGACGTTCCCGCAGCGGCAGCGTCCCGACTACGGCCATGCCAGCTTGGCGCCATCGGTCGGCGTGCGCCTGGGCCAGAGCGTGACGCATGCGAAGTTCGGTGCTGGCACCGTGACCGATATCGAGGGCGACGGCGCGCATGCGCGCGTGCAGGTCAACTTCGACGAGGTCGGCAGCAAGTGGCTGGTGATGGCTTACGCGAATCTGCAGCCGGCGTAGCGCACCGCCTCAGGGAGCACGGGTTGCGACGTTCGGCCGCGCCGGCCCGGTCGGGTGACGGGGGTATATTCGAGACGACCCTCGTCATTCCCGGGAGCAGGCCATGTACCGCAATATCCTTGTCGCCACCGATGGATCGGAACTCGCCGCGCGCGGTGTCGAGCACGCGGCCACGCTCGCCGCAGGCCTCGGTGCGTCGCTGACCATCGTCACCGTGTCCGAGCCCTGGAACACCGCATTGACCGATCCCAGCGGGCTGGTCGGCTTCGACGAATTCCTGAAAGACTACCGCGCCGCCGCCCAGGCCCATGCCGACGACGTGCTCGCCGCCGCGAAGCAGGCCGCATCGCGGCACGGTGTCGAAGCGACGACCCTGTTCGTGGTCGAGCAGCCGCCAGCCGATGCGATCCTCGAGACCGCGCAGGCGCGCGGCATCGACATGGTGGTGATGGCCTCCCACGGACGGCGGGGGTTGGGCCGGCTGTTGCTCGGCAGCCAGACCCAGGCGGTCGTGGCACGCAGCGAACTGCCGGTGCTGATCGTGCGATGACCTGAGCCGCTGTGCCTGCGAGGGCGGTGCCGTCGCACGGGCTGCTACTCGCGCAGCGCGAACCCCGGCGACTCGTTGAGCCGCCCGTCGCCTTCGACCACCAGCCATCGCGCGCCGGCCTTCTCGAATACGACCGGGACCGGGTCCCGGAACAGCGGGCGGCGCACGAAGCGCAGTTCCCAGCCCAGCGCCTCGAGGGTCGCGATCGCGGCCGCCTGCTCGGGCGTCAGGCCCCGGCGCAGGGTGGCCGGATCGGCCGGGGCTGGGCGGCGACGTTCGGATCGGCTCATGCGGGCTCTCGCTCGGGACGCGGCGGATGCAGCGCGGCCTCCGCTCGCCGCATCGTACGTGAAGGCGCCGGGCCCGCAAACTTCCTGCCCGCGTCATGACCTCCGGGTCTCGCGCCACCGTCACGTCAGGCCCTAGGCTGTGCAGGTCCGGCCCGCGCGGCCACTTCAACCCGGAGAGTCGCCCATGGCGCCCCAGACCCCATCATCGTCGCGGCTGATGTCGCGTATGCGCGTCGTCGTTCTCGTCGCACTGGCCTTGCCGTTGGCCGGCCAGGCCGCCGAGGGCATGTGGACACTCGACAATCTGCCGCGCGATGCGCTCAAGGCCCAGTACGGCTTCTCGCCCGACCAGGCCTGGGTCGATCACGCGATGCAGTCGTCGGTGCGCCTGGCGGGTGGCTGTTCGGGCTCGTTCGTTTCGCCCGAAGGCCTGGTGCTGACCAATGCCCATTGCGTGGTCGGCTGCGTGCAGGGCCTGTCGTCGCCGCAGCGCGATCTGCAGAACGCAGGCTTCGTCGCCGCGGCCCGCGGCGAAGAGCTGCAATGCCCGGCCGAGGAGCTCAACGTGCTGCGCGCGATCACCGATGTCAGTGCGCGCGTGGCCACGGCCGCCGAGGGCAAGCAGGGCCAGGCTTACGTCGACGCGCGCAACGCCGAGAAGGCGCGCATCGAGTCCGAATGCGTCGGCAATGCGGCCGACACCACGCGCTGCGACGTCGTGGAGCTCTACAACGGCGGCCAGCAGCATCTTTACCGCTACCACCGCTATTCGGACGTGCGGTTGGTGTTCTCGCCCGAGTATGCGGTCGGCTTTTTCGGCGGGGATCCGGACAATTTCAATTTCCCGCGCTACAACCTCGATGCCGCGCTGCTGCGCGCCTATGAGGACGGCAAGCCGGCGACGGTCGAGCATCACTTCACGCTCAAGCCCGAGGGCGCGCAGGCCGGCGACCTGGTGATGGTCACCGGTCATCCGGGGCGCACCCAGCGCCAGCTCACCGTCGCCCAGTTGGAGACGGTGCGCGATGTCAGCCTGATCAATACCCTGCTATGGCTGGCCGAGCGCCGTGCGATGCTCGGCGAGTACGGCCGGCTCGATGAGGAGGCCGCCCGCCAGGCGCAATCGGATCTGACGTTCACCGACAACAGCTACAAGGTCTATCGCGGCCAGTTGCAGGCGCTGCTCGATCCGCAGGTGTTTGCCGCCAAGCGCGCGGAAGAAGCGCGGCTGCGCGAAGGTGTCGATGCCACGCCGTGGCGCGAGGTCGAGGCCGCGCAGGTCACCGCGCGGCAGATCGCGGTGCCCTACATGCTGCTCGAACAGGGCCGGGGCTTCGACTCGCGGCTGTTCTCGATCGCGCGCACGCTGGTGCGTGGCGCCGACGAGCGCGCCAAGCCCAACGACGCGCGGTTGCCGGAGTTCCACGACGCCGGCCAGGGACGCCTGCGCCAGACCCTGCTGAGCACCGCGCCCGTCTACCCAGCGTTCGAGACCGCCAAGCTCACCTGGTCGCTGACCAAGCTGCGCGAACTGCTCGGCACCGACGACCCGCTGGTCAAGTCGGTGCTCGGCGACCGCTCGCCGGCGCAGGTGGCCAAAGCGCTGGTCGAAGGCTCGACGCTGGCCGATGTCGCCGAGCGCGAACGCCTGTGGACGGGCGGCGCCGCGGCGATCGCGGCGTCCGACGACCCCTTCATCCAGCTCGCGCGTGCGGTCGATGCGCCGGCGCGTGCGGTGCGCCAGCGTCAGGAATCGGAGGTGGGCGCGATCGAGTCGCGCGCTGCGACGCAGATCGCCAAAGTGCGCTTCGACAAGCTCGGCACGACGGTCTACCCGGATGCGACGTTCACGCTGCGGCTGTCGTACGGCGATATCGCCGGTTGGGAGGAGAATGGCAAGGCCATCACGCCGTTCACGACGATGGACGGGGTGTTCGCCCGCAACACCGGGGCGGCGCCGTACGCGCTGCCGCAGCGCTGGCTGGATGCCCAGGCGCGGATCGCCGGCGACACGCGCTTCAACTTCGTCAGCACCAACGACATCATCGGCGGCAATTCCGGCAGTCCGGTGATCGATCGCGACGCGCGGGTCGTCGGCCTGGCGTTCGACGGCAACATCCATTCGCTGGGCGGCAGCTTCTGGTACGACCCGACGCGCAATCGCACGGTCTCGGTGCACAGCGGCGCGATCGTCGAGGCGCTGAAGTCGGTGTACGGCGCCGATACGCTGGTGGACGAACTGCTGCGCAAGTAACCCATTGCCGCTGCACGCACGGCGCCTCAGACCGGGCGCCGTGCGTGTGTTCAACCTAGATGCGATCACTCGCACACGACCCGCGGCCTCGCACCCGGCGCCGCAGACCCAGGCGCCGTCGCTACAGCGCCACGACCTGTCCGCGCGCGGCGCTGTCGATGCCGGCCTGCAGCACCCGCATGACATCGAGCGCCTCGTCGAGTGCGACCGGAAGGCGTGCGCCCTCAGCGATCGCCGCACGCAGGCCGACGTAGTAATGGCGATAGTCGCCGGCCGGGGCGGGCGAGGGCGCCTCGTGTACCGCGCCGTCATCGCCGACGCGCAGCAGGTGGCCAGGCGCCGGATCGACGCCCCAGTCCGCTCCGCTCGGACGCTGGCCGGCGCGCAGCGCGGCCTCCTGCGGATCCAGCCCGTGCTTGAGCCAGCTGCCGCCGGTGCCGTGCACCGCGAAGCGCAAGCCGGCGCCGGGGACCAGCGCGCCGGCGTGCAGCACCACGCGCAGACGGCCGTAGCGCAGCACGACGTGAAACCAGTCGTCGACCTGCGCAGCGTCGCGCTGCAGTGCGATGTCGGCCTGCACCGCATCGGGCAGGCCGAACAGTTGCAGCGCCTGGTCGACCAGATGCGGCCCCAGATCGAGCCAGATCCCTGCGCCGGGCTCGGCGCGGTCGCGCCAGCGGTCGGGGACCTCGGGTCGGAAGCGGTCGAAATGCGAGTGCACCTCGGTGATGCGACCGAGCGTGCCCGCCGCGATGAGTGCGCGCAGTGCCAGGAAATCGGCGTCCCAGCGCCGGTTGTGGAACACGCTGAGCAGGCGACCGGAGGCGCGTGCCGCCTCGGCGACGGTCCGCGCCTCGTCCAGATCGATCGCCATCGGTTTGTCGATCACGACGTGACGTCCGGCGGCGAGCGCGGCGATCGCCAAGGGGGCATGCGTGACGTTGGGCGAGGCCAGCACGACCAGGTCGATCGCCGGGTCGGCGAATGCTTCGTACGGATCGCTGTACACGCGCGCATCGGGATGGTCGACGCGCACGCGCTCCGGGTTGCGCGAGACCACCGTGTGCAACCGCAGGCCGGGCGTCGCCGCGATCAACGGCGCATGGAACACCCGGCCGGCAAGGCCGTACCCGACCAGCGCGACCTGCAGCGCGTCGCCCATTGCGGGCTTACCAGCCGAACAGCTTGAAGTAGGTCTGCGGGACGTCGTCGCGGTCGCTGTCGATGCTGCCGTCGCCGTCGCGGTCGTAGAGGAAGTACGCCGGGCCGCGCGAGGGCACCACTTGCACCGCGCGCAATTGGCCGGCCACGCGGAACTCGGTGATGCGGTCGCCGTTGGATTCGGTCCGGGTCACCTGCTCGGCATCGGCCGGGATGCCGTCAGGCAGCGCGCCGCCGGGACTGGCGCAAGCGGACAACCCCAGCAGCGCGATCGCGAGCACAGCGGTACGGGAGGCGGACATGGCAGATCTCCAGCGGGCGGACCGCCATTATGCGCGCACGGCGTGCAACTGCCGTGCGCGCACCAGTGGCGGCTATTGCAACGGGTCGTAGCTGAAGAGCCACAGCTGCGTGTTGCCCTGCTGCACGCCGGCGCTGCTGTGGAACTGGCCGGGCGTGGTCAACTCGCCGACGAAGGTGTAGCGCCGTCCGGTCTCCAGTCGTCCACCGGGCATCAGCTGCTCGGTCTGCGGCTGCATGTACAGCGTGACCTCGTTGCCTGCCTCGGTTTCGACCACAAGGGCGCGCCAGCGGCCATCCTTGAGGATCGCCTCGTTGACCTTGAACTGCGCCGGTGACGGCTGCAGGTTCTTGACCGTCGCGCTGAAGCGCACCAGTGCGCCGATGGTCTGATCGCGTGCGTCGTCCCACGGCCGTCCGGCCGCGCGCTCGGCCTGACGTTCGGCGGTGTAGTCGACGATCTCCTGGATGTCGTTGAAGCGGATCCGGAAGGTCCGGCCGCTGCTGGTGAGCACCCGCACCTGGGATTCGACGATGTTGAGCAGGCTCCGGGTCGAGATACCGCAGCCGTCGTCGTCCAGGCAGTAACGCTGCCAGGTCTCGGCCGTCCAACTGTCGAATTGCTTGGGCGGGTTGCCGAACTCGAGCTGCTTGGCCACGCCGGGCGCATAGGCGACCGCTGAGGTGCCCTGGTTGGGCGCAACGACGAACACGCCGCCGTTGCCCAAGTCCAGCTTGCCGATGCGCAGCTGGCGCAGCATCGTCCAGGCATAGTCCTGCGCACTCATGCCGTGCAGGTCGTCGACGACCAGCAGCGCCAGCTCGATGCCCTGCTTCTGCGCCAGGTCATAGAGCGTCGCCTCCAGGCCCTTGAGCAGCTCGGGGTCGAGCCGCCCGGTCTCGTCGACGACGAAACGGCCGTACTTGAGCGGGATCGTCGTCGCCGATGGCGCCGGCAGGTGGACGGTGGCGCTGCGGGCCGGGGGCGGCGCCTGCGGCGGCGCGGTGCCGGTGCCCGCACCGGCCTGGCAGCCGGTCTGCCCGGCCTGGGTGCAGGCTTCCATCCAGCCGTCCTGGATCGCCGCCAACCGGTCGTTGCGGGCCGGGTGGGTCGCGGTGACGTGATCGGCCCCCAGCGACTGCATCGCGCTTTTGGCATCGGCGAGGCTGGCGCCCATGCGCTGCAGCACGAAGCCGCTGAACTTGTCGGCCTCCAGCTCGATCGGCGGTTGGCTGCCGGTGCCGGTGATCGTGTGCCCGGACAGGTGGTGGCCGATCTCGTGCGCCATGATGCTCACCGGCGCCCAGGGATTGCCGTTGGTCGCCGCGCGGACCTCGCCGAGAAAATCGCGGTTGAAGGCGATCACCCGCTGCGGGACCCGCTGTTCGTCGAGCAGGATCACCGCGGCGGCATTGGCGACCGGCCCTTCGGTGACCACGAAGTTCTGCGGCAGGCCGGTATAGCCCATGACGCGTTCGACCATGCTGCGGCAATCGGCTGGCGGCGTGCCGGTCAGCGTCGCCGGGTCCAGGCGTTCGGGGCGGCCGTCGTAGGAGCAGGCCTGCAGCGTCGAGGCGAGTTGCTCGACGAGTTCGGCGCGGCTGGGGGCTGCCGTGCCGGACGCGGCGGTGGGTGCGGCGGGCGCAGCATCGCGCTCGCCGCAGGCAGCGAGCAGCAGGGCCAGTGGCAGCGCGGCCGGCAACGGGCGGACCAGGCGGTGCAGGGAGCGTCGGGACATGGGCATTTCCTCTGGCAGTCGGTCGGAGAAGATCAGGCGGCGCGCGCATACAGCAGCGCGACGATGGCATGGACGTAGGCGCGTCGCAGCAGCCAGTCGACGGCGACGAACACCGCCAGTGCCAGTACCAGGCGCCAGGCGTCGCGGCGCAGGTCGAGTTCGAAGAACTGGTGGAACGCGAGCGCCAGCACCACGCCCTTGACCGCGTACATGTACCACTTGGCGGCTTCGCGCCAGGGCAGCACCAGCGCCGGGTCGCGGATGACCAGCAGCGGCAGTTGGTTGACCAGATTCAGGCCGATGATCACCGCATACGCATAGGCGGCCAGCACCAGATGCTCGACGAGGTTGTAGCGGCGACGCCCGAACACCAGCAGCGAGCTGGCGACGACGGCGAAGATGCCCAGCGTGAACGTCCAGTTGGCGTAGCGCTGCATCATCGCCATCGCGCCCAGGTAAGACTGGTCGCCCGCGCGCAGGAAGCCTGTGGTGTCGAGCACCAGCAGCAACAGCGCCACGCTGATCAGCAGTAGCTTGAGCGGATGCACGTGGCGGCTGCGCGCGCCCTCGACGTACTCGCGCGCAACGGTGCCCGGGCGCAGCAGCAGGCGCCCGGCGGTGCGTGCGACCGACAATTCGAACAGGCGCCATTTCTGCCAGGTCTCCTGGCGCAGGTCGCCCAGCCCCAGGCGATGGGCGGCCTTCTGACCGCACTGGCCGCAGTACGGCGCGCCGCCGCGGGCCGCGCCGCAATTGCGGCAGGCGTCGCGGGCCGCCCAGTCCACCGTCGGCGGTGTGCCGGGATCGGGCACCGTCATTGCGCAGCTCCCGGCTGCGGCGCGCATTGGACGAAAGGCCGCCCCGAAGGCCGGCCATGGCAGGCGATGGTCATCCAGACCCCCTTGGCAGGGGGCGATTATCGCGACACAGCGTTCGGATTCCGTCATCGTCGGTGCGCCCGGAGGGGTCTGGAGGGTGAACGTCCCGGCCCGGCGGATGGGGTCGAACGCGGCGCCCACGGCCGACGCCGTAGAATCTGCGGATGACGAAACGCCTGATTCTGATCGACGGGTCCTCGTACCTGTACCGCGCCTTCCACGCGCTCCCGCCGCTGTCCAACGCCGATGGCGAGCCGACCGGCGCGCTGTTTGGCGTGGTCAATATGCTGCGCGCCACGCTCAAGGAGGCGCCCGACTACGCGGCGTTCGTGGTCGATGCGCCGGGGCGCACCTTCCGCGACGATCTTTACGCCGCCTACAAGGCCAACCGCCCGCCGATGCCCGATGACCTGCGCGCGCAGGTCGATCCGATGTGCGACATCGTCGAGGCGCTGGGCTTCCCGATCCTGCGCATGCCCGGCGTCGAAGCCGACGACGTGATCGGCACGCTCGCCGTGCAGGCCGCCGAGGCCGGTATCGCGACCACGATCTCGACCGGCGACAAGGACTTCGCGCAGTTGGTGCGCCCGGGCATCACCCTGGTCAACACGATGAGCGGCAGCCGCATGGACAGCGAGGCGGCGGTGCACGACAAGTTCGGCGTCCGCCCCGACCAGATCGTCGACATGCTCGCGTTGATGGGCGACAGCATCGACAACATCCCCGGCGTGCCCAAGTGCGGGCCGAAGACCGCGGCCAAGTGGCTGGCCGAGTACGAGTCGCTCGACGGCGTGATCGCGGCCGCGGCCAACATCAAGGGCAAGATCGGCGAGAACCTGCGCGAAGTGCTGGACCAGTTGCCGCTCAGCCGCACGCTGGCGACGATCCGCACCGACGTGCCGCTCGACGGTGGGCCCGACACCCTGGTGCTGCGCCAACCCGCGACCGACGCGCTGCGCGGGCTCTACGCCCGCTACGGCTTCACCCAGGCGCTGCGCGAGCTCGAAGGCGGCGGTCCGGCCGCGGCCGCTGCGACGACGGCGCCGGCACCGCCGGTCGAGGTCGACCCGGCGCTGTCGGCACCGGGCGCGTACGAGACCGTGCTCACGACCGAGCGTCTCGAGGCCTGGATCGCCCAGTTGCGCGATGCCGAGGAGTTCGCGTTCGACACCGAGACCGACGCGCTCGATGCGATGCGTTCCAACCTGGTCGGCTTGAGCGTGGCGGTCGAGCCGGGTCGGGCGGCCTACATTCCGCTCGGGCACGACTATCCGGGCGCGCCCACCCAGCTCGATCGCACCCAGGTGCTTGAGGCGCTGCGGCCGGTGCTCGAGGACCCGGCGCGGCGCAAGCTCGGCCAGCACGGCAAGTACGACCTGCATGTGCTGCGTCGGCACGGGGTCGCCCTGCGCGGCTACGCGGACGACACCCTGCTCGAGAGCTTCGTGCTCGATGCCGGCATCGCCCGTCACGACATGGACTCGCTGGCCAAGCGGCATCTGGGCGTGGACACGATCCGCTTCGAGGATGTCGCCGGCAAGGGTGCCAAGCAGATCTCGTTCTCGCAGGTCGCCATCGACGACGCGACCCGCTACGCCGCCGAAGATGCCGACATCACCTTGCGCCTGCATCGCGTGCTCAAGCCGCGGGTCGAGGCCGAACCCGGCCTGGCGCGGGTCTACGGCGAGATCGAGATGCCGCTGGTGCCGGTGCTGGCCCGGATCGAGGCCAACGGCGTGTGCATCGATGTCGACGAACTGCGCCGGCAGAGCGCGGACCTGTCCAAGCGCATGCTCGCCGCGCAACAGAAGGCGACCGAACTGGCCGGACGCACGTTCAACCTCGACTCGCCCAAGCAGGTCTGCGCGCTGCTGTTCGAGGAACTGGGGTTGCCGGCGGTCGTCAAGACGCCCAAGGGCCAACCCAGCGCCAACGAAGAGGCGCTGGAGGCGATCGCCGACCAGCACGAACTGCCGCGGGTGATCCTCGAGTACCGCAGCCTGGCCAAACTGCGCGGGACCTATGTCGACAAGCTGCCGGAGATGATCAATCCCGACACCGGCCGCGTGCACACCAGCTACCACCAGGCCGGCGCGGCGACCGGGCGGTTGTCGTCGTCCGATCCCAACCTGCAGAACATCCCGATCCGCACCGACGACGGTCGTCGCATCCGGCGTGCCTTCATCGCGCCACCGGGTCGCCGGCTGGTCGCGTGCGACTACTCGCAGATCGAGTTGCGGATCATGGCCCACCTGTCCGAGGACGCTGGTCTGATCGGCGCGTTCGAGACCGGGGTCGACGTGCATCGCGCGACCGCAGCCGAGGTCTTCGGTCGGCCGCTCGACCAGGTGACTGCAAACGAGCGCCGGGCGGCCAAGGCGATCAACTTCGGGCTGATGTACGGCATGAGCGCGTTCGGCTTGGCGCGCAACCTCGGCGTCGGCCGCGGCGAGGCCCAGGACTACATCGCGCTGTACTTCTCGCGTTATCCGGGCGTGCGCGACTTCATGGAGCGGACCCGCCAGCAGGCGCGCGAGACCGGCTTCGTCGAGACGGTGTTCGGGCGTCGCCTGACCCTGGACTTCATCCAGCGCGGCAACGCCTCGCAGCGCGCGGGCGCCGAGCGCGCCGCGATCAACGCGCCGATGCAGGGCACCGCGGCGGACATCATCAAGCGCGCGATGGTCGCCGTCGACGAGTGGCTGGCAGGCCACGCCGCGCAGGCCAAAATGATCCTGCAGGTGCACGACGAACTGGTGTTCGAGGCCGATGCCGACTTCGTCGAGCCGCTGCTGGCCGGCGTGGTGCCGAGGATGACAGAGGCCGCCCAGCTGCGGGTGCCGCTGGTGGTCGATTGCGGCGTCGGCGACAACTGGGATCAGGCGCACTGATCCCGGCCAGGCGGCCCGTGCGCACCTGGGCCGGCGTGGCTATATTTGCCGCGCTGCGGCATGCAGGGCGCGCAGCGCGACGGAGTAAATGCAGCCTGAATTTGCGCGAAAATTGAATGTCGCCTTCACGAACCATCAATGCGTCGAGTGGTCTCATACTCGCGACAGATGCAAGGTCTGTCGCAGATCCCTCCCTTCCCCTGGAGTGATCGACCGGAACCAACAGGCTTCTCCCCGAGCCCGGTTCCCGAGCCCCGTAGGCCCCCCCTGCCTACGGGGCTTTTTTATGTCCGCCTGCCACGTATTGGAGCTCGACGCCGGATGGGCGGCAGCCAGCGCGCCGGAAGCCGCGCGTCTTCCGGTCAAGCCGCTTCGCGGTCAGCGTTGCCGTTACTCAGGCGTTCGCCCCCAAATCAGCGGTCCAAACCGGGGTCAGAGTGCAATTTCACGAGGTGAAATTGCACTCTGACCCCGGTTTTGGTCATTCATACATCGCTGACTCGCCGCCGTGGACCATCCGTGGCCCGCCGCGCAATCCCCGGCCATCGCGACGCACTGAGATCGAAGGCCTGCGACTTCGTCCAGCCGGGGGCTCGGGCGCCCTAAACGAAGGCAATGACGTGGCGGACTCGGCAGCCGGCTGGCGGCCGGCGGCCGCGTCAAGCGCGCCATGGATGGCGCGCGCCCGAGTCAAGGCAGGATGCCTTGCCGAGGGGGGAGCGGCTTCCGGTCGCCAGGCGGTTGCCCACCCGGAGTGGAACCTCCGTCCTCCACACTCGGAGATAAGTGTTTATCCCGTCGTTCAAGCAGATATAGGTGATTAGCATGCGCTGGAATTCAATCAGCGCAATCCTCGATCACCCGTGTTCTTCTAGAACGGCGTCGGGCAGTGCAGGCGCAGCGGTGCGCCGGTGGCGGGGTGGGGCAGTTCGAGCGATTCGGCGTGCAGCAGCAGGCGCGGGGCGCGGCGCTGTGCAGGCTCGGGCGCGTACAGCGGGTCGCCGAGAATCGGATGGCCGATCGCCTGCAGATGAACGCGCAGTTGGTGACTACGTCCGGTCACCGGCATCAGCACCAGGCGGGCGACCGGTGCGCCGTCGGCGGCGGTCTCGCGCCGCAGCACCCGCCAGCGGGTCAGCGCCGGCTTGCCGTCGACCGGATCGATCTTCTGCCGGGGCCGCTCCGGCCAATCGACCAGCAGCGGCAGGTTGATCTCGCCGGCTTCCTCGGTCGGCCAGCCGTCGACGACCGCGATGTAGCGCTTCTCGACCCGACGTCCCTCGAATGCCGCTCCGAGCACGCGCTGCGCCTCCGCGCCTCGGGCCAGCAGCATCAGCCCGGAGGTCGCCATGTCCAGCCGGTGCACCACCCGCGCGTCGGGCCACTGCGCGCGGGCACGGGTGGCCATACTGTCCTGCTTGTCCGGCCCGCGGCCGGGCACCGACAGCAGCCCGGCAGGCTTGTCGAAAGCCAGCACGTGGTCGTCGCCGTAGAGCTGGCGCAAGCAGTCCGGCACGACGTCCGGATGCGCGATGTCGAGGGCTGTCACCGCCATGGGATCAGGCCAGTTCGGTGAGCCAGTCGCGCGGGCGCAGGTAGTCGGCCAGCCGCGCCTCGGCGCTGTCGGCCTCGGGCGTGTAGCCGTATTCCCAGCGCACGCGCGGCGGCAGGCTCATCAGGATCGATTCGGCGCGCCCGCCCGACTGCAGCCCGAACAGCGTGCCGCGGTCGTAGACCAGGTTGAACTCGACGTAACGGCCGCGGCGATAGAGCTGGAACTCCCGCTCGCGCTCGCCATAGGGCGTGTCGCGGCGTCGTGCGACGATCGGCAAGTAGGCATCGAGGAAGCCATCGCCGACGGCCCGCATGTAGGCGAACTCGTGCTCGAAATCGCCGTGCTGGTCGTCGAAGAACAAGCCGCCCACGCCCCGCGTCTCGGCACGGTGGCCGAGGAAGAAGTACTGGTCGCACCAGCGCTTGTGGGCCTCGTAGCGTTCCTGACCGCCGAACGGTTCGCACAGCGCCCGCGCGGTGCGGTGCCAGTGCGCGATGTCCTCGTCGACCGGGTAGAACGGCGTCAGATCGAACCCGCCGCCGAACCACCAGGCCACCACTTCGCCGTCGCGCATCGCGCGGAAATGGCGCACGTTGGCGTGGGTCGTGGGCAGGTGCGGGTTGCGCGGGTGGAACACCAGCGACACGCCGGTGGCGCGCCACGACGCGCCGGCCAGTTCCGGCCGGTGGGTGCTGGCCGAGGGCGGCAGCCGGGTCCCGCTGACGTCGGAGAAGCCGATGCCGGCCTGCTCGAACACCGCGCCATCGCGGAGCACCCGGGTTCTGCCGCCGCCGCCTTCGGCGCGCTGCCACAGGTCCTCGGCAAACCGGGCCTGGCCGTCGGCCTGCTCGATTGCGGCGCAGATGCGGTCCTGCAGCCCGGTGAGGTAGTCCCGGACCGTGTCGAAAGTGTCGTTCATCCGGGGCATTGTAGGTGCGTCGCCCCGGTCGGCATTGATCCGGGTCAATCCCCGCTGGCCGGCGCGTGGGCCCGGTGCCACTGCTGCAGCCGGGCCGCGAGTGCCTCGGCGCCCAGGCCGTAGGTATCGGGCAGGGCGCCGTGGAAGCCGCTCAGGCCGCGGTTGACCCGCCGCAGCTGCGCGCCGCGATCGACGTGCGGGGCGAAGTCCAGCCCGACGACCGGGTGCAGGCCGACCCGGGTGGTGCCGAATCGGGCGATGTCGCTCCAGGCCAGGCGCGTGGTCCTGAACAGCGCGCGCACCTCCAGCCCGTGGGAATCGAGCCGCAGATGGTGGGCGCCGGGCAGCAGCCCGGCCAGTGCCAGCAGTGCACAGGCCCCGAATATCCCGCCCAGGCTCCAGGCGACCGCGGGCTGCCGGCCGCCGACCGCGACCGCCAGCCCGACCAGCGCCAACGACACGGCCAACAGCGCCAGCCGCTTCCCTGGCGCCGGCCGCAGCAGTTCGACCGCCGGCAGCGGCGCAGGCGTCACTTGAGCGTGCGTTCGAACAGTTCGTGGATGCGGCGGTACTGGTCGTACCACGAGGCCGGATGCTGGTAGGCGTGCCGCTCGAGCGGGTAGCTCGCCAGCTCCCACTTGTCCTTGCGCAGTTCGATCAGGCGCTGGGCCATCATCACCGAGTCCTTGTAGAACACGTTGTCGTCGATCATGCCGTGACTGATCAGCAGGTGGTCCTGCAGGCGGTCGGCGTATTCGATCGGCGAGGACTTCAGATAGGCCTCCGGATCGATCTCGGGCGTGTTGAGGATGTTGGCGGTGTAGGCGTGGTTGTACTGCGACCAGTCGGCGACCGGGCGCAGCGCCGCGCCGGCCTTGAAGCGGCCCGGCTCGCGCATCAGCGCCATGAAGGTCATGAAGCCGCCGTAGCTGCCGCCGTAGATGCCTACGCGGTCGCGGTCGGCCTGGTGGTGCTCGACCAGCCAGTCGATGCCGTCCAGATAATCCTCCAGCTCCGGATGGCCCATCTGGCGGTAGATCGCGGTGCGCCAGTCGCGGCCGTAGCCGGCCGAGGCGCGGAAGTCGAGGTCGAGGACCAGGTAGCCCTGCTGCACGAGCATGTTGTGGAACATCTGCTCGCGGAAGTAGTTCGGGTAGCGGTCGCTGACGTTCTGCAGGTAGCCGGCGCCGTGCACGAACAGCACGACCGGATACTTACGGTCCGGTTCGTAGTTCTTCGGGCCATAGAACTTGCCCCAGACCGTGCCGGCGCCGTGCTTGGACGGGACTTGCACGTACTGCGGCTGCAACCAGTCGTAAGCCTTGAACTCGGCGGTGCGGGTGTCGGTGAGCACGCGCACGGCGCCCTCGTTGACGTCGGCGACCGCCAGCTGCGGCGGCAGATAGCTCGATGAGGTGCGCAGCAGCAGGCGCGTCTCGTCGGGCGAGAGCGCGAAGTCCTCGATGCCGCCGGTGGCGGTGATCTCGCGCACACCGCCGTCGCCGGACATGCAGACCTCGTAACGGCCCGGCCATTGCTGGTTGCACAGGAAGAAGAAGCGGCTGCCGTCATGCGACATCACCGGCGAGGAGACCTCCCAGCGGCCGGAGGTCAGCGCACGCTGGCGCGAGCCGTCATGCAGGTAGAGATGCGAGTAGCCCGATTCCTCGGACAGGAACCACAGCGTGCGGTGGTCGGGCAGCCAGCCGAACTCGTTGAAGTCCCAGTTGATCCAGGCCGGATCGGTCAGCCGGTGGCGGCTGCGCAGCGTCGCGCTCTCCAGGTCGACGGTCGCCAGCCACCGGTCCTTGTTGTCGACCGAATGGATCGACAGCGCGACGTTGCGGCCGTCGTCGCTCCAGCGGATCGCACCGCCGCCACCGCCGCGGCCGTCGATCTCCAGGCGCACCGGGCGGTCGCCCTGCAGTGGCGGCTTGCCGGCGGCCCGGCGCAGATCGGCCAGCGGATCGGTCCCGATGCCCGGCAGCGTGCTAGTGCCGAGTTCGCGCACCCGCCCGGTGGCCAGGTCCACCAGCCACAGCCGGTGCGGCAGCGGGTCGTTGCGGCCCACGCGGGTACGCACGTCCTCGAATTCCTCGTAGCCCGATTCGGTGACGTACTTGGGCATCTTGCCGTCGCGGCCGGCGTCGCCGTCCTTGGGCTCGGTGACCACGATCAGGCGATCGCCGGCCGGCGACAGTGCGCTGCCGGCGATGGTCACATCCTTGCCCAGATACACCGGGCCGGGGGCGCGCGTGGCATCGGCCCGACGCCAGGTCTCGTTCTGTGCGCGCAGCGCATCGCGGCGCTCGCGCTCGGTGCGCAGGGTTTCGATCATGCGCAACTGGCGGTCGCGCAAGGCATCGGCCGGCGGCGGCTTGGTCGGGTCGGCTTCGGCCTTGAGGCTGGTCAGCTGCGCGGTGCCGCGTTGCGGGTCCCAGCCATACCAGTCGTCGCCAGACCGCCACACCAGGCCACCGCCGGTCGTCCACTGCGCTTGCGTCTCGGTCGCTTCGGTGCGGGTGATCTGGCTCAGCTGACCGGTGCGCAGGTCGCGCACGAACAGATCGCCACTGCGCACGAAGGCCATGCGCGTGCGGGTCGCATCGAGGATCGGGTCGCGCCCGTCGATGTCGGGACGCGTCGCATCGTCTACACGCACCGAGGCGCCGCCGGCGAGCGGCTGCACCCAGGTGTCGCGTACGTTGCTGCCTTCGCGCTTGGCGGTGTAATAGGCGCGGCTGCCGTCCCAGCTCCACCAGGCGGATTCGACCGGCGCGCCGATCCAGTCCGGGTCGGCCATGATCCGGTCCAGGGTCAGCGGCTGCGCGGGTTGCGCGGCGGCGAGCGGGGTGGCGAAGGCGCAGGCGAGCACCCAGTACAGCGGCAGACGACGCATCGGCAGCGATCCGTGGAGCGGAAAGGAGCGCGCAGTGTACCGGCGCGCAGCGGAGGCCCGCTCTGGCGAAGGTCATGGGCGTGCTGGCGCCGCGAGCGCGTGCGCAATGCCTGCGCATCGTTCGACAGCGCTGCGGGCGCACGCCGATCTCCATCCGCGCATGGCAGCACACCGGCGCAGCTCGCGCTGCGTGACGAGCCTGCACGTCGGGCCTGCAATGCGACGATCGACCGCACCCCGGTTTCACGACAGGTGCCGCACACTCGATGCCCGACCGTTTCACGCAAGGAGCGTCGGCGTTGGACACGCTGCTGCTGTCTCGGATCCAGTTCGGATTCGTGATTTCCTTTCATGTGTTGTTTCCCGCCTTCACGATCGGCCTGTCGAGCTGGCTGGCCTTCCTGGAGTGGCGCTGGCTGCGCACGCGCGAGGCGGTGTGGCGCGATCTGTACTTCTTCTGGCTGCGGATCTTCGCCGTGTCGTTCGGCATGGGCGTGGTGTCGGGCATCGTGATGAGCTTCCAGTTCGGCACCAACTGGTCGGCGCTGAGCGTCGCGGCCGGCAACATCCTCGGGCCGCTGCTCAGCTACGAAGTGCTGACCGCGTTCTTTCTGGAGGCGAGCTTCCTGGGCGTGATGCTGTTCGGCTGGGGGCGGGTCTCGGAGCGACTGCATTTCCTGTCCACCTGCCTGGTAGCGGTGGGCACGCTGATCTCGACCTTCTGGATTCTGTCGGCGAATAGCTGGCTGCATACGCCGGCCGGCTACGAGCTCGTCGACGGGGTCTTCCATCCTGCCGACTGGATGGCGGTCATCTTCAATCCCTCCTTCCCCTATCGCCTGGCACACATGGTGCTGGCGGCCTTCATCACCACCTGCTTCGTCGTCGGCGGTGTCGCGGCGTGGTACCTACGCCGCGGCGAGCATGTCGAGGCTGGCGCGCGGATGCTGAAGCTCTCGATCGCATTCGCCGCGATCACCGTGCCGCTGCAGATCGTGGTCGGCGACCTGCATGGCCTGAAGACGGGCGAGGTGCAGCCGGTGAAACTCGCGGCGATGGAGGCGCACTGGCATGAGGGCGCGCCCGGTGCGGGCGTGCCGTTGGTGCTGTTCGCGGTGCCCAATCCAGACGACGAGCGCAACGATTACGAGATCGCCATCCCGCGCCTGGGCAGCGTGATCCTGACCCACAGTTGGGACGGCATTATCGCGCCGCTGACCGCGGTGCCGCCGGAGGACCGGCCGCCGGTGGCGCCGGTGTTCTATGCCTTCCGGGTCATGGTGGGGATCGGCATGGCGATGCTGGTGCTGACCGCGGTGTCGCTGTGGGCCTGGCGGCGACGCACGTTGCTGCGCTCGCGCTGGTTGCTCGATGCCTGGCGGTTGATGGCGCCCAGCGGCTTCATCGCCGTGCTGGCGGGCTGGTTCGTGGTCGAGATCGGCCGCCAACCGTGGGTGATCCAGGGCCTGCTGCGCACGAGTGAGGCGGTCAGCGAGATCGACCGTACCAGCGTGATCGTGTCGCTGTCGGCGTTCGCGATCGCCTACGCGGTGGTATTCGGCGCGGGCGGCGGCTACATCGTGAAGATGATCCGCAAGGGACCGCAGCCGTTCGACGATGGCCCGGACCACGACGCGGGCGAGCGCACGCCGATGCGGCCGATCTCGGCGGCGGATGGCCCGGTGGGGGAGGACTGATGGAGCTTGCGACCGTGCTGCCGGTGGTCTGGTTCGGCGTGATCGGCTTCGGTGTGTTGATGTACGTGCTGCTCGATGGCTTCGTGTTGGGCCTGGGCGTGCTGGCGCCGTTCGCCGAAGACGAAGCACAGCTCGACCACATGATGAACACCGCCGCTCCGATCTGGGACGGCAACGAAACCTGGCTGGTGCTGGGCGGCGCGGGACTGCTGGCGGCGTTCCCGCGGGCCTACGCGATTGTGCTCTCGGCGCTGTACTTGCCGGTGCTGCTGATGCTGATCGCGCTGGTGTTCCGCGGGGTGGCGTTCGAGTTCCGCTTCAAGGCTCGGCGCGGCAAGCGGTTCTGGGGGGCGGCGTTCGCGCTCGGCTCGCTGCTGGCCGCATTCGCGCAAGGGGTGATCCTCGGCGCGCTGGTCGAGGGGATGCCGCTGGAGGCCGGCAAGTACGCCGGCGGTGCACTCGACTGGTTCAGCCCGTTCTCGATGCTGACCGGCGTGGCGGTGGTGTTTGGCTACGCGTTGCTGGGCAGCAGTTGGCTGATCCTCAAGACCGAGGGCCGGCTGCAGTTGATCGCGCGCACGCTGACTCGGCCGCTGGTGCTGGTCGTGGCTGCTTTCATGGGGCTGGTCAGCGCCTGGCTGCCGTTCCTCGACTCGCGGATCATGGCGCGCTGGTTCGAGGACGGGAACTTCTGGTGGCTCTCGCCGGTGCCAGTGCTGGCCTTGCTCAATGTGCTCTGGCTGTGGCGCGCGGCGATGCGTGAAGGCCGCGATGCGCGCCCGTTCCTGCTGACGCTGGCGTTCTTCGTGCTGGGTTTTGCGGGCCTGGTGCTCGGCATCTGGCCGAACATCGTGCCGCCGTCGCTGAGCATCTGGGAGGCGGCGTCGCCGCCGTCGTCGCAGATGTTCGTGCTGGGCGGGCTGGTGGTCCTGCTGCCGCTGATCATGGGCTACACCGCGTGGTCGTACCGGGTATTCCGCGGCAAGGTGCAGGCCGACGCCGGCTATCACTGAACGCAGCGCGGCCCGCGCGATACCCAAGGCGGTCCTTTTGCCGCACAATTCGGCGCATATCGCCGATTCTGCGCACATGCACGCCTACGTCTACAAAAGTCAGCGCAAGGCGGACACCTACGTGTACCTCGCTGCCAGGGACGCGTTCGACGTCCTGCCCGATCCGCTGCGCGCCGAGCTCGGCACGCTGGCGTTCGTGCTCGAGGTGACGCTGACACCCGAGCGTCGGCTCGCCCGCGAGAACCCGGCGCAGGTGCGTCACAACCTGCAGGCGCAAGGCTTCCACCTGCAGATGCCGCCGCGGGCGGTGGCCGATCCGCTGACCGACGACTGGAGCACAGATGCCTGAGCATCCGCGTCGCCCCGTGCCGACGGCTCCGCAGCGACGGTTTCCCATCGCGTTGGCCGCGGCGCTCGCTTTGGTCGCGTGCACGCTGCTGGGCGGTGTGCCGGCGGCGGTGGCCGGCGTGCTGGCGCAGCCGGCCTTTGCGCTGGTCGTGCGCAGCCGTGCGCGGGGTGGTGCCAATGGCCGCTCACCCTGGCCCGACGTGCGTGCGCTGGCGATCGCCTGGGTGAGCGCGGCCGCTGCCGGCGCGCTGCTGGCGGCCTGGCCGCTGGCTGCGCTGCGTCGCGGCGGCGATCTGGGCGGTGCGCTTGGATTGAGTGTGGCGGTCGGCCTGGTGATGGTCGGCGTCTGGCGGACCTGGCCGTTGTGGCACGCGATCGAACGCGACGGCGGCGAACTGCGCGCGCACTGGCGAGCGCTGGCCGACCAGGACGTCGGTGCCGCGCGTGGGATCGCGGTCGCCGCTGCGGTGACTGCGGCGCTCGCGATCGCACTCGCACCGGCCTGGTTGCCGACGCTGGCGCCGGGTGTGCGGGTCGGCCTGGCCGTGGCCGCTGCGCTGGCGTGGTGGCTGTTGCACGTTGGCCTGCAGCGGCTCGCTGCGCCGCAGGCGCTGCCGATGCCGGTGGTGGAGATGCCCGGCGACCCGGCCGCCGCCCTGTTCGACGAGCCGGTCGACGCCGATCCCGAAGTGGCGCTGTATGCCGCGGCGCGTGCAGGCCGGGTCGAGCGCGCGTTGGCGTTGATCGAGGCTGGCGCCGACGTGCGCGCGCTGCCGCCGCCCGAGACGCGCGACCAGCGCAGCCTCGCCGTGCTGGCGGCGGTGCTGCCCGATCTGCGGCTGCTGCGCGAACTCATCGCGCGCGGCGTCGACGTCAACGCCGCGCATGCGGGCATGACGCCGTTGCTGGCGGCCACGCGCGACAGCTGGCATGGCCGGCCCGACGCGGTGATGACCCTGCTGGCCAATGGCGCCGACCCGCGGGTGACCGATCATGAGGGCAATACGCCGCTGCATCTGGCCGCGCGCAGTTCCGACCCGGGCGTGGTCGCGCTGTTGCGCGATGCGGCCGCCGAACTCGATGTCACCAACCACGATGCGCTGACCCCGCTCGGGGTGGCCTGCGCCGCGGGCAACTGGCGGCTGGCGAAGTTCCTGCTCGAGCACGGCGCCCGACCCGAGGTCGAAGGCGCAACGCCGGCCCTGCTGGCGGCGGCCGGCGGGGACGAGGACGATGCGGCCGGCGTGCAGTTGCTGATCCGCCACAAGGGCCGGGTCGATGCGCGCGATCGCCAGCGCCGCAGTGCGCTGCATGTGGCCGCCTCGCACGGCCATACCGAGATCCTGGCGGCCCTGCTGGCAGCTGGCGCCGACGTGCGTGCGCGCGACAACGACGGTCGCACACCGCTGCTCGATGCCGCGCGCGGCGGCAGCCTGGCCGCGCTGGATGCGCTGCTGGCCGCGGAGGCCGACGTCGCCGCGGTCGATATCGCTGGGCGCAACGCGATCATGCTTGCCTGCGCGTCCGAGTCGGCGTCGCCGGCGCTGGTGCAACGCCTGCTCGCGCTGGGCGTACCGGCCGATGTGGTCGATGGCGATGGCAAGCGTGCCGTCGACCGAGCAGCCGAGGCCGGGCGTTGGTCGCTGGTCCGGCTGCTCGATCCTGATTACCCCCTCCCGGTCAATCTCGACGTGGACGGCGACGACACCGCAGGCGACCGCACGCCATTGGTGCTGCTGCGCGCCGGGCTGCGCGAAGGCCGGCAGGCGCAACTGGGCGACCTGTTGCGGCTGGTCGGCCCTGCCGAGCTGGGCAGTCTGCTGGCCGACCCGGCATCGCCGCCGTCGCTCGAACAGGTGGAGTGGCTGCTCGCCCATGGCGCCGATCCCAACGTGCGCGATGCGGACGGCCGCACACCGCTGACCGCGCTGCTCGCCCGCGCGCCGGACGCATTGCCGGTGCTGCAGGTGCTGCTGCGCCATGGCGCGTCGCCGGCCGGTGCGGGCGGCCTGGCGGCCTACCTGGCGGCCTGCGTCGAGGGCGACCATGCGGCGCGCGCGTTCGAAGGGCTGTCGCTGGAGTTGCTGGCGCGTGGCGCCGATCCGTTTGCCGCGTCACCCCAGGGCGATCCGCCGTTGGCGCTGGCGGTCCGGTTGGGATGGCCGCGGCTGGTCGAGCGCTTGGCCGGATTGGGCGTCGATCCCGATGCCCGCGATTCGCGCGGTATGACCGCCTTGCATCTGGCAGCCGCGCTCGGCCGCGAAGGCGCGCTGAAGGCGCTGGTGCGTCATGGCGCATCGCCATCGGCGCGGGCTGCCGACGGACAGACGCCGCTGGGTGTCGCGCTGTCGGCCGGCCGGCGCGATCTCGCCGATTGGCTGGACTGGCAGGGCTGGGCGCTGCCGCGTCGCGCGCTCGCGGCCACGGATCTGCCGCAGGCGGCCTCGGCCGGCGACGCTGATGCCGTCCGCCGGCTGCTCGATCTGGGCTTCGATATCGACACGCCCGACGCCCAGGCCTGCACCGCGCTGCTGCGCGCAGCGGGTGGCGGGCATCTGGCGGTCGTCGATCTGCTGCTCGCGCGCGGTGCCGACACGACCTGCGCAGCCCGTTCGGGCGCGACCGCGCTGTCGGCGGCGGTCAGCATGCGCCATGCTGCGGTCGTCGATCGTCTGCTCGCGGCCGGGGCGTCGCTCGATCAGCGTCTGCCCGGCGAGGTCAGCGTGCTGATGCTGGCTGCCGCACTCGGCCTGCCGGACCTGGCGGCACGCCTGCTCACGGCCGGTGCCGACATCCACGCCACCGACGCCCAGGGCCTGACGCCGCTGCATTGCGCGGCGCTGTACGGCTTCACCTCGCGCGATCGCACACGCCTGCTGGCGCTATTCGACACGTTGCTGCTGGCCGGTGCCCAGATCGACGCGCCCGCGGCTGGCGGGGTGACGCCGTTGCTGTTGTTGCTGGGTGCGCGTGCAGAGCCCGGCACCGCCTGCGACGAGGATGTCGTGCTGGCGGCGATGGAACACCTGCTCGACGAGGGCGTGTCGCTCGACGCACAAGATCCGCGCGGTTTCGGGCCGCTGCACCTGACCGGCCTGCACGGACAGTTGCGCCTGGCCCGACGCCTGCTGCGCGCCGGGGCCGATCCGGACCTGCGCGACACGCTCAATCGTACGCCGCGGGAGATCGCGGTGATGCGTGGCTTCGTCGACGTCGCGGCGGAGTTCACGCCGGTGCCGGCGCAGGACGGCGTGTCGATGGCGCGGTTCCTGCGCGAGCGCTGAGCTCAACGAATCCACGTTGCGTCGGTCTGTTCAGGTGGGCATGATGGCCGGCCCATCAATGCAGGATGCAATCATGGTTTGCAGGCGTGTCGTTGTGCTGCTCGCGTTGTTGGCGCTGTGTCTGCCGCCGGTGTTCGCGCAGAACGCGCGCCAGATGCGCAGCGAGGTCGAGGCCAGCATGCTGGTGACCGGGACCGTCGATATCGAACGCGATGGCGCTGTGTCGGGCTACGCGCTCGACCAGGAAGACAAGTTGCCAGCGGAGGCCGTGAATCTGGTGCGGCGCTTCGTCCCGCAGATGCAGTTCGAGCCAGTGCTCGACGGCGGTGCGCCCGTCGCGGCACGCGCGAAGATGAGCCTGCGCCTGGTCGCGGTTCCCGCCGGCGAGAACCAGATGCAGATCGCCATCCGCAGCGCGCATTTCGGCGACGAGGCATCCGCCGAGGATACGCGCACCGTGCGCAGTTCCAATTTGCAGCGTCCACGCTACCCCACAGAGGTTGCGTCGATTGGCGGCAAGGGTACGGTCTATACGCTTGTCCAGGTGGCACCCGACGGCAGCGTTCGCGATGTCGCGATCGAGCAGGTGAACCTGACCGCATTGGGTTCTGCGCCTGAGATGGCGTCCATCCGAGAATCGCTGTCCAAGTCCGTGCGCCGCACGGCCAGGCGCTGGCAGTTCACGCCGCCTAGCGATGGGTCGACGCCGGAGCGAGGCTACTGGCTCGTGCGCGTTCCTGTGGAGTTCTCCTTCTACGGTGATCGTGAGCGCTACGGCCAGTGGAGCGCCTACCATCCCGGCCCACGCAGCAGCCCGGCCTGGGCGTTGCCCGATCCGCCGGGCTTCAGCCCGGATACGCTGGTTGCGGGCACGGCCCATGCCGCAGAGTCGCGCTTCCGGCTGCTGACGCCGCTGGAGGGCTGACCAAAGGCGCCACTGTGAACCGTGCTGGCGTCGGCGTCGGCACGCGGTTGCATCGAGTCCCATTTGGGACTATAACAGGCGCTAAGTCCTATTCATGGACTTGGAGGTCTGCCATGCACATCCACGAAGCGCCGCTGATCCCCTCGACCCGCCGCGATCTCGCCGGCCCGGCCCTCAAGGCGTTCTTCAACATCGCCGAGCGCTGGGGGCTGAGCGCTGACCAGGAACGGCGGCTACTCGGCAACCCCGGGCGGTCGACCTACTTCCGCTGGAAGCGTGACCGCGCCGGCGCGGTCTCGGGCGACGTGCTGGAGCGCATCAGCTACCTGCTCGGCATCTACAAGGCGCTGCACATCCTGTTCCCCGACGATGCGCAGGCCGACGGCTGGGTGCATCGGGCCAACACCGCGCCGCCGTTCGGCGGCACGTCGGCGTTGGAGCGGATGCTCGGCGGCCATGTCGCCGACCTGTACGTGGTCCGCGAGTATCTCGATGCCCAGCGCGGCTGGAATTGAGGTGACGCCGCCGGTCCGCCCGATCGCGTGGCGGCCGAGCCATCGCATCGTATCCAGCCGGTTTCCACCGGTCGGCGTTTTCGACGCGATCGCCGATCCCGAGGATCTCGAGGCGTTGTTCGAGCTCGAGGGCATGACCAATCCGCGGCTGCGCCAGGAACTGGGAAGGATTCAATTGGTGCCGCCCGGGCGTCGGATCGCCGGCCCCGGAACCACCGCGATCATGGCCGCCTTCACCCATCCCAACCGCGACGGTTCGCGCTTCGCGGACGGGACGTTCGGCGTCTACTACGCCGCCCGCGAGCGCGATACCGCGATCGCCGAGACCGTCTATCACCGCACCCGCTTCCTGCAGCACACGCGCGAGCCGCCCTGCGTGCTGCAATTGCGCAGCTATCTGGCCGATGTGGCCGGCGACTTCCACGATATCCGCGGTGGCTGGCCGGCGCTGCACGATCCCGACAGCTATGCCGCCAGCCAGCGTGCGGCCGTCGCGCTGCGCGCGGCCGGCAGCGAGGGCATCGTCTACGACAGCGTGCGCCAGCCGGGCGGCCAGTGTATCGCGGCCTTCCATCCCGACTTGGTCTCGCCCGCACGCCAGGGGCCGCACCTGCACTATCACTGGGATGGCGTGGCGATCACCCACGTCGCGATCGGCACCGAACTGCTCGCACTCGCGCGGTAGTAGCGCTGACGCGCGTCCACCGCGCTGGCCGGGGTCCAGAAAGAAAGGTTCTCCTCCGAAGTCAAGCGAATCTTGCTTCTGCTCGCTCGATTAGGGGCTCCTCTTCGGAGCGCGCGTCGCGCCGGCCGGGGACTGCTCCCCGGCTCGGTCAGCCATCCCTGGCTGACTCGCCGCCGCGGGCCATCCCTGGCCCGCTACCGCAATCCCCGACCAGCACGACGCACTGAGGCCGACAGTGCGCGACTTCTTCCGGCGGGCGACTTCATGTCCACCCGAAGTCGGGTTGCAAGCATTCATAGCAGCGGACTGACGGACGGTGGCCGCGTCGAGCGCGCCATGGATGGCGCGCGCCCGAGTCAAGGCAGGATGCCTTGCCGAGGGGAAAGCGGCTTCCGACTGGCAGGCCGCTCCCATCCGAAGTAGAACTCCCATTCCCGCACTTGCAACGCGAACTACAAAAAACCCGGCACAAGCCGGGCTTTTCGTCTGGCATGGCGCGTGGCTCACTCCGCGGTGGGGCGGCGCACGACGTAGATCAGGTCGTCCTCATAGGCCTTGGCCAGGTCGGCCTTGGAGATCGAGATGCGCTCGCTGTCATCGAACACGATGGTCGACGGGTCCTTGATGTCCGAGCGAGCGCGGTCGCGGGTGCCCAGGGCGGCGTTCTCGGTCACGACGACCACGCCGTCGTCCTCGACTGCCACCACCTTCATCAGGCCGTAGGCCGGGTCGATCGCGGTCTGCTTGTCGTCGGTGAACTCGTAATCGGAGAAGGCGCTGAGCTCGGCGGCGTACAGATCGCCGACGGCCGGTGCCTGCAGCAGAGCCTTGTCGGCCTCGCCGCGCTGGCAGGCCGACAGCAGGAAGGCCGCGGACAGGACGAGAAGCGCGGGCAACAGGCGGAACATGCGACGCATGGCGGTATCCATCGGTGAGAGAGGGCGGGAAGTATAGGTCGGGGCCTGTGATGTTGGCAGCGTTTCGCGTCTTTTCGCGCCCGGCCGCGTTAGGCTCGCCCCATGGATACGATACGTCCCGAGACGGTGACCACGTTCTGGCGCGAGGCCGGCATGGCGAAGTGGTTCGGTGGCGGCGACGCCTTCGACCGCGACTGCGAGCGCCGCTTCCGCGACGCCCATTTCGCCGCGGCTCGCCGCGAGCTCGACCACTGGGCCAAGACCGCCGAGGGCGGACTGGCGCTGCTGATCCTGCTCGACCAGATCCCCCGCAACATCTTCCGCGGCAGCGCGCACGCCTTCGCAACCGACGCCCTGGCCCGCCACCATGCGCAGGCGCTGGTGGCCGCCGGTCTCGACCGCGCGCACGAGGACGCCCTGCGTGGCTTCGTCTACCTGCCGTTCGAACACTCCGAGGACCTGGCTGACCAGCAGCGGTCGGTGCAGCTGTTCGCCGATATCGGGATCGCGACCTACCGCGAGTATGCGCAGGCGCACCTGGACGTCATCGCGCGTTTCGGCCGTTTTCCGCATCGCAATCATGTCTTGGGCCGCACCAATACGTCCGAAGAGCAGGCCTGGCTCGACGCCGGCGGCGGCTTCTAGCGGCGCACGGGCCGCGCAGCGGTCACAGGAACGAGTCGGCCAGCCGGGCGATGCCCTCCAGACTGCGGCGCCAGGCCGGGCGCCGCTGCCAGTCCTCGAGCGTCACCGGCGTGGCGTCGGCCAGATAGCCGGCCTCGATCGCGCGCATGCGTGCGACCACATCGCGGTCGTAGACCAGCAGGCCGATCTCGGCGTTGAGCGCAAACGAGCGGATGTCGAGGTTGATCGAGCCGACCAGCGCCATCTCGTCGTCGATGCTCATGTGCTTGGCGTGCAGGAAGTGCGGCCGGTACAGCGCGATCTGGATGCCGCTCTCCAGCAGTTCGCCGTAGTACGAGGTCTGTGCCCACGCGGTCAGCCGCTGGTTGTTGCTGGCCGAGAGGATCAGTTGCACTTCCACGCCCGACAGCGCGGCGATACGCAGCGCGCTGAGCGTGGCGTCGTCGGGCACGAAATAGGGCGTGGTCAGCACCAGCCGGCGCCGGGCCAGGTGGATCAGCGCGTTGACGGTATCGCGCGCGTTCTCGAACGGATACGCCGGGCCGCTGGGCAGCAGCTGCGCGGCGACATCGGCATCGGGTAGCGCGGTGGTCGGGGTGACCGCGAGCCGCTCGCCGGTCTCGATGAACCAGTCGCTGGCGAACACCGCCTCCAGGTGCGCCAGCGCCGGCCCCTGCACGCGCGCGACCAGCTCGCGGTTGGGCGCGCTGACGATGAAGTCCGCATCGGCCAGGTTCTGTGAGCCGACATAGGCCGCGGTGTCGTCGATCACCGCGACCTTGCGGTGGTTGCGCAGATCCATGCGTCCGCTGCGGCGCCACTGCAGCCCGCCGGGCAGCATCGCGTGGACCTGTACCCCTGCCGCGAGCAGTCGGCGCGCGTAGCGGCGCAGGCCGCGCTTGGCGCCGACCGCATCGAGCAGCAGCCGGCAGGTCACGCCGCGTGCAGCCGCGCGTTCGAGCGCCTCGGTCACCGCCTCGCCGGTGCCATCGTCGAACATCAGGTAATAAAGCAGATGGACGCGGGTGCGCGCGCCGTCGATATCGGCCAGCAGCGCCTGCAGCGCCCCGTCGTAGTCGTCGATCAGCTGCACTGCATTACCGTGCGTGGGCATGAAGTCGCCCAGCCGTTCGAGCAGCGGCGCCATCTCGGCCGAGGCGCCGGTATCGGGCGGTGTCCAGCGCAGGTCGGCCAGCGGCAGTTGCTCCTCGCGGATCACCTGCGAGGCCTGGCGCTGGCGCGCGATGCGGTCGCGCGAGAGCCAGGGATGGCCGAACAGCAGATACAGCGGCAGCCCGGCCAGCGGGACGAAGCCGATCAGCAACAGCCAGCTGCGCGCCGCCGCCGGGCGGGTGCGCGAGGGAATCCACAGCAGGGCGACGATCCGGATCGTCCAGTCGGCGATCAGGATCGCCAGTCCGAGGTTCAGGGCGTGCCAGTCCATCGGACGATTGTGCCGGGGCCGGTGTGGTTACGGCGCAGACCTGGGATTGGATGCACATCCGCAGGGCGAGGAGGCATCGAATGGCCGCTCGCGGGCGGACCGGGCGCTGTTCCTTGTGCCTGGGGGTGGTGCGCCAGCGGCATCCCGCACGTGCCCAGAACGCAGAAAGCCCGCCTTGCGGCGGGCTTTCCAGATCCCGCGGCTGCGGGAAGGACGCGACGGCGTTCGCAAAAGGCGAGCGCGCGGTCAGGTCACTTGATCTTGCCTTCCTTGTAGATCACGTGCTTGCGGACGACGGGATCGTACTTCTTGATCTCCATCTTGCCGGGGGTGTTCTTCTTGTTCTTGTCCGTCGTATAGAAATGGCCGGTGTTGGCCGAGGAAATCAGACGGATCTTGTCGCGCTTGCCTGCCATGTTGCGTTACTCCTCAGATCTTCTCGCCGCGGGCACGGAGCTCGGCGAGGACGGCGTCGATACCGTTCTTGTCGATGGTGCGCAGGGCCTTGGTGGACACACGCAGCTTCACCCAGCGGTTTTCGCTGGCGACCCAGAACCGGCGCTCATGCAGGTTCGGGAGGAAACGGCGGCGGGTACGGTTGAGCGCATGCGAGACGTTGTTGCCGGTCGTCGTGCGCTTGCCGGTGACTTGGCAGACTCGGGACATGGTGCACCTCGATCAATGGGAAGTCCGACGATGAGTCGGGCTCCTGCGGAAAGGATGTTCCGCGAACGGTATCGCCCTTGGCCAGGGAGATGGCGGCCCCGACGGCAAGGCCGTCGCGCGGTACGGGAGTCGAACCTCTCGTCGCACCGCCGCCGGGAAGACCGCGCTTCCCCGGGCGGGTCGGGAGCATGTCGCCATGATCCGGACGCAACGAGCCGGCCATATTGCCGGAACGGGTCTTGGGATGCAAGGCAAGTGAAGACGGGCTTGCTGGAATGCCGTGAAACGTGGCCCGCGTGAGCGAGGTCGGCTCGGCCAGCGGAACAGGCCGCGCTGAAACTCACACCTCCCCCGCTTGCGGGGGAGGTCGCCGCGCGGAGCGTGGCGGGTGTGGGGGGGGACGGGCTGTCGCCGGGAAGCGTCCCCACCCCAACCCTCCCCCGCGATGCGGGGGAGGGCGCCAAGGTCGCCGCGCGGAGCGTGGCGGGTGTGGGGGGGACGGGCTGTCGCCGGGAAGCGCCCCCACCCCAGCCCTCCCCGCGATACGGGGGAGGGCGCCAAGGTCGCCGCGCCCCGGCGCGGCGGGTGGGGGCCTGCTTCAGCTGCCCTCGCCCTGCCGCCGGCGCGATCTCGGCTTGGCGCGCGGCTTGCCCGCAGGCGTCGGCGCCACCGTCTGGCCCGGCAGGGCACCGGCCTCCTGCAACTGCGCCAGGCCGGACAGCGTGTCCACATAGGCCAGAAAGTGCTGCAGGTAGTCGGGCGAGACCTGGCGCATCAGGGTCAGCGAGCGGTGCACCAGACGGGCCGAGTTGAGCGGGCCGGCATCGTCGGACGTCTTCGCCAGCGAACGCCGCACCTGGCTACCGATGCGCACGGCCGACCACAGCCGCCGGAACGTATCGAGCGCAGGTAGCTCTGGGTAGCGCACCGCGTCGTCTCCGGCGCACATTGAGCCCGCCAGCGCGCGCAGCGGACTGGGCGCCACCCGCTCGCGCGTGGCCTCAGTCGCGGCTGCTGCGGACTCCGCATCCAGTGTCTCAGCCAGCGCGCCCGCACGCCGCAGCAGCGCCTCGCGCGGGGACCCGTGCAGACGTTCGGCGCGCTGCAGCAATGCCGCCACTGCATGCACGCGCAGCGGCTGGCGCCGGTCCAGGCCTTGGGCACGCCAGGCGTCGAGCCGGGCATGCAGGGCCGCGGGCTGGGTGGCTTCAGTGGCCATCGCGCGCGGCCGGGTTGCGCGGCACTGGGGCCATCTCGACCCGGCGATTGCGTGCGCGACCTTCGGCGTCGGCGTTCGAGGCGACCGGCTGCTGCGCGCCGAAGGCCGCGGCGAACACCGAATCGGCCGGCACCCCGTCTCCGACCAGCGCGCGGGTCACGGTCAGCGCGCGCTGCGCCGACAGGTCCCAGTTGTCGGCGAAGTGGAGGCGGTCGCGCAGCGCGCGGTCGTCGGTGAAGCCGCTGACCATCAGGATCTCGTCGCGCGAGGCCAGGTACTCCGACAGCGGGCCGGCCAGGCTGCGCAGCAGGTCGCGGCCCTCGGGCTGCAACTGGTCGGAGGCATCGGCGAACAGCACGCTGCCGCGGATACCGATGCGGCCGTCGACCAGCGTAATGCGACCTGCCGCAAGCGGTGCGGCCAGGGCCTGCTCCAGCGTCTGCAGGCGCTGCTGCTCGGCCTGGCGTTGCGCGATCTCGGCGTCGAGCTTCATTTCCAACTGCAATTGCACGCCGATGACGCCGACCAGGATCAGCACGAACGCACCGAGCAACACCGACATCAGGTCGCCGAATGCGGCCCAGACAGGGGCGGCGCTGGCATCGTCGCTGTCGAGTTCCAGGCTCATGCCGCGCCGGCCTGACGGCCGCCCAGTTGCTGCAGTTCCTCGACGATCTGCCGCTGCGCCAGCACGCTCAGGTCCACGACCTCGCGCGCCTGCGCGACGTAGTAGGCCAACTGCTCGTCGCTACGCGCCAGGGCCTTCTCCAGCGTGTCCTCGATCCGCGCCAGGCGCTCGGCCAACTGCGCATTGGCCTCGCCGAACACCTGCGCCGCGGCGCCGAAGGCTTCGCCCAGGCTGGCGACTTCGGCCGCGCCGATCGTCACCTGGTCGGCGACTGCGCCGAGCTTGCCGGTCTCGGCCTCGACGTGATCGGTGAAGCGGGTGCCCACGCGTTCGAGCAGGTCGGCCGAGGTCGCGACCAATGCGTCGATCGCTGCGCGCTGTTCGGTCGAGGCGTGGTTGACCGCGCCCAGCAAGGTGTCGAGCGTGGACAGCATCTGCGTGCGTTCCTCCAGCATCGCGGTGTCGCGGGCCATGCTGTCGGACAGCGACTGGCGCAGTTCGGCAATCACCTCGGCCGCGGCCCGCGGCGCCTGCGAGGCGGTGTCGATCAGCCGCGAGATCTCGGCGATCGTCTCGCCGGCATGGGTGCGGGTCTGCGCGGCGATGGTGTCGGCGGTGGCGGCCAGCGTGTCGCAGATCGCCTGCTGCTGACGGGCGGTCTCCGCGCCCGCCTGCGCCAAGTCTTCGCGCAGCGCGCCCGCAAGTGCGGCCAGGCTATCGGTCCAGGCGGCCAACCGGGCACGGTCCTGCTCGGCGAGCGCGGACTGCAACGCGCCATGCGAGGCATCGACGCGCTCGAGCAAGGCGGCCGAGTGGCGTTCGAACGCGGCTGCGGCCGCGGTCAGCGCCTGTTCGTGGCGGCCGGCCTGCGCATCGTGCGCGTCGGTCTGTCGCGACAGCGCGTTGCGCCAGCCGTCGGCGATTTGGCCGGTGGTCGCTTCCAGTCGCGTCGCGACGCCGTCCACCAGCGTCGTCGTGCGCTGTTCGAAGGTCTCATCGATACCCGCCAGCGTCTGGCGCAGATCGTTCACCAGCGCAGCCTGCGCGGCCTGCTGGCCGGCCAGCGCCTGCTGCCAGCGCTCGGTGACCTCGGCCGTCGAAGCCGACAGGCCGGCGGTGACCGCCTGCAATTGACGATCCACCCCGTCGGCGACCGTGTCGTGCAGTGTCGCGGCCTGCGCAGCGGTGGCATCGAGACGCGCGACGACCGCGTCGAGCAACCCGCTGGCGCGCTGCTCGAAGCTGGCATTGAACTCCGCCAGCGCCGCCTGCAACTCGCCGGTCAGTGCGGCACTGGTGGCCTGCTGGCCGTCGAGCGCCTGGTCCCAGCGTGCGGCCACGGCCTGCGTCGAGGCCTCGAAGCCCTGCGTCAACGCCTGCAACTGGCGGTCCACGGCTTCGGCCACGCGTGTCTGCAGCGCCGTGGTCTCGCGGGCCAGCGCCGCCATCGTGGTCTCGAACACCGGCTGCAGCGCCGCGGTCGCCGCCTGCGCGCTCTGCGCCACGCTGGTCTGCAGCGAGCGCTCGACCGAGGCGGCGAGCTGCGTGTACACGGTCTCGGTGCGGGCGTGGAACGCGGCCTGCTGCGCCGCCTGGCGCTCGTCCGTCGCGCCGGCCTGCTGCTCGATCGTCGCCATCATCGCCTGCAGCCGGTCGACCAGCGCCGGCATCGTATCGACCTGGCGCTGCAGCAGGCGCAGGGTCTCTTCATGCCGGTAGGCGTGGGAATGCGGGCGCAGCGTCGTCGCGATCGCGGCGTCGAGTCCCTGCACGATCGTGGACCGCTCGCGGCGGACCAGAGCCGATGCCAGGCCCAGCATCGCCGAACTCGCGATCCCCGCGATCGATGTGCCGAACGCAAAGCCCAGCCCCTTGACCGGCGCGGCCAGCGAATCGCGAATCGCCTGCAGGTCGGTCGCGGTTTCCAACGCCAGTCCGGTGCCGCGCAGCATCGCCATCATCCCCAGCAAGGTGCCGAGCATGCCCAGCAGCACCAGCATGCCGACCAGATACGGGGTGAGCGCGGGGATCGGCAGCGCGGTCCGCGCCCCTTCGACCCGCAGACGCACGGCCGCGCGCAGCGACGGGTCGAGCCGGTCAAGCCAGTCGCCCAGCGATGGCGGCGTTGTCGACAGTCCGGCGACGGCATCGGCCAGCGTCGCGCTCGCGCGGCGATAACGCCACAGCTCCAGCGCACCGGCTGCATAGCAGACGCCGATCAGCAGCGTCACCGCGAGCGCCAAGGGGTTGGTGCCGAGGTAGCCCAGCGCGATCCAGGCGATTGCGGCCAGGCCCAGCGCGAACGCCAGTGCGGGGAGAAGGGACAGCGCGCGGGAACGTGAGGACATGGGCATGACTGCGTCAGGGGGCACGAAGCGCGGCGAGCAGCGCTTCCACCGGTTGGAAACGGACATCCAGCTCGGCGCTCAGTACGCCCTGCATGTCCCTGCGAAAATGATCGAGCCAAGCGTCGTGCGTCGTGGCCTGTGCTTCGGCCGCGGCGGCGCGCAACCGCTCGAAATGCGCTTCGAGCAGCGTCGGCACCGCGCCCAGCAACGCGGACTCGCGCGGGGCCAGCGCGCCCTCCATGACCGCATCGACCTCGGCCAGCCGCGCCGCCTGCGCCGAGCGCTGGGCCAGCGCTTCGCGCAGTTCCCCGCGCAGCCGCCCGGTGGCGGCCTGCATCGCGCGCTGCAGGGTCAGGCAGCGCTGGCGCAGCGGTGTGAAATCGGGCGCGGTGTCGCTGGTGATCGGATCGGCGCCGGCGGACGATGCGTCAGCCTTGGCTGTCGCCAGTTCGGGTGCGCTGGCGATGGCCTCGGCCAGGGTCGCGCGGACCCGTGCGCAGGCGGCGGCAGAGTCGTGTGCACTGGGCGCGCATGGCGCGTCCGGGGCCGCCGGCCGTGCGTCGAGCACCTTCGACAGCGCCACCGCCCGCGTCCAGTCGATCCATTCGCTCAGCCGATCGGCCGGCACCAACGCCGCCCGCGCCGCCTCGGCATCGGTCAGTCGGGCCAGTAGCCGGACGAACGTCGGACCCTGGAGGGCGGGGCGGGGCGAGGGATCCACGAAGGTCAGGCGCGCAAAAAACGGCGATTTTACAGGGCCCGGCGGCGCAGGGGTCGGCGCAACGGCGGACGCCTGCCGCGTCGAAAGCCGCGGTTGTGCTTCGCAGGCTGTGCGGCACCGGGTCATCCGCGAGCAGGTCGTGGCCCGTCGCGGCTTCGCAGGTTGGGATTCAGCTGCACGGCCATTCAGGAGCCGGGCCGACGCCCGTACGCCTATCGAGGTCGGGGCGCGACGTGGCGAAGGGGCAGGCCATGGCGCGGACTTGCGTCAATGGTGCGCCGAGCCGCCAGCATCAGGCGCGCGTCGCCTTATCAAATTTTCTGACGAAAGCCACCAGGTCCTGACCACAGGCCTGGCAGTACTCCTGCAGTTGCAGCAGATCCAGCCGGCGCACGCCACGCTCGACGTCGCTGACGTAGGACTGGGGCCGCTCCAGCCGTTCGGCCAGCTGTGCTTGCTTGAGGTCCGCCTTGTCCCGCATCTCGGTCAACAGGGCCAGCAGGACCTTGTACTCGGGCTTGTGGATCGATTTGCCGGGCATACGGGCATCCTCATGAAAAGTGGGCGTACCGTATATCCGGAATCCCGTTATCCGGAAACAGGATCACGTGGCCGGTGCTCTGTCAGCCCTGTTTGAACACCGTCCGCTTACCGATCGGGGCGCTCTTCTTCGCAGTCGGGCGGGCGAGCCCGGGAACGAGGAAATCCGCGGCGTTGTGACCGCGCCGGGTCTTCTCGGCCAACCAGCGCGGCATGCGGCCACGGCCCGACCAAGTGTTGCGCCGGTTGTCGGGGTCGCGGTACTTCACTGCGGCCTTGGCGCGCTTGCGCTTTCTGGTGGGGGCCACGGCGTTGCGCGCCGTAGCCGGAGGCGGGGTGCCGATGAGTTCTTCGATCGCATAGCCCTGGGACGCAGCGAATGCGATCAGGTCCTGGCGCACGGCGGCCAGCGGTCGCCGGCGGGCCAACACTGTCTTGCGTTTCTCGGCAGCGGCCAACAGGGCATCGAGCTCGCGCACGCCGAGCGCATCGATTTCAATCTTCATGCCGTCAGCGTCGGGCCGAGCCGATGAGGTGTCAAGCCTGCAAGCTGCGCCGCTCGCGTCGGGCCGGGGGCCGATGAGGCGGCGTGCAGGCGCTGTCCGGACTGTCGATGCGTGCCGCCTGGCGGATCGGGCGCGCCCGTCGACAGTTTTGACGCGGCGGCGCCGAGCGATGCCAGCGCCTCGCGTGCGTATCGGCTCGATGATGCAACGACGGCCCGGCGTCTGGCGCCGGGCCCTCGGACTCGCCTACTCGCAGCGAAACCTGACGTCCGCAGTTGCGCGCTTGCCTGACGTGGCGTACGTCGCCGTGGATTTGCCCGAATGATGATGCGAAGGGACGCTGATGGTGGCGAAGTCTCCGAGCTTGCCGTCGCGATCTTCAGCGCCGACCACGGTCGCGCGGAGACCCTGGCGGCCGCAATAGGCATTGGCTTCTTCGATCAGACGGATGCGCTGCGCACCGCCGCTTGAAAAGGCGGTCGCAGAATGCCCCGCCACTTCATAGACACCATTGCCCACGGGAACGAAGCGCGAGGTGGACGAACAGCCAACAAGCAAGATTGCAGGCAAGGCCAGCAAGATGACAATCGGGCGCATGGGAACCTCTTCTTATTGTGATGGGCGCGGCCGCCGAGCGACGGATTCGGCGACGACGTCGGGTGGATGTGGCACCGGTGCAGTCCCTGGCCGACGCCATCTACGTCGCTGGCCGGAGCGTATTTTCAAAATCCTGACTGCGGCGAGAATCAGCGCCTGTAAACCAAACGACCCGTTCGGGAACCGGGACGCCACGTAAATCGTTCATCGAAGGCACGCGTCGATCGGGCGCTGTGCCGCCGTAGACGTGTCCGCAAGGTCGGCGAGCATTCACAACCGATTTGGCGGCCCGCGTGAGGGCGGCGCGAATATGCGCAGACCATGCGGCCTCGCGCCTTGGCGGGCTCGCTGTCAATCGGATTTACGACGAATTTACGACCGCGGCGGTGTCGACGCATGGAGACTTTATGGCCGGGGCGCCGAGACTGCGCGGCATCGGCGGAGCCTGTCCGCCAGGACTGATGCCATGGAGTGTCGTGTCGCCCCCACGCGCCGGGTTGCGCTGTCGCTCGCCTTGTTGGCGCCGTCGCTCGGCAGCGCTGCAGCTGCTGACTGGTCGGGCAGCGCAGCGCTGACCAGCGATTATGTCTGGCGCGGCACCAGCCAGAGCGATGCGGGGCCGGCCCTGCAGGCCGGCATCAGGATCGCCGGCAAGCGTGGGCTATATGTCCAGGCATGGGGCTCGGACGTGCGCTTCGCGCCGCAGACCGCTGCCTCGCACGAGCTCGACCTCGTGGCCGGCTGGACCGGGCCGTTGTCGGAGGCGTTCGTGCTCGACGCCGGGCTCACGCATTACCGCTATCCCGGTGCCGCGGTCGATCTGGACTGGACGGAGCTCGGTGCCACGCTGACCTGGCGCACGCGCGCCTGGCTGCAACTGGCGCATGCGTCCGATGCATTGGCCAGTGGTGCGCCGGGCACCTATGCACAGATGGGTGTGCGGATCCCCGTCGACGACCGTCTCTGGTTCGAGCTCGCGGTCGGGCGTTATCGGCTGCACGCGGCGGGCGGCGATAACGACTACACCCACGTCCAGGCGGGCGTGGTGTGGACGCTCGCAGCGCCGCTGGCGCTGCGACTGACAGTGCACGACACCAGTGCGTCGGCGCAGCGCGCTTTCGGCGGCTGGGCCGGTTCACGAATGGAGGCGGCGCTGCAAGCGTCGTTCTGACCGTGTTTTATCGTCGCTACGGATGCGCGTCATGATCGAATTTCTGGCCCCCCTTGCTCTGGCTGCCGCGCTGGCGTGGCCGCTTGGGCGCTATCTCGCGATGGTGATGCGCGGCGGGCCGGCGCCGGGCGATCGCGTGTTCGCACGTCTGGAGCGGCCGCTGTACCGATTGCTCGGCGTCGACCCGACTGTCGGCATGGGGTGGAAGGCGTACGCAGGCGCATTCCTTGCCAGCAACATCGTTTTGCTCGTCCTGGCGACCGCAGTGTTCATGGGGCAGGCCTGGCTGCCGCTCAATCCCAACGGGGCGCCGAACATGCGCTGGGACCTGGCATTGCACACGGCGATGTCGTTCCTGACCAACACCAATCAGCAGCATTACGCCGGCCAGGCACAGCTCTCGCATCTTGCGCAGATGACGGCGATCGTCGGGCTGCAGGTGGCGACGCCGATGATGGGCCTGGCGCTGGTCGTGGCGACCTTGCGTGGACTGTTCGGAGGCCGCGCGGCCTTGCAGGCCGGAGCGGACATGCACGTGGCGCCCGACGTCGTCGCGGCCCCGGCCGGCGATGGGCACAGGCCAGCAACGGCGCGCGTCGATGTCGGTAACTACTGGGCCGATGTCGTCCGCCCGACTGTGCGCGTCATGCTGCCGCTGTGTCTACTGTGGTCGCTGCTGCTGACGGCGCAGGGCGTGCCCTCGACGCTGGCCGGTGGGCCCGAGGCGACACCGCTCGACACGAGTGCGGAAGTGACCGGCCAGAAGATTCCGCTCGGCCCGGTCGCGGCGATGGTCGCGGCCAAACAACTGGGCAGCAATGGCGGCGGCTGGTACGGGCCCAACAGCGCTGCGCCGCTGGAGAATCCGACGCCGCTGTCCAACCTGCTGGAGCTGTTGGCGATCGTGTTGCTACCGATGTCGGTCGTGGCGATGGTCGGCACGTTCACCGGCCGGCGCCGATTTGCCGCGCTGGTGTTCGGGTGCATGTTGACGATGTCGCTGCTGTCGGGGGCCGCGGCGCTCTGGGCTGAGCGCCACGGGCCGGCCCCGGTCGCGGCGGCGTTGATGGAAGGCAAGGAGGTGCGTTTCGGCGTCGACGCTTCGACGGCCTGGGCGGCGTTGACCACGCAGGTCAACAACGGTTCGGTGAACCTGATGCTCGACTCGGCGGCGCCGCTGACCGGGTTGGTGGCGATGGGCAACATGCTGGTCAATGCGATCTGGGGCGGCATCGGCTGCGGTCTGCAGCAGTTCCTGGTCTACCTGCTGCTGGCGGTGTTCGTGGCCGGGCTGATGACCGGGCGCACGCCGGAGCTGTTCGGCCGCAAGATCGAGGCGCCGGAGGTGCGTCTGCTGGCGGTGCTCGTCTTGCTGCAGCCGGTGGTGCTGCTGGGCCTGACTGCGGCGACCCTGGCGATGCCGTCGCTGGCGGGCACCTCCAATCCAGGCGCGCACGCGATCGGCCAGGTGTTCTACGAGTACGCATCGGCGTTCGCCAACAACGGCTCGGGCTTCGAAGGCCTGGCCGATGCGTCGATGTGGTGGAACCTGACCACGACCGTGGCGCTCGCGCTCGGTCGCTATCCGGCGCTGGTGCTCCCGCTGGTCATCGCGGCGCTGCTTGCGGCCAAGCGCGCGGCGCCCGAGAGCGCCGGCACCTTGCGGATCGAGACGCCGACCTTCGCGATGACGCTGCTGGCGATCGTCGCCGTGCTCACGCTTCTCCAGTTCATGCCGGTGCTGGTGCTCGGCCCTGTGGCCGAGCATCTGGCCCTGGCCTCGGCCCACGTGGGGACTTGATCGATGACCTCTCTTTCCCAAGATGCCGCGCCCGTGCGCGGGACCAATCCCACCCTGTTCGATGCCGGCATCCTGCGCGCCGCGGCTCGCGACGCGTTCGTCAAACTCGCGCCGCAGCACGCGTTGCGCAATCCGGTGATGGCCGTGGTCTGGCTCGGCACCCTGCTGACCGCCGCGCTGACCGTGACCGGCCGGGTCTCGTCGCCCGGTTTGGGATGGGCGGTGACCGGATTGCTGGCGATCACCGTGCTGTTCGCCAACTTCGCCGAGGCGATGGCCGAGGCGCGCGGCCGCGGACAGGCCGCCTCGTTGCGGCGCGCGCGCCAGGATCTGGTCGCACGTCGGGTCGCCTCGACGCAGACCACCAACGCGCCCGAACGCGTGGCCGCGTCCGCGCTTCGGCCCGGCGATCTGGTGATCGTGTCGGAAGGCGAGTTGGTGCCGGCCGACGGTGAGATCGTGCTCGGGCTGGCCACGATCAACGAGGCGGCGGTCACCGGCGAATCGGCGCCGGTGCTGCGCGAAGCGGGGACCGATCGCAGTGGCGTGATCGGCGGCACCAAGGTGTTGTCCGACGAGATCGTCGTGCGCGTCACGGTCGAAGCCGGGCACAGCTTCCTCGATCGCATGATCGCGCTGGTCGAGGGGGCGAATCGGCAGAAGACGCCCAACGAGGTCGCGCTGGGCCTGCTGCTGGCGACCATGACGCTGACGTTTCTGGTCGTGGTGGTCACGCTGCCGGCGATCGCGGGCTTTGTCGGTGCGACGCTCGATCCCTTGCTGCTGATCGCGCTGTTGGTGTGTCTGATCCCGACCACGATCGGCGGACTGCTGCCGGCGATCGGCATCGCCGGCATGAACCGCGCGCTGTCGGCGAATGTGCTGGCGAAGTCGGGCAAGGCGGTCGAGGTGGCCGGCGACATCGACGTGCTGCTGCTCGACAAGACCGGCACGATCACCCATGGCGATCGCCAGGCGACCGCGCTGCATCCGCTGGCGGGAATCGACCCCGACGCGCTGCGCGAGGCCGCATTGCTCGCCTCGCTCGCCGATCCCACGCCCGAGGGCAAGTCCATCGTGCGGCTGGCGCGGCGACCTGGGGCGTCGCTCGAGCCCCCGGAGCAGGCGCACTTCGTCCCGTTCACCGCACAGACGCGCATGAGCGGCGTGGACCTGGGCGGCGGCGATGCCCCGCGGCGGATCCGCAAGGGCGCGATGGACGCGATCGTCGCGCATGTCGCGGCGCTGGGCGGCACGGTGCCGACGGAACTGCGTGCACGCGTCGAGCAGGTCGCACGTGGCGGCGCCACGCCGCTGGTGGTCGTCGAAGGCCCGCACGTGCTCGGCGTGATCGAACTGTCGGACGTGGTCAAGACCGGCATCCGCGAGAAGTTAGCGCAGCTGCGCGGCATGGGCATCCGCACAGTGATGATCACCGGCGACAACCCGCTGACCGCCGCCGCGATCGCCGCCGAGGCCGGCGTCGACGACTACATCGCCGAGGCGCGCCCGGAGGACAAGCTCGCGCGCATCCGGGCCGAGCAGGCGCAGGGCCGGCTGGTGGCGATGGTCGGCGACGGCACCAACGACGCGCCCGCCCTGGCGCAGGCGGACGTGGGCCTGGCGATGCATGCCGGCACCCAGGCCGCCAAGGAGGCCGGCAACATGGTCGATCTGGATTCCGATCCGGCCAAGCTGCTGCGCGTGGTCGAGGTCGGCAAGCAGCAGCTGATCACCCGCGGCGCGCTGACGACGTTCTCGCTGGCCAACGACGTGTCCAAGTACTTCGCGATCCTGCCGGCGCTGTTCGCCGCATCGGTGCCGGCCTTGGCGGCGCTGGACGTGATGCGGCTGTCGAGCCCGCGCAATGCGGTGCTCGCGGCGCTGGTGTTCAACGCCGCGATCATTCCGCTGCTGATTCCGTTGGCGCTGCGCGGCGTGCGCTTCCGCGCCTCCGGTGCGACCGCGCTGCTGCGTCGGAACATGCTCGTCTACGGCCTGGGCGGCGTATTGCTGCCGTTCGCCGCGATCAAGCTCATCGACCTGGCGCTGGCCGCCAGTATCGGCCTGTAGAGGATTCCCTATGACCGCCTTTCCGTCTTCGCATCCGGCCGGCCTGCTGCGGCCGGCCCTGGGCCTGGCCCTGGTCACGCTGCTGGTCGCCGGCCTGGGTTATGCGCTGCTCGCCACGGGGCTGGGACGTGTGCTGTTCCCGGCGCAGGCCCAGGGCAGCCTGCTCGAGCGCGACGGCCGCATCGTCGGTTCGGCGCTGGTCGGCCAGCCGTTCGCGGGCGCGCGCTGGTTCGTGCCGCGTCCTTCGGCAGCCGGCTACGACCCCATGGCGATGGCCGGCAGCAATCTGTCGCGCGGCAACCCGGCGTTGCGGGCCGAGATCGCGGCCGCGCGCCAGGCCATCGCTGCGCGTGAGGGCGTCGCCGCTGTGGACGTGCCGGACGAGCTGATCACCCGGTCCGGCAGCGGTATCGACCCGCACATCGGACCGGCAGCGGCACGCGTGCAGGTCGCGCGGGTCGCGGCGGCACGCGGCCTCGACCCGGCGCGGGTGCAGGCGCTGGTCGATGCCCACACCCAGGGCCCCACGTTCGGCCTGTTCGGTGCGGCGCGGGTGAACGTGCTCTCGCTCAACCTCGCGCTCGACGCGCAGTCGCAGGGCGACGGCGCACAATAAGCCGATGTCCGCCGACCGTGACGCCCGTGCCGATGCGCTGCTGGCCGATGCCGCCCGCGCGCATGGTGGCGGTCGCCTGACGGTGTTCCTGGGCGCCGCGCCCGGCGTCGGCAAGACCTGGGCGATGCTGGCGCGTGCACGCGAGCTGCAGGCGCAGGGCCATACGGTGCTCGTGGGGTTCGTCGAGACCCATGGCCGGGCCGATACCGCCGCGTTGCTTGAAGGCATGGAGGTGCTGCCGCGCCGGCGCCTCGCCTACAGGGGCCGCTGGCTTGAGGCCTTCGACATCGACGCCGCGCTCGCGCGTCGGCCGACGCTGATACTGGTCGACGAGCTCGCGCACCGCAACCCGCCAGGCAGCCGCCACGAGCGGCGCTGGCAGGATGTCGTCGAACTGCTCGATGCCGGGATCGACGTGCATACGACGGTCAACGTCCAGCACCTGGAGAGCCTCAACGACGTCGTGCATGCGATCACCGGCGTGCGCGTGACCGAGACTGTGCCCGACAGCGTGTTCGACCGCCTGCGCGACATCCGCCTGGTCGACCTGCCGCCGCGCGACCTGATCGAACGGCTGGAGGCGGGCAAGGTCTATCTGCCCGAGCAGGCGACGCGGGCGCTGCAGGGCTTCTTCACGCCCTCCAACCTCGCCGCGCTGCGAGAACTGGCAATGCAGGTCGCGGCCGATCGCGTCGACGCCGACCTGCGCGAATCGCAGGCGGCGCATGGACGTGCCGGGCCGGCGTTGCGACGCCGGGTGCTGGTCGCGATCGACGGTCTGGGCACCTCCGAGTACCTGGTGCGCGCGGGCCGGCGCATCGCCGAGCGCCGCGATGCGCCCTGGACGGTGACCACGGTGCAGTCGGGGGCGCCGCCCGATGCCGCCAGGCAGCTCGAACTCGACCGTGCGTTCGCACTCGCCCGCAGTCTCGGCGCTGCGACCGAGGTCGTGCACGGCGACGAAGTCGCCGCTGCATTGCTCGACCAGGCCGAGCGTATCGGCGCGTCCTCGATCGTGCTCGGCCGCACGCGCGAGCGCCCCATCGCGCGCGCATTCAACCGCACGCTCACCCAGCGCCTGCTGCAGCGGGGCGCACGCTTTGAGCTCGTGATCGTCAGCACGCCCGACGCACGTGCGCGGGCACGTTGGGCGGGGCGCGGCGATCGCACGATGGGCGGCCGGGGCGTTGCCTGGGCGATCGGGGTCACGCTCGGTGCGGTCGCGCTGGGTTGGGCGACACAACGCTGGCTGCATCTGGACGATCTGTCGATGCTGTTCATGCTCGCGGTCGTGCTGGTGGCCGCGCGCACGCGCATGTCCACGGCCGTGGTCACCGCTGTGTTGAGCTTTGCCAGCTACAACTTTTTCTTCATCGAGCCGCGCTTCACCTTCCAGATCGCGGCCCATCGCAGCGTGGTCACGGTGACGTTGTTCCTGATCGCGGCGTTGGTCGCCGGGCGGTTGGCTTCGCGGCTGCGGCAGCAGGTGCTGGCGTTGCGCGCGGCCAATGCGCATGCAACCGGCCTGCAGACGCTCGGGCGCGAGCTCGCCGCCGCGGCCGACCTCGGTCAGGTGCTGGCGGCCGGCCGCGACGCGTTGGCGCAGGGCCTGGGTGCGCAGGTCTGGATGCAACTCGACGAGACCATGAGCGCGTCGACGTTGCCCGACGGACTCGACCCGGCTGCAGTGGACTGGGTGCGTCGCCACGGCGAACCGGCGGGGCGCGATACCGACACGCTATCGGCATTGCGCTGGTGGCTGCTGCCGGTCCGCGACGGCGACACCGTCCACGGCGTCGCCGCGTTGCGCTTCGATGCGCAGGCCCCGCGCCCCGGACTAGAGCAGCGCCGGCTCGCGCAGGCGATGCTCGACGATATCGCACAGGCGGCGTCGCGCGTGCGCCTGGTGGGCGCGCTCGAGCGAGCCCGGGTCGAAGGCGAGACCGAACGCCTGCGCGCGGCGTTGCTGTCTTCGGTGTCGCACGACCTGCGCTCGCCGCTGGCCTCGATGATCGGCTCGGCCGGCAGCCTGGCCAGCTACGGCGAGGCGATGGAGGGGGCGGACCGGCGCGCGCTGCTGGAGACCATCGTGCTCGAGGGCGAGCGCCTGGACCGCTACATCCAGAATCTGCTCGACATGACCCGGCTGGGCCAGGATGGGCTGTCGCTCAACCGCGACTGGATCGGCGTCGACGAACTCGTCGGCTCGGCGGTCGCGCGGCTGCGCCGCTATCGGCCCGAGGTCCGCGTCGTGCTCGACCTCGCGCCCGCCTTACCGCCGCTGTGGGTGCATCCGGCCTTGCTCGAGCAGGCGCTGTTCAACGTGCTCGAGAACGCGGCCGGGTTCTCGCCGCCGGGCGAGGCGATCACAGTGGCCGCGCGCCTGCTGCCGGGCGCGGCCCCAGACACTGCGCAGGACGTGCTGCGCATCGATGTCGCAGACCGTGGCCCCGGGATCCTCGACGAGGAGCGTGCGCGCATCTTCGACATGTTCTACAGCGTCGAACGCGGCGATCGTGGCCGCAAAGGTACCGGCCTCGGACTGACGATCTGCCAGGGTATGGTCGGTGCGCACGGCGGTGCGGTCTCGGCGTTGCGCGGGCCCGACGGCACCGGCACGCTGATCCGGATCGAGCTGCCTCTGCAGCGCCCGCCAGAACCGGAGTCCGACCATGCCGGCGAAGCCTGAGTCTGCTGCGTCGATGCCGGCGCGCATCCTGGTCGTCGACGACGAACCGCAGATCCGGCGGTTCCTGGACATCAGCCTGCGCGCGCAGGGCTACCGCGTCGCGCTTGCCGAGGACGGCGCACGGGCGCTGACACTGCTGGCCGAAGGCGGCGCCGACCTGGTGGTGCTCGACATCGGACTGCCCGACATCGACGGGCACGCGGTGCTGCGCGAGATCCGCAGTTGGTCGCAGGTGCCGGTGGTGATGCTGTCGGTACGCAACGACGAGGCCGGCAAGGTCGCCGCGCTCGATGCGGGCGCGAACGACTACGTGACCAAACCATTCGGCACGGCCGAACTGATGGCGCGGATCCGCATGCTGCTGCGCCAGCAGGCGCAGGGCCCGAATGAGGCGCCGGTGTTCGATGATGGCCACCTGCACATCGACCTTGCGCGCCGCGAGGTGCGCTTGGACGGCGCGCCGCTGGCGCTGTCGCGCAAGGAGTACGCCTTGCTGTCGATGCTGCTGCGCAATGCCGGCCGCGTGTTGACTCAGCCGCAGTTGCTGCGCGAGATCTGGGGGCCCAGCCACACCGAGGACGCGCATTACGTGCGTATCCTGGTCGGCAAGTTGCGCGCCAGGCTCGGCGACGACGCCGCCGCGCCGCGCTACATCGCGACCGAGCCGGGCGTGGGACTGCGCTTCATCGCTCTGGACGACGGCGCGGGCCAGCGGCGCGGCGCATAGCGGCATCGCCGCGCGGGTTCGGCGGCGGGTTGCTTCCTGCCGTGTACCAGGCCCGCAGGCTGCACCTGCCCGTCAGGCGGGGGCGGCTATGCTCTGGCGCTTCGCGATAGACCCCAGGAACGCCATGCAGCCATCGACCATGACCGCCATCGCCATCCGCGACGGCAAAGGCGAGGCGGATGCGCTGCATCCGGTCGCCCTGCCGATGCCAGTGCCGGCGGAGGGACAGGTGCTGATCCGGGTGCGAGCGGCGGGCGTCAACCGGCCAGACATCGTGCAGCGCCTCGGAAGCTATCCGCCGCCGCCCGGCGCGCCGGAGACGCTCGGCCTGGAGGTGGCGGGCGAGATCGTGCATGGCGCAGGTCGATGGCGCCCGGGCGACCGGGTCTGTGCGCTGCTGGGCGGTGGCGGCTATGCGACCCACGCGTTGGCCGACGCCCGTCACGTGTTACCGATACCGGACGGGCTGGACTGGGTCCACGCCGCCGCGCTGCCCGAGACCGTGTTCACGGTCTACGCCAACGTGTTCGAACATGGCGCCCTGCAGGCCGACGAATGGCTGCTGGTGCATGGCGCGACTTCGGGCATCGGCGTGGCGGCGATCCAGATGGCGCGCGCGGCCGGGGCGCATGTGCTGGCGTGCAGCCGGGGCGCGGAGAAGGCCGCGCAGGCGCGCGCACTGGGCGCAGAGGTGTCGGTCGATACGCGAACCGAGGATTTCGCGGAGGTCGCGCGTGCGCACGGCGGCGTCGACGTGGCGCTGGACATGGTCGGCGCGCCGGCGTTCGAGGCGACGCTGCGCGCGCTCAACCGGGGCGGGCGCATCGTCTACATCGCCGCGCTGGGCGGCGCGGTGCTGGACGTGCCGGTGATGCGGCTGATGCAGAAGCAGGCGGTCCTCACCGGCTCGACCTTGCGTCCGCGCAGCGCCGACGAGAAGGCACGGCTGGCCGAAGCGGTCGAACGGAGGGTGTGGCCGTGGATCGCCGAGGGGCGGGTCCGCGCAGTCGTCGACCGCACGTTCCCGTTGGCCGACGCCGCGGCCGCGCACGCCTATCTCGAGGCCGGCGCGCATGTTGGAAAGGTGGTGCTCGAGGTCGCATAGCCACGGGCTCGTCACCCGCAGCAGGCCGGCGCCGCGCGGTTCCAGGCGCGCGACCGCACATGGGAGAACCGATGGCCCGCGGCTCGATCACCGCGTTGTGACGGCTCAGCCGACCGGCGGCCCATGCTCGGCTCCCCGACACCGCCGCAGCAAGGCCGCGCACAGTGTGCGCAAGCGGCGGTTGTCGCGGGCCAGGCGTGCGAGCACCAGGGCGTCGACACCGGCATCGCGCATTCGTGGCGCAGGATCCAGGACATCGTCCAGCGCGCAGGCGCCCGCCACCAGTGCGGCGGCATCGGCCTCTGCACTGGCAACCCCGCCGTGTGCGATGACCGGCGCCACCGGGACCAGCAGCCGGTAGCCGCGCCGGTGCAGCGTGTCGATGTAGCGCGGGGCCTGGGCGCTATCGCCCAGCGCGGCGCGCAGCAACGCCACGTGCTTGTGCACTGCGTTGTCACCCAGGTCCTGTCCGGGCCAGCAGGCATCGAGCAGGGCATCGGCGCTGCGGACGGCGCCATTGCTCGCGGCCAGCGCGCACAGCAAGGTCATGGTCCTGGGTTCCAGGCGACGGCGATGGCCTGCGCGCAGCAGGCGGCCCTCTGCGGGAACGACGATCCAGTCGCCTATCCGGAATCGGCCCGAGTCCCCCGGGATCTTGCTCGCCATTCGCCCTCCTGTGGCGCCGGCGCAGATGCCGGTGTCTTCGCGTGTCCGTGTCCGTGTCCGTGTTGGAACGCGCGCGCCTGTGATCGGCGCGGGTCGCGCATCGGTGGATGCCGTGGCGCGTGGCCCGCCCGGAAGCTTTCCGGAAGGACTTGGGTCGGCGCGCTGGCGATGCTCGGTCCGGAGGCGGCAATCGCCGCGTCATCGACGCTAGGGAGGGAGCGATGATCCGGCGACGGCATGGGAACGAGACGACTGCGCAACGGCGCGAGGCGTTGTGCGCGGACGTGGGAATGTGCGGAGGTGCGCGATGACGCTGCGCATTCTGCTGGCTGACGGCCAGACGCTGGTGCGCGATGGCGTGCGTGCATTGCTTGCCGGCGATCCACAGCTCGAGATCGCAGGGGTGGCCGGCGACGGCCTGGAGATGCTGCGACTCGCCCAGCGCCTGGCCTTCGACATCGCGGTGGTCGAACCCGCGATGTCGGGCATGAACGGCATCGAGGCGACCCGCCGCCTGCTGGCGAGGACGCCCGAGGCGCGCGTGCTGTGCCTGGCGCATGCCGGCAGCCACAGCGCGGTCAAGGAGGCCTTCGATGCAGGCGCGCGCGGCTATGTGCTCAAGCGCGATCCGGTCGAGGTCCTGCTTGCCGCGCTGCGTGGTGTGGCAGGTGGCCGCATGGTGCTCAGCCCGGGACTGGAAGCGGTGTTCATCGATGCCTACCGCAACCGCGACGCGGCGTTGGGCCCATCGCCGCTGACTGGCCGCGAGCGCGAGATCACCCAGCTTTACGCCGAAGGCTGGTCGACGCGGCAGATTGCCGCGCGGCTGCACATCAGTGAGAAGACGGTGGCGACCCATCGTGAGCACGTGTTCGCCAAGCTCGGCGTTGCGGGCATCGCCGGCCTGACCCGGTATGCGCTGCGCGAAGGGATCAGCCGCCTGGAGGAGGCGGGCGCCGATGGTGCGCACGGCGCCGGCTGACGGCATGCCCGTTGCGCGCATACCCGACGCGCAGGAACGCGCCCTCGCCCGACCGGCGGCGGTCGGCGCGCACGCGCGCGTGCGCGCTGTCGGGCAGGGCAACGGCAGACGGCGTATCGACATGCGGGGCGCGGCTCCGGTCGCGCGCAACGGCGCGTCCACGGCACTGTTGTCGCCGGGGACAGGGCTCGCCATCGGTGCGATGCCGATCCTTGGCGGCGCCAGCTCCGATGTCATCGGCGCGACCGCCGCACGCCTGCGCGCGCGAGCCATGCAAGGTCGGAATTCGTGCATTGCGGTCTCGGCATCCTGCCGATGGGGCCCGGGCGCGGTGTCGGCGAGGCTGCATCCACCGCACAGCGCGCCGCGAAACGAGGATGTCATGGCCGACTTTCAACAATTCTTCCCCCATTTGCTGCGCTTCGAGGGCGGCTACGTCAACGATCCAGCCGACCCGGGGGGCGCGACCAACAAAGGCATCACGTTCGCGACCTTTCGCCGGCATGCACAGGCCCTGCTCGGCGTGGCCCCCAGCCTGGAGTCCCTGCGCGTGCTGACCGATGCGCAAGCCGCCGTGCTGTATCGCCGGCTGTACTGGGACCCGCTGCATGGCGATGCGATCGCACTGCAGCCCTTGGCCGAGATCGTGTTCGACTTCCATGTCAACGCCGGTGCCAACGCCATCAAGCTGCTGCAGCGCGTGCTCAACGAGCTGGGGGCGCAGCCGCGGCTGCAGGTGGACGGGGCGTTCGGCCCAGGCACGTTCGCCGCGCTCCAGGCGGCCGACCCGGTCGCGGTGTATCTCGCCTATCGAAAAGGGCGCATCGATTACTACCGCACGCTGGTCGCGCGACGGCCCTCGCTGCAGCGCTTCCTGCGCGGCTGGCTGGCGCGGGTCGAGACCTTTCCCGCCGATCCGACGGTCGGTTGAACGCACACCCGACGCCTGCCGGCGAGGACGCCCATCATGACGACACAGACAACGCTCAACAGCCTGATCGAAGCGCTTGCAGGCGCAGTGATCGAGGCGCAGGACCGGATCGAGCAGCACCAGACCGCGCACCTGGGCGAGTTCTTCGACGAGGACAACCGGCCCAAGAGCGTGGTGATCCGGCTGCCGTCGATGCACCCCGACGCGCAAGCCGGCGATGAGGATCTCTACCGGGCGCCGCTGCTGCCGCTGGTGTCCACCAACGTGCTGCGGATCAAGGACGTGGAGATCACCTTCGACGCCGACCTGGGCGGGCTGACCGCGCGCGAGGAGCAGACACCTGCCCGCGACGATCCACCCGAGCGCGCCTGGGCGCGCCGCGGCAGCGGGCCCAGGCCCCGTATCAACGTCGACACCGGCGCGGCGGTCGCTGGTGGACAAGGATCCGTCCACGTGGTGTTGCGCGTGGAGGGCTCCGAGCCGACGGACGGCGCCGCCAGACTCATCAACCATCTCGCGCAGACCCAGGGCGTCTTTCGCACGGTCGGCCAGAGCTGGCCGCCCGAGGAGGGCGACCTTCCGGTCTAGCGGACTTCAAGGAGCAATGACATGGCAAACGAACTCGTCAACATTTCCGATCAGTTCCAAGGGTTGCCGATGGGCGACCTCATCGGCGGACCGCTGAACGCGGCCTGCGACGCGCAGGTCCGGCTCGCGCAGGCCACTGCGGATTTCATCAAGGTGATCGGTTTCCTGCCGCCGCCGGACCCGGCGAACGACCCCACCGGTGTCGGCGGCACGCGTACCGCCACGTTCCGCTTCAAGCGGCCGGTGGACAGCATCGACCCGGCCAACCCCGGCATCCATGAAGAGGAAGTCGAACTGGAGGTGCCGCTGCTGGCGATCGTCAAGGTGCCCAACCTGTCGATCAACACCGTGGATGTCACCTTCGACATGGAGGTGAAGTCGTCGTTCTCCAGCAAGGAGAGCTCCGACGCCTCGGCGACCCTGGACGCGACGATGCAGGTTGGCTGGGGGATTTTCAGCGCCAAGGTCCGCATCCAGGGCTCGGTCGCCACGCACAAGGAGAACACCCGCTCGTCGGACAACTCGGCCAAGTACCACGTCAACGTGCATGCCGAGGACAACGGGATGCCCGAAGGCCTGGCGCGGGTGCTCGACATCCTGCAGACGGCCTGTGCACCGAGGAAGATCAGCGCGCCGGTGCCGGTGACCTGATCGCATCGCGCCCGCGCCGCGTGCGCGGGCGCGCTTTCACAGCAATCGACATGAAGGCGCGACGCCTTTTCCGGCACAGATGCCAACCGAACACGAACGGAGAGCAGGCGATGTTCGACCTGAGCGATGTGAAGTTCGTCAAGCGCATCGTCGTGGGGACCGACAATCCCACGCGCATGCGTACCGACGAGGAAGTCGAGGCGGCGCGCGCGCTGCTCAACCGCTGCCTGACCGACGCGCCGCGCGGCAGCATCGTCGGGCTGGAGAAGAGCTTCACCATTCTCCAGGTCGGCGAGCATCAGGTGGTGCTGCAATGGCTCTGCTACCACGTCGGCTTCCCACGCAAGCCCGCCTGGATGGAGGGCGCCTGAGTGGCGACCCAGCGCTATCCGCTCGCGATGCTGGTCGCGGCCTTCCAGGGCGCCGTGCGCGATGGCCACGCACGCATGGAGGCGGTCTTCCAGCGCTGCCGACATGACGCGCTGATGCGGCTCGCATGCGGCGGCACCGCACTCGAGAGCCTGCGCCCGTGGCGGCGGCATCGCCTCGCCCATGCCGAGCTGCATATCGCCTGCACCGTGCGGCGCGATGCCGACGGCCGCGTGCACGCGTTGCGGCTGCTTGGGCGCCGGCGTGGGCGGGACGTGGTGCATCGGCTGCGGGTCGAACTGCACGGCGAGGACTGCGACCAGATCCGGGTGTACTTCGATGACGTGCCGTTGCCCACGGCCGGGATGCAGGGATGAGACGCACCGTTGAGTTCGAACTGACGCCGGAGATGGCCGAGGCGATCGCGCGTTTGATGCCGCCGATCCCGAAGCGCAGGCGAAGCGTCGCCTGGATCGTGGCGACGGCAGCGGCGGTGCTGGCCACGGCGGCGGCATCGGCCTGGCGCGTGTGGGGCTGATCGATCGCAATGGCGCGGTCGACGAACCAGAGGACATGACATGGACAAGTGGATCCTTCGAAGCGTCGTATTGCTCGCCGCCTGGCTGCCGGCGCTCGCCGGCCAGGCCGCCGACCCCGACGTCTGGCTTGGGAGCGGATGGGACGGTCCGGTGCCGCATGCGGTGCGCTTGCAACTGACGCCGGGCGGCGGCGAGCTGCGCCTCGGTGCGCCATGGGCGTGCCGGCTGCCGCTCAAGCGCGAGGGCGTCGGCTACACGGCGGGTCTGTCGGTCAATGGCGGCACGGCCTGCGACCGCCTGTCCGGGCGCCGGCTGACAGTGCAGATCGACGGCCGGCGTGTGCACCTGGACGGGCTGTCGCTGACGCCACTGACCCTGCGCCCGGCAGGCGATGCGGTCACGGCAAGCGGGTCGCGCACGCTGGCGCTCTCGGCGCCCGGCAACACGACGGTCGAACTGCGTCTGGTCGCCGCCGCGCTGGGCGAGCGGTCCGGCGAGTGGCGTCAAGGTGGCGCAACTCCGTGCCGGATTGCATTGGAGCTGGCAGCCGTGGACGCGGAGCAGCAGTGGCACGTGTTCACCGCGGGCACCACTGGCGCAAGCTGCGACCGCTGGGTGGGCCGCACGGTGGTGCTTCCGAGCGCGCCGCGTGGAGACGTCACGGTACGCGGCGTGCGTGGCGCGGATGTCGTGCTGTCGCCGAAGTGAGGACAGGTCATGGACAGCATGCTGATCCAGCTGTGGATCGTCCTGGCCGGGGTCTGCGGCGCGCTGTTGCCGCTGGTCCTCGACGATGCGCCGTCGCGGCACCGGGCGATGGTGCGGGCGATCAGTGGCGCACTGGTCGCGGTGTTCGTCGGGCCGGCGCTCAACGAGCGCTTCTTCGCCGGCGCCGGTGCGCACCTGCAAGCCGGCATCGCGTTCCTGGTCGGCTGCTTCGGACTGCAGGCGACCGCGATCGTGCAACGGCTGCTGCAGCGTCGTGGCGATCGGATGGCCGAGCGGCTGGTCGCGCGCCTCGTTGGCCCGGCCCCGGAGGACCGTCAATGAACATCGCCTACCTCATCGTCACCACACTGCTGATCGTCGCCGCGCTGTGGATGATGACTGCCACCGGGCAGCCCCGGGGCATCAAGCTGTGCGGCACGTTGGTCGCGGCCGGCGCCATCGTCGATGTCGTCGGCCTGGTCGCGGCGATGGCGACCGGGCATGGCTACGCGGCGATCTGGCCCGGCGAGCTGGTGCTCAACGGCGGCATGGCGCTGCTGCTGCTCGAATGGGCGCGGCTCGAGCGCTGGCAGCGTCGCAGGGCGGCGCGCGCGAAGGTTGCCGGTGGGCTCGGGCCGGCGGCGCGCTGACGGCACTGCCGGTGCGCGTCAGGGACGCTGTTTCTCCAGCCGGATGTCGCCGCCGCCGATGTCGGATGCCTGGCCCCAGCCCAGGCGGCGGTAGAAGCCCTCGGCGCGCGAGCCGCGGGCAGTCTCGAGCCAGGCGACTGGATGCCGCGCGAACAAGGCGTGCTCGGCCGGCGCCACGAGCGCCTTGCCGATGCCGCGGCCCTCATGCGACGGCAGCACGAACGCGGCGAACAGCGCACCTTCGTCCAGGTCGACCATCGAAAAGCCCACGACCGTCGGCCCGTCGCATGCGACCCAGGCGCAGGGCGCGTCCTGCACCATCTGCGCGATCGATGCGGGGGTGATGCCCAGAGCCGCGAGCGCGTCGAGGCTCAGCGCGTTCTCGCGCACCGAAGTGCGGACGTGGAAGATGCCGTCGATGTCGTCGAGCCGCGCAGGACGCAGCGCGAACCCGGTGGTGACGTGGTCGTGCATTCGCACAGCATACCGGCGCGTGTGCGGGCGCATGACACTCCGGCGTCGATGGCCTACGCTGCCGTTCCCCACATAGACGCATCCGGCGCCGCCGATGTGCCCCGAGGCTACCGGCATTGCCCGCGGCGGCGCGCGGGCCGCAGCGCTCGGACGCGACCGAGCTTCGATGTCCCAGCCTTCGCCTCAGCCCCCGACCGCCGCCGTATCCGATCCGAGCTCGCCTGCGCAGGGCTTCGCGCTCGGCGTGGTCGGTGCCGCCGCGTTCGCGCATCTGCTCAACGATCTGATCCAGGCGACGCTGCCGGCGATCTTCCCGATGCTCAAGAGCAACTTCGACCTGAGCTTCGGGCAGATCGGCGGCATCGCATTGGTCTACCAGATCACCGCCTCGCTGCTGCAGCCGTGGATCGGCCTGTACACCGATCGTCATCCGATGCCGTATCTGCTGCCGGCCGGTATGGCGGTGACGTTCGTCGGCATCGCGACCCTGGCAGCCGCGCACAGCTATCCGATGCTGTTGCTGGCAGCGGCGATCGTTGGCGTCGGCTCGGCGACGTTCCATCCCGAGGCCTCGCGCGTGGCGCGGATGGGATCGGGCGGGCGCTTCGGCACCGCGCAGTCGACGTTCCAGGTCGGCGGCAATACCGGTCAAGCCATCGGACCGCTGCTGGCGGCCGCGGTCGTGATCCCGCATGGGCAGTCGGCGGTCGCTTGGCTGATGCTGGTCGCAGGGCTCGCGGTGTTCGTGCTGCTGCGGCTCACCCGTTGGTCGGTACAGCACGGTCAGGCGCGGCTGGCGAGCCTGGCGGGCCGCCGCGGCAGCGGATTGCCGCGCAGCAAGGTCGTCCAGGCGATCGCGGTGGTGGCGGTGCTGATGTTCGCGAAGTTCGTCTACATCGCCTCGTTCACCAACTACTTCACGTTCTACCTCATCGAGCGCTTCGGCCTGGGCGTGCAGCAGAGCCAGGTCTGCCTGTTCCTGTTCCTCGGTGCGATCGCGCTGGGCACATTCGCCGGCGGTCCGGTCGGCGATCGCATCGGGCGCAAGGCGGTGATCTGGATCTCGTTTCTGGGCGTGGCGCCGTTCGCGCTCGCGCTGCCGTACGTCGGGCTGGTGGCAACGGCCGTGCTGGCGGTGGTGATCGGCCTGGTGATGTCGTCGGCGTTCGCCGCGCTGGTGGTCTATGCGCAGGAGGCGGTCCCCGGCCGCGTGGGCATGGTGTCGGGCGTGATGTTCGGCCTGATGTTCGGGATCGGCGGCATCGGCGCGGCCGCGCTTGGGCAACTCGCGGACGCGCGCGGCATCGTCTGGGTGTACCACGTCACCGCCTTCCTGCCGCTGCTCGGACTGGCGACCGCGCTGCTGCCGCGCACGCCGGGCGGTCGGATCTAAACGAGCCGCCTACGCGCGGTGGGGATCACCCGCTCTGTCCGAAGAGCCCGAGCACCAGGCGGCCGGTGGCGAGCAGGAAGCCATCATGGATGCGCAGGCTCACGCTCAGTTCGAGCGCCAGTGCCAGCGCGATGATCCACCGCAGGGGCAGACGCGCGGCGATCGCGAAGCCGAGCATCGCAAAGCCGGTGTCGGCCAGCGAGTTGAGGAGGCTGTCGCCGTGGTAGTCGGGCGCGGCGTTGGTCGCATTGTTCAACAGCGCGATGACCCAAGGCGTGTTCTCGATGATCTCCCAGGCGGTGCTGCAGATCAGCGCCAGCACAGCGCGGTCGATGCGCGGCCAGCGCGGACGCAGCCAGGTGAAGATCAGATAGAGCCCCATGCCGAAGATGACGTGCAGCAGCGAGTAGGCATCGGCGACCTGCTGGGAGTTCTGCGCGGGGTCGGCGCTGACCTGCCACAGCGTGACCACGCCGCAGGGGCAGACCAGGCTGCGACCGAGTACGCGCAGCCACAGCACGTGCAGGCCCAGCGTGGCCAGCACCACCAGGCTGTCGTGGCGCAGCCAGCGCAGGCGTGGGAAGGCCAGCCTGTCCTCCAGGCGCCAGCCCGAGCGCCAGCAGCGCGGCCGGGTCACAGGCGCCGCGACCGTTGGGCCATGCGACCCTGACGCGGCCTTTCACAGCGCGTGGTTACGCTGTCGCATCCGCCCGCGACGCCGGCCATGTCCCTGCTTACCAACACTGTGGTCTTCCTCTGCACGCTGGCTGCGATGGAGTGGGTGGCCTGGGCCGCGCACAAATACATCATGCACGGCTGGGGATGGGGCTGGCATCGATCGCACCATGTGCCGCGGCGCGGGCGCTTCGAGAAGAACGACCTGTTCGCGGTGGTGTTTGCCGGCATCGCGATCGCGCTGATCTATCTGGGGACGAACGGCCGGCCGCCGCTGCAATGGATCGGCGCAGGCATGACCGCCTATGGCGCGCTCTACTTCATCGCGCACGATGGCCTGGTGCACCAGCGCTGGCCGTTCCGCTACGTGCCGCGCCGCGGCTATCTCAAGCGCCTGTACCAGGCCCATCGTATGCACCACGCGGTGGACGGCAAGGACGGCTGCGTGTCGTTCGGCTTCCTGTGGGCGCCGTCGGTGGACCGGCTCAAGGCCGACCTGCGTCGCATCCACGGCGGCCCGCTGCGCCGGCCCGCTGCGCGCAGGTCACCGCCCCGCGTCTGAGGTCAACGGCCGCTGCAACAGCTGCGCCGGGCGCGCTGGCGGGACTCGCCGCCGCGAACGCACTGCGGTGCCGGCGGCGCGCAGGAGCAGACGCAGCTTGGTCGCGCGTGAGGTGCTGACGCGCTGGTCCCAGGCCCGCGCGCCTTCGCGTTCGACCCGCAGGCCGATCTCGCGATAGACCCCATGCGCGGTGGCCACCGCCCACGCCGAGCGCAGCGGCAGCGCCGCCAGGCCGTGCCCGGCGGAGGCGTAGTAGGGCTCGGCGGCGCGTACGAGCGCTGCGGCCATCTCGGCCAGGGCCTGCCGGTACTGGGGGGCGGCCAGTTCGACCCTCGGCACCCGGTGCGCGGCCAGCCAGGTCTCGGGCAGATAGCAGCGGCCGACCTGCGCGTCGTCGACGATGTCCCGCGCGATATTGGTCAGCTGGAACGCCAGGCCAAGATCGCAGGCGCGGTCGAGCGTGGCCTCGTCGTGCGCGCCCATGATGCGCGCCATCATCAGGCCGACCACGCCGGCGACGTGGTAGCAGTAGCGCAGCGTGTCGTCGAGCGTGTCGTAACGATGTCCGTCGACGTCCATCGCGAAGCCGTCCAGATGCGCCAGCGGCAGCGCGATCGGGATGCGGTGCGCGAGGGCGACGGCCTGCAGCGCGGCGAAGGCAGGCTCGGTCATCGTCTCGCCCGCGTAGGCCTGCCGGGTCTGCGCATAGAGCATGCGCAGCCGCTCGGCACCGCGGCCGTCCGGATCGGCCGCACCGCCCCCGCCCAGATGCTGGCCATCGACGACGTCATCGCAGTGGCGGCACCAGGCGTACAGCAGCACGGCGCTGCGACGGGTGTGGGCATCGAACAGGCGCGACGCGGTGGCGAAGCTTCTGGAGCCGACCGCGATCGTGCGATGTGCGTGCGCGAGCAGCGCGGCGCTCATGGCGCCGCGCTGTCGAGCATCAGGGCAGCGGTGGCCTTGGCCGAGCCCACGACGCCGGGGATGCCGGCACCGGGGTGGGTGCCGGCGCCGACGAGGTAGAGATTGGCGATGTCGGCGTCGCGATTGTGCGGACGGAACCACGCGCTCTGGGTCAGTACCGGTTCGAGCGAGAACGCCGAGCCATGATGCGCATTGAGCGTGTCGCGGAAATCGAATGGGGTGATGAAGCGGCTGGTGACCAGCTGCTCGCGCAGGCCGGGCATGTAGAAGCGCTCGAGGTAGTCGAAGATGCGGTCGCGATAGCGCGGGCCTTCGACGTCCCAGTCGATGTCGGCATTGCCCAGGTGCGGCACCGGCGCGAGCACGTAGTGGCTGCCGCAGCCCGGCGGCGCGAGCGATGGGTCGGTTGCGCAGGGCGCATGCAGGTAGAGCGAGAAGTCGTTGGGGAGCGTCGGGCCGTCGAAGATCTCATCGATCAGTCCGCGGTAGCGCTGGCCGAAGCACACGGTGTGATGCCGCAACTGCTCGTGACGGCGATCGAGGCCGAAGTACAACACGAACAGCGACATGCTGAAGCGCTTGCGTTTGAGCGCGGCCGCCTGCTGTGCGCCGCGCGGATGGTGGCCGAGCAAGCGATCGTAGGTGTGCACGACATCGGCATTGGAGGCCAGCGCGTCGAGCGCGAACTGCCGGCCGTCGGTCAACTTCACGCCGGTGGCGCGCGACTGCGCGACCTCGATCCGGGCGACGTCCGCATTGAGTTCGATGCGCCCGCCCATGTCCTCGAACAGCCGCACCAGCCCGCGCACCAGCGCACCGGTGCCGCCACGCGGGAACCACACCCCCCACTGCCGCTCCAGCGCGTGGATCAGCGTGTAGATGGACGAGGTCTTGAACGGATTGCCGCCGACCAGCAGCGAATGGAACGAGAATGCCTGGCGCAGCTGCTCGTCCTGGATGAAGCGCGCCACCATGCCGTACACGCTCTTCCAGGCCTGCAGCCGGGCCAGACGCGGGCCGGCTGCGAGCATGTCGCGGAACGACAGGAATGGCACTGCGCCCAGTTCGACATAGCCGGCCTCGAAGACGTCCTTGGAATACGCCAGAAAACGCCGATAGCCGGCGACATCGGCCGGATTGCGCGCGTGGATCTGGCGGTCGAGCGCATCCTGGTCGTTGGCATAGTCGAAGTGCGAGCCATCCTCCCAACACAGCCGATAGAACGGCTCGACGGGCAGCAGCTCGATGTAGTCGGCCATGCGCCGGCCGGCCAGCGCGAACAATTCTTCCAGCGCCGAAGGGTCGGTGATCACGGTCGGGCCGGCGTCGAAGACGAAGCCCTGGTCTTCGTAGACGTAGGCGCGGCCGCCCGGCTTGTCGCGCTTTTCGAGCAGCGTGGTCTGCCAGCCGCCGGCCTGCAGCCGGATGGCGAGCGCGAGCCCGCCGAAACCCGCGCCGATGACCACGGCGCGTTTGGGTGACGTCATTGCATGTTCCTCGAGGCGATAGGGGTGCCGCGCACGGCGCGCCAAGCCGCCGCGACCGGCACCGGCGGCTTGCCGGCGACGATGCGCAGCTTGTCGAGCAGTTGCAGCCGGTCGGCATAGAACCGGGCGATGAGACCGGCCGGCAGGCCGTAGAAGCGCTGCATCACACGCCAGCGGTCTTGCGGGCGGCCGGCGCGGAACAGCATGCGGTTGAGCGCGCGGAAGAACGTCTGACGCTGCCAGTGCGCGCGCGCTTCGTCCCGGGTGAGTGCGTACAGGGACTCGGCATCGAGCTTTTGGCTTGCGACGATGCGGTCGGCGAGCCGGACGGCGTGCGGCAGCGAGTAGCCGGTGGTGGCGTGGAACAACCCGGCGGCGAGGCCGGTGCGCGGTTGACGTCCGCCTTCGTCCCAGAACGCATCGATATCGCCGTCGAGCACGATCGGCAGCACGCCGCGTTCCTCGCGCAGGCAGGCCGCCACCTGCCACCCGCGGTCGCGTGCGTAGCGGTCGATGTTCGCGCCGAGCGCATCGAAATCGGGCCGGTCGTCGTCGACATAGTGGGTGTCCTCCACCAGCACGGTGTCGGCGGAGAACGGCAGCAGGTAGACGAAGCGATAGCCCAGCCCCTGGGCCACATCGGCGTCCATGATCACCGGCAGTTCGAGCCCATGCGGTTGCGCGGTGCGCAGCACGCGGCCGAGAAACGCCTGGTGGCCGAGCGTCATGAACGGGCTCCGACGTGCGCCGCGGCCGTCGATCACGGCGCCCGCGCTGAGTGTGCGGCCATCTCCGAGCACGACCTGCGTCGGCGCCAGATCGACGACCGACGTCTCGCAGCGCAGTGCATCGCCGAGCGCGTCGCGCAGCCGCGCCCCGAGATCCTCGGACAGCACGCTGGCATAGCCGCTGTCCAGGCGCCGCTGCCGCTGGGGAAAACGCACCGTATACGCGGGCCAGTGGCGATGCACCAGCGGCGCCAGCCAATGCCGCTGCGCGTCGGTCAGGTCGCTGTCGTGGAACGACCAGGTGTGGTTGCCGCAGGGCTGGGGGCCGCGCTCGAGCATCAGCACGCGTAGGTCGGGATGGGTATCGCGCAGGCGCAGCGCGATCAGCGCGTTGGCCAACCCGCCGCCGACCAGGATCAGGTCATGGTGCGCATCCATCAGGCGGCCTCGGCCAACACCGGGCGGGCGCTGGTCGCCACGGCCTCTGCGATCCTGGCGGCACGCGCGCTGCCGCCCGCGGCCTGCGCCGCGACGCCCAGCGCCTGCGCGCGCTGCCGGAAGTCCGGTTCGGCGAGCAGCCGGGTCAGCAGGCGTTGCAAGCGGCTGGCGCCGGCCAGGTGCGCGGAGGCCTTCAGGCCGGCGCCGGCATGGACCACACGGGCCGCGACACCCGGCTGATCGAAGGTGATCGGCAGCGCGAGGATCGGGGTGCCGGCGACGCAGGCATCGAGGACGGTATTGAGCCCGGCGTGCGAGATCACCGCATCGGCGCGTGCGAGCATCGCGCGCTGCGGCACGAAGTCCACGACCTCGACCGCACCGGGCACCTGCAGGCTGCGCGCCTGGGCCGGCGACAGGCCACCGCAGTGGGCCAGTACCAGATGCGCATCCAGCCGGCGGCAGGCGCGCACGATGCGGCGGAAGATCGCCAGCCGCTGGCCTTGCAGGGTGCCCAGCGACGCGAACACCACTGGCCGGTCCGTCGCCAGGTCCAAGGTCAGCGGCGGATCGGGCGCAGCGTCGCGCAACGGGCCGACATGATGGAAGTGCGCGGGCAGCGCGCGGCGCGGGAACTCCAACCCGACGACGGTCTGGCTGAGCTGTGCATACGGCGACAGGCAGTCGTGCAGCGCGTGGCGCGGCGGCAGACCGAACGCTGCCGCGTGGCGCGCGATCACCCGGCCGTGCGGCGCCATCAGGCGGTCGTAGACGCGGCTGCTGGCCTCGCACAGTTGCCGCGTCCGGTCGTCGTCGGCGTAGGCCCACGGCATCACCGGCAGCGGCACGCCGGGCTCGCGGTTGACCGGCAGCGCGCAGGCGACCGAGACGTAGGGCAGGCCGAGCGCCTCGGCCACCAGGCCGCCGGCCGCCTCCATCTGATCGCAGACCACTGCGTCGATACCGGCGCGCGCGAAGGCATCGGGCAGCGTGCGGCACAGCAGGTCGGTCGACTCGGCGACGTCCTGGATCACGCGGCGCAGGCCCAAGGGCCCACCGGGCCGCGCGGCCCGCCGCAGCATCGCGGCCAACGTGCCGGCAGGCTGGTCGGCCGCCCCGACCGCACGAAAGCCGATGCGTGGGTCGGTGAGCCAGGCCGCGGCCTCGGGCAGGTGGAAGAAGGTGGCCTGGTGGCCGCGATCGATCAGTGCCTGCGCGACTGTCTGCAGCGCGCGCATGTGGCTGGGAAAAGGCGGGGCGACGAACGCGAAATGGGTCATGCGGGCGGCGAGATGCGGTCGCCACGCTGATCGCGTAGGGGCGCATTGCGCAGGGCGCTGAGGTCACGGCTGGCGGTGCAGAAACAGGCGATCCGCAACTGCCGTATCACGATCTCGAAATGCGCGATGACCGCCTCGGTCGAGACCACCGCGCTGGCGAGCAACGATGCGGCCTGACCAACGAGATCGGCGCCCAGCGCGATTGCCTTGGCGGCGTCGACGCCGTCGCGGATCCCGCCCGAGGCGATCAGTGTGGCCTCGGGCAGCGCTTGGCGGACGTCGGTGATCGCCTGCGCGGTCGGAATGCCCCAGCCGGCAAAGGCCATCGCCACGGCCCGGTCCGCAGGATCGCGCGCGCGCTCGGCCTCGACCGCGGCCCAACTGGTGCCACCGGCGCCGGCGACGTCGATCACCGACACGCCCGCATCCCACAGGCGCCGGGCGACAGCCGGCGACAGGCCGGCGCCCACTTCCTTGGCCACCAGCGGGACCGACGTGCGTGCGGCCAGGTGCTCGATCGCACCGAGAATGCCGCGCCAGTCGCGATCGCCGCCGCGCTGGACCGCTTCCTGCAGCGGGTTGAGATGTACGATCAACGCGTCGGCGTCGATCATCTCGACCGCACGTCGTGCGAGGTCGGGGCCGTCGTCACGCAGTTGCGCAGCGCCGAGATTGGCGAGGATCGGCACGTCGGGCGCGCGCCGCCGCAGGTCCCGGGTCAGACCGTGGTCGGCCTGCGTTTCCAGCGCCACCCGCTGCGAGCCCACGGCCAGCGCGATGCCCAGCGATTGCGCGGCCTCGGCGAGGTGACGGTTGATCGCGGTCGCGCGCAGTGCGCCGCCGGTCATCGAGCTGATCAGCAGCGGCGCGCGCAGCGGGCGTCCGAACAGCGTGGTGCCCAGATCGATCGCGTCGAGGTCGAGCTCGGGCAGCGCGCAGTGCTCGAACGCGTAGTCGGCCAGGCCGGTCGCCACACGCGTGCGGGCACGGGCGTCGTCGAGCACGATGTCCAGGTGATCGTTCTTGCGGGCCACCAGCGGCGCGACATCGCCGGCACCGGATGCCAGCTTCATCGCGACGCTCCGAACAGGCGGCTGCAGTACGCCTCCAGCGCGCTGTCCTCGCCGTAGATGTCCGCCAGCGTGTCGCGGGCGCGCCGCAGATGCGCACGCAGGCGGCGCTCGACTTCGTCGGCGCCGAGCAATGCCAACAGGGTCGACTTGCCCGCGTCCTGGTGGCTGTCCTTGCCGGTGGACGCACTGTCGTGGCGGTCACGCAGATCGTCCTGGAGCTGGAACGCCTGCCCCAGCTCAAGCGCGACCCGGCCGAGCGCGCGCCGCGTGGCGTCGTCGGCATCGGCGAGCAGCGCGGCCATCTCCAGCGCCGCCGCGAACAGCGCGCCAGTCTTGAGATGGTTGGTGTCGGCGATGTCGTCGGCGGCGCGTGCGCCGCTGTCGCGCAGATCCAGGCACTGGCCGCGCACCAATCCCTGGGGTCCGATCGCCGTGGCGAGCACTCCGACCATGCGCGTACGCGCGGTGGGGGCGACGCCCGGCAAGGCCGCGACCGTCGCGAATGCCTGGCTGAGCAGCCCGACCGAGGCCAGCGCCGCGACGTCCTCGCCGAAACGGCGGTGGATCGTCGGCCGGCCGCGGCGGAGCGTGGCGTTGTCCATGCACGGCATGTCGTCGAGCACCAGCGAGGCGGCATGCACCATCTCCACCGCGCAGCCCAGGTCGAGCAAAGCCGCCGGATCGCCGCCGAGCTCCCGGCCCGCGATCAGGACCATCAATGGGCGCGTCCGCTTGCCCGCCGCGAGCGCAGCCTCGCGCATCGCCATGCACACCAGATCGCGATGATCGGCGGGCCGAGGCAGCAGTTCGGACAGGCGCGCATCGATGCGGCCTCTCAGGCGTTCGGGCGACGGCGCATCCTGCAGCGGAACGACCAGAGCGCGCATGGAGATTCCTCGAGGTGCAGGGAAACGACGTGATAGCCCTCACGACCGAAGGCCGGTCGCGGACGACGGCGTGCGATGCAGGGACGTGCGCCCCAATCCTCGCCGAATCCCTGTCGAGCCCGCGTTCACATCCCACGAAACCGGGGTCAGAGTGCAATTTCTTTAGAAATTGCACTCTGACCCCGGTTCTAGAGGAGGCGGGTGCGGATCTCGGCGGCGATCCGGGCGGTTTCGCGCAGGGGGGTGACGGGGGTGTCGGGCAGGACGTCGCCCAGTACGTGGAGGCGGCCGTCGGCGATCAGGCTGTCGACGAAGCGGCGCGGGCCGCCGTCGATGCGCTCGGGTTCGAACACGAACACCGGGGCGCGGGTCGCGGCGGCCTCGGAGAGCATGTTGACTGAGTCGGCCGAGCAGACGATGCGGTCCGCCCAGCCGAGCAGGCCGGGGTAGGGATTCGCGCCGTCGGCCTCGTCCGCCCAGATCAGGGCGGCGCGGTGGCCGTAGCGGGCGCGCAGCGCCGCGCGCACTGGAAGCGGCGTCCGCCGCGAGCCCGCGATCAGCAGGCTGCCGCCGTCGCGGGCGACCAGGGCGTCGAGCCGCGCGGCCAGGGTCTCGAACGCGGCGACGTCGAAGCGGCCATGTTTGGAATCGCCGCCCAGCAATACCGCGATCCGTGGCCCGGGCAGCGTCGCCAGGGCCGGATGCGCCGCACGGGCGGCGGCCAGCCAGTCGTCATCGACCGGATGCAGGCTGCCACGCGCGACCAGCACGTTGTCGCCACGCAGCGCATCGTGCGCGGGCACGACGACCAGATCCCAATGCCGGGGATCGATGCGTGGGTCGAGGATCTGTACGGTGCGTGCGCCATGGGCGCCGGCGAGGCGGGTGGCGAGCGCCGCCTGTCGGCCGCAGCCGATCGCAAGCATCGGCGGCGCGCGCAGGTGCGCCTGATAACGCGCGCCGAACGCGGTGTCCGCGCCGGGCAGGCGCCGAGGGGCGGTCCAGCGCCAGGGCGCCCGGGGTGTGAGATGCAACTGCGCCACCGGACGCTCCGACGCTACCGCCGCCGCCAAGGCCTCGGCCTGGCGGGCGTTGCCGGCGCGGCCGTCGCTGACTGCCCAGATATGTCGGCAATCGGCGCCGTCGTGCGGGTTTCGTTCCACGAGTGTGACCATCCGTTCCGGGCGGTGCACGCGCGCCACCGCCGCGTGACTCTACACTGCGGCCCAGTCCAGTCCTTGCGAGACGTTCGATGACCGATGCCCTGCCCGATGCCGCGCTCGACCAGTTGTTCCGCACCGCCCGTACCTACAACGGGTTCGGCGGGCAGATCGACGACGCCACGCTGCACCGGCTCTACGACCTGCTGAAGTTCGCCCCGACCTCGGCCAACATGTCGCCGGCCCGCTTCGTGTTCGTCAGGTCCGCCGAAGGCAAGGCACGGCTGGCGCCGGCGCTGAGCGAGGGCAACCGCGACAAGACGCTGTCGGCACCGGTCACGGTCATCATCGGCCACGACGAGGACTTCCACGAGAAGCTCCCGTTCCTGTTTCCGCACACCGACGCCAAGTCGTGGTTCGACGGCCCGCGCGAAAACCGGCGAGAAGCCGCGTTCCGCAACGGCAGCCTGCAGGGGGCGTACCTGATCCTGGCCGCGCGCGCGCTCGGCCTCGATACCGGCCCGATGTCGGGCTTCGACAATGCCAAGGTCGACGCCGAGTTCTTCGCCGGCACGCAGATCAAGTCGAACTTCCTGGTCAACCTGGGCAAGGGCGATCCTTCGACAATCTTCCCGCGCTCGCCGCGCCTGCCGTTCGACGAAGCCGCGCGCATCGTCTAGAAGCACCCGCACGACCCTTCCGCAGTTCCCATCCACGTTCCGAGGACATCGCCATGCGCACCACCCGTCTGCTGCTCCCGCTCGCCGCCGCCATCGCTCTCGCCGCCTGCGGCCAGCAGGATGGCGCGCCCGCCAACACCGCCGATGCGCCCGCCGCGTCCGCGCCCGCCCAGCCCTCAAGCGAGGCGATGGCCGAAACCCAGGACACCGCCCAGGCGATCGCCGGCGTGTCGGGCACCTACGTGCTCGATCCCCACCACACCGACGTGGTCGCGCAGTGGAGCCACTTCGGCTTCTCGCATCCGGTGGCGCATTTCGGCCAGGTCGAAGGCCGCATCGTGTACGACGCCGACAACGTGTCCGCCTCCTCGGTCGAAGTCACGCTGCCGCTGGCCGGCCTGAACTCGCACGTCTCCGAGTTCGACGACCACCTGCGCAGCGCCGACTTCTTCGACGCGGCCAAGTACCCCAACGCCACGTTCAAGAGCACGTCGGTCGAGAGCGCGGGCACCAACAAGCTCAAGGTCACCGGCGATCTGACGATCAAGGACATCACCAAGCCGGTGGTGCTCGACGTGACGATCAACAAGTTCGGCGAGCAGCCGATGGTCAAGCGCGCCGCCGCCGGCTTCGACGCCGTCGCGCAGATCAAGCGCAGCGATTTCGGCGTCGGTGCCTATGCGCCGAACGTCAGCGACGAGGTCGAGCTGCGGATCACGACCGAGGCCGTTGTCGCCGAGGATGCCGCCGCGCCGGCCGCTGCCACCGCGCAGTGACGTCCGCTGCCGCCGGTGCGCCGGCGGCAGGGTCGCGAGTCCCTGCGGGGCCCGTGGTCAATCCCGGGCCCCGCGCATTTTCGTCGTGGGCGCGTGTGCCCACGGCCCATGCCCCCATCCCCCCCACCCGACGCGCTGTGCGCGTCGACCTCCCCGCGCGCGGGGAGGTGACACGCGTTCGATGCGCGTCTCCCCTCTGCTCCATCGTCGCACCGCCAGGAGTGCCGTCATGAAACTGCATCGCCCCGCCGACGCCCGCGGCCAGGTCCGGACCGACTGGCTCGACAGCCGCCATACCTTCTCGTTCGGCCACTACCACGACCCGGCATGGATGGGCTTCGGCCCGCTGCGCGTGATCAACGAGGACCGGGTCGCCCCAGGCGCGGGCTTTCCGACCCACGGCCACGCCAACATGGAGATCCTCAGCTACGTGCTCGAAGGCACGCTGGCGCATGCGGACAACCAGGGCGGCCGCGGCGCGCTGTCGGCCGGCGAGCTGCAGTGGATGGGCGCTGGCCACGGGATCGAGCACAGCGAGTTCAACGGCTCGGCGCAGGCGCCGGTGCATTTCCTGCAGATCTGGATCCAGCCCGACCGCGTCAACCTCCCGCCCGGCCACGCGCAGCGCGCGTTCGACCCGGCGGCGCGGCGTGGTACCTGGGGAGTGCTGGCCTCGCCCGACGGCCGCGACGGCAGCCTGGCGATCCGCCAGCAGGCGACGCTGCAGGGCGTGTTGCTGGGTGAGGGCGAGCGCGTCGAAGCGACGTTGTCGCCGGACCGGCGCTACTGGCTGCAGGTGGCGCGCGGCGCGGTGCGCGTCGACGGCGAGCAGCTGTCGGCCGGCGATGCGCAGGGCTGGGTCGACGAAGCCGCGACGCTCGTCATCGAAGGCGCGGGGGAGGCCCTGGCCGACGTGCTGTTGTTCGACCTGCCGCGCTGAGCGCCGGGGTCACGGCCGGCGCCCGACGAGCGGCCGGCGCGCAGGCTAGAATGGTGGCCTTCCACGTTCGATCGATGCCGCCGCCATGACCGCAGCCAACGTCCAGCCGACGCAAGCCAATGCCGCCAAGCAGTACGAGGTGCGGCGCGCCGACCTGCCGCTGAGCTGCCCGCTGCCGTCGATGGCGCTGTGGAACTCGCACCCACGCGTCTACCTGCCGATCGAGGCCGAGGGCGGCGCGGCCGATTGCCCGTACTGCGGCGCGCACTTCGTCCTGGTCGATTGACCGTCGGCGGCGTCGCCGTCCGCCGCGCCGCATGCGTCGTCCGCTGACCGTCGTCCAGCTGTTGCCGGCGTTGTCGTCGGGCGGCGTCGAGCGCTCGACGATCGAGATCGCATCGGCGCTGGTCGCGGCGGGGCACACGGCGATCGTGGTGTCGTCCGGCGGGCGGCTGGTGCCCGAGCTCGAGGCCACCGGTGCGCGTCACATCGCACTCGACATCGGCGCCAAGCGGCCCTGGGCGCTGCGCCACGTCCGCACGCTGCGGCGGCTGTTCGCCGAGACCGGGGCCGACATCGTGCACGCCCGCTCGCGGCTGCCGGCCTGGCTCGGTTGGCTGGCGGTGCGCGGCATGCCGGACGCCCGGCGCCCGCGCTTCGTCACCACGATGCACGGGCTGAACTCGCCCTCGCGCTACAGCGCGATCATGGCGCGCGGCGAGCGCGTGATCTGCGTGTCCGACACCGTGCGCGCACATCTGCTGCGCCACTATCCGCGAACCGACCCGGCACGGCTGCGGGTGATCCCGCGCGGCATCGACCCGGCGCGCTTCCCGCCGGCGCCTCGGCCCGATCCGGCCGCGCGCGCGGCCGTCGCCGCCGCCCATCCGGCACTCGGCGGCGGCGGCCCGTTGCTGCTGTTGCCGGGCCGCGGCACCCGACTAAAAGGGCATGGCGATGCGATCGCGCTGCTGGCGGCCGTACGCGCGCAGGGCCTCGACGCGCGGCTGTGGATGCCCGGCGCCCGCGAGGCGGGCCGCGAGGCCTATCTCGATGCCCTGATGCGCGAGGCCGATGCCGCGGGCTGCGGCGCTGCGCTGGCGATGACGCCGCCGACCTCGGCGATCGTGCAGGCCTATGCGGCCAGCGACCTGGTGCTGCAACTGTCGCGCAAACCCGAGGCCTTCGGCCGCACCGTGATCGAAGCGCTGTCGTGCGCGCGGCCGGTGCTGGGCTGGGGCCATGGCGGCGTGGGTGAGCTGTTGGCCGAACTGCAGCCTGAAGGCGCGGTGCCGCCGTTCGATGCCGCCGCGCTCGCCGACGCGGCCATCGGCTTGCTGGCGCGGCCGCCGACGCCACCGGCTACGATGCCCTACACCCTGCAGGCCATGCAGGCAGCGACACTGACGGTCTATGACGAACTCGACGACGACGATTGAGCCTGTGGGCGCTGCGCCTGCACCGCAGCCGGTGGGCTGGCGCTGGGCGCCGCACTGGGTGCTGGCGTTCGTGATCCTGTGGCCGGCCCCCGGCTACGCCGAAGGGGTGATGGTGCTCGGTGCCCTGGTGGCGATCGTGCTGTTGCTGCGCGCGCGTTTCCGCGGCGGCAGCGCGTTGCTCAGCGCTCCGGCCTGGGCGCTGACCAGCGTGCTGTTCTGCGCGTACTGGCTGCCGCAACTGATCTCGGCGATCGACTCGGTCGATGTCGGCCGCGCGCTGCGCGAAGCCCTGGTCGATCTGCGCTACCTGCCGTTTCTGTGGCTGGTCGCCTCGGCGGTCGCCGACCGGCGAGGCCGCCGCATCACCTTGGGTGGCCTGGCGATCATTCTCGCGGTGTGGACGATCGACGGCCTGGTCGAGGTGTTCTTCGGTACCAGCCCGCTGTTCTTCGGGATCGACCAGCTCAAGCAGCTGATCAGCAGCCGGCCGATGTGCACGCTCGAGCAGGTGGCGATGGCCGACCGCCTGGGCGGCGTGCTCGGGCCGTGCAACCTCAAGCTCGGCATCGTACTGGCGAGCCTGTCGCCGTTCGCGCTGTACGCCGCCGGACGGCGCTTCGGCGCGGCCGGCTGGGTTGTCGCCAGTGCCGCGATCGGCGTGGTGCTGCTGTTCGCCGGATCGCGCGCGTCGTGGCTGACCTACGCGCTGGTGCTGCTGTTCTCGGGCTGGCGCCTGTTGGGCTGGAAGCGGCTGCTGGCGGTGTTCGTGGCGGGCGCCGCGGTCGCGGTGGTCGTAGCCTTGGTCTCGCCGCAGGTGCGCGAGCGCGTCGAGCGCACTGCGATGGGGCTGTCGGCTGACCAGTCGGGCGTCGATACCGCGCTGTCGGGTCGGACCCGGATCTGGGGCGCGGCCTGGTGCATGGTGCGCGAGCACCCGATCAAGGGCGTGGGCGCGCGTGCATTCCGCGAGGCGTTTCCCGATTGCGACCCACGGCCCGGGCAAATGGCCGAGTGGGGCGAAGGGCCGGCCTTCCACGCCCACCAGATCGTGCTCGAAGTCGCCAGCGAGACCGGCCTGATCGGGGTGCTGCTGTGGCTGGCCGGTTTGGCGCTGGCCTGGCGCGCGTGGCGGTACGCGACCCCGGCCGCGCGCGAACGGGCGCGGCCGGCGATGCTGGCGCTGGCGGTGACGGTGTTCCCGCTCAACACCCACCTGGCGTTCTATTCGACCTTCTGGGGGGGCTTCACGCTGCTGCTCTCGGCGCTCTACGCCGGCAGCCTGTTGGCGCGCGAGGAACCGGTGCCGCCGGGCGACGACGCGGTGCGCTGAAGCCGGTCCCTTTCCTTGAGGCGCCATCGGCCGCACGCCGGTGGCGTCAGTACAACTGCGCACCGTCCGGTTGCCGCTTGAAGCGGCGGTGGATCCACAGGTACTGGTCGGGCGCGGCGCGGGCCATGGCCTCGACCCCGGCCATCACCGTTGCGGTGTCGGCGACGGCGTCGGTGGTCGGATAGGGCGCCGGTGCCGGCGTCAGGGTCAGCGTGTAGCCGCCATCGGGGCGGCGCACATGCTGATAGAACACCACGGCCGCGCCGGACATGCGCGCCAGCTGGTGGGTCGAGGTCAGGCTGTGCGCAGGGCGGCCGAAGAACGGCACGTAGACTGCGTCGCCGCCGCTTGGGTCCTGGTCGGGCGCATACCAGAGCAGGCCGCCGCGCTTGAGGTGGCGCACGGTGCCGCGCACATCGCGCTTGGGAAACATCGCCGCCGCATAGCGCGCGCGGCCACGACGCACCGCCCACTCCATCGCGGGCGACCGATGCGGGCGGTACATGCCGGCCAGCGGGACGTAGTCGCACATCAGCCGGCCGCAGACCTCGAGCGTGGTGAAATGGCCCGATACCACGATCACCCCGCGCCCCTGCGCGCGCGCGGCCTCGATGTGCTCGACGCCCTCCACCACCAGCCCACGGCGCAGCGGCTCGATCGAGCCCCACCACGCGCGTGCGAACTCGAACAGGCCGATGCCCAGCGCGTGGAAATGCGCGCGCAGCAGCGCCTCGCGCTCGGCGGCGTCGCGCTCGGGAAAGCACAGCGCCAGATTGCGGGCGGCGATCCTGCGGCGGCTCCCGAGCGCGAGCCGCAGCGTCGTGCCGATCGCGCGGCCCAGCGCGCGCTGCAGCGGCCAGTGCAGGCGTGCAGCCAGTGCCATCAGCCCGATGCCGCACCACGCCGGCCAGTGGCGGGGCGCAAGCGGCGGGCGTGGGAAGACGGGGGGCGTGGAGGACATGCGGCCATTGTAGAAGCTGCGCGTCGCTGCGCCGTTCCGGCGCGCCATCGCGCGGCGCCGACGCGCAGCCGCCCGGATCGCCGCCGCAACTTCGCCATCCGCTATCCTGTCGCGATGCGGGCCGACCTCACCGAACGACTGTTGCGCGGCCTCTATTCGGCGCTGCTGGTCGTGCTCGTGCCAGTGACGGTCTACCACCTGATCTGGCGCGGCTTCCGTCAGCCGGCCTACCTGCAGCGCTGGAACGAGCGCTACGGCGTGTATCGCAGCACGCCATCGCCGACCCCGGTCTGGGTGCACGCGGTGTCGGTCGGCGAGGTCAACGCCGCGGCGCCGCTGATCAATGCCCTGCTCGCGCGCGATCCCGAGCGCCGGCTGTTGGTGACGACGATCACCCCGACCGGCTCGGAGCGGGTGCGCGCACTGTGGGGCGAGCGGGTCGAGCACGTCTATCTGCCCTACGACCTCTCGGGCGCGGTGCGGCGGTTCCTCGCCCGGTTCCAGCCGGGCATCGGCCTGATCGTGGAAACCGAGATTTGGCCCAACCTGCTGTTCTGCTGCCGCGATGCTGGCGTGCCGACGGTCATCGTCAACGCCCGGCTGTCGGCGCGCTCGCTGCGCGGTTACCGCGTGCTGCGGCCGCTGGTCGGCCGTGCGCTACGGACGGTGCGAAGAGTCGCGACGCAATCGGCCGACGACGCGCGCCGCTTCGTCAAGCTTGGCGCGACGCGCGAGCAGGTCGCCGACGTAGGCAATCTCAAGTACGACATCACGATCGACGAGGGCGCGGTCGCGGCGCTGGCGGCGACCTTCCGCGCGACCATCGGCGGGCGGAAAGTGTGGATCGCCGCGAGCACGCATCCCGACGAGGAGGCGGCGGTGATCGCGATCCATCAGCGCTTGCGCATGCGCTGGCCGGACCTGCTGCTGATCTGGGCGCCGCGCCATCCCGAGCGCTTCCGCGGTGTCGCGCAGTTGGCCGTCGAAGCCGGCTGGCGCGTGGCCACGCGCGCGTTCACGCGTTGGCCGGATGCGAGCGACGATGTGTTCGTGCTCGACACGCTGGGCGAGCTCGGCGCGTTCTTCGCCTGCGCCGACGTCGCATTCGTCGGCGGCAGCCTGCAGGACATCGGCGGTCACAACCTGCTCGAGCCGGCCGCAGTCGGCGTGCCCGTGGTCACCGGCCCGCACCTGCAGAACTTCGTCGACATCGCCCGCCAGCTCGGCCGGGTCGGCGCGCTGCGGATCGGCGAGGACGCCGATGCGGTTTACGACCATCTGGCCACGCTGCTCGCCGATGCCGACGCACGCAAGGCGATGGGCGAAGCCGGTCGCGCACTGGTCGCCAACGGCCGCGGTGCGCTCACGCGGACGCTGGCGTTGATCGCCGACGATCTTCCGGCGCCATGAACGACGACGGCGCGGATCTTGCGATCCGCGCCGTCGGAAATTGGCACTTGGCGTTGCTGCTTACTGGGTGCCGCTGGCCTCGCCGGTCGAGGCCTGCACGCCGTTGACGTCGACTGTCAGCTGGCGGTTGATCTCCTGCAGGTTGCCGATGTCCAGCGTGCCGGCGGCCTGCTCGAGCAGTAGCCGGCTCTGCAGGAAGTTGTACTTGGCGAACGCGTAGTCCTGGCGTGCCGAGAACAGGTTCTGCTGGTTGATCAACACGTCGATGACGGTACGCGTGCCCACTTCCAGGCCGACCTGCGAGGCCTCATAGGCGGCGTTGGCCGAGACCAGCGCCAGCCGGCGCGCTTCGACCTCGGTAATGCCGGCGACGAGGTTCTGGTAGGCGCTACGCGTATTGCGCTCGATCGCGCGGCGCTGGGCCTCGTACTGGTCGGCGGCGATGTCGCGCTGGGCGATCGACTGGCGCACTTGCGACTGGGTCGCGCCACCGCTGAAGATCGGCACGGTCAGCGTCAGGTTCACGCTGTTGGTCTCGCTCTCGCGCGCAGCGGATAACTGGTTGGTCCGGCCCCAATTCGAGTTCTTGCCATAGCTTGCGCCCAGATCGAGCGTCGGCAGGTGTCGGGCCTTCGCCGCGGCGACGCCGTGTTCGTTGGCGGTGACCTGGTACTGCAGTGCCTTGAGTTGCGGGTTCTGCTCGAGCGCAGTGGCGACCCAGGCCTCGGCGTCACGGCCTTCGGGCAACTGCGGGGTGAAGTCGTCGGGCAGGCCGCGCAGGTCGGTGACCGGCTGGCCGGTGATCTCGGCCAGCGCCTGATAGGCGTCCTGCAGCGCGTTGCGACGCAGGATCGTGTTCGCGCGGGCGCCGTCGTACTGCGCGCGCGCCTCGTGCACGTCGGTGATCGGCGCCAGGCCCACTTCCAGGCGCTTGTCGGCGAAGTCGAACTGACGCTTGAACGCTTGCTCGGCGGCTTCGGCGGCGGCCAGCGTCTCGGTCGCGATCAGTACGTCGAAATAGGCGGCTGCGGTGCGGGTGATCAGCGAATCGTTGTCGGCGTCGAGCTGGAAGTCCGCCGCGGTGCTCAGCGCGCGCTGTGAGCGCAGCGAGGCGATCCGGCTCCAATCGAACAGGACCTGGCTGCCAGTGACGCTGTAGGTCCGAGAGCTTGCAGTGCCGGATTGGCTTGCAACGCGGCCCCGGCTCAACTCAGCCCTGCCTCCGATCTGCGGCAGCAGACCCGCGCGTGCCTGCACCGCGCCCTCGCGGGTCGCCAGCCGCTGCGACTCGGCGATCGACAGCGTCGGGTCGTTGGTGCGGGCCAGTTCGTAGGTCTGGACGAGATCGGCGGCGAACAGCGGGCCGGATGTCAGCGCGAGCGCGAGCGACAGGAACAAGGGGCGGCGGAACATCGGGGGAGTCCTTCGGTCGATCAGAGGGAGAAATGCGGCACCGGGGCAGCCCCGGCGAGATAGGCGAGCCCGGTCTCGAACAACGATTCGATGCGCGGCGCGTTGACGTCCTCGTCCTCGCGTCGGACCAGCACCGCCTCCATCGCAGGCGCCTGACCGCGGACGATGAACATACGGCCGCCGGGGCGCAGCCACTGCACGAAGCGGGTGGGCACGGTGTCGACGGCGCCGCCGACGCAGATCGCATCGAAGCGGCGCTCGGTGTTCCAAGCGAAGACGTCAGCGTGGACGACCTCGACATTGGCGATGCCCTGCGCCTGCAGCCGGGCGCGCGCGGCGTCGGCGAGGTCAGCGTGGCGCTCGAGGCTGACGACGTCGCGGGCCAGGTGGCCCAGGCACGCGGCCAGGTACCCGCTGCCGGTGCCGATCTGCAGCACCTCATCGCCCTGTTCGAGTTTGAGCGCCTGCAGCGCGCGGCCTTCGACGACGGGCTTGAGCATGGTCTCGCCGTGGCCGATCGGCAGTTCCAGGTCGGCATAGGCCAGGGCGCGGCGCGCATCGGCGACGAACGCCTCGCGCGGCACGCGCGAGATCGTCTCGAGCACGCGTGTATCGAGCACGTCCCAGGGCCGGACCTGTTGTTCCACCATCGCCGCGCGGGCCTTGGCGTAGTCGATCGTCATCGTTGCGGTTTCCTTGTTCGCCAGCGCGCAATTCTAGCGGTCGCGGGCAGGGTGATCATCGCGGGGGGGCTCGGCGGGGGCGCAGTGCCGGAAGTCACCGGCCCGGACGGCATGCCGACCCCCAGGGGACTCGTTCAGCGATCGCGGCGGGAGCGGCCATAGGCGCGCAGGAACATGTCGACCGACGCTTCGAGGTGGGCCCGACGCTGGCGCGCGCAATCGTCGGCGTCCTCGCAGTCGAACACCATGCGCTGGTGCAGGTCGCCCTTGACCAGCACGAAGAACTGCGCGGCCGCGGTCGGCACCAAGGCCTCCTCGATCTCCAGATCGCCGGTTTCGATGCGCCGGCGCAGCAGCGCGGCGAATGCCGACTGCACGCGCTCGGGCCCGCCCTGCCAGAACCGCTGGGCCAGGCGCTTTTCGACCATCTGCGGCGTGCACAGCAGGCGGTGGCCGGCCACCGCTTCAGGCGCGCTGATCATCGCAAAGAAGGCCTCGGCGACTTCCAGCAGGCGCTGGCGCAGCGGCGTGCCGGGCGCGGGCTCGAACACCGAGGCGGGCATCTGCTGCTCGCAATACGCGGCCGCGGCTTCGGTGAACAAGGTGTCCTTGTCGCCGAAATGGCTGTAGACGGTGAGCTTGGAGACGCCGGCCTCGGCGGCGATCTGGTCCATGCTCACGCCCTCGTAGCCCTGCTGCAGGAACATGCGCTCGGCGGCTTCGAGAATGGCGGCGCGCTTAGCCAGGTCCTTCGGTCGGCCAGGGCCGGCCGGGCCCCGGGCATCGGGCTGGGAGGCGGGGACGGAAGGGGCACGCATGCTCATGCGTTAATACTATACCAACCAGTTCTGAAAATATACGATACGGCATTCTCGCCCGCGTTCAGCCGGAGCTTCCATGCCCCGTGTCAAGTCCACCGCCGTGCCTCGTCTCGCGACCGTCCTCCTGGCCGTCTTGCTGCTGGGTGCTTGCGGACGCGAGCCCACGCCGCCGGAAGCCGCACGCCCAGTCTTGGTGGTGACCCCGTCCGATGCCGCGCATGGCGACGCGCTCGCCTTCGCGGGCGAGGTCCGGGCCCGGGAGGAAAGCCCGTTGTCGTTCCAGGTTGGTGGGCAACTGGTGCGGCGGCTGGTGGATGCCGGTGCGCGGGTGACGCGCGGCCAGGTGCTGGCCGAGATCGACCCCGGCGACCTGCGCCTGCAGGCGCAGTCGGCGCAGGCGCAATTGGCGGCCGCAGAGGCCGAGTACACCCGGGCTCGGACCGACCGTGCGCGCTATGCCCAGCTCGTGGACCAGCAACTGGTCAGCCGCTCGACGATGGACGCCCAGGACGCGGCCTACCGCGCGGCGCAGGCGCAACTGAACTCGGCACGTGCGCAAGCCGAGGTCGCCGGCAACCAGGCCGGCTACACCCAACTGCTGGCGCCGCGCGACGGGGTCATCGCCAGCCGCCAGGCCGAGGCCGGGCAGGTCGTCGCCGCCGGCCAGACCATCTTCACCTTTGCCGGCGACGAGGGCCGGGAGGTCGCGATTGCGTTGCCCGAGTCGCGCATCGCCGCGTTCTCGGTGGGGCAGCGGGCCTGGATCGAACTGTGGAACCGCCCCGGCGCGCGCCTGCCCGGCACGCTGCGCGAGATCGCCCCGGCCGCCGATGCCCAGGCACGGACCTATGCGGCGCGCGTCGCGGTGGACGACAGTGCCCGCGAGGGCCTGGAGCTGGGCCAGAGTGCGCGCGTGCACTTCGAACTCGCCGACGACGACACATTGCGGGTGCCGCTAACCGCGATCCAGCCCGGTGTCGACGGCGGCAAGGCGGTCTGGGTGGTCGATCCGCAGACCCGCACGCTGCGCTCGGTCCCGGTGGAGACCGGCGCCTTCGGCGCGCAGACCGTGCCGATCCTGTCGGGACTGGCGCCCGACGCGTTGGTGGTCGCCGCCGGCGGCCATCTGCTGCGCGAGGGCCAAGCGGTGACGCCGATCGGCCGCGACAACCGCCCCCAGCTCCCCGACGCGCCGACGCCGGCGGCGGCACGATGAGAGGTGATGGCATCGTGTGCCTGATCGGCACGGCACGCGCGCACCTCCCCCGCCTGCGGGGGAGGATGGGTGGGGGCACTGGCCGTCGTGTGATGGCGCACGCGCGCATGCGTTACTTCGGGCGCATTGCATCGCGCGCGGGCGTGCCCGTATTGGGCATAGGCACACAGGGCACGCACCCATGAGCCGCTTCAACCTGTCGGAATGGGCGCTGGGCAATCGCACCCTCGTGCTCTACGCGATGCTCGTCGTCGCGATCGCGGGCATCTGGTCCTACGGTCGGCTGGGGCAGTCGGAGGATCCGCCGTTCACGTTCAAGGCGATGGTCATCCAGACCCAGTGGCCGGGGGCCACCGCCGACCAGGTGTCGCGGCAGGTGACCGAGCGCATCGAGCGCAAGCTCATGGAGACCGGCGACTACGAGTTCCTCCGGTCGTACTCGCGGCCCGGCGAGTCGCAGGTGATCTTCTTCGCGCGCGATTCGATGCGGTCGAGCGAGATCCCGGCGCTGTGGTACCAGGTGCGCAAGAAGGTCGGCGATCTCAGGCCGCAATTGCCGCAGGACATCATCGGCCCGTTCTTCAACGACGAGTTCGGCGACACCTTCGGCAATATCTATGCGCTGACCGGCGACGGTTTCGACTACGCGATCAAGAAGGATTACGCCGACCGCATCCAGCGCGCGCTGCAGCAGGTCGACGATGTCGGCAAGGTCGAGCTGGTCGGACTCCAGGACGAGAAGATCTGGATCGAGGTCGACAACACCCGGCTGGCGACGCTCGGCATCCCGATGGCGGCGGTGCAACAGGCGCTGTCGGAGCAGAACGCGATGGTGCCGGCGGGCTTCTTCGAGACCGCCGATGCGCGCGTGCAACTCCGCGTGGACGGGGCGTTCGAGTCGGTCGAGGCGATTCGCGCGTTCCCAATCCGCGCCGGCGACCGCACCGTGCGCCTGGGCGACATCGCGACCGTCGAGCGCGGCTTCGCCGATCCGGCCGCGCCGCGGATGCGCTTCATGGGTGAGGATGCGATCGGCATCGCGGTGGCCATGCACGAGGGTGGCGACATCCTCCGGCTCGGCAAAGCCTTGGAGGCCGAGTTCGCGCGGCTGCAGGAGACCCTGCCGGCGGGCATGGTGCTGCGCAAGGTGTCCGACCAGCCACGCGCGGTGCGCGATTCGGTCGGCGAATTCGTCAAGGTGCTGGCCGAGGCGGTGATCATCGTGTTGCTGGTGAGCTTCCTGTCGCTGGGCCTGCGCACTGGCTTGGTGGTCGCGGTGTCGATCCCGCTGGTGCTGGCGATGACCTTTACCGCGATGGACTTGTTCGATATCGGCCTGCACAAGATCTCACTCGGCGCGCTGGTGCTGGCGCTGGGCTTGCTGGTGGACGACGCGATCATCGCGGTGGAGATGATGGCCATCCGCATGGAGCAGGGCGACAGCCGGCTCAAGGCCGCCAGCTACGCGTGGACGCACACCGCCTTTCCGATGCTGACCGGCACGCTGGTGACCGCCGCGGGCTTTCTGCCGATCGCGACCGCGGCTTCGAGCACCGGCGAGTACACGCGCTCGCTGTTCGAGGTGGTGACGATCGCGCTGGTGGTGTCGTGGATCGCGGCGGTGCTGTTCATCCCGCTGCTCGGCGAGAAGATGCTGCCCGACCTTGCCAACCCGCAGCCGCCGCGTCCCGGTTCGTTGCCTGCGCGATGGCGCGATGCACGCAGCCGCGCCGCCGACCGTTGGCCGGCATTCGCTTTCGCATTGGCGCCGGCCGAGCCGCAGGCGCATGACCATGATCCCTACCAACGGCCGTTCTACCGGCGCTTTCGCGGCTGGCTGCACTGGTCGCTGACGCACCGCTGGCTGGTCATCGGTGCGACGGTGGCGCTGTTCGTCGCGTCGTTGCTGCTGTTCCGCTTCGTGCCGCAGCAGTTCTTCCCCGATTCGACCCGGCTGGAACTGATGGTCGATGTCGAGCTCGCCGAGGGCAGCTCGCTGCGCGCCACCGAAGCCGCGGCCGCCCGAATCGACGCGCTGCTCGATGGGCGCGAGGGCGTCGACAGCCGTGTGGCCTATGTCGGTACCGGCTCGCCGCGGTTCTATCTGCCGCTGGATCAACAACTGCCGCAGGCCAACTTCGCGCAGTTCGTCGTCACCGCGACCGATGTTGAAGCGCGCGAGCGCCTGCGCAGCTGGCTGATCGACGAGGTCGCGCCGACTTTCCCCGAGCTGCAACTGCGCGTCACCCGGCTCGAGACCGGGCCGCCGGTCGGCTATCCAGTGCAGTTGCGCGTGTCCGGCGAACACGTCGAGCGCGTGCGTGCGATCGCGGACGCCATCGCGGCCAAGGTGCGCGAGCACCCGCACACGATGAACGTCAATCTCGACTGGGACGAGCCCAGCCGGATCGTGCGCCTGGTCGTCGACCAGGAGCGTGCACGGGTGCTGGGCGTGAGTTCGCAGCAGATCGCCCAGTTCCTGTCGAGCTCGCTGTCGGGTCAGCAGATCAGCACCTACCGTGAGGACAACGAGCTGATCGGCATCGTGATGCGTGGACCCGCCGAGGAGCGCGCCGCGCTCGAGCGCCTGGCCAGCCTGGCCATGCCCAGCGCCAACGGCCCGGTGCCGCTGTCGCAAGTTGCGCGGCTGGAGTCGACGTTCGAGGACGGCATCATCTGGCACCGCGACCGATTGCCGACGATCACCGTGCGCGCGGACGTGCGTGGCGATGTCACCCCGCCGACCGTCGTCGCCCAGATCTTGCCGCAACTCGAGGACATCCGCAGCACGCTGCCGCCGGGCTATCGCCTGGAGACCGGCGGCACGGTGGAGGACTCGGGCAAGGGCCAGGACTCGATCGTGGCCGGCCTGCCGCTGTTCCTGTTCGTGGTGGTGACGCTGCTGATGCTGCAGCTGCGCAGCTTCTCGCGCAGCGCACTGGTGCTGCTGACCGCGCCGTTAGGGCTGATCGGCGTCACCTTGTTCCTGCTGGTGTTCCGGGTGCCGTTCGGCTTTGTGGCCATGCTCGGCACGATCGCACTGGCGGGCATGATCATGCGCAACTCGATCATCCTGGTTGACCAGATCGAGCAGGACATCGCCGCCGGCCACCCGCGCTGGAACGCGGTGATCGACGCGACGGTGCGCCGCTTCCGGCCGATCGTGTTGACCGCACTCGCCGCGATCCTGGCGATGATCCCGCTCTCGCGCAGCGTGTTTTTCGGCCCGATGGCGGTCGCGATCATGGGCGGCCTCACCGTCGCCACGCTGCTGACGCTGACCTTCCTGCCGGCGCTGTACGCGGCGTGGTTCCGGGTGCGCGAGGATGAGCGACCACGCGCAGGCGAGTGAACGCCGTGCTTAAAGGTGTCGGACGGACCTGATTTCGTCCCGAAGGCCGCGAGGGCTGTGATCGAAACGGGCAGCATGATGTGGTGCGATGCTGCGCGTGCCGCGTGCCGCGTGCCGCGTGCCGCGTGCAGTCTGTGATCTGCATCGAGCCCTCCACTAAAGGGGCGGCTTGAATGGATGTTAAGCGGAATCTGCGCCCCGCTCTGCTTCGTATTTCGACAGATAGTGCTCCAGCGGATACGCGGTGCCAGTCTCAGTGATCTTCCCGGTAAGACGGTCAACAATCAGCGGGGCGTTGCCGGCAAGAACCTCGCTTGGGTCGCGGGTTTCCAGGTGGCGGCGAGACTGATAAAAAAATACCCAGCCAAATGGACGCTCTACGGTCTGATCACCGAGTATGGCAAAGGAAACGTCGCTGCCGGCGATCTGGGAGATGTGAGACTCAGCGAGGGCTTGAGCTCGCATGCGAGAAATCACTTTTTCGCTACCCCACAAATGAATTAGGCCGCGTGCGAAGCGGCGTCGGATTTAATGAATTGTTAGGCAGCGCCGCCAGGCGGCTAGCCTCCGTAGCGAGTCACCAAGGATGACCTTGCTGTCTCTAGTTGCTTCGTGTGGTTGGACGCGAAGGACCCAGAGTCTGACTTAAGCCAAAAACGATGCGGAATCAGATTGAATGAATTGTTAGGCTGCGTCCTATCGCGACCTGATTGCAAAAGCAAAGTACACAACGGCAATTAGTGGCCAACCGAAGAACATTATGCGGAAGAGAAAAGAGCCGCCTGACAAATAAACAAGTGCAATAGATGTCAGGCTGCCAGAGGCCAGTCCGACCCATGTCACTGGCCGATTGAGGTTCGATCGCTCTAGCAGAATCCCATAGTAAACCCGCCAAGCCGTGACGAGTCCGAACCAGCCAGCGAACATTGCACAAAGTAGAAAGATCCCGGTGCTCGTTTGCTCTCCGCGCCTAATGGAGTCGGCAGAAAAAGCGAGCCCCAACAAAGTAAAAAAGCCGATGCAAGCGTGCTTGGAAAAAGGACAAGAATAGCGACTGCGCGAAGTGCGGCCATGGTCAGCATGTAGCCTAACACCAGGATTAAGGCGCGCCGATAAGAGGCGCAGCGTTGAATGAATTGTTAGGGTCCATGCCGGACTCTTGGTCGCCGGCATCATAGATGTCCAGCCCCAGTGCAACGCCGCGCTGGCCGAGCGCAAGCAGAGCTTTGGCCGAAAGGGGCAGTCCGTCATTGCTAATGCCCATGAAGAGTCCGCAGAATAAGTCAGGCTCATAGTGGGACAATGACTCCCAGGCGTTAAGGTCTTGGGTAAGTTGCCCAAAGATCTCCATTATCTGCGCATCGAGGTCCTCTGGCTCACGCCGAGCTGCACTAAGGCGCCAGCTCCCGGTCTTGGCAGTGCGTATGATGCCGGTCCGACTACCAATAAGCGCTTCGCCCTTCCGGTACGAGACCGTTGGACCCGCGCCTAGCAACGCCGTGACTTGGTCAGGCACGAGATCATCTCCGAAGAATCGGAGTGTTGCTACGGAGTGATTGATTACTCCCATTGAGCCTCAATGCCTATTAGACCGACTAAACGCGGTGTTGCGCCGAGTATCCGCCATGATCGATACGGTGGGAAGAGAGAAATCCGACGTCGTGTCAACAGCTTGCCGGGTTTCGCAGGATGCTGCCGGTGCGGGAACTGTCGGTGTTATCCGACATGGACAGGGGCGTATGCATGACACGAGCGCGAACGCATGTGCTCGCGCGCGGGGCATCAGCGGCCGCGCGTCCTCTCTACCGGTTGTCCGGCCCCTGACTGATGTCGGCCGCGCTGCGCTTGGTTCGGGACTCGTGTGGTGTCGCCTCCGTGGAGTCGGAGGCGAGGCGGCCGCGCCCCGGGAACAGTCAGCGCGCACCAGCAGCCTTGCGCACCTCGGCGGCGACGCGGGCCTTGATGGTGTCGGGGCCGCGGCTGTCCGGGCCACTGTAATCCAGCGCTTGCACCACGAACGCGGTGTGGTCGCCGGCGCTGATGCAGTACGAGACCAGTGCGCGGCCGCCGCCTGCCGGGCCCGACACATGGGTGGCGAGCGTGCCCTGGTCGCTTTGCGCGCGGGTGGTGTAGCCGGCTGCGGAAGCGCCGCGGGCGAGCGCCGCCAGGCAGGCCTTGATGCTCAACTGCGTTGCCGGATAGCGGTCGACGTCGTAGCCGAGACTGAAATCGTCTGCGCTGGCCGATGCCATCGGTGCGGATACCGCGAGGGCCAGCAGCGTGGCCAGGGACATCTGTTTCATGCGCGACTCCTTGTGTGGACGGAACAAGCGGTCAAGTCAGGCGCGGACGAACACCTCGACCCGGCGATTGCGCTGGCGGCCGGCGGGGTTGTCGCGACCGTCGATGCTGTTGGGCGCAACGGGCTGCGATTCGCCGAGGCCGTGCGCGCGCACCCGGTGGGTGACGCCTCGCGCCTGCAACGCTTCGAGCACGGCGCGGGCGCGGCGTTCGGACAGCGGCTGGTTGTAGGCCGGCGTGCCCTTACTGTCGGTATGACCGCGGATGTCCAGTTCGGCGCTGGTGACGCCGCGCAGCGCCCGCGCGAAGACATCGAGCGTGTGGGCCGCGTCGGGCCGGATGTCGGACTTGTCGAAGTCGAACAGCACGCGGTCGTCCAGCGTCACCACATAGCCGCAGGCGGCGCCGGGCGGCACCAGTACCTGCAGCGGCGGGAAGCGTCCGGCCGGTGGCACGGGCGGCATCGGCGGCATCTTGACCGGCCGCGCGGGCGGTCCGATCGTGCCGGTGCCGTCGCCATGGTTGACGATCAGGCCGTGCGGGCCGTTCCACGTGCCCGAGCCATCGGCCTCGACACGCACCAGGCCCTGCGGGCCGTTCCAACTGCCGCTGCCATCGCCGTTGGAGACGATCAGCCCGTGCTCGCCGTTCCAGGTGCCGCCGCCCTGGCCATCGAGTCGGATCAGGCCCGACTTGCCGTTGTAGCTGCCCGAGCCATCGGCCTCGACGCGCAGGATCGCCTCGCTGCCATCGGGCTCGGCCACGCCGTTGATCGTGCCGCTGCCGTCGGCGTTCACCGTTATCAGGCCGCCCTCGAAATTCGCGCTGCCGCTGCCGTCGGCCTCGATGCGGATCAGGCCAGCCTCGGTGTTGCGCACCAGCGCGCCGGGAGCGTCCGGGTGCGTGGTGGCCCCAGTGTCGAGCAGGGCGCCATCGGCATCACAACGCGCGGGGGCGACGGAGACCCCCGCGACCGGATCGAGAACTTCGGCCATCGCGCCCTCCAGCGCACGCTGCGCCGGCGACACGCCCAGCAGTTGGGGCACCACGATGGCCGGCACGATCGGCATCTCGGGCACCGCGACCTCGGGCTGTCCGGCCCCGGGCGCGGGGTCGTCTGCGACGGCGGCTGCCTGCGCAGGTAGCGCCTCCGTTTCCGAATGCGCTGGTGCCGGGGTCTCCGTACACGCCGCGAGCGCCAGCCCCAGCGCGCATAGCACGATGCCGTTTCGGAATGCCTGCATTCGCATCCTTCCTGCCGCGCCCGGCGGCTCGCGGGATGGTAGGGGGGCGATTGTTAGCCATGCGTTTCGAACGCGCGGTGCGCCATGCGGTACCCTCTGCGCGCCGAACGGGCCAGCTGCGTCCGAAGCATCCTCCGGGGGATTGATCCTGCCTGCTGTCCACGTCCTGGCGATGCGATCGTCGCCGCCCGCCCCGCGCCCATCCAGCGCACCCGTCCGCCCGCGGCACCTGTTGCGGCGATGGACGCGCATGTGGCTGGCCTGGGCGTTGGCTGCCGTGGGGCTGCCGGCGTTCGCGCTGCCCGGTCCACTCGATCCGACCTACGGCAATGCACTGCGCCACTACGGCGATGCCGAAGGGCTGCCGCAGGCCAGCGTCAACGCCATCGTGCAGAGCCGCGACGGGTTCCTGTGGCTGGGGACCTTCGGTGGGCTGGTGCGGTTCGACGGGCGCGACTTTCGCGTCTACGGCTCGGTCGAGCACGTCCAAGGCGGCGACCACGGTCTGGGCCCGGCGAGCAATCGCATCCTCTCATTGCACGAGGACGGTCAGGGCCGGTTGTGGATCGGCACGCAGGATGCGGGCATCGGCCTGCTCGAGCGCGGGCGATTCCGGCATCTGCAGGTGTGCGAGGAACGCTGCCAGATCGACCGCCTGCTGCCCATCGACGACCGCACGCTCTGGGCGCAGGGCGCGCAGGGGATCTACCGGATCGACATGCGTTCGTTGCAGGCCGAACGCTTCCTCGGCGCCCGGGCGCTGCTGGCGTCGGCGCATCTGCCGGGCGAGGACACCGTCTATGCCGGTGGCGACGATGGTCTGTGGCGGCTGGGCCCGCACGGCGTGGAACCCGTGCGCCTGCCCGACGGCCGCACCGTGCGCCACCTGGCCGCCTCACCGGGGCTGCTGTGGCTGATCACCCACGACCGGATGCTGTATCGCCATCGTCCGGCGACGGGCGAGTGGACGCGTGTGCGCACCGCGCTGCCGCTCGATACCCGGCTGGGGACGGCGGGCGACGGCCGCGTTTTCCTCTCTGACGACGTCCGTGGACTGCGCATGCTCGACGACGCCGGTCGGGAGCATCCCGTGCCGGGGGCCTCGACACTGCATGCGGCGGTCGTGCATCCCGACGGCCTAGGCAACACCTGGGTCGGCACGCCGACGCACGGTCTGTGGCGGCTGCGGCCGCGCGATGTGGCGATGCTGCATGCACCCGGATTCGGCGGTCGTGCACCCGGCCGCGTGGTCGAGGACGATGGGCGCGGCGGTCTGTGGCTGGGCTTCGGCTGCGAAGGGCTGTGGTACCGAGCGCCCTCGGGCGAGGTCACACGCCTGCCGCTCGAGGACGCGATGCAGGACGCCTGCACTGCGAGCCTGTTCTACGACGCTGCGCAGGCCACGCTGTGGATCGGCAGCTCGACCGGCGGCCTGGGCCGTCTGCGCGACGGTCGCCTGGAGATGGCTTGGCAGTGGCCGGGCGCCAAGATGCTGGGCATCTGGCGGTCGCGCGACGGCACCTGGTGGGCGGGGTCGTCGCAGGGCGTACGCCGGCTGGACATCGACGCGGATGGCACGGTGCAGGCGGCGCATGCGATTCCCGGTGTTGCCGACGTCAATGTCGCGCGACTGGCCGATGCACACGCCGGCGGCGTCTGGGTGGTGGGCGATCGGGGCGTGTTCCGGGTGCGTGACGATGTTGTCGTCGAGCAGTGGACCGCGTCCGACGGCCTGCCGGCGTTCGCGCGCGCCGTGCACGACGGCGAGGACGGCTTGTGGGTCGGCACCTACGGCGGCGGGCTAGTGCACATCCACCGGGGTCGGATGCGGCGCTACACCACCGCCGACGGCCTGTCCGACGATACGGTGTCGTGCATCCTGACCGATCGCCGCGGCCGGTTCTGGATGGCCGGCAATGCGGGATTGTCGGTGCTGCTCGAGCGTCCGATCGGCGCGCGCGGTCCGCGTCTGCGCACGATCGGCGCGGCCGAGGGGCTCGACCCGGTGGAGTTCAACGGGGTCACGTTCTCCGCCTGCCACATCGATGCCCAGGGCAACAAGGCGTTCGCGATGATGCGCGGCTTCGGCTGGGTCGAGCCTGGCCGCCTGGACGTCGCCGCGCGCCACCCGCCCAGGCCCTATGTCGATCGGGTCACGTTGTCCGGGCGCCCGCTCGACCCGTACGCGCTGCCCACGCTGGGCGTGGATGCCGCCAACCTGGAGATCGTGGTCGGTGTCATCGGCCTGGCCGATCCCGAGCGCACCCGCATGCGCTATCGCGTCGGCGAAGGGGCGGAGTGGGTCGAGGCGGATGCGGGGCGCAGCGTGTTGTTGCCTGATGTGCCTTGGGGCGAACTGCGCTTCGAGGCTCAGGCGCGCTACTTCGACGGCGGGTGGTCGGAGCCGGTGACGCTGCGCTTCTTGCGTCCCATCCCTTGGTACCGCCGCGACTGGATCTGGCTGGCCGCGAGCCTGGCGGGGCTGCTGTGCTTGCTGTGGGCCACACGCGAACGACGTGGAGAGGACGGCGATTACGATGCGCTGATCGAGCGCGCTCGGGCGCGGTTGCAGGATGGGCGCACGCTCGGGTGACGCCCGCTACGCCGCGACAGCAGGGCCTGACGGCTTGGCCTGGAGCGGGAACTGCAGGACGAACCGCGCGCCCGCCCCCGGGGCGCTGTCGCAGTCGATCGTGCCCCCGGCCTCGGTCACGATCCGATGCACCATTGCCAGACCGATGCCCGAACCACGCTCGCGCGGTTTGGTGGTGAAGAAGGGCTCGAAGATGCGCGCCTGCGTCTGTGCGGACATGCCATGGCCGGTGTCCTCCAGCCGCAAGCGCACCGCCGCGCCGTCCACCTCGGTTGCAAGCGCCAGTCGGCCGCCGCCGGGCATCGCATCGACTGCATTCTTGGCGAGATTGAGCACCGCGGCCTCGAACTCTGCGCGATCCAGGTGGACCCACGCCGGGTCCTCGCACAGCGTGGCCCGGGTTTCGACGCGCGGGCCGGCGATCGATTGCAGCATCGGCTGCAGTTCGTCGAGGGCCCGGTTTGCATCGAACGTCTCGCGCAACGCCACATCGCTGCGGACCAACGTCAGCAGTTTCGAGGTCAAGGTCCGGCCGCGCCGCGTTGCGGCCTCGATCCGCTGCAGGCAGTGCCGTGTTGCGTCGTCGAGCCCGGCATGGTCGAGCCCGCGTTGCGCGAATCCCAGTATCACGCCGAGCAGATTGTTGAAGTCGTGAGCGACGTTGCCGGCGAGCTTGCCCAATGCATCGATACGCTGGGATTGCAGCAACTGTGCCTGCGAGGTTTCCTTGTCACGGATCTCGAGCTCGAGGTGCCGGCAGATCAGCGTCAACTCGCGGTTGCGCCGGGCCGCGACGTCGGACTTGAGGATCAGCCGGTCGAGAATCAGCGCGACGATTGCATTGGCCAGTACGGGCTGCAGCAGGTACGAGGCGAATTCGCGCCATCCGTGCACATGCGGCGCGAGGTGCTGCACGTCCGTCCGGGCGCCGAGCAGCAGGATCGCCAGGTAGGCGGCGGCCGCCGCCCACAATCCGCGACGTCCGAGCAGCAGACCGGCGAACAGCAGCGGCAGGATGCTGAGCATCACGCTGCCCGACTGCGCCACCAGGCCATAGCGGGCATAACTCAGGCCGAGCAGGACCAGGCCGGCGGCGATGAGGACGGCGGCGACCGCACGTTGGACAGGATGGCGACGGAGCGGCATGCCGGCATTATGCGGGCCATTGTGTTGCGGACGCTTCCGGGCCGCGCGCCAGGTCCCGCGATGTGCCGGGCGCGGGATCCGGGCTGAACCTGCCATGTGGCCTGCTACGGGGTCGGCCGGCGGCACTGCGGGCTTTCGTAGGCCTGCCGGTAGCTCTCACCGAAGCAACGTTCGAACGCCTCGAGCACGTCGAGGTTCGGCGGCCACGGGATGTCGATCGGGGTACCCGCCGGCCCCTGGACCGTCACGAAGCCGGGGCGTGCCTGCAGACCGGGCGGGGGCGGCACGGCCGAAAGCGTCTCGCGCGCGGCCTGCAGCGCAGCCCGATCGCCTTCCAGGAAGGCGATGCTGCCGGCGACATAGGCGTTCCATCCGCTGCGGTCGCCTTCGTCGCCGCGGGTGGACCGACGCATGAGCGCGATCGCCTCCGTGGTCTGGCCGCCCTTCGCCCGCAACTGTGCCTCGTGCCAGTCGAGCAGATTGGGTCCTTCCGGTCGATGCATCCGGCGGTACTCGGCGATCAGGTCGGCCGCGGCAAGGTGACAGCCACGCCCATCGCCCAGTGGGCGCCATCCGCCGTTGATGTCCTGGTCGAAGGCATCGATCGACAACGCCAGCATCGCATCCCGATCCACGCTGCAATCGACGGGCGCAGGCGGGTGGGCGTCGACGCTGAGCGTCATGGCGACAAGCAGGGAAATCCAAGGCATCGCGGTGAACCTCGCGTCGGCGTGAACTGCACACTATCGCATCGACAATGCGGCGCCGAAGGCGGCGCCACGGAATTGGATGCGCGCGCGATGCCCGCGAGCCTCAGAAGTCCAGCCGATAGCCGACCGTCACCGTGCGGCCCCGACCGGCGAAGTAGCGTGCCGGCTCGACCAGTGCGCTCTGCGAGTAGTAGCTGATGTACTGCCGGTCGAGCAGGTTGGCGATGCCCAGACTGACGCTGCCGCGGGCCAGTTCGATGTCCAGCCCGGCGTCGAGCAGCGCGTAGCCGTCGAAGGTCTTGGCCGGGTCGTCGAAGCTGCGGTCGAAGGCGATCTGGCCCTGGATGAACGACGACAGCGTCGGCGTCCACTGCGCCGACCAGGTGCCGATCAGCCGGTTGGGCGCGACGTTCAAGCCATCGAGCCGCGCATCGAGCCGGCCGTCGGTGTCGCTGTCGTAGCGGGCGCGAGTCCAGGCGTAGGACAGGCCGACGCGATGGGCCTCGTCGATGCGATAGCGCACGCTCGCATCCACGCCCTCGATCGCGGTCTTCTCGCGCGACAGCTGGAAAGCGCCATCGACCGCGACCACCCGCGCACCGAAGTCCGAACGCGACTGGAACGCGCTCACGTCCACGTCCCAGGCCCCGGTTCGCAGCCGCGCGCCGACTTCGGCATTGCGGGTGAGGATCGGTTCGAGCGAACGCAGGTCGGCGACCGACGTACCGGGCGTGTCGATCGCGCGCAGCACGCGGCCGACATCCGGCATGCCGAAGCCCTCGGAGTAGCTGGTGTAGACGTTGAAAGTGTCGGACGGCGCATACACAAGTCCCACATTGCGCAACGACTGCTGGAACGACAGCTCGCCGCCTTCCACGTCGACCCGGTTGAAGCGGTACAGCGTGCGGTAGCTGTCGATCCGCAGCTTGGCGTCCTCATGCCGCCAGCCGCCCTGCAGCGTGAGCGTGGGCAGCAGCCGGTAGTCGGCCTGCACGAATGCGGCGAGGCTGCGGAACTTTGACTCGGGCACGTAGGTCCGGCCGGTCGCGTAGAGGTCCTGTTCGCCACTGTCCCACAGCGCATCGATGCCGGTGGTCAGCTTCAGCCGGCCGTCGAGCAGATCGTCGCGCCCCAGGCTGGTCTTGGCGCCCCATTTGGAGGCCAGCGAGCGGGACTGGTCGTAGAGCGTGCCGATCGGCGCGATCTCCGGGTCCTGGAAGCTCGACGAGCGGTCGGCGCCGAACAGGCCCTCGAATTCCTGATTGAACACCATCGCCTGCAGCGTCATGCCGGCCAGGTCGTGGTGGGTGTAGCTCAGCCCGGTCGTCCAGACATCGTTCCAGGCCGGCGTACCCGGTGGGGTGCCGCGGAGCGAGGTCGTCGGCCGCCGGCTGGCGCGGTCACCGGGCACGGTGAGGTAGTCGCCGTCGGCGCGGATGCGATAGCGGTTGAGACTGAACTGCAGTTCCTGATTCGCATCGATCCAGTAACCGAGCTTGGCGTGGACATCAAAGGCCTTCGACGCCATCAGGTCGCCCTGGGTGACATCGGTACCGATGGCAGTGCCGTTGCCGTCCAGCCACAGTCCCTGGTCCTCGTAACCGGCGCCCAGCAAGTAGCTCCACTGCCCCTGCATCCCGCTGATCCGGTAGTCGGCACGGACGCCGATCGTCTCGTCGTCGACCCGATGCGTCGCCGCGGTGGTCTGCAGCGCCAGGTGCTGTTGCGCCTTGCCCGGCTCAGGGCGCCGGGTGATCAGATTGATCGTGCCGCCGGTCGCGCCCAGACCGTTCATCGCGCTGGCGCCCTGGATCACCTCGATGCGCTTGACCATCGCGTAGTCGATCGTGTGCGCCTCGCGCCCGGTCGGCCGCAGCGGGTTGGACTGCGGGATGCCGTCGACCAGAATCAGCGGCGTCCGGCCGCGCAGCGTTTCGCCGCTGCCCGTCAGCTTGCCGCGGCTGGGGGTGTAAGCGGGCAGCAGATTGGACAGCACGTCCGACGAGTTGCTGCTCAACCGCAACTGCTGATCGATCTGCTCGCGATCGATGATCACCACCGTCTGCGGCGCGGTCTCGGCGAGCTGGCCGGTGCGCGACGCGGTCACGACGACCTTGTCGAGCGTGCGGGCGGTGGGGTCCTGGGCATGCGCTGCGGCGCAGACCGACAACGAAACAGCGACGAACAACCGGCAACGCCTGCGCACCATGACTTCCTCGATCAAGACGAGGGCGTGGCGGTCTGGCTGGCCCGAAGCGCGAAATTCTTGCGTGCATGACATGGGCTGTCAACGCGCGCGACCGAACTGTGCCGATCCAAGGCTCGGGCTAAGGCGCGCCGCGCGGCGGCTTCGGGCTGAATGAATTGTCAGGCCGATGTTGGGACAAGTTGGATATCGGTGCCGACCGACTGCAGGGCATGGCGCATCGGCTGAACAAGCGTTGCGTCCTGAAGCGGAAGATCTGTCTCTGCGCCGGCGAGCACTGCCTTGACCAAACGCTTGGCTTGGACATGACTCAGTGGCGATGACTTGCGGAGCATCCGAACCAGCATGTTGCGCGTGTGTGCGAGATCATCTGTCCAAGCTCGCGACCTGTCGAAACTTGTTACCCGCAGGATGATGGGATGCATAGTCAGGGACTACGCCTGAACTAAGCCGCGCCCCAAAGTGGCGTCGGCTTGGATGAATTGTTGGGCGGAAACGCTACCAGCTGCAGTTGCGCGCTTGGTCTGGAATGCATGAGCTGCCCTGTAGAACTGCAGGTGGCGACGCGGCTGGAATGACCACTTTGTATTCGAACGCGGCTATACCACCGTGCTCGTACTCGATGATCCATTCGCGTCCTCTTCTTTCTGTACGCGTGAGCCGCCGTCTTGGCAAACGGTGGTCCATGATCACATCGGTGGCATTCCAAGCTGCATTTGTGTCTGCAAAGGAGCAGCCGTTGCACAGCGACACGAGAAAAGATTGAACCTCTGTGGGTAACTGGCTCATGGCCGCGACTGGCGGGGTAATAGGTTCTTGAGGCGCAGGTGGCGGATCCGTACGTGCGCTGTGATCCTTTAACTGGAGTCCACCAAGCACAGCGAGCACAGCGAGGAGCGCCAGCGCAGTAGCCGTAATCCGCGGCCAGCTCATCGCGGTGACTAACTTGAATTGGACTCCACGCTGTTCCATCTGCCGCCTGATGCCTGAGTTAAGCGGCCCGCTGAAACTGCCGCGCCGAACAGCGCCTCGAATTCCTGGCTAAACCGTTGGCTGCAACCCGTAGCCGCCGAGTGGCGTCGTCTCGAAGCGTTCGCCAAAGCCGGTGATGTGCGGCCGGGCCTTTGCGATGGCCGCCTGCACAGCCGGCAGCGCGAGCGAGGCCTGGTGATCGGCCTGGGTGACCCAGACCTCGGTCACCCAGATCGCATCTGCATCGGATGGATCCTCGGCCACGACGTAGCTCAGGCAACCGGGCATTGCCTGGGTGCCGTCCAACAGCGCCGACACCACCAGCGCGCGCTGGCCGGGTGCCAGCGTCATCTTTCCGATCAATCCGTACATGCGGTGGGCTCCTGGCTGTTGCAGCGGCGCGTTCTAGGACGAACGGTCTGGTTTGGTCTGGGCTGCAACGTCGGCGTGTTCGGATGGGCGTGCCTCGATCTGCCGCTGGATGTCGGGCGGCGGCGGGCGGCAGCCGCAGGCCGCCGCATGGGCCCGATGCCAGGCGAGGCGCTGCTCGGCCGTCGCATGCTCGGGCATGCGGTGCTGCGCATGCCAGTCTTTATTGGTCTTGCTCATCAAAGGCCTCCAGGACGGCAGGGAGGGCGCCGATGACCACCGCGCCGGCCGCGGGCAGGCCGATCAGCACCGCGCTCAGGACTTCCTGCCGCGAGGCACCGTGGGATTTGGCCGACTGGACGTGGAACGCCAGGCCCGAGGTGTTGCCGGTGGCGGCCAGCACCGCGAGATAGGCCAGGTCCGCGGTCTTTGCATCCAGTGCGCTGGCGGCGCCCAAGGCATCGGCGGCCTGGCGCCAGGCCTTGGCATGCTCCGGTGCTTGCTGCATGAACAACGCGAATGCGGGCGATACGTGCATCGGGGTTCCTTCGGGGCTCAACGGGTGGAATCGAACGGGGCCGCGGCCGGCGTGGCCTGGCGCGATGCTTCCGGATGCATCCATCGCATCGTGTACTCGTCCTGGCCCGTGGCGGCATCGACGGTGTGTCCGGCGATCGAGAACCCATGTGACTGGTAGAACGCGATGCTGGGCGCATTGGATGCGTACACCGACAGTTCCAGGCTCGATCTGCGTTGCTGGGCATGCCGCAACAACGCCGTGCCGATGCCCTGACCCTGTCGCTCCGGTGCGACGAACAGCGCGGCCAGTCGATCCTCGACCAGTGCGCAGAAGCCGGCGACGGTCGCCGCGTGCTCGAACACATGGACGTCGGCGGCCGGGAGGTACTGAGTGCGCATGGCCTCGAGCTGGCCCTGCCAGAGGTCGGGCGGTACGAAGTCATGGGCGCGGACGGATGCCCGCAGCCAGATGTCGAGGGCGGCCTCCATGTCGGTGGGTGCGAAGGTCCTGATCATCGTATCGTTGTGCGTCGTGCGTAAAGGTCGGTCGCGCGGAGGGAGGCGATCCGCAACGCCGGCAGGGGTGCCGCACGCCCGTGCGACCACGCGGGCATTCTCGGTGTGCCCTCCTGACGGGTCAACGTAGCGACGACGCACTAATCCTCGAGCAGCGCCAGATTGCGCACCGCGCCCTTGTCCGCACTGGTCGCCAGCAGCGCATAGGCCTTGAGGGCGGCGGTGACCTTGCGGGGGCGTGGCTGGGCCGGCTTCCAGCCGAGCGCGTGTTGCGCGGTGCGGCGTGCAGCGAGTTCTTCGGCAGCGACGCACAGATCGATGGCACGGCTGGGAATGTCGATGCGGATGCGGTCGCCGTTGCGGACCAGGGCGATCGTGCCGCCGGCGGCCGCCTCGGGCGAGACGTGGCCGATCGACAGGCCGGAGGTGCCGCCGGAGAAACGACCATCGGTCAGCAGCGCGCAGCGCTTGCCCAGGCCCTTGGACTTCAGGTAACTGGTCGGATACAGCATCTCCTGCATGCCGGGGCCGCCCTTGGGGCCTTCGTAGCGGATCACCACGACCTCGCCGGGCTGCACCTCATCGCCGAGGATGCCGGCGACCGCGGCGTCCTGGCTTTCGTACACGCGCGCCGGCCCCTCGAACACATGGATCGCAGCGTCGACGCCGGCAGTCTTGACCACGCAGCCGTCGGCGGCGAGGTTGCCGGCGAGCACGGCCAGGCCGCCTTCCTGCGAGTACGCGTGCGCCAGATCGCGGATGCAGCCTTGGGCGCGGTCGAGGTCGAGCGTGGGCCAGCGCGTGGCCTGGCTGAAGGCGGTCTGCGTGGGGATGCCGGCCGGCCCAGCGCGGAAGAACGTCTGCACCGCGTCGTCCTGCACGGTGGCGACGTCCCAGGCCGCGAGCGCGTCGCCGAGCGTTCTAGCGTGTACGGTGGCGACGTCCGTATGCAGCAAGCCGCCGCGCGCAAGTTCGGCCAGGATCGCCGGCACGCCACCGGCGCGGTGCACGTCCTCGACGTGGTAGTCGGGCGCGTTGGGGGCGACCTTGCACAGCTGCGGCACGCGGCGCGAGAGCCGGTCGATGTCGGCCATCGTGAAGTCGACGCCGGCTTCTTGCGCGGCGGCCAGCAGGTGCAGGATGGTGTTGGTCGAGCCGCCCATCGCGATGTCGAGCGTCATCGCGTTCTCGAACGCCTCGAACGTGGCGATGCCGCGCGGCAACGCGGTCGGGTCCTCGCCGCCGTACCAGCGGTGGCACAACTCGACCGCGGTGCGCGCGGCCTGCAGAAACAGTTGCTCGCGGTCGGCGTGGGTGGCCAGCAGGGTGCCGTTGCCCGGCAGCGACAGGCCCAGCGCCTCGGTCAGACAGTTCATCGAGTTGGCGGTGAACATGCCCGAGCATGAGCCGCAGGTCGGGCAGGCGCTGCGTTCGACCGCGGCGACCTGCTCGTCGCTGGCGGCGGGGTCGGCGGCCATCACCATCGCGTCGACCAGGTCGAGCTTGTGGTCGGCGAGCCTGGTCTTGCCTGCTTCCATCGGCCCCCCCGAAACGAACACCACCGGGATGTCCAGCCGCAATGCCGCCATCAACATGCCCGGAGTGATCTTGTCGCAGTTGGAGATGCACACCAGCGCATCGGCGCAGTGCGCGTTGACCATGTACTCGACCGCGTCGGCGATCAGCTCGCGGCTGGGCAGCGAATAGAGCATGCCGTCGTGGCCCATCGCGATGCCGTCGTCGACCGCGATGGTGTTGAACTCCTTGGCCACGCCACCCACGCGTTCGATCTCGCGCGCGACCAACTGGCCCATGTCCTTGAGATGCACGTGGCCGGGCACGAACTGGGTGAACGAGTTGGCGATCGCGACGATCGGCTTGTGGAAGTCGCCGTCGGTCATGCCGGTCGCGCGCCACAGCGCGCGGGCGCCGGCCATGTTGCGACCGGAAGTGGAGGTGCGGGAGCGGTAGTCGGGCATGAGGATGGCTGCAGTCGGCGGGGCTTGGGGCGGGAGGCGACGGTCAGGTAACGCCTTGGGCGAGCATCGCATCGGCGATCTTGATGAAGCCGGCGATGTTGGCGCCGGCGACGTAGTCGACGCGGCCGTCGGCGCGCTTGCCGTGGCGGACGCAGTGACCGTGAATGTCTTTCATGATCGCGTGCAGGCGCTCGTCGACCTCGGCGTGGTGCCAGGCCAGACGCAGCGCGTTCTGGCTCATCTCCAGGCCCGAGGTCGCGACGCCACCCGCGTTGCTGGCCTTGCCCGGGGCGTACAGCGTGCCGGCGGCCTGGAAGGCATCGATCGCTTCGAGCGTGCATGGCATGTTCGCGCCTTCGGCGACGCAGATCACGCCGTTGTCGATCAGTCTGCGCGCATCGGCCTCGTCGAGCTCGTTCTGGGTGGCGCAGGGCAAGGCGATCTCGGCCGGGATGTGCCAGGGGCGCCGGCCTTCGAGGTAGTCGAAACGCGGGTCGTCGGCCAGTTCGGCCAATCGGCCACGGCGCTGGTTCTTCAGCGCCATCAGCGTCTCGACCGCCTCGTTGTCGAAGCCGGCTTTGGCGTACAGCGTGCCGCCCGAGTCGGAGATAGTCAGCACGCGACCGCCGAGCTCGATGGCCTTGAGTGCGGCGTATTGGGCGACATTGCCGGCGCCCGAGATCAGCACCCGCGCCCCGTCGGTGTCGCGGCGCGCGTGGTGCAGCATCTGCTCGACGAAGTAGACGGTGCCGTAGCCGGTGGCCTCCGGACGCATCAGGCTCCCGCCATAGCTCAGGCCCTTGCCGGTGAACACGCAGCCGGCGTGGTTGGCGAGCTTCTTGAGATAACCGGCCATGAAGCCGATCTCGCGCGCGCCCACGCCGATGTCGCCGGCCGGCACGTCGGTGTCCGGGCCCAGGTGGCGATGGAGCTCGGCAATCAGCGCCTGGCAGAAGCGCATCACCTCGCCATCGCTGCGCCCCTTGGGGTCGAAGTCCGAGCCGCCCTTGCCGCCGCCCATCGGCAACGTGGTCAGCGCATTCTTGAAGGTCTGCTCGAACGCCAGGAACTTCAGGATCGACAGATTCACCGACGGGTGGAAGCGCATGCCGCCCTTGAACGGGCCGATCGCCGCGCTGTGCTGCACGCGCCAGGCGCGGTTGACCTGCACGCGGCCGCGATCGTCGACCCAGGGCACGCGGAACTGCACCACGCGTTCGGGTTCGACCAGGCGCTCGAGCAGCGCCTGGTCGCGGTAGTGCGGGTGGCGCGCCAGGAACGGCCACAGGCTGGCCATGACTTCGTGCACGGCCTGCAGGAACTCGGGCTGGTGCGGATCGCGCGCGGCGACCGTGCGCAGAAACGCGTCGAGCTCGGCGTCGCCGCCGCTCATGCCGCCTGTTCGCTGGCCAGGGCCAACTGCTGCACGATCGCGTCGGTGGCTTCGCGGGTCGAGCGGGCCGCATCGTGCGGCGCGAGATCGGCGGTGAACACGCCGGCATCGAGTACCGCGTCCACTGCCTGCTCGATGCAGGCCGCTTCCTGCGACAGACCCAGCGAGTAGCGCAGCAGCAGCGCGGCGCTGAGGATCGTGCCGACCGGGTTGGCGATGCCGCGGCCGGCGATGTCGGGCGCCGAGCCGTGGATCGGCTCGTACATGCCGACGCAGCCCTCGCCCAGCGACGCCGACGGCAGCAGGCCGAGCGAGCCGGCAAGCATCGAGGCCTCGTCGGTCAGGATGTCGCCGAACATGTTCTCGGTCACGATCACGTCGTAGGCGCGCGGCTTGGCCAGCAGGTGCATCGCCATCGAATCGACCAACTGGTGCTCGAGGGTGATGTCGGGGAATTCGTCGCGCACGACGCGGGTGGCGACCTCGCGCCACAGCCGCGAGGTCTCGAGCACGTTGGCCTTGTCGACCGAGGTCACGTGGCCGCGTCGCCCGCGGGCGAGCAGGCAGGCGCGACGCACGACGCGCTCGACCTCCTCGACCGAGTACCGGCACAGGTCGGTCGCCTGTGTCTCGCTGCGGGTCTTGTCACCGAAGTAGATGCCGCCGGTGAGTTCGCGTACGACCAGCAGGTCGACGCCGGCCAGCAGGTGCGACTTGATCGGCGAGGCGCCTGCGGCCGCGGCATGTGGGCGCACGGGGCGCAGGTTGGCGTACAGGCCCAGCGCCTTGCGGATCGCCAGCAGGCCCTGTTCCGGACGTACCGGCGCATCGGGCGCTGACCACTTGGGCCCGCCGACCGCGCCCAGCAGCACGGCATCGGCATCGCGCGCGGCGGCCAGCGTGGCATCGGGCAACGGCTGGCCGGTGGCGTCGATCGCGGCGCCGCCGATCAGATGCTCGTGCAGCGTGAAGCGGTGGCCGAAGCGGTGCGCGACTGCCTGCAGCACGTCGACCGCGGCGGCGGTCACTTCCGGGCCGATGCCGTCGCCCGGCAGTACGACGATGTCAGCGTGCATGGTGGCGCTCCTCATAGGATCGGATCTCGGCGCTGCGCGCCAGCAGGTAGCCCATCTCGTCGACGCCCTCGAGCAGGCAGGTGCGCGCGAACGCGTCGAGCGGGAAACGATGGACGGCGCCAGCCGGTGTCCGCAGTTCGCAGGCGTCGATGTCGACCGTCAGCACGTCGTCGGGCCGCGACATCAGGTCCTGGACGACCGCCTCGGGCAGCACGACCGCCAGCAGGCCGTTCTTGAGCGCATTGTTGCGGAAGATGTCGGCGATCTCGCTGCTCACGACCACGCGCAGGCCCAGATCGCGCAGCGCCCATGGCGCGTGCTCGCGCGAGGAGCCGCAGCCGAAGTTGCGCCCGGCCAGCAGGATCTCGCGGCCGGCGTTGTGCGGTTGGTTGAACGCGAAGTCGGGATTGGGCGTACCGTCGTCGCGCCAGCGCCAGTCGTTGAAGGCGTGCCGGCCCAGGCCTTGGCGTTCGGTGGTGGACAGAAAGCGCGCGGGAATGATCTGGTCGGTGTCGATGTTGGTCTGGGCCAGCACGACGCTGGCCGAGACGATCCGTGAACTGGCGGGCATCGGCGCTTCTTCAGGCAAGGGGACGGAAGGGGAATGCGAGGCGTGCATCAGGCCACCGCCCGGCGGTCGTCGAACAGCTCGCGCGGATCGGCGACGATCCCGCGCACGGCGGCCCAGGCAGCCGTGGTCGGCGAGGCCAGCAGTGTGCGCGCGCCGGGCCCCTGGCGGCCTTCGAAATTGCGATTGCTGGTGCTCACCGCCAGTTGCCCAGGCGCGACCAGGTCGCCATTCATCGCGATGCACATCGAGCAGCCGGGCTCGCGCCATTCGGCGCCGGCCGCGCGCACGATCGCATCGATGCCTTCGGCTTCGGCTTCGCGCTTGACGATCTCCGATCCGGGGACCACGAGCATCCGCACGCCGTCCGCGACGCGGCGGCCCTGCAACACCTGGGCGACCTCGCGCATGTCGCGCAGTCGGCCGTTGGTGCACGAACCGACGAACACCACGTCGACCGGCATGCCAGCCAATGGACGGCCGGCGGCGACGCGCATGTAGTCCTGGCCCTTGCGCTCGGCGGCATCGCTGGCCTCGGGCACCGGCACGTCGACGCCGATCGCGGTGCCCGGGTGCGTGCCCCAGGTCAGCGTCGGGCGGATGTCGGCCGCGTCGATGCGCACCTCGACATCGAACGCGGCGCCCGGGTCGCTGCGCAGCGTGCGCCAGTACGCCATGGCAGCGTCGAAATCCGCGCCCTTGGGGCCGCGCGGCGTGCGCGCGATCCAGTCGAAGGTGGTGTCGTCGGGCGCGACCATGCCGGCGCGCGCGCCGGCCTCGATCGACATGTTGCACAAGGTCATGCGCTGTTCCATGTCCATCGCCTCGATGGTCGAGCCGCGGTACTCGATGACATGGCCGGTGCCGCCGTTGACGCCGATCACCCCGATCGCATGCAAGGTCACGTCCTTGGCGCCGACGCCCGGCGCGAGCGTGCCTTCGACGGTGATCGCCATCGTCTTGGGCCGCCGTTGCAACAGGCACTGCGTGGCCAGCACGTTGCCGACTTCGCTGGTGCCGATGCCGAAGGCGAGCGCGCCGAACGCGCCGTGGGTCGAGGTGTGGCTGTCGCCGCAGACAATGGTCATGCCCGGCTGGGTGAAGCCCTGCTCGGGCGCAATCACATGGACGATGCCACGCTGGTCGGAGGCCATGTCGAACAGTTCGATGCCGAACTGCGCGCAGTTGGCGGCGAGGGTCTCGACCTGCTTCTCGGCGGCCGCGTTGGCGTAGGGCAGACGACCGTCGGGCCCTGCCGGTAGCGTCGGCGTGGAGTGGTCCATGGTCGCCTTGGTACGGTCGGGCCGGCGCGGCGACAGCCCGCGCGCGCGCAGCTCGGTGAACGCCTGCGGCGAGGTGACCTCGTGGATCAGATGCAGGTCGATGTAGAGCACCGCGGGCGCGGCGTCGGTCTCGGGGATCACGACGTGCGCATCCCACAGCTTGTCGAACAGGGTCTTGGGCGAACTGGCGGTCATTGCGGGCTCGGGAGAATGGCAGTCAGGCATGGGCGGCATGGGGCTTGGCGGCAACGCCCGCGGTGGCGGTTGCGCTGCGACCGCGCAGGATGCGATTGGCGACATCCAGCCAGGCCAGCGCGCTGGCCTCGATGATGTCGCGGCTGGTGCCGCTGCCATCGAAGATGGCGTCGCCGTGGCGCACGCTGACGCTGGCCTCGCCGCGGGCGTCGCGGCCGGTGCCGACACTGTGCACCTGGTAGCTCTCCAGCGACAGGTCCACGCCGGTCGCCGTCGCCAGCGCCGCGAACAGCGCGTCCACCGGCCCGTCGCCCAGCGCGCTTTCGCTGACCTTGTTGCCGTTGGGATCGGACAGCTCGATCATCGCGCTCGCACGCTGACCGCGATCGCTGATCGTCATCGATGCCAGGCGCCAGCCCTGGCCGTGCACGTCGCCGTGCATCAACGCCTCCAGGTCGTCGTCCTCGACCACGCGCTGGCGCTCGCACAATGCCTTGAATTCGGCGAATACCTGGTCGAGCTGCGCATCCTCGACCGTGTAACCCAGCGCGCGCAGCCGGTGGCCGACCGCGGCACGGCCGCTGTGCCGGCCCAGCACCAGTTTGGAATCGGGCCAGCCGACGTCCGAGGGGTTCATGATTTCGTAGGTGCCGCGGTGGCGCAGCATGCCGTGCTGGTGGATGCCCGACTCGTGCGCGAACGCGTTCTCGCCGACGATCGCCTTGTTGCGCTGTACGCTCATGCCGGTCAGGCGGCGCAGCAGCTGCGAGGTGGGCACCAGCCGACGGGTGTCGATGCCGGTGTCGATGTCGTAGAAGGCGTTGCGGACTTTCAGCGCCATCACCAGCTCTTCCAGCGCGGCATTGCCAGCACGCTCGCCGATGCCGTTGATCGTGCATTCGACCTGGCGCGCGCCGCCCTCGATCGCGGCCAGCGAGTTGGCGACCGCCAGGCCCAGGTCGTTGTGGCAATGCGCGCTGAAGATCACGTCGCGGGCGCCGGGGACGCTGGCGATCAGTCTCTGGAACAGCGCTCGGCTTTCCTCGGGCGTCGCATAGCCCAGGGTGTCGGGGACATTGATCGTGCCGGCGCCGCTGGCGATCGCCGCGGCGATGACCTCGGCCAAGAAATCCTCCTCGGTACGGGTGCCGTCCTCGGTCGAGAACTCGACGTCGTCGACCAGCCGTCGGGCATGCGCGACGCTGGTGGCGGCCATGTCCAGCACCTGTTGCCTGCTCATGCGCAGCTTGTGCTCGCGGTGCAGCGGGCTGGTGGAGATGAAGACGTGGATGCGCGGACGAGCGGTGCCCTCGAGTGCGCGCGCCGAGGCCTCGATGTCGGCGGGCAGGCAGCGCGAGAGCACCGCCAGCGTCGGCGTGCGGACCTCGCGCGCGATCAGCCGCGCGGCCTCGCGGTCGGATTCGGAACTGGCGGGAAAGCCGGTCTCGATGATGTCCACGCCCAGCTCGGCGAGCGCGCGGGCCATCACGACCTTCTGTTGCGGCGACATGCTGCAGCCCGGCGATTGTTCGCCGTCGCGCAGGGTGGTGTCGAAAATTCGAATGGTGTCGGAAGCGGTCATGCGGGAAGTTCCTCGGTAATACGGTGGGACGTGCGGTCGGGTGGCGCTTTGATCGCGCATCGAAGTCGAGGTTCGCCGCCTCCGGCCGGCGCTGCGGTGCCCAGGTCGTTGCGCCGCCTCGGCGTGGCGGCCGGTGCCGGCGGCGCCGCGGTCGGCGCGGTCGCGTCGACGATGCGCTGGCGACGCCTGGGCTTGCGCGGCGGCCGCGGGCGGACCTCCGACAGCAAGCGTGCCAGCACCCCGGCGTCGAGGTTGCCGCCCGAGACCACCGCGACCTTGCGGCGTCCGGCGACGCGGCGTCCAGCGGCCAGCGCCAGCGCGCCGGCGCCCTCGGCGATCACGTGTTCCTCCAGTGCCAGGCGGACCAGGGTTTCGCGCAGTTCCGCCTCGCGGACGATGACCACATCGTCGAGCAGGTCGGCCAGCAACGCCCGGGTCAGCTGGCCGGGGTCGGCCACGCGCACGCCGTCGGCCAGCGTGGCGACGGGCGAGAACGGTCCATCTTCGCCGCGCAGCACGCGCGCCATCGCGTCCACGCCTTCGACCTGGGCACCGACGATACGCACACCCTGGCTCTTGAGCGCGAGCGCTACGCCAGCCGCGAGCCCACCGCCGCCGATCGGCACGATGACCACGTCCGGCACCAGCGCCGCGGCGATCTCCAGACCGACGGTGCCCTGGCCGGCGATCACGTCGATATCGTCGAAGGCCGACAGCAGCCGGAAGCCGTTCTGCGCCGCCAGTTCGCCTGCGAACGCCTTGGCCTCGTCGTAGGTGTCGCCGTGCAGGCGCACCGTGGCGCCCCAGTGCGCGACGCCGGCGATCTTGGTCTGCGGCGCGTTGCGCGGCATCACCGTGATCGCCGGAACGCCGAGCCGGTAGGCGGCCCAGGCCATGCCCTGGGCGTGGTTGCCGGCCGAGGCGGCGATGACCGTGCGGTCGTCACCGCGCTCGCGTGCGGCCAGCAGCGCGTTGAGGGCACCGCGCACCTTGTACGAGCCGGTGCGCTGAAGATTCTCCAGCTTCAGCCAACAGCCGAAGCGCTCGGCATAGTGGATCGGGGTGGCGTCGAGATGGCGGCGCAACCGCGCCTGTGCCGCCAGCACATCGCTGGCGGTGGCGCGGGGCGTACGGCGTACATCGGGGTCGGGCATGCTCAAACCGCCGTCAGCCAGCCGCGGCCGGCCTCGGCCTGGCCGCGCACCACGCGGGCGTACAGATCGGCCAGTTCGCGGGTGACCGGATTGTCGCCATAGATCCGGTCCTCGATCGCCTGCACCGGCGCGACCTCGGCGGCGGTGCCGCAGGCGAACACCTCGTCGGCATCCAGCAGTTCGGCGACGGTGACCGCGCGCGACGGCGCGCCGGTCAGCGCGATCAGAGTGTCGCGGGTGATCCCGGGCAACGCGTCGCGGTGGGCGACTGCGGTCAGGCGACCGTCCTTGACCAGGAACACGTTGGCGCCGGTGCATTCGACGACGAAGCCGTCGGCGTCGGTGAACAGCGCCTCGTCGAAGCCGCGCGACTTGCTCTGCCGTTTGGCCAGGATCGAGTTGACGTAGGCGCCGCACAGTTTGAGCGGTGGCAGCGAATCGGCAGGATTGCGCCGCCAACTGCTGATGCCCAGCCGTGCGCGGGTACCGGCCAGGTGCACGCGCGTGGCGGTGGTGGCGACCATCAGATGTTCGGTGTGGCCCTCGACATCGAGCCCGAAGCCGCCTTCGCCGAACCAGGCCAGCGGTCGGATGTAGGCGTCGCGATGGCGGTTGGCGCGCAGCGTCGCCAGCACCGCCTCGGTCGCGAGCGCCGGATCGAATGCCATGCCCAGCAGCGCTGCCCCCTCGCGCATCCGCGCCAGGTGCTCGGGCAGCCGGAACACAGCGGTGCCGTCGTCGGTGGCATAGGCGCGGATGCCCTCGAACACGCCGCTGCCGTAATGCATCGCGTGCGTGGTCAGGCCGGCCTGTAGCGCATCGACGTCGTGCAGCGCGCCGTCGTACCAAACCCGGTCGCTGGGTGCTCGCGCGGCGTCGGCGATCGGTGCGTCCGCGACCGCGGCATCGGCGGCGACGTTCAACGACACGGCTGCACCTCCACCGACAGGCAGTCGTAGAGCTTGGCCAACTGGCCCTGCAGCGCGCTCGCGGCGCGGTCGCCTTCGACAGTCATGCGCAGCGACCAGCGGTCGTCGTCCTCGCCAGCGGCGCCTTCGAAGGTCAGCGGTCGGAAGCCGCGACGCTCGGTGGTGCCCAGCACGCGCACCAGCGCACCTTCGGCGCGGCGCAGGGTCATCTCAAACTGGTAACGCATGGCGGCATTCCTCGGGAGCGGGGGAGGCGGGGTCGGTCAAGGGCGGGGCGCCGGCGGTTGTGGCATCGGCCTCGATGTCGGCATCGGCGTGGTCGAGCATCTGCGCGTTGTTGTGGTTGGGCGGCACCAGCGGCCAGACGTTGGCGGCGGTGTCGATGGCGACATGCAGCAGCGTCGGGCCCGGCGCATCGAGCAGCGCCTGCAACGCCGCCTCGACGTCGTCGCTGCGGTCGACCGACAGCGCCTGGATGCCGAATGCGCGGGCGACCTGGGCGAAGTCGGGGTTGTCGGACAGGTCGATCTCCGAATAGCGGCGATCGAAGAACAACTCCTGCCATTGCCGCACCATGCCCAGCGCCTGGTTGTCGAGCAGCACGATCTTGACCGGCACTTGATAGCGCTTGAGCGTGGCCAGCTCCTGCACGTTCATCAGGAACGAGCCGTCGCCGCTGACGCACACCACGCGCCGCCTCGGATCCTCGAGCTGAGCGCCGATCGCGGCCGGCAGGCCGAAGCCCATCGCACCCAGCGCGCCGCTGGTCAGGTGCTTGCGCGGATGGTCGAAGCGCCAGTGCTGGGCGACCCACATCTGGTGCTGGCCGACGTCGCAGGCCACCACGGCGTCAGGCGCCAGTTCGCTCAGGCGCTTGAGCAGCGCGGGGGCGTAGACCTTGTCGCCCGGTGCGTCGTAGCGGGCGGCGAAGCGTTCGCGTCGCTCCGCGCACAGCGCACGCCACTGCGCACGCGCTGCGGCAAAGCGCCCGTGCCTGTGGGCGGCGCAAGGCGCGGCCAGCCGCGACAGGCTGGCGGCGACGTCGCCGCAGACCGCGACATCGGTTTCGCGCAGCTTGCCGATCTCGCAGCCGTCGCCGTCCAGGTGCACGATCCGCGCGTGTGGGGCGAACTCGGCCAGCTTGCCGGTGGCGCGGTCGTCAAAGCGCGCGCCCACGACCAGCAGCAGGTCGGCTTCTTGCACCGCCAGGTTCGCCGCGCGCGTGCCGTGCATGCCGAGCATGCCCAGATTCGCCGGATGCGAGGGTGGCAGTGCACCCAGGCCGCGCAGCGTCAGCACGGTCGGGATCGCGGTCAGGTCGGCGAACTCGCGGAACGCCTCCAGCGCGTCGCCCAGCACGATGCCGCCGCCGCCGTAGACGACCGGACGCTGCGCCTGCGCGAGCAATGCCGCCGCCTCGTGCAGCGCGTGGTCGGCGCAGGCCGGCATCGTGTCGGCGCGCGAGGGCACGTATGCCCCCAGGTGGGCGGCGTCGCCGATCTGCACGTCCTTGGGCATGTCGATCAGCACCGGGCCGGGACGCCCGGAGCGGGCGAGCCGGAACGCTTCGGCGACCGCCCGTGGCAGTTCGTCGACACTGCGCACCAGGAAGCTGTGCTTGACGATCGGCAGCGTCATGCCGAACACGTCCAGTTCCTGGAACGCGTCGGTTCCCATCAGCGGCGTGGCGACCTGGCCGGTGATGATCACCATCGGCACCGAATCGAGCATCGCATCGGCGATACCGGTGACCAGGTTCGAGGCGCCCGGGCCGGAGGTCGCCACACAGACGCCGACGCGCCCGCTGGCCCGCGCGAACCCGTTCGCGGCGAACGCCGCGCCCTGTTCGTGGCGGACCAAGACGTGCTTCAGCGACGCGCCGTGCAGCGCGTCGTAGAACGGCATGATCGCGCCGCCCGGATAACCGAAGATCGTCTCGACCCCTTCGGCCTCCAGCGCCTGCACCAGCCAGCGGGCGCCATTCATCACGCGGCCTCGCTCTGCTCGCCCAGCCAGGTCATCTTTGCGCGCAGCTGGCGGCCGACCTGCTCGATCGGGTGATCGAAATCGGCCTGCTTGTAGCGCTTGTAGTTCGGCAGCCCGGCTTCGTATTCGGCGACCCAGTTCTTGGCGAACGTGCCGTCCTGGATGTCGGCCAGCACCTCCTTCATGCGCGCCTTGACGCCGGCGTCGATCACGCGCGGACCGCTGACGTAATCGCCATACTGCGCGGTCTCGGAGATGAACTCGAGCATGCGGGTGATGCCGCCCTCGTAGAACAGATCGACGATCAGCTTGAGCTCGTGCAGCACCTCGTAATACGCGATCTCGGGCTGGTAACCGGCCTCGACCAGCGTCTCGAAGCCGGCCTGCACCAGCGACGACGCACCGCCGCACAGCACCGCCTGCTCGCCGAACAGATCGGTTTCGGTCTCTTCCTTGAACGTGGTCTCGATCACGTTGGCGCGTGCGCCGCCCAGGCCCGCGGCATAGGCCAGCGCGGTGTCGCGGGCACGGCCGCTGCGATCCTGGTGCACGGCGTAGATGCACGGCACGCCGCGGCCGATCTCGTATTCGCGGCGCACCAGCGCACCGGGTCCCTTGGGCGCGACCAGGACCACATCCAGGTCCTCGCGCGGGGCGATCATGCCGTAATGCACGTTCAGGCCGTGCGCGAACAACAGGGTCGCGCCCTGCTTCATATGCGGCGCCAGCACTTCGGTATAGAGCTGCTTCTGCACCATGTCCGGCGTCAGCACGGCGACCAGGTCGGCCTCGCGCACCGCGTCGGCGGGCGCCTTGACGATGAAGCCATCGGCCTTGGCCTTGTGCTCGGTCGGCCCGCCGGGGCGCAGGCCGACGACGACGTCGAAGCCCGAGTCGCGCAGGTTCAGCGCGTGCGCGCGGCCTTGGCTGCCGTAGCCGACGATGGCGATGGAGGGGTGTGCATTGCTCATGGGCGATCGTGTCCGCTGGAAGAAAAGGAAGAGGCGGGCGTCGGGATCGACGCCCGGATACGACGACGGCCGGAGGTCGAGGGCATCGCCCTGTTCCAACCGGCCGTCGCATGCGTTGTCATCGCAGCGCCAGTGCGTGCAGGTGGCCGACACGCCCGCGCCGCGCCGCGAGCGCCGGGGACGGCGCTGCGGGCGGATGGGAAGGCGGGCATCGTGTCGGGCATCGGTTGGCTCTGGTGCTGGCAATGGGCAACAAAAAACCCCGCGCTTGTCGGCGCGGGGTTCGGTTCTTTCGACCTTGGGTTTCGCTTTCTCTACACGAACCCCGTTCCCGCGCCTGTCTGGACGGTAATAAGAAGTACGGCGATAAGGAGCGCGGTGGTCGCGGCGAACATGACGGCCCGGTCACCGGTGGCGGTGCGGGCGGGGAGCTGCATGCGGGTGCTGCGCTGCGTCATGGGTCGAGAAGAGCATGCCTGCGGATGGGCTGTCAACAGTTACGTCGACAACCAGTTTCGCGGGCGGCCAGATCAGCGTTTGCGCGCCGCGCGATGGGCCCGTCGCAGCAGGCCGAGTGTTGCCTGTTCCCACTGCCGCGGGCCGCGTGCCTTGGCGGCAGCGCGCTGCAGGCTGCCGTCGCGCCAGGCGGTGTAGAGCACCGGATCGATATAGGCCTTGCGGCAGACAGATACCGTATTGCCGAGTGTCGCGGCGACATCGGCAATGACCTGCTTTTCCTGCAGCGCCAGCGCCCGCTCGCTGGGTGGACCGCCATTGCGTCCAGTGGGCAGCGGCAGCGCGGCGAAACGGCGGAACGCCAGCGCGGTGCCGCCCCAGGTCCGGAAGTCCTTGGCGGTGAATGACTCGCCCATGGCCTCGCGCAGGTAATCGTTGACCATACCCGAGTCCACGCCGCGGCATTCGCCCTCGTCGTCCATGTATTGGAACAGCGCCTGCCCCGGCAATTGCTGGCAGCGGCGTACCAGCCGGCACAGCCGGGCATCGTCGATCGCGATGTCGTGCGCCTGACCGCTCTTGCCGCGGAAACGCAACCGCGCGCCGCCGGCCTTGGCCCGCTCGAAGTGCCGGTTGCGCAGCGTGGTCAGGCCGAACGAGCCATTGCTGCGGGCATAGGTGTCGTTGCCGACCCGGATCAAGGTCTGCGACAGCAGCGACACCACAATCGCCAGCACCTTCTCACGTGGCATGCCCGGGCGCGCCAGGTCCCGTTGCAGCGCACGGCGCAGGCGCGGCAGTGCGTTGCCGAACGCGACGATGCGGTCGAACTTGCCCAGGCCGCGCGTGTTCGACCAGTCGGGGTGGTAGCGATACTGCTTGCGACCGCGCGCATCGCGCCCGGTGGCCTGAAGATGGCCGTTGGCGTGTCGGCAGATCCACACATCGGTGTAGGCCGGCGGGATGGCCAACTGCCGGATCCGGGCCAGGACATCGCGATCCCGCACTGCGGCGCCGTCGGGATCGCGGTAGCTGAACCCTTTGCCGGCGCGGCGACGGCACAGACCGGGGTCGCGATCGCAGACCCAGCGCAGGCCGGCGGCCCGGGCCGCCTCGAGACTCGCTTGCGTCACAGGTGTGGTGGGGGCGCGATGACGATTCATGAGCGGCTGATAACAACGTGGCGCGTTGCGCGCCGTGAACGTCGTCGCCTTCACCCCCCCGGCACGGAGGCCTGCGCAGACTCGCCGCACACCATAAGATTCGGAGGACGCCCAATGAAGACTCTGCACAAGACCCTGATGGCCGGCGCGCTTGCGGGCGCCGTTGCATTCACCGGTTCGGCACTCGCGCAGGACCACGATCGCAAGGATCACACCACGGCCGCGCAGACCGATTCCCACCAGCCGATGTCCGACACCTGGATCACGACCAAGGTCAAGGCCGATCTGCTGGCATCGAGCGATGTCTCGGGCCTGGATATCAGCGTCGAGACCAGCAACGGCATCGTCAGCCTGTCGGGCGACGTCGAGACGCAGGCGCAGATCGATCGCGCGACTGCGATCGCACGCGGCATCGAGGGTGTGAAGAGTGTGGACGCCAAGCAGCTGAAGGTCGCCACCGGCACTTCGCGTCGCTGATCGACGCACCGCTTGATCCAAGGCCCCCGCCCATCGGCGGGGGCTTTTTCGTTGCGGCGTCTGCGCGATGTGCGCAGCTGGATCGCGCGCAGCGATCTGGCCCGCCGTGCGGACGCCTGGGCGCGCAGGACGCGGTGATGTGTGCTACCAGCCCTCGAGCGTCGCCGCGAGTGCGGCCTCGTCCGCCGGCAGCGGCGTGCCGTGCGCGGGGCGGGCCAGGCAATCGGCGAGCGCGGGCGGCAGCGCCACGGTGTGGCCGACCAGCGGTTCGACGATGGTCTCGAATTTCGCCGGATGCGCGGTCGCCACCACGGCCCAGTCGCGCGTATCGCCTGCCTCGCGCAGCTGCTCGAGCACGGCCAGCGCCGACGCGGTATGCGGGCAGGGCACGATGCCGTGTCGCGCCGGCGCCGCGGCGATGATCCGGCGAATCGTCGCATCGTCCACGCTGTCGGCGACGAAGCCGGCGCGCAGCGCCGCATCGTCGTTGTGCCAGTGGCGCAGCCGCTCGAAGTTGCTGGGTGCACCGACGTCCATCGCATTGGCGAGCGTGGCCCGTGTGGGCTGCACGGCATAGTCGGCGCCAGCAAAGAAGCGCGGCAGTGTGTCATTGGCGTTGCAGGCCAAGCGAAGCTCGCCCAGCGGCGCGCCCATCGCGCGTGCCAGCACCGCGGCGCAGGCATTGCCGAGGTTGCCGGTGGGCACGACGAGGTTCAGCCGTGTGCCGTGACGGGCGTGGTGCGCGGCCGCGGCGTGCACGTAGTACGCCGACTGTGGCAGCAGACGCCCGAGGCTGATGCTGTTCGCCGAGCCCAGCGGCACGCGCGTCCGCAGCGCGATATCCGACAGCGCCTGCTTGGCCAGGCGTTGGCAGTCGTCGAAGCTGCCGTCAACGCGGAACGCGCGCACGTTGTCGCCCCAGCACTCCAGGCCGTGCGCCTGACGCGGGGATACGCGGCCCTCGGGATAGAGGATGGCGACACGGAAGCCCGGCCTTCGATGGAAGGCCGCGGCCACCGCGGCGCCGGTATCGCCCGAAGTGGCGACGACGATCGTGGTGTCGGGCGCGGTGGGCGCGCGCAGGGTGCCCAGCGCACCGGCCAGGAACCGCGCGGCGTAGTCCTTGAACGCGGCCGTCGGGCCATGAAACAGCTCGAGCACATGGTCACCGGCGCCGCGCAGCGGTCGCAATGGCGCCTCGAAAGCAAACGCGTCGGCGCACAGTGCGCGCAGCTGTGTCTCGAGTCGGGAGGCCGCGAACCAGGGCGCCAGGGTCGTGGCCGCGGTCTCGGCGAGCGTGGTGCGCGGCGCCTCCAGGTCGAGGACAGGAATCGACGCGGGCACATACAGGCCGCCGTCGGGCGCGAGGCCCGCCACGAGGGCATCGTCGATCGGCGTCGGCGCAACGCCGCCGCGGGTGCTCAGAAAATCCATGGGGGGCTCGTTACGGGGAGAAGGGCAGAGGCTGGGCGCGCGCGTCGGACGTGCGCGCTGCCGGACCCGGCCCGAGCAGCGCGGCACGGGGACCGGCCACCGGACCGACATATGCGCGTGCGTCGAAGCCGGCGTCGACGAACGCTTGGCGCATGGCCGGCGCGGCGGCCTCGGCCTCGGTGCGCGAGGCGAACCAGGCGAACACGCTCGGTCCACCGCCGGAGATGCTGGCGCCGAGCGCGGCGTGCGCGAGTGCGGCCGATTTGACCTGCGCGAAGCCGGGAATCAAGCCGGCGCGGCGCGGCTCGACCAGCACGTCGTGCAGCCCGGCGCGGACCAGATCGAGATCGCCACGCTGCAGGCCGGTCAGAAACAGCGCCAGGTGCGCCCCGTGCGCGACGATGTCGTGCAGGGGATAGGGCTCGGCGAGCACTGCACGCGAACGCCGCGTTTCGAGCACCTGATCGGGATGCACGACGACCACGTGCAGCGTGGCCGGCACGTCGAGCGCGATCGCCCGGTCGGCTGTCGCCAGCGTCACCCCGCCCAGCAGCATCGGCGCGACGTTGTCACCATGCCGGCTGCCGCTGGAGATCGCTTCGCCGTCGAGCGCGAACGGATACAGCGCTTCGCGCGGCAAGAGGGTGTCGAGCAGCGCGTTCGCGGCCACCAGTGCCGCCACGCACGACGCGGCCGAGCCACCCAGCCCAGATCCCAGCGGAATGCCTTTTTCCAGCCGCAACGCAAAGCCGTACGGCAACGACAGCGCCTCGCGCAACGACTGCAGCGCCAGGCCGGCGGTGTTGCGCGCCGGATCGAGGGGGATCGCCTCGATGCCCGCGACGTCGCCGTCGATCGCCTCGATGACGACGGTCGGCGCGGTGATGCGGCGTACCCGGGCGATATCGCGCGGCCCATCGATTGCGTGGCCGAGCAGATCGAAGCCGACGCCGATGTTGCCGACGCTCGCCGGCGCGAACGCGGCGACCCAGGGATGTTCGAGCATGGTGGAGCCTCCTGCTGCCGCGCGGCCGGCGGCGTTGAGTCGGGAGAACGATCGCGCATCGACCGGCGGGCGGCCCGGCGGCGTCTGTGCCTGCGCTGTCATCCTCAGGTTGCCGAGTCGAGGGCGTGCGCACTGCGGCCATCATGCCGCAGGAACGGCAGGCCGGCCTGCTTGCCGAGCGCATGGGCGATCGTCAGGACATCGGCGAACACGCCCGCCGCGGTCACTTCGGGGCCAGCCCCCGGGCCCTGGACGACCAGCGGGTTGTCGGCATAGCGGGCGGTGCGGAATTGCACGAGATTGTCGGTCAGCCGGGTGTGGCAGCACGGGTGCTCGGCCGGCAGCGCGACCACGCCGACACTGGCCCGGCCGTCGCCTTGCAGGCGCGCCAGGTGACGCAGCGCATGGCCATCGGCGCGCGCGGCATCGAGCCGGGCCTGCATCGGCGCATCGAGCTCGTGCAGGCGATCGAGGAACGTGTCCAGCGACACCTCGCGTAGCGCCTCGGGCACCAGACTCTCGACCGCGACATCCTCGAGCGACAGCGTCCGGCCGGCCTCACGTGCCAGGATCACCAGCTTGCGCGCGACATCCAGCCCCGACAGGTCGTCGCGCGGGTCGGGCTCGGTGTAGCCCAGGGCGCGCGCCTCGCGCACCAGGTCCGAGAACGGTTGGCGGCCGTCGTAACGGTTGAACAGCCAGGCCAGTGTGCCCGACAGCATGCCGTCGATGCCGTGGAGCGTGTCGCCGGTGTCGAGCAGGCCGCGAAGCGTCTGGATCACCGGCAGGCCGGCACCGACGGTGGCCTCGTACAGGAAGCGGCCACCGCCTGCACGTTGGGCCTCGCGGATCGCGGCATAACGCGCCCACATGCCGCTGCCGGCATGCTTGTTCGGGGTGACCACGTGAATGCCGGCGGCCAGCCACTCGGGATACTTCGCCGCGACGGCATCGCTGGCGCTGCAGTCGACGATCAACGCATGCGGCAGATGGCTGGCGCGCACGTGCGCGGCGAACGCATCGAGGTCGCAGGCCTGCGCGGTGGCGTCGAGCATCGCGGCGGCGTGGGCGGGGTCGAGCGGCGCATCGTCGAGATGCATCCGCCGGCTGCTGGCGATCGCGCGCAGCCGCAGATCCACGCCCGCACGCTCGCGCAGCGCCGGCACCACCTCGGCCAGTTGCGCCAGCAATGCGCGGCCGACGTTGCCCGGCCCGATCACGCCGACCGAGACCGTCTGCGGCGACAGCCAGAAGGCCGCATGCGCGGCGCGCAATGCGCGGGTGGCATCGGCCTGGGCGATCGCGACCGAGATGTTGCGCTCGCCCGCGCCCTGGGCAATGGCGCGGATGTTGACGTGGGCCTGGGCGAGGCCGGCGAACAGTCGCGCGGCGACGCCCTGGGTGCCGACCATGCCGTCGCCGACCGCCGCGAGCACACATAGCTCGCCGGTCACGGTCACGCCCTGGGCCTGGCCTTGCGCGATCGCGTCGGCGAATGCGGCGACGATCGCCGCGCGGCCGCGCTCGACCTGGCTGGCCTGCACGACGCAGCAGATCGAATGCTCCGACGAGCCTTGCGAGATCATCGTCACCGACACGCCGGCCGCGTGCAGGGCAGCGAACATGCGCTCGGCGGTGCCGGGCACGCCGACCAGACCGTTGCCGACCAGTTCGAGCACCGCCACGTCGCGGACCAGGCTCAGGCCCTTGACCGGCGAGGCGGCGGCCGCTGCGGCCGGCGCGATCGTCGTGCCCGCCGCCGACGGATTGCGGCTGTTGCGGATGCGCACCGGGATGCCCCGGGCCTGCACCGGCGCCAGGGTCTGGGGATGCAGAACGCTCGCGCCGAAGTACGCGAGTTCGCAGGCTTCGGCATAGGACATCGCCTGCAGGCAGACGGCGTCGGGCACCAGGCGCGGATCGGCCGAGAGCACGCCGTCGACATCGGTCCAGATGGTCAGGGCCTGGGCGTCGAACAGGTTGGCGAAGATTGCCGCCGAGTAGTCGCTGCCGTTGCGCCCGAGCGTGGTGTCGCGACCGTTGCCATCGCGGGCGACGAAGCCGGTGATCACCACATCGCGCGCACCGTTCGCCAGGCGCCAGCTCGCCAGACGGGCCCGGCTCGCATCCCAGTCGACCACCGCGCCCATCTCGCCGTGCTCGACCACCAGCACCTCGCGGGCGTCCAGGCGCTGCCAACCCGGACCGAGCGCGGCCTGTGCCAGTCGCGACGACAGCTGTTCGCCGCAGCCGTGGATGCGCGCCAGTCGCGCGTCGCGATCCGTGACGTCCTCATGCAGGCCCTGCAGGTCATGGGCGAGGGCGGCGAACTCGTCCTCGAGCGCGCGGTGCAGTGCGCCGTCGACCTCATGCTCGAACGCGTCGGCGGTCGCGAGGTGGCGCTGGCGCAGCGCGTCCCACGCGGGCTTCCAGTCATCGAGGGCGAGGGCGGCATCGGCGAGCGCGACCAGGGCATTGGTGGTGCCGGACATCGCCGACACGACGACCGGCCGCACCCGCGCATCGGCCGGTACCAGAGCGGCCAGCGCGGCAATGCACGCTGCATCGGCCAGACTGGTACCGCCGAACTTGTGGACATGACAGGTGAGCGCCGGCGGCGCATCGGCAACGGGGGCGACGGAATGGGGGAGAGGCGCGACGGCGGACGACATGGAGAGCTCCTGGAGAAGGGGCTCCACATCACGGTCGGGCGGGACGTGGCGTCCGCATCCCGGGTGGGGATGCGGAGCGGGCGGTCAGGTCAACTGGCGGCGCGCGTCCACATCCCGGTCCCGGTGGTACCGGTGCCCGTAATGCCGACGATCGTCGTGATGGTCGCTGCTGCCGCGCACGCGCCCGCGGCCGCGCGGATGGCGGTCGTCGGCAGGTGGGCGGTGTTGGTGCGATGCATCATGCCCGCAGCACACCACGCGATCGCGCGCGCTGTCAACCGGTTTTTTTGCGCAGGCCAGCCTCGCGGGAGGCGTGGCTCCAGGTCGGCCGGCCTGGGCGCGCCCGTGCCGGGCGCCTGGGCGGTTCGGCCACGACTTGGGCGGCCGCGCGCCGCATGGTCTAATCGGCCCTGAAGCGGGGGTACCGACACCAGTCGGTTGAGACAGTCCCTTCGAACCTGATCCGGTTGATACCGGCGTAGGGAAGCTTCGCAGCCGGCCCCCGGACCGACAGCGCGCGCAGGCGCGCCGGCGGCACGCGGTCCGGGCGCGCCGCCGCTTCGTCCCGCCTTGCGAATCCCTCGCTAAGCGACGCCCGCACCTCGAGGTGCGGCATCCAACAGGACGAATGCCATGAACGCTCAGCCCGCCAGCCTGTTGCAGCAGGCCCAGCAACTCTCCGATTCGGTCACCCGGCCCATCCCCGGTTCGCGCAAGATCCATGTCCAGGGCTCGCGCCCGGACCTGCGCGTGGCGATGCGCGAGATCGCGCTGACCCGCACGCCGACGCTGTTCGGCGGCGAGGACAATCCGCCGGTCACTGTCTACGACCCATCGGGTCCCTACACCGATCCGGACGTGAAGATCGACCTGGCTGCGGGCCTGGTACCGCTGCGTGCGGCCTGGATCGCCGAGCGCGGCGACACCGAGGTCCTGCCGGGGCTGTCGTCGAGCTTCGGGCGGGCGCGCGAGCACGATCCACGGCTCGACGGCGTGCGCTTTCCGTCGCGTGCGCAGCCGCGCGTGGCCAGGTCCGGCGCCAACGTGACCCAGATGCACTACGCGCGCCGCGGCATCGTCACGCCGGAGATGGAGTACGTCGCGATCCGCGAGAACCAGCGCCTGGAGCTGGTGCGCGATGCGATGCTGCGCAGCCAGCATCCCGGTCAGGCCTTCGGTGCGAGCATCCAGCCGTCGATCACGCCCGAGTTCGTGCGCGACGAGATCGCGCGCGGCCGCGCGATCCTGCCCTGCAACATCAACCATCCCGAGAGCGAGCCGATGATCATCGGTCGCAACTTCCTGACCAAGATCAACGCCAACATCGGCAACAGTGCGGTGTCGTCGGGCATCGCCGAGGAAGTGGAGAAGCTGGTCTGGGCGATCCGCTGGGGCGGCGACACGGTCATGGACCTGTCGACCGGCAAGCACATCCACGAGACCCGCGAATGGATCGTGCGCAACTCGCCGGTGCCGATCGGCACGGTGCCCATCTACCAGGCGCTGGAGAAGGTGGACGGCCGCGCCGAGGAACTGACCTGGGAGATCTTCCGCGACACCCTGATCGAGCAGGCCGAGCAGGGCGTGGACTACTTCACCATCCACGCCGGCGTGCTGCTGCGCTACGTGCCGCTGACCGCGAAGCGCGTCACCGGCATCGTGTCCAGAGGCGGCTCGATCATGGCCAAGTGGTGTTTGGCGCACCACCGCGAGAGTTTCCTCTACGAACACTTCGAGGACATCTGCGACATCATGAAGGCCTACGACGTGGCGTTCTCGCTCGGCGACGGCCTGCGCCCGGGTTGTATCGCCGATGCCAACGACGCGGCGCAGTTCGGCGAGCTGGAGACACTGGGCGAGCTGACCAAGATCGCCTGGAAGCATGACGTCCAGACCATGATCGAGGGCCCCGGCCACGTGCCGATGCAGCTGATCAAGGAGAACATGGACAAGCAGCTGCGCGAATGCGGCGAGGCGCCGTTCTACACCCTGGGGCCGCTGACCACCGACATCGCGCCGGGCTACGACCACATCACCAGCGCCATCGGCGCGGCGATGATCGGCTGGTACGGCACGGCGATGCTGTGCTACGTGACGCCCAAGGAACATCTGGGCCTGCCCAATCGCGAGGATGTGCGCGACGGGATCATGGCCTACAAGATCGCCGCCCACGCCGCCGATCTGGCCAAGGGGCATCCGGGTGCACAGGTGCGCGACAACGCGCTGAGCAAGGCCCGGTTCGAATTCCGCTGGCAGGACCAGTTCCACCTGGGCCTGGATCCGGAGAAGGCGGAGGCCTTCCACGACGAGACCCTGCCCAAGGATGCCCACAAGGCGGCGCACTTCTGCTCGATGTGTGGGCCGCATTTCTGTTCGATGAAGATCACCCAGGACGTCCGCGACTACGCCGCCGAGCACGGGGTGACGGACGATCAGGCGCTGGCGACCGGTCTGGCCGAGAAATCGGCGCAGTTCCTCGCCCAGGGAGCCGAGGTCTACCGTCCGCAGTGATGGCGGCCGACGGCCGCAAGGCACGGCCCCCGGCCGTCGCATCCGCTCGACGGCGCGCGGTGTATGTTCAGGATCGGTATCGTGGCAGCGCGTCACGATCCACCCGTCAACAGGGAGACCCCAAGATGAAGACCTCGACGTCCCGCGTGGCCGCCTGGCTGGTGGCCCTGTGCGGCCTTGCCTTGCTCGCCGGTTGCGCGACCGGACCGCGCATCACCACTGAGGCCGACCCGCGGGCGGATTTCTCGGCCTACCGCACCTGGTCGTTCTACACGCCGCTGGCGATCGAGAAGGAGGGCTACGAGACCCAGACCAGCGAAGTGACCAAGGCGGCCGTGCGTGCCGAAATGGAGCGCCGCGGCTACCGTTACAGCGAGACCGACCCGGATCTGTGGGTGAATATCAACGCCTACATGGAGCGTCGGACGGACGTCAGCAGCTATCCGACGGTCGACTACGCCTACTACTACAGCTACCGTCACCGTGGTTACTTCGCGGTGCCGTACTGGAACGAGCGCACCAGCGTCTACCGCTACACCGAGGGCACGATGAACGTGGATCTGGTGGACGCCCGGCAGAAACGCCTGGTGTGGGAAGGCATCGCGGTCGGACGCGTTGCCAACCTCAAGCCCGAACAGCGCGAGCAGCGAATCTATTCGACGATCGCCGAGATCTTCGCCAATTATCCGCACCAGGCCGGCGTGCGCAGCCAAGCGCTGTAATCGACCGACGCGGGACACGAACGAAGCGGGCCGATGGCCCGCTTTTTCGTTTGTGTTCCAGTCGCGGCCGTCCGGGGTCAGGGGGCTGTGCCAGCGGGCCTCGATGAGGACGCGGATCGCCTGCGCCAGGTCGTCATCCTCCGGCGTCCCGCCCACGAAACCGCCGTGGGCATGCCCTCCCCGAGATGGCACTCGAGCGGGACCCTGGGCTCGGACCAACCCACGATGCAGGCGCGCCGCGCTGGTGAGGAACAGGTCGCGGGTTCCCGTTTGCAGGAAGGTGGGTAGCAGGTCGTCGAACTGGCCGGACAAGGGGGGACAGATAGGGGTGACCGAGGTCTGCGCCTCCTGCATAGAGGCGGTTGATCGGCATCAGCGGGACGGGAAGCATCACATCGACATCGCGGTTGGTGTGGACGCTGTCGCCGGACTCGGTCAGGTCGACTTCCGGTGACAGCAGCACCAGGCCGCCGTGCATCGGCAGGCCTTCATCGCGTTCGCGCAACAGCATCGCCAGGGCGAGGTTGCCGCTCGCCATCTCGGCGCGAGTGGGTTTGCACTGGATCGCCTTGATGCGGCCCCTAGAAAGGAACCGGGGAGCGTAGGTGACGGCACAGATTGCATCCGAGGACGCCACTGGTGGCACTGTCGTGTTGCGCCCATCCGCTTTGCCGGATCTGGCGCCGGATCGTGCTGTGTTCAGCTGTCGTTGACTAGGCTTGGCGCCCCGCAGTTTGGATCGCAGCATGACCGTGTCACGCCACGTGGAGGAGGTCGCTTCACCGCAACGTCTTCGCGTTGGCGCGGGTGTGGTGGATTTCGCCACCCGCGAGATCGAGATGCCGGGCGCGCGGCGCAGCGTCCGTGTGACACCGAAAGCGGTGGCGGTGCTGCGTGTGCTTGCTCGCAGTCCTGGCGCGGTGTTCTCGCGCAACGATCTGCTGGCTGAAGCCTGGCCGGACACGATGCCGACCGACGACGTGCTGACACAGGCGATCACCCAGTTGCGCAAGGCCTTCGGTCACGGTGATGTCGGTGCGGCCGAGGGACGGCGCTACATCGAGACCATCGCCAAGAGCGGTTATCGGCTCACGGTGCCGGTGTCGGTGCTGGAGCCCACCGCTCTGGAGCATGTCCCTCTGGAGGATCCCTCCCTAGCGTGCACATCTGCCGCGTCGCCGATATCGAGCGATGCATCGCCGGCGGTACATCCGGCACCTGCGTCTTCTTCGGCCTCGTTTCCATCGATGGCAGAGGTTGCGGCAGTGCCCGGTTCGGCATCGACGCCCGGGCATGCGGCCTGGTGGGCGGGCGCGGTGCTCGCGCTGGTCGCGATCGTCCTGGTCAGCCTGATGCTGCTGGCGCCGCAGATCGCAGGTTCGGGGCCTGTGCCCGACGACGCTGCCGCGGCGGCCCAGGGAAAGCCCTATCGGCTCGTGACCTCGGCCGCCGGGTTCGAACTGTCCCCCAGCCTGTCGCCCGACGCCAGCCAGGTCGCATACTCGGCCCGCACGTTGCACGACGGAACCCCATTGCCCGGCCCGTCGATCCTCATCCAGGCGACGACCGGCAGTGCGCCGCAGGCGCTCTCGGTGCCGGCGGCCGGCGAGCGCGACGATCTGCCGGTCTGGTCGCCCGACGGCGAACGTATCGCGTTCGCACGGTGGGATGACACAGGTGGCTGCCGCATCATGCTGGCCGCCGTTTCGGTTGCGGGCCAGGCGCGCGAAATCACGCGTTGCGATGGCAGCGAGTTGCTGAGCTTCGATTGGCTGCCAGACGGCAGCGGGCTGCTGTTCGGCACCATGACCGGCAGCCCGGACGGTGCGGGCGTGCGCGTGCTCGATCTGGCGACGGGGCGGTGGCGCGCGATTCGCTATCCGGCTGAGCCCGGCGATATCGATTACCTGCCGAAGGTCTCGCCCGACGGGCGTTGGATCGCCTTCGTGCGCAACCCACAACTTGGCGATCTGTGGCGGATCCCCGTCGATGGCGGGGAGGCCGAGCAGTTGACCCAACTGGGCGCCGAGTTACGCGGTCTGAGTTGGGCGCGCGATGGCCGGTCGCTGGTGTACGGTCGCAGGATCGACAGCGAGACGCGCCTGCATCGGTTGGACCTGGACACCGGCACGACCTCGGATCTGGGCATCGAGGACGCGCAGATGCCGGCGATCGCGCGCAATGCGGACATGGTCGCGTTCGTACATCGGCAGCCGCAGTTCGGTCTCAACCGGATCGATGCCGTCTCCGGCCATCGCGAACGCCTGTTCGCATCGTCGGGACGCGACACGCAGCCGGTCTTGGCGCCGGATGGCCGGCAGTTGCTCTTCACTTCCGACCGCTCGGGCAGTTCCGAGTTGTGGTGGGCCGATCTGGAGCGCCCCGATTCGCTGCGACCGATCTCTGGCGTGCGTCCCGACACGCGGCAGCCGCCGGTGTGGTCCGCCGACAGCCGACGTGTGCTGGTCTCGGCGCTGGACGCGCATGGGCGCCCTCGAATCGTCGAGATCGAGCCGGCATCGGGCGCCGTAACAGCGCTTCCGGTGCCGGCGGCCCATCCCCTGCAGGCGGCCTACGGTGAGGGCGGGGCGTTGCTCGTGATCGAGGAGGAGCGTGAAGGGCGGACGGCCCTGGTGGCCTACGACCGTGACTGGCGGGTGCGCGGGCGGTTGGATGGTGTCTCGCACGTCCAATTCGATCCGCAGCGAAGTCGGGTGCTCTACACCCGTCTCGACGGCAACGGGATCTGGAGCGCGACGGCCGATCTGGCGCAGCCGCAGCGGCTCAGTGCAGACATTCCTTCGCGTTGGCGCTACCGCAGTTGGGCGCTGACCTCCGACGGGCAGCTGTCCTATCTCGACAGCGACAGCGGGTGCCGTAGTCGAATGACCCGGTTTGCGATCGGCGATGACGGGTTGGAACGCCAGGATCAGCGTTGCCTCGATGCGTCCAATCGCAGCACGGTCAATGGATTCAGCAGCCACCGCCACGACTGGCTGGTGTCGATCGCAGTCGACGACGGCACTGATATCGGGGTCATGGCGATGCCCGTTACGGCGAGCGAGGAGTGGAGCCTTCTTGCCAAGTTGTTGATTGCGTTGAGAAAAAAAGCGTCGTAATGATTTCGGAAAAAAAACGGGACGAATTCGGCAAAGATTAGTCGCGCTATCGGGCAAGTCGGGAGGGCAGGTGGCAAATAGGCAGCCCTTCCCATGTCTGGTGCACCCACATGTCTTCCGTCCTGTGGTCGCAGCGCGGCCATCTGCTGCAGTTCGACCAACTTTCAGTGCCGGCCCAGTGCGTCGGTGCGTCGCGGCTGGGGGTGGTGCAGGTGACTGCGCCCGCATTCAGCATCTGGGTGCAGGTCCGCGGAGAGGGGTGGATCGAGTCGCGCGAGGGCCGCTTTCGCATGCGCTGCGGCGATTGGATGGCGTTCGAGAAGGAATCGGCGCCGCTGATCCAGACCGGACCGCAGGGGATCTGCATCGGCTTGGCACTCGACGCGCGCGCGCTGGCTGAACTGCAGGCGCTCGATGATGGCGGCCTGTACGCCGGACGCGGGCGAGTGTCGTCACGCGAGGTGCGTGGGCTGTTCCGTCTGTGGCGCGAAGCGCAGCGCGGCGGCGGCGATCGGCTGAGTGTGCGGCCGCTGTTGTTGCAATTGGCCATCGTGCAACGCGATCTGGCCGCGCGCGCGCGGCGTTGTCCGGGACGTTCGCGCAATCGCAAACGCCAGGTCTTCGGCCGCATGCAGCGCGCTCGGCTTTACCTGGAAGGGCATAGCGACCGCGTCGTACGTATCAGCGAGCTGGCGGATCTGACCAGCTTCTCGAGCTGGTACTTCTCCAAGGCGTTCCATGCGCTCTATGACGAAAGCCCGCAGGCACTGTCGGTACGCCTGCGGCTCGAACGGGCGGGCCATCTGCTGCGCACTACTTCGATGATGATCGGCGAAGTCGCGGCCGCGACCGGCTTCGACAACTGCTGCAGCTTCGCTCGTGCGTTCAAGGCGCATCACGGCATGTCCGCAAGCCGGTACCGGGCCGCCGAGACGCGCAATATCGGGACCGGCAGGGTGACCGAAGAGGTGTACGCGAGCCTCTGACATATCGCTGTGACAGCCGTCGCATGACGACGGCGCATTCATAGAATAAGCCAGATTCGGCAAAGCGAGAGGGCCCGCGCAGTAAGGCGTGAGCCCCGTGCGCAGACGTAACGTGCGATGGGCGTCTTAACGCGTCAGTAACACAACCACTCTGGAGAGAGAATTTGATGAACCTTTGCACCCCCACGATCCGCAAGGGCCTGCTGCCCGCCGCGATCGTGTTCGCGCTCGCGCCCGTCGCTGCCAGCGCGCAGGACCAGACGCAGGGCACCACTGAACTCGACCGCATCCAGGTGACGGGTTCGCGTATTCGCAAGGTCGATGTCGAGAACGCGCAGCCGATCCAGACGATCTCGCGCACGGACATCGAGAACCAGGGCTTCCAGTCGGTTGGTGACATCCTGCAGAACCTTTCGACCACGGGTAGCCCGACACTGAGCCGCTCCGACCCGCTGAGCTCTGGCGAAAGCCCGGGCGGCACGTACGTGAACATGCGTAATCTCGGTCCCGAGCGCACGCTTGTGCTCCTCAATGGGCGTCGCTTGGGAGTCAACAACGACGGCCTGCAGGATCTTGCGACGATTCCTTCGTCGATGGTGGAGCGGATCGAGGTGCTGAAGGATGGCGCATCGTCCCTCTACGGGTCAGATGCTGTCGCCGGCGTCATCAACGTCATTACGCGGCGCAACTTCGAAGGTGCGCAGGCCAGCGCATATTACGGCCAGTATGGCGAGGGCGATGGCGCGATTCAGTCCTTCGATCTAACGATCGGGACCCAGGGGGAACGCAGTTCGATCGTGTTCGGCGCGCAGTACGACAAGGAAGAACCGGTCTGGGCAAAGGACCGGCCGTTCTCGCGTTTCTCCGCGCCGGGGCAGGATGAGAGCGAGAATTACACGACCGTAGGCGCAATCGGCAATATCCGTAATCCGAACCAGCCTGACAGCCGCGAGAGTGATGCGTGGCTGGTGCTGCGGGACGGCGGTGATCCGACCAATCTGGCCGACTATCGTCCCCAGGTGAGCCCAGGTGGCGGCGTCATCGGCGACAGCAGCAACGCTGCTGAGCAGATGATGGTCAAGACCGGCATGGAGCGTACGTCGATCTTCACCAGTGCTGATTTCGAATTGACGGACAGCATCCGCCTCGTGACCGATGCCAGCTTCAACCGTCGCGAAACGAATGTGCAGGTGGCTGGTTATCCTCTGCAGAGCGGCGCGGTCGACACGCAGACCCCGATGAGCGCTGACAGCTACTTCAACCCGACTGGCGAGACGCTCGATTTCCGCCGCCGTGGTTGGGAGGTGCCGCGCACCACGGATCGCCGACTGGATACCTATCGTTTCAGTACGGCTCTCGAGGGATCCTTCGAGGTCGGCGAGAAGCTCTTCGATTGGGATGCGGGCTATCTGTTCACCCGCGGCGACGCGACGGTCCGTGCCCGGGGCGATTTCAACAAGCTCGCGGTTCGCCAGGCTCTCGGTCCGTCGTTCCTGAATGGAAACGGCGTCGTCCAGTGTGGTACGCCTGACGCACCGATCGCGCTCGCCGACTGCACTCCCTGGAGCCCGGTGCTCAGCGAAGGCCAGTACTCGCTCGCCAACCCGGATATCCAACGCCGTTTCTTCCTGATGGAGAACGCGACGTCCGAAACTACCACGCACAACTACTTCGCCAATCTCAGTGGCTCGCTGGCCACGTTGCCGGCAGGCGACCTGGGTTTCGCGGCCGGCGTGGAGAATCGCCGTGTGAAGGGGCGGTACTCGCCGGACGCTTTTGCGCAGACGGGCAACTCGACCAACCTTGCCGCGCAAGAGACGAGTGGTGGCTACAGCGTCAATGAAGCCTATATCGAGCTCGACATCCCGTTGCTGGCCGATCTGCCGGGCGCGCAGGAACTCGCGGTCAACGTCGCGAGCCGCTACTCGGATTACGACGTGTTCGGCGATACCACCAACAGTAAGGCCAGTTTCCGCTGGCGGCCGATCGATGATCTGCTTGTCCGCGGCACCTGGGCTCAGGGTTTCCGCGCGCCTTCGGTCTCGGACCTCTATGGCGGCGTCGGGCAGACGTTCGATCGCTACGCCGATCCGTGCGATACGGCGCGCGGTGCTGCGGCCAATAATCCGGAAGTCTACGCACGTTGTGCGCAAGACATCGCCAATTACGCCACGATTACCAATCCAGGCAGCAACCACGTTGGTTATCAGCAGCTCGGTCAGGGCGGTCTCCTCGCGTACGGCAATCAGACGGGCACCCCGTTCCTCAGCGGATCCAACCCCGATCTGACGCCTGAAGAGTCGGTCAGCCGCTCGCTCGGCTTCGTCTACAGCCCACAGTTCGTAACCGGTCTTGGCGTGTCGCTGGATTGGTGGAAGACGCGGATCGACAATGTCGTGACGGCCTTCACCGCCAGCGGAATCCTCCGTGATTGCTACGTCTACAACATCGAAGCGCAGTGCGAGTACTTCACGCGTGGCGACAATGGCGTGGTGAACAACTTGACCCGCTTCGGTCGCAACGCGGGCTACTGGGAGGTGGAAGGGTACGATCTCGAGGTCAACTATCGCCTGCCCGAGACCAGCGTTGGTACCTTCGGTGTCAATTGGGCAACGACGTACTACAGCAACTTCGAAATCAAGCCCGACAGCACGGACAACACCACGCCGCAGGCGCAGGTGGGCTTTGGTGGCAACTTCCGTATCCGTTCGGTTGCCTCGCTGAATTGGGATATGGGTGATTTCGGCGCCAGCTGGACGGCTCGTTACCTGTCGGGAGTCAAGGAAGAGTGCTACTACGATGACGCCTGTAACCTTCCTGATTATGTCGACCGTGACGGCAACGCTATTCCGCAGAACAAGACCGGCTCGGCGACGTTCAACGACGTCCAACTGCGCTGGAATGCGCCGTGGAATGCGACCATCGCGATCGGTGTCAACAACGTGTTCGACAAGGTTGGTCCGCTTGTCTATACGCAGCCGACCACAGGCTTCTCCTACCAGGCCGCGCACGACATCGGTCGTTTCACCTACATGAAGTACCAGCAGCGCTTCTGATCGATCGAAGCTAAGCACGTGACAAAACTACGGCCCCGAAAGGGGCCGTAGTTCTTTATGGCGAAGGCGTTGGTCGTGCGGCTCGCCGCCCAGGAGCTAGGCGGGGCGGGGGTGGCATGAAAGCGAGGTGCCCTTAGGCACCCCGACCGCGGGCCGCCCGAGGGCACTGCATCAGGGCGCCGCGGACGCCCGGGCTGTATCGAGCGCCCACGCGCGCCAATCCTCGAGCCGCTCGAGCACACCGACGCGCGCCAGATAGTCCTCGCGCAGCGGCAGGTCGCCAGCGAGCGAGGTCGCGACATGGACCGCGCCGGCGATCCAGAAGCCGCGTGTGCCGGCACGCGCAGGGTCGCGCTGGAATGCAACGGCCTCGATGATGGGCATCGGCAGGCCCCACAGGCCCAGCAGGTAGGCGCCGGCTTCGATGTGGCCGGGCGCATCGGACGGGACGTCACTGTCTGCGTCCGCCGCATCCGGGCGCGCATCGCGGACACCGGGCAGCAGCAGGCCGATGTCGGCCAGCAGGGCGGCGGTCGCGCCGAGCTCGGCGCTGGATTCGGGGAGCAGTCGGCGTGCGAGCTGTGAGGCGTGCAGGGCGCGCTGCTGCAGTGCGTGGCGGTCCACGTCGATGCGCCCGGGCTGCGCGAAGACCTCGCTGGCGAGCACCAGGTCGCGCATCGTCGACAGTCCCAGGCGGGCCACTGCGGTTCGCAGGTCGGCGATCGTGCGGCCGGCTGCGTAGTAGGCCGAGTTGCACAGCTGCAACACCTTGGCGGCAATCGCCGGATCACGACCGATCAGGCGGGCGATGTCGGCCGCGCCGGTGGCATCTTCGGCCTCCAGGGCATGGGTCAGCGCCAGATAGGTCTGCGGCGGTGGCGGCAGCCGCTCGATGCGGCCGATGCATGTGCGCAGGGCCGGATCGTCGAGCAGGTCGCGCAGTTCCTGGAGGCTGCCGATGGCCTCGAGCAACTGGGCGTCGTCGACCGGAAGGGGCAGGAAGCGGTGGGCGAGCGAGAGCAGGCGGGCCGCCGGCTGAGCGCCGATCAGCGCGACGCGCGAGGTCTCGGGTCGCAGCGTCCGGATCTGGCCGAGCAGCATGGCCGCGGACATGTCGGGCAGCGTCGGTGCCACGACGACGACATCCTGTGGCGATTCGGCGGCCAGCGCCATGGCCGCGCCGCCGTCATCGACATGCGCGATGTCCCAGCGCGCGTCCATGCCGCCGGCCAGTTCGAGCAAACCGATGGGCAGGCCGTCGCCGCCCCCCACGAACAGAATGCGCACGTCTGCCTCTCCCCTGCGAGACGCCGCGCGGGCGCGCGGCGTCGGTGCGTCGGTGCGCCTTGAGTGCGCACCAAGCGGGCGCCGGCGCTCTCGCGGCGCCGGGCGTGGATCAACCGGCCTGCTTGTAGGCTTCGATCGCGTCGACCAGGATCTGCTTGGCCTCGGCGGCATTGCCCCAGCCTTCGACCTTGACCCACTTGCCCTTCTCGAGATCCTTGTAGTGCTCGAAGAAGTGGCCGATGCGCTCGAGCCAGTGCGTGGACACCTTGTCGAGGTCGTCGACGTGGGCATAGCCGGCGAAGATTTTCTCGACCGGTACGGCGAGGATCTTCTCGTCGCTGCCGGCCTCATCGCTCATCTTCAGTACGCCGACCGGGCGGCAACGGATCACCGAGCCGGGCACCAGCGGCAGCGGCAGCACGACGAGCACGTCGGCCGGGTCGCCATCGCCGCAGACGGTCGAGGGCACGTAGCCGTAATTGCACGGATAGCGCATCGGCGTGGACAGGATGCGGTCGACGAAGATCGCGCCGCTTTCCTTGTCGACCTCGTACTTGACCGGCTCGGCGTCCTTCGGGATCTCGATGATGACGTTGATTTCGTGCGGCGGGTTCTTGCCGGTGGAGACGGAGTCCAGGCCCATGCTGCTGCGGTTCCAGTGCGGAAAGTGGGCCGTCATTCTACGCGCAAGGCATGTTGCGGCGCAGCGCGGGCTGGCGGTCCGTTTCGCCTGAAACCGTCACGGGCAGCTTCGTCCTCGGGTACGCCCTAGTACGGGCTCCCCATACGGGGGCGTACATATGGAGGCCTCTTTTCTCACGCAGGCCTGCCATGACCACGTTCGACTCGCTGTCGCCCACGTCTGTTCTGCCTTCAAGCGCCCAGGGCTACTGGGATAATCCGCTGGCCCCGACCCCGCACCGACACGACGGTCCGGCGACCGAAGTGGGGCACGGCCCGGTCGACGGGCTCGCCGACGGCGGCCCGCAGGTCAGCACGCGTGACCAGCCGCAGCGGGCGGCCGGCGGCGCGGTCGAGATCGACGGCACCGCCACCAATCCCGGAGAGCAGACGACCGGCAGCACGCCCGACGGCAAGCCGATCCAGATCGATCCGCTGCACAAGGATGGGCAGGTGGAGATCGCCCGGGAGCGCACCGTCGCCCAGGGCTATGTCAGCCGCGACCAGGTCGTGTTCACCACCGGCAGCGGCAACGACGATGTCGGCGTCAGCCAGCGCGACGACGGCACACTGGATGTCACCGTCAATGGCGAAAGCTACGAGGTACGCCTGGGTGAGGGCCAGGAGCTGACGCTGCGCACCGGTGAGGGCAACGACACGATCAAGGTCGCGCCGAACGTCGACGTCAACATCGTCGTCGATGCCGGTCAGGGTGACAACGAGGTGCTGGTCGAAGGCAACGGCGACAACCGCATCAGCAGCGGCAACGGCGACGACCTGATTCGGGTGACCGGCAGCGGCCGCAACGACATCCACACCACCGGCGGCAACAACGAGATCCATGGCGGCAGCGGGGTCAATGTGATCTACGGCGGCGATGGCAACGACACCATCCACGCCGGTGCGGGCACCAACTACATCGAGGGCGGCCGTGGCGACGACGTGATCCATGGCGGCGGCGAGTTCGACATTATTTCGGCCGGTCGCGGGGACGATACGGTTCATGTCGGCGAGGGGCGCACCACGGTGTACGCAGGTGACGGTCAGGACACGATCGAGGGCGCGCATGCGCAGACGAAGGTGTACGCGGAGGTCTCCGACCTCGTGAACGCCGCGACCGGCGCCAAGCCGACCGTGGTCAATGTCGAAATCGACAACAGCGTCGGCGACCGCGGCATTGCGGTGAAGGGCTCGGATGCGTTCGTGCAGCGCATGCAGTCGGAACTGGACTTCCTGCGGGCCTCGCCCAATGGCCAGCAGATGCTCGCCGAGTTCGACAAGGCGGCCGAAGCCAAGGGCAACACTGTGACCATCCAGGAGCTGTCCAACGAGGACAATGGCTACGCACAGACCTTCAGCAATGACGCCGACATCGTCAACGGGCGCCCGGGGGCCGGCGGGGACGTGACCATCAGCTACAACCCGTCCTTCCACATGGACGCTTTCCCGGCGCCGTCGGTGGTGCTCTACCACGAGATGTCGCATGCCTATAACGGCGTCAACGGTACCTTCCTGCCGGGGACCTACCGCGGCGAAGGCCCTGACAGCGGCCAGGTGCCCAACGCAGAGCGTCAGGCCGTGGGCCTGGAGACCAGCGCCCAGCCCTACGATTTCGATGGCACTGGCGCGATCACCCATAATCCGATCCATCTGACCGAGAATGGCATCCGTCGCGAGTTGGGCCTGCCAGATCGGCCGAGCTACGCGCTCTGACCGACCGCGCTGCGATGTAGCCCGGTGATGTGGGCACCGAAGGCGGCGCATGCGCCGCCTTTCGTGTGATAACGGGTGCGCGCCTCGAGTTGGTGAGACCGCGCGCATTGTGCGCGCCGCACTCACTGTCTTCGCCGCATGCTGGGCTCGGCCGCACATCGTCCGCGGTGCATGGCGCCGCGGCGCTGCTGCCGCGAGTGCTCGCGCTGTGTTCCGCTGCCGCTTCCCGATATCGAGGCCTTCCATGACGCTGACCGATACTGCCCGCGCCCATGTTGACGCCGACGGCGTCGTGCTCGAAGCCGTGTTTTCCGTGACGACGCGCGGTGCGCTCGAGGTCCGCTATCGACTGCGCAATGTCGGCAGCGTCGCGCTCGCGGTGTTCGACCGGGGCGACCGCCATGCGGTGCTGACCGGGCGCCAGAGGCAGGGCGCAACCGGCATGCCTTACCTGCGCGACGAAGGCGACGGTCGGGTCACGCTCTCGCACGTCGCGCAGTCGCTGCCCACGCCGGCACCAACCGTGCCGCCCACACCGCTGGCACGTCGTGTCGAGCCGGGCGGTGAACTGGTCGGGGAGTTCGCGTTCTCGCAGTGGCTGGGCGATGCGCCGGCCGCGGTGCGCTGGTGTCTCGGCGTCGCCCCGGCCAACGCCGCACGACTGCTCGCACCCGAGCCGGGCGACGACGGCGAGGTCTGGCGGGCCGACTTCGCGTTCGCCGATGCCCAGCGGTTGTTGTGCACGCCGTGGTTCGATCTCGCGCAGGGCGTGTTCCTGCGCGATTGACTGCGGCCGAGGTCGGTTGCACGCGTAGCACCGCGATAGGCGCTGCGCCCGATCCATGCAGCGACAGCGCCGTCCGTCCGGTCGGCGCTGTGCCAAGACGCGGCGACCGTGACGCCGCGTCGCGTCGATGCCGCCGCTCGCCTAGAGCAACGGCACCAGCAGCAGCGCGACGATGTTGATGATCTTGATGAGCGGATTGATCGCGGGGCCGGCGGTATCCTTGTAAGGATCGCCGACTGTGTCGCCTGTGACCGCAGCCTTGTGCGCCTCGCTGCCCTTGCCGCCGAAGTGACCATCTTCGATGTGCTTCTTGGCGTTGTCCCAGGCACCGCCGCCGGTGGTCATCGAGATCGCGACGAACAGGCCAGTGACGATCGTGCCGATCAGCAGGCCACCGAGCGCGCGGATGCCCGCGCCGGGGCCCATCAGCACATTCATCCCCAATGCCACGACGACGGGCACCAACACCGGCAGCAGGGACGGCACGATCATCTCCTTGATCGCCGAGCGGGTGAGCATGTCGACCGCGCGGTCGTATTGCGGCTTGCCGGTGCCTGCCATGATCCCGGGGATCTCGCGGAACTGGCGGCGCACTTCTTCGACGACGGCGCCGGCCGCGCGGCCGACTGCCTCCATCGCCATCGCGCCGAACAGGTAGGGGATCAGGCCGCCGACGAACAGGCCGATGATCACCGCCGGGTCGGCGAGGTCGAAGCGGAATTCGACCCCCGGATACTTCGCTTCCAGGTTGTGGGTGAAATCGGCGAACAGCACCAGCGCCGCCAGCGCGGCCGAGCCGATCGCATAGCCCTTGGTCACCGCCTTGGTGGTGTTGCCGACCGCGTCGAGCGGATCGGTGATCTCGCGCACCTCGGGCGGCAGCTCGGCCATCTCGGCGATGCCGCCGGCGTTGTCGGTGATCGGGCCGTAGGCGTCGAGCGCGACGATCATGCCAGCCATCGACAGCATCGCGGTCGCCGCGATCGCGATGCCGTACAGCCCGGCGAACGAGAAGCAGGCCCAGATCGCGAAGCACACCGCCACCACCGGCAGCGCGGTCGACTTCATCGACACCCCGAGGCCGGCGATGATGTTGGTGCCGTGCCCGGTCGTCGATGCCTGCGCGATGTGCTGGACCGGCCCGTACTGGGTGCCGGTGTAGTACTCGGTGATCCAGACGATCGCGCCAGTGAGCAGCAACCCGATCAGCGCGCACCAGTAGAGGTTGCCGGCGCCGTGGGCGTTGCCGGCCATCAGCTGCGTGGTGATCGGCCAGAACAGCACCGCGGCGATCACGCCCGAGACGATCACGCCCTTGTACAGCGCGCCCATGATCGAGCCGCCCGATTGCACGCGGACAAAGAACGTGCCGACGATCGAGGCCAGGATCGAGGCACCGCCCAGCACCAGCGGATAGAGCACGCCATTGGCACCCACTTGGCTGGACATCAGATGGCCCAGCAGCATCGTCGCGATCACAGTGACCGCATAGGTTTCGAACAGGTCGGCGGCCATGCCGGCGCAGTCGCCGACGTTGTCTCCGACGTTATCGGCGATCACCGCCGGGTTGCGCGGATCGTCCTCCGGGATGCCGGCCTCGACCTTGCCCACCAGGTCGGCGCCGACGTCGGCACCCTTGGTGAAGATGCCGCCGCCCAGGCGCGCGAAGATCGAGATCAGCGAACTGCCGAAGGCCAGACCGACCAGCGCGTGCAATGCAGGTTCGCCGGCAATGCCGAAGTGCGGCAGCAGCATCCAGTAGCCGGCCACGCCCAACAGGCCCAGGCCCACCACCAGCATGCCGGTGATCGCGCCACCGCGGAACGCGACGTCCATGGCCGGGCCGATGCCGCGCCGGGCGGCTTCGGCGGTGCGCACGTTGGCACGGACGGAGACATTCATGCCGATATAGCCCGCCGCGCCCGAGAGCACTGCGCCCAGCAGGAAGCCCAGGCCGGTCGACCAGCCCAGGAACAGGCCGATCAGCACGAACAACACCGCGCCGGCGATCGAGATGGTCAGGTACTGGCGGTTGAGGTAGGCGCGCGCGCCTTCCTGGATCGCACCGGCGATCTGTTGCATGCGTTCGTTGCCGGCCGGTTGCCGGTTGATCCAGCCGGCGGAGACCACGCCGTAAAGAATCGCGATGGCCGCGCAGACCAGCGCCAGCCACAGACCGTATTGCTCGAGCATGGACCCCCTCCCGAAAGTGGTGATGCCAGACAGAACAGCGGTGATGCGCGCCGACTATGGCACAGCGCGGGCGCCACGGCATGCCGCGCCGCCGCGAGGCCTCAGCCGCCTTGGACGACCTGCAACGTCGGCGCGCCGGCGGCGTCGCAGCCCAGCCGAAGGGGGGCGCCGAACGTCCGCGACAGCCAGGCGTCGGTCAGCATCGTCTCGCGTGGCCCCTCGGCCAGGATCCGCCCCTCGCGCAGCAGCACCACATGCTCGATCTCGGGCAGCAGTTCCTCGGCGTGGTGGGTCACCAGGACCAGGGTGGTGCCGCCGTGTGCCAGGGTGCGCAAGCGCTCAAGCAACTGCGCGCGGGCGACGACATCGAGTCCGGTCGAGGGCTCGTCGAGCAGCAGCGCTTCGGGCCGATGGACCAGCGCCCGGGCGATGAGGACACGGCGCGCTTCGCCGGCCGACAGCGCCGCGTAGCGGCGCCCGGCCAGATGCGTGGCGGCCATTGCCGCCAACGCGTCGCATGCTGCACTTCGCAGGGCGGCGTCGACGCGCGCGGACGCAACGGGCGCGATGCTGCCGTACGCCGCGGCGACGACGGCGTCCTCCACCCGCAGGGCCGGGAGCGACAGCAGGTCCTGGTGGATGCGCCCGGTGACGATGCCCAGGCGCGCGCGCAGTTGCGTCACATCGCCTAACCGGGCGCCGAACACACGCACCGGCGGCGTGCCGTCTGCATGCGCCAGTGGGTGCAGTTCGCGCGTGAGCAGTTGCACCAGCGTGGACTTGCCGCAGCCGTTGGCGCCGAGAATCGCAGTGTGCCGGCCGGCCGGAATCCGCAGCCGCAGCGCATGCAGCACGGTGCGGCCGTCGCGGACCACGGTGGCGTCGTGCAGGTCCAGCAGCGGAGGCGTCTGGGCAGCGGGCGTGTTCATGTCGCGCGCAGTGTGACAGGCCTGAACGCCGCCGCTCTCCATACGGGCGGGCAGGGATGGCAATCGTCGCAGGTCCGTCCCATCATGGGATGTACACCCGAACCCGTTGTCTCTCGCCATGTCCGTCTCGTTGTTCGACCTGTTGTCCGGTGGCTTGTTGCAGTGGGGGTGGGGTGCGATGCTGCTGTACCTGCTGGCTGCCACCCAGCTCACGATCTTCGCCGTCACTCTGTACCTGCATCGCAGCCAGGCGCATCGCGGCGTGGATTTCCACCCGGCCATCGCGCACGTCTTCCGCTTCTGGACCTGGTTGACGACGTCGATGATCACCCGCGAATGGGTCGCGATCCACCGCAAACACCACGCCAAGTGCGAAACCGAGGACGACCCGCACAGCCCGATGCACAAGGGCATCGGCAACGTCTTCTGGCGCGGCGTGGAGTTGTATCGCGAGGCACGTGCGCAGCGTGCGGATATCGAGCAGTACGGCAAGGGCACGCCCAACGACTGGATCGAGCGCCGCCTCTACACCCCGCACGCGAACATGGGGCCGACGGTGCTGCTGCTGGTGAGCATTGTGCTGTTCGGCTTCAAGGGCGTCGCGGTCTGGGCGATCCAGATGGCGTGGATCCCGTTCTGGGCCGCCGGCGTGGTCAACGGCCTGGGTCACTGGTGGGGCTACCGCAACTTCGAGACCACTGACACCGCGACCAATTTGACGCCGTGGGGCGTGTGGATCGGCGGTGAGGAACTGCACAACAACCATCACGCGTTTCCGAGCTCGGCGAAGTTCGCGCTCCGGCGCTGGGAATTCGACATCGGCTGGGCGGTGATCAAGGGCCTGGAGACGCTGCGCCTGGCCCGGGTGCTGCGTGTCGCGCCGTCGCTCGACCTGCGTCCGAACATCCACGCGCCCGATACCGACACGCTCAAGGCGTTGCTTGCGCACCGCTTCCAGGCGATGACCGACTACCAGCGCAACGTGCTGGGCCCGGCGCTGCGCGAGGAAGCGCAAGCGGCCGGCGCCAAGTTGCGCGCGCTGCTGCCGCGCAAGCTGCGCCGGGGCCTGGTCGACGATGGTCGTTGGCTCGCGCCCGATGCGCGCGCGCAGCTGCAGGCCTGGATCGCGCAACGGCCGCGCATCCGGACTCTCGTCGAGTACCGTGCGCGCCTGGCGGCATTGCTGGAGGCACGCACGCACAATGCCGGCGAAGCGCTGCAGCACCTGCAGGCCTGGTGCCGCGAGGCCGAGGCCAGCGGCATCCGCGCGCTGCAGGACTACGCGGCCCGGCTCAAGGGCTACTCGCTGCAAAGCGCGCGCGGCTGAGCCGGCCTCCGGAATGAGGCGTTCACCAGGGCCGCGCGCTGCGCAACTGGGCATCGCTTTGGCCTGCGGCGCCTTCGCCGCGGCCGCGGGCGCCCAGGTCGCGCGCACCGCCGAGTATCTGGAACGGATGGATATCGACGGCGACGGACGCGTGTCGCTCGCCGAGTATCAGGCGTGGATGGGCTACGCCTTCGACCGCATGGATCGTAACGGCGACGGCGTGCTGTCGGCCGACGAGTTGCCCGGCGGCCAGGGCCGCCCGATCACCCGCGCCGAGCATCTGGCGCGCCTGGCCGCGACCTTCAATCGCCAGGATCGCAATCGCGACGGCTATCTCGACGCTCGGGAACTGGCGGCGCCACCGCAGCGCTGACCGCTCCGCTGTCCGGGCATGTGCGCGAGGCGGGGCCAGGTCGCGCAGTCCAGGATCGCGCCGGTCGCATGCGTGCGCGCCGCCGCTCGGGCCCATCGGCTTCGCTCGACATGAGACAGCGCAGTGTCGTGTGCTCTGCCGGGCGACGCGCGCGCACGCACCGCGAACGCGACGCAGCAACGCATGACGCACGGCGCAATGGGTCCGCCGGCTGCGTGCGAATGCGTGGCCGTCGAGGCTGCCCCGCGCTCCGGGCACGGCCGCTCGACGTCCTGAAACGACGAACGCCGGCCCAAGGGCCGGCGTCCGGGTCTTGCGTGGCGGGTTCTGGGTCCCGCCGATGGTGCCTTACTTGGTGATGTCGACGTTGCGCGTCTCACGCAGGAAGAACGTCCCGATCACCAGGGTCATGATCGCGATGCCGATCGGATACCACAGGCCGTAGTAGATGTTGCCCGTGCCGGCCACCAGCGCGAACGAGATCGCGGGCAGGAAGCCGCCGAACCAGCCGTTGCCGATGTGGTAGGGCAGCGACATCGAGGTGTAGCGGATCCGGGTGGGGAACAGCTCGACCAGGTAGGCCGCGATCGGGCCGTAGACCATCGTGACGTAGAGCACCAGGATCCACAGCAGCAGAATCGTCATCGGCACGTTGATGCGCTCGGTGGCGGCCTTCTCGGGGTAACCGGCCTGGGTCAGCGCCGCCTTCAGCGCGCCGCCGAACTCGCCCTGCTGCGCCTTGAGCGCATCGCCTGCCAGCCCCTCGGCCTCATAGGAGGTGACGACGGTCTGACCGACATGCACCTGGGCCAACGAGCCGACCGGGGCCGGATCGACGCTGTAGGGCACACCGGCGCGGGTCAGCGCGGCGGTCGCGACATCGCACGAGCTGGTGAATTTGCGGATGCCCACCGGATCGAACTGGAAGCTGCAGGTCTTGGGATCGGCGACCACGACGGCCGGCGAGTTGGTGCTGGCTTCCTCGATCGCCGGATTGGCGTAGTGGGTGATGCCCTTGAAGATCGGGATGTAGGTGATCGCGGCGATCAGGCAGCCGGCCATGATGATCTTCTTGCGACCGATCCGATCCGACAGCCAGCCGAAGAACAGGAAGAACGGCGTGGCCAGCAGCAGCGCCGCGGCGATCAGCAGGTAGGAGACCGTGAGGTCCACCTTGAGCATGCTCTGCAGGTAGAACAGCGCGTAGAACTGACCCGCGTACCAGACCACGGCCTGGCCAGCGGTCGCACCGAACAGCACCAGCAGCATCAGCTTCAGGTTGCCGCCCCTGAGCGAGTCGCGGAAGGGCATCTTCGAGCCCTTGCCCTGCGCCTTCATTTCCTGGAACAGCGGCGACTCCGACAGTTGCAGGCGGATCCACACCGAGATGCCCAGCAGCACAATCGAGCCCAGGAACGGAATGCGCCAGCCCCAGTCCTCGAACGCCTCGACGCCGAGGATCCAGCGGCAACCCAGGATCACCGCCAGCGACAGGAACAGGCCCAGGGTCGCGGTGGTCTGGATGAAGCTGGTGTACAGCCCGCGCTTGCCGGCCGGGGCATGCTCGGCGACGTAGGTCGCCGCGCCGCCGTACTCGCCGCCCATCGCCAGGCCCTGGGCCAGGCGCAGCACGATCAGGATCACCGGAGCGGCGACGCCGATCGAGGCGTAGCTGGGCAGCACGCCCACCAGGAACGTGGAGATGCCCATGATCAGGATCGTGACCAGGAACGTGTACTTGCGCCCGATGCGATCGCCGAGGCTGCCGAAGAACGCGGCGCCGAACGGCCGGACGAAGAAGCCCGCGGCGAACGCCAACAGCGTGAAGATCATGCCGGTGGTTTCATTGACGCCGCTGAAAAACTGCCGCGAGATGATGATCGCGAGCGACCCGTAGAGATAGAAGTCGTACCACTCGAAAACGGTGCCGAGGCTGGATGCGAAGATGACCTTCTTGTGGCCCTTCGTCAGCTGGCCCTTGGGCGCTGCGTTGGCGGTCGTGCTGGACATGGGAAGCTTCCCCTCCGAAGCGTGCGTGGGATGGACGGCCCCGGCGGGATGCCGGTGGTCCGGTCGTGCGTGCGGCAGGCGCGCGAGCGCAGTCCGGCGCGGTCGATGCGGCGACCGCGCCGGGATGGATCAGAACGAGTAGCGGGCCATCGTGTGCAGGCGCATCAGCTCGCCGTCGACGCCGGACTCGAGCGTGCGTTCGCCCCAGATCGCCTCGACGCCGAAGTCGAGCTTGGGCACCGGCGACCAGATCACGTTGGCATGCACCGAGTGCACCTTGCGGGTCACGCCCAGGCCCGTCCAGGCGGTGTCGTTGTCCCACTGCGAGCGGGCGTAGTACAGGTTGCCGCGCACCGATGGACTGAACACCTGGCGCACGCCGAAGTAGCCGGCCCAGCCGCCGAGCGCGTCGAGGTTGCCGGCGGCGTCGACCATCGCGTCCTGCTGGATCGTCGCCAGGCCGATGTAGCGACCGATGCCCTCGCCGCCGCTGACCTGGTAGCGGATGTCGGTGCTGTCGCCCAGCTTGACCAGGCCGCTGACGGTCGCGCCGAAGCCGGTGTCGGTGCTGTCCAGGCCCGGCGCGGGCTCGTACTTGAGCTGGCGCGCCATGCCGGCGACGCTGACGTGGCCCCAGTCGGCCTTGTGGGTGTAGCGCGCGATGACGTCGGGGATCGCGCTGTTGTCGCCGGCGATGATGCGCGCCGCGCCCCCGAAGGGCTGCACCGTGGTCTCCGGGCTTTCGATCGACACCGTCCACGGGCCGCTGGTGTAGCGGACCTGCGGCTGACGCACGAACACGACCGCATCGGTCGGGCCGACGAAGTCCACCGCGTCGATCAACGCGTTGGTGTCCATGAAGTTCGACCAGGTCTGGCCGACCAGCCAGTTGTTGTAGGTCAGGTAGGCGTGGCGCAGCGTGGCGCCGTAGGTGTTGGTCGCCGCCGAGTTGCCGAGCGTGCCGCCGAAGAAGTCCATCTCTACGCGCGCGCCGAGTTTGTCGCCCGAGTCGAGCACGGTGCTGGCGTCGAACCACAGCCGCGAGAACTTCGCGTGCGCGTCCATGTAGGTGTCCGGGCCTTCGCCGCCGACCGGGATCGCGCCGGGCACGTAGAAGTCGCGGCCGGCGGTGCCCTTGGCGATGTCGCCGTCGGTGGTCTTGGTAGCCATGCCGTCGATGCGGATCATGCCGCCGACGGTGAACTTGGTGCCCGGATTGGCCTGCGGGGTGATCGTGGTGGCCTGGATCGGCTGGCTGCCTGCCGGGACCGGTGCCGCGGCGACCGCCGGCACGGCCGCCTGGGCGGTGCGCACTTCCTGCACCTGCGCGGCGGTCTGCTGCTGTTGCCCGAGCAGTGCCTGCACCTGCGATTCGAGTTGCGCGATCCGCGCCTCGAGCTCGCGCTCCTTGGCGGTCTGCGCGAATGCGGCGCCCGGCAATGCGAGCGCAACGAGCACGGCGGCCGTGAGCAGGCGCGGCCTGGCCTGCGCGGCAATGGTCTGTGTCATGTCCCCTCCCAAGGGATGCGTGAGCCTGAGCCTGGTCGAACCGGCGCCCGGTCCTTTGTGCAGACTGCATGGCGGCGCGCCCGGCGCCCATTCGCCATTGGTCGAAGTGCGGACGCCTGCAGCGGGCCCGGCACGCGGCGCGCCGGCGAGCGGACGCACCGAGCCCGCGGGCTAGACCAAGGTCCTAGCGTCTCGGGCCGGCGGATGCGGCACACTGGCGTGACGCGCAACAAGGGGAAGAGGTCCCGCATGTCCAGTCCCGCAGAACGTCATCCGGTTCCGGCCGGTTTCGCCGGTCCCGACACCATCACCCAGGACGACTACGCGCGCGACTACGCGCGCTCGGTCCAGGACCCCGAGGCCTTCTGGGGCGAGATCGCCCAGCGGCTGGACTGGTACCGGCCGCCGACCCGGATCCGCGACGTCAGCTACGACCTGTCCGACTTCCGCATCCGCTGGTTCGACGACGGCGAGCTCAATGTCAGTGTCAATTGCCTGGACCGCCATCTGGCGCGCAACGGCGACAAGACCGCCTTGATCTGGGAGCCCGACGGTCCCGACACCGAGGCGCGCCACATCAGCTATCGCGAACTGCACGCCCGCGTGTGCCGGCTGGCCAATGCGCTGCGCAACCTTGGCGTCGCCAAGGGCGACCGGGTTACGATCTACTTGCCGATGATCGTCGAGGCGGCGGTGGCGATGCTCGCCTGTGCACGCATCGGCGCAGTGCACTCGGTGGTCTTCGGCGGCTTTTCGCCCAATTCGATCGCCGACCGCGTCGGCGACTGCGGCAGCAAACTGATCATCACCGCCGACGAGGGCATGCGCGGTGGCAAGCGCGTGCCGCTGAAGGCGAATGTCGACGCCGCACTCAAGCTGCCCGGCGCGCAGAGCGTGGAAACCGTGCTCGTGGTGCGCCACACCGGTGGCGCAGTCGACATGCAGATGCCGCGCGACCGCTGGTACGACGCCGTCGTCGATGGGCAGCCCGATACCTGCGAGCCAGAGCGCATGAACGCGGAGGACCCGCTGTTCATCCTCTACACCTCCGGCTCGACCGGCAAGCCCAAGGGCGTGCTGCACACCACCGCCGGCTATCTGTTGTTCGCCAGCTACACCCACGCCTCGGTGTTCGACCTGCGCGACGACGACATTTACTGGTGCACCGCCGACGTGGGCTGGGTGACCGGCCACAGCTACATCGTCTATGGCCCGCTGGCCAACGCGGCGACTTCGCTGGTGTTCGAGGGCGTGCCGAACTACCCGAGCGTGTCTCGCTTCTGGGAAGTGATCGACAAGCACCAGGTCACGATCTTCTACACCGCGCCGACCGCGATCCGCGCGCTGATGCGCGAAGGCGAAGCGCCGGTCAAGAAGACCTCGCGCGCAAGCCTGCGCCTGCTGGGCAGCGTCGGCGAGCCGATCAATCCCGAGGCCTGGCGCTGGTACTCCGATGTCGTCGGCGATGGCCGCTGCCCGATCGTCGACACCTGGTGGCAGACCGAGACCGGCGGCATCCTGATCTCGCCGCTGCCCGGCGCGATCGAGGCCAAGCCGGGCTCGGCGACCAAGCCATTCTTCGGCGTACAGCCGGCGCTGGTCGATGCCAACGGCACGATCCTTGAGGGCGCCGCCGAAGGCAATCTCGTGATCACCGACTCGTGGCCGGGGCAGATGCGCAGCGTCTACGGCGACCACCAGCGCTTCATCGACACCTACTTCAAGGCCTATCCGGGGATGTACTTCACCGGCGACGGCTGCCGGCGCGACGAGGACGGCTATTACTGGATCACTGGCCGCGTCGACGACGTCATCAACGTGTCCGGCCACCGCATCGGCACCGCGGAACTGGAAAGCGCGCTGGTGCTCCATCCCAAGGTCGCCGAGGCCGCGGTCGTCGGCTTCCCGCACGACATCAAGGGGCAAGGCATCTACGCCTACGTCACCCTCAAGGCCGGCGAGGAGTACACCGAGGAACTGCGCAAGGAACTGGTCGCGCATGTCCGCCGCGAGATCGGGCCGACCGCGACCCCGGACCACATCCAGTGGGCCCCGGGCCTGCCCAAGACCCGCTCGGGCAAGATCATGCGCCGCATCCTGCGCAAGATCGCCGAGAACGCCCCCGACCAGCTCGGCGACACCAGCACCCTGGCCGACCCCTCGGTCGTCGATGCGCTGGTCAAGGAACGGTACGTCCCCAACGCCTGACCTCGCCCGATGACGACCCTGCTGATCGCCGACGACCACCCGCTGTTCCGCGAGGCCTTGCGCGGGGCGATCGCGCGTGCGGTGCCCGATGCCCGTTTGCGCGAGGCGCACAACGTCGAGGCGCTGTACGCGATGGTCGAGGCCGAGCCCGACGCCGATCTGTTGATGCTCGACCTCAACATGCCTGGCGCCCAGGGATTCAGCGCGCTGGTGCACCTGCGCGCGCAGTTCCCCCAGTTGCCGGTGCTGATGGTGTCGGCGCGCGAGGAGCCGGCGGTGATGCGCCGGGCGCTCGACCACGGCGCCGCCGGCTTCGTCCCGAAGTCGGCCGATGCCGAAACGCTGGGGCGCGCGGTCGCGCAGGTCCTCGACGGCGACCGATTCGTCCCCGAGGCCGCAGTCTCGGCGCCGGCGGTCTCGGCCGGCGAGCACGATGTCGCCGCGCGGCTGCGCGACCTCACCCCGCAACAGTTCCGGGTGCTGCAGATGCTCGGCGACGGCATGCTCAACAAGCAGATTGCCTATGAGCTCGGCGTCTCCGAGGCCACGGTCAAGGCGCACATGACCGCGGTGCTGCGCAAGCTCGGCGCCTCCAATCGCACCCAGGCGGTGCTGATCGCCGGCAAGCTCGCCGTCGACCCCGACATCGACGGCATCCCGCCCGACGCCCGATAAGCCGCGCGCCTGCTGCCCCCTTCCCCCCGCTTGCAGGGGAAGGCCGGCATCCGTGCAACAAGCTGCGGCGCTTGCAACTTCCTTCCCCCGCTTGCGGGAAGGCCGGCATCTGCGCAACAAGCCGCGGCGCTTACAACCTCCTTCCCCCGCCTGCGGGAGGAAGGCCAGCATCCGTGCGACAAGCGCGGAGCTTGCAACCTCCTTCCCCCGCTTGCGGGGGAAGGCCGGGATGGGGGCAAACGCTCCGATCGCGCGTAGATCGGTTTCCCAGCAGACCGTGGTCCTTGGGCCACAGTCCGCTAAGGCTGAAGGTCTCCCCCTCACGCACCTCGCCGCATGCGCGGGGCGCAGAGCCCTCAGCGGTGCCGGTACGCCCGCGGCAGGCCGCCTTCGCTGGCAGGTGTTGCCGGCGGCAAGTAGCGGTCGCGCAATTCGGTCTGACGCGAGCGCATCTCGATCGCGCGGCCGCCGAACCACACCTGGTCCGCGGTGTAGGCGACGTCCAACGGGTCGCCCGACCACAGCACCAGATCCGCGGTGCGTCCGACCGCGATCGTGCCGATCGCCGCATCGACGCCGAAGGTCTCGGCCGGCACGCGTGTGAGCCCGGCCAGGCCGGCTTCCCACGGCAGCCCGTGGGCAACCGCATTGCCGGCAAGCTGGCGCAGCTTACGGGCGTTGTGCGAGGCATCGCTGGCCTGCGCGAAGCCGACACGCACGCCGGCCGCATGCAGGCGTGCGGCGTTCTCGAGCGTGGCCCCGATCTGGTCGAAGTCCGACGGCAGATTGACCAGCGGATCGACGAACACCGGCACGCCGGCGGCCGCGAGCTCGGGTGCCAGCTTCCAGGCCTCGGCACCACCGCGGATCGCGATGCGCAGGCCGTGGCGCTTGCTCCAGCGCAACAGTTGGCGGATGTCGGAGGCGCGGTTGACGCCGACGACGATCGTGCCCTGGCCATCCAGGTAGCGCGTCAGTGCGCGCTTGCCGGCCGGCGTCAGCGAGGCGATGTGCGAATCGGCCGGCAGCCGACCGCGTGCCTCGTCGATCAACTGGTCGAGCAGCATCCACTGCGCCGCGCGCGACTGCCCGCTCTGTTCGGCGCCGGCACTGCCCAGCGCCAGGTACAGCACCTTCGGACCAGCAGGATCGACACTGCCGTCCAGGCGCATCGCTGCGCCCTGTCCACCCACGATCGCATTGGCGTTGCCGGCCGACAGCAGCGTGAAGCCGATGCCTTCCACGCGCGCGACCGGGATCACGATCGAGTCGGGATTGAACGCCAGCGTGACGTCGAACTCCGGACGCACGACCATGTCCTCGGCACTGCCGAGCGACAGGCGGTCGTCGCGGGTGCCACGCTCGCCCGACACCTCCTCGATGCCGATCCCGGTCACGCCGCCGAACAATGTCGGTGTTAGTGGGCGGCCGCCGGCTTCGACGACCGGCACGCCGGCTGCAGACAGCCCGGGGCCGACCGCGGCAATGCGGCCGCCGCGCACCAGCACGTCGGCCTCGCGCAGCGTGCCCTGGGTGCCGGCCGTGTGGACCGTCGCCCCGCGGATCAGCACATCCTGCGCGGCGACGGGCAGTGTGGCGGCGATGAGGGCGCCCACGCACAGCAGGCAGGCGATTGCGCGCGAGGCGCGCCGGGTCGAGACCGCGCGGCTCATCGGGCACCTCCAGTGGCGGCTGCGCCCTGGCCGAGCATGAAGTCCGTCACCGGCTGGCGCGTCGGGTCGAACCGGTCGTACACGTGTGCGCCGTCGATCCAGACCTGCTCGGCGAGTGCATAGACACTAAAGGGGTTGCCGTTCCACAGCACCACGTCGCCCATCTTGCCCGGCGCCAGCGTGCCGGTACGCTCGAGCACGCCCAGCGAGCGCGCGGCGTTCTCGGTCAGCCAGCGGATCGCATGCTCGGGTGCGATGTCGAGCCCCGCACGCTGGGCGCTGGCCAGCACCTTCGCCGCCTCCTGGTTGAGGCGCTGGATGCCCTCGTCGGAATCCGAATGCACGATCGCGCAGCCCCCCGGCGCGCGGTCGACGATCGCGATGTTCTCCTGGATGCCGTCGAAGGCCTCCATCTTGAAGCCCCACCAATCGGCCCACAGCGCACCGCACACGCCCTCGGCGGCCAGCCGGTCGGCGATCTTGTAGGCCTCCACGCCGTGGTGGAACGCGGTGATGTGGAAGTCGAATTCATGCGCCAGATCCAGCATCTGCGCCATCTCGTCCGCGCGGTAGCAGTGGATGTGCACCAGAATGTCGCCGTCCATCGCGCCGGCCAGCGTCTCGAGCTTGAGGTCGCGCTTGCCGGGCGAATCGCCGGCGTGCTTGTCGCGGTACTCGGCCGTGTCGATCAGCGCGGCGCGGTAACCGGCGACATTGCCCATGCGCGTGGCCGGACCGCCCTTCTCGCCGTAGACGCGCTTGGGGTTCTCGCCGCAGGCCATCTTCAACCCGTAGGGCGCGCCGGGGAATTTCATGGCCTGCACCGTGGTCGCGGCGACGTTCTTGAGCGTGACGCCGCGCCCGCCGACGAGGTTCGCAGAGCCGGGCAGGATCTGCAGCGTGGTGATGCCACCGGCCAGCGCCGCGCCGAAGCCCGGGTCCTGCGGCCATACCGAATGCTCGGCCCAGACCTGTGCGGTGACTGGCGCAGTCATCTCGTTGCCGTCGCTGTGCGCACGTGCGCCGGGGCTGGGGTACACGCCCAGATGAGAGTGCACGTCGATCAGACCCGGCGTGACCCACTTGCCGGTCCCGTCGACGCGCTGCGCATCGGCCGGCACCTCGAGGTTGCGTCCGACCGCGGCGACACGGCCGTCGCGCAGCAACACATCGGCGCCGTCCAGGCGCTGGCCGTCGCCAATCAGCACCGTGGCGCCGCTGATCAGCACCGGCGCGGCGGCGATCGGCGCATAGGTGCTGGGATAAGGCGTCGACGGAGAAGAGGCGCGGGACGGCGCGCCGGATGAGGCAGTGGTGGCACAGCCGCCCAGCAGGACGGCCGCCAGGGCGGCGGACAACAGACGAGACATCGAAAACTCCCCGAAGCGATGATGAAACAGCCGTCGCGCTCGCGTGCGACCCCCAGAAGCGTCGTCGAGTGTACCCGTGTCGTGGCCGTGCGCACTGCGACCGTGCGCGCAGTTGTGGCGGGCTGCGGCCGACCGGCGCGCGGTGCGAGAATGCCTGCGAAGTAAGGAGAAGACGATGAAAGAAAAAGACCAGATTGTCGGCAACTGGTTGCCGCGCTACACCGGCGTGCCGCTGGACCAGTTCGGCGAGCACGTGCTGCTGACCAACTTCGGCGGTTACCTGCATCACTTCGCGCGCCTGACCGGCGCCGAGGTCGTGGGCCTGGACCGTCCAATGCCAAGCGCCACTGCCGATGGCATCACGATGATCAACTTCGGCATGGGCAGCCCCAATGCGGCGACGATGATGGACCTGCTCTCGGCGGTCATGCCCAAGTCGGTGCTATTCCTGGGCAAGTGCGGCGGCCTCAAGCGCAAGAACCAACTGGGAGACCTGGTGCTGCCGATCGCGGCGATCCGCGGTGAGGGCACCAGCAGCGACTACCTGTTGCCCGAGGTGCCGGCACTGCCGGCGTTTGCGCTGCAACGTGCGGTCTCGACGATGATTCGCGATCTTGGTCACGACTACTGGACCGGCACCGTCTACACCACCAACCGTCGCGTCTGGGAGCACGACGACGCGTTCAAGGAGCGGCTGCGGGCAATGCGCTGCATGGCGATCGACATGGAGACCGCGACCATCTTTGCAGCAGGCTTCGCCAACCGCATTCCGTCCGGCGCGCTGCTGCTGGTCAGCGACCAGCCGATGATTCCCGAAGGCGTCAAGACCGAAGCCTCCGATGCCCGGGTCAGCGCCGACTTCGTCGAGCGCCACATCCAGATCGGCATCGAGGCCTTGAAGCTGATCCGCCGCCACGGCAAGTCGGTCCGGCATCTGCGCTTCGACGAGTGAGGGCATCGCCGAGGAGCCGCCTCCGCGCGGGCGCTTTCCGGAACTAAAGGCCGAGCCGGCGTAAGCCGGTGGCGGAGCAGCGGATCCGCGATCGGAGGAGGTTGGACACAGAGGGCCCTTCGAAGTTGGCCGAGGTTGACTGTGCTCACGCGATCAGGGCGTTCGTCTCCGGGGTGCGCGTCGCACCCCGGTCCGCGGACTGCGCCCGGGTTCGGTCGGACCGCAAAGCGGCTTTCCGCGGGAGAACGGCTTTCGGCTGACGGGCTGCTGCCCATCGCAAGCGGCACTCCGATTCCGGCATTTGAGGA